>JBEKVQ010000001.1:0-116143 GCA_049997815.1 Minisyncoccia bacterium
ATACCCGTCCCCTTGAACCTCATATCCAGTGGCTCTCCTCTCTCCAAGCTTCCCATAGACCCAGTGAATGCCACCTCCACCGGGAACTACTATACCTATACCCCTGGGGGAAGCTGGGAATTAGTCGCTCTTATGGAATCCGCCAAGTATATAGACAGGGAAATTAATGACGGCGGTATAGATCCCGCTGCGTATGAAACAGGAAACAATATTTCTCTGTCTCCTTTTGCTCGCGGATTGGTAGGATACTGGGGATTCGAGGGTGATGTGAATGATTACTCCGGGTTCGGTAACAACGGAACATGGAATGGCACGTCCACCACCCGATATGTTTTGGGCAAGGTGGGACAGGCGGGAAGTTTTAACGGAAGCAGCGACTACGTGGCCCTTCCGGATAACAGCGTGAATAGTTTGGTTGGAGGAAGATCCTCGGCTTCTGTCACGGGGTGGATAAAACCCGGCACCGTGTCCGGTACTCACGGGATTGTTTGGATTGGGGAAAACGTCGTGAGGTTGTATGCGAACGGCGCCAGGGGAGGCACCGCTTTGAGAAACAATAATTCGACCCTTCTCCAACTGGAAGAAGCGGGCGGGGGAAGCCTCGTGAACGGCAATTGGATTTTTCTTGCCGGAGTTTACAACGGCGCGAGCGTAACGCTTTATGTGAACGGTTCTGTTTTGAATAGCGGCAGTCTAGCCGGGAACCTCCGTAATTCGTATGGCAACGACAATTACGATTTTTTGGGAGCGGATGCGCCCTGGTCGACGTTCGTCGTAAGCAGATTTTTCAACGGACTCATCGACGACGTCCGCGTCTACAACCGCGCCCTCTCCGCTGCGGAAATTCAGGCTATCTACAACGCCACGAGATGATTGACCGCCGGCTCAACTAAAGCGTAAGCTTGAGACAGTTCTCAACCACGCACCCATATCGGAGGTCTTATGGCACCAACGTCTACGCCAGCACAGAGGGGGAATATAATTCTCTCGTCCCAAAGGCTCTATTGGAGGGTAGTGAAGACATCGGAAGATGTAGGACTCGATTACCTGAAAAACGAAGGAATGGCTGACGATCGTTCAGAGTGGGTATACCACGTGGATGATAAGGGTCGGGTGATCATCTTCAATGAATGTATCACATCCGGAGTGTTCGACTTTTTTAACTCGGAATTCTTCGCTAAATCTGAAAAAGATTTCGACAAAAAATGGAGAAGGGTGGAGCGTCTTCTGGCCGACAACGAGTGGAGAGATTATGTGCCTTCGTCCGGGTCTAATAGTAGGAACGCTTTTAAAAAATACGGATGGATGCGGATTGACTCCATCTTCGTACCGCCCGTCAACGGGGAAGATATGGACGATGATTATACGGCCCCGGATGTGTTAGTGACATTCAAAAGAAAGATCATGAGTTAGCATCAGCGTCCTTAAACACAGCGAACCCGCTTCGATCGAAGCGGGTTTACTCATTTTTATCCGTGCCCCCGAGAAGGAGTTGAACGTCGCTCCGCTCCCTAAAACCCAGCGGTTTTAGTATTTCCGCCACGGGGAAACTCCCGTTTCCCCGACCCCCTTCCCGTTCAAATCCTCCGGCATAAAAATCACAAAACCCACCGTAAGGATGGATTTCGTGACTTGTGCCCCCGAGAGGATTTGAACCTCTAACTCTTTCGAGACAGCGTCCTAAGCGCTGCGCGTATCCCAGTTCCGCCACGGGGGCAATTTGGCCTTTATTTACCTATATTATACGCTCTTTGGGCATTTGACAAACGCCCCATTCTATGCTAATATTTAACTAGAATCTCGTCACAAAGAATACTAACCATAACAACTGAATAATTAAAGAAGGGATGGTGGAAGAACATGAGCTCTCAACAGCCGGGACATCAGGGTCCCGAGAAGCAAAGGTTTCCCCAGTTGAAGAAGCTGGAGTTCACGGAACCGAATGCGGATGGCGATGTAATTGCCATCGCACACGTTTCGTTCGGAAACAAGCCCGCAGAGAATATTCCGGTGGAATTTTTCTACAAGGATATGCTCGTGCCGGACTCCATCGAGATAACGAAAGAGGGTCGCGCGGTAAAGAAATTCTTCGGTCTTAAACCGGGGGTCTATACCGTTGCGGCAAGAATTCAAGGCTCGATGAACGGAAACACTGAATCTTTCAGGGTTAATAGCCTGGAAAAAGCATCCCAAGCGAGACCAATCCCATTTTCGTTGAAAGTGGAAGTGAACGGGAATAATGGGGAATACGTCCTCTCGGCGTTTGTAGCCGATAAGGACGGAGGACCCATCAAGGAAATTCCCGTCATCTTCGCACCCGAAGATGATTTTCTGAATCATAAAAAGATGTTGACGAACGAGAACGGAATGGTCATTCAGCCCATCACGATAAGTTCTCTTGAGAGATTTATGGTGGTGATGGTTGAAGGAACGAAACTAACTGAACGCATTCACCTCTTCGGGCCGATCTCTAAGCCCGCGGAAGCAACAATGAAGAACGAAAGGAGTTTAGTGCTATGGCAATAAAAGAAGGTACCCTAGCGGATATCGTTGAAGATACCGGTACCGCATTTTTTGGAGATTCACTTTACCACCTGCTTTTCGGCGGCGGAGACATAGGAAAGAAGATCGGAGGTTTCTTCGGAAATCTTTCCAAAAATGACCCCAGGTCCGAATTCGTCTCTCTTGTGATTAAGCTCGATCCTACAGAGCGAGAGATCTTCCGTCAGATTTATCACTGGTGGTTTGCTCCAAAACCAAAAGGCGCTGATCGTAAGGAAGATACTTTCGTGACCTTGGTTATGAAGGTAAAACTCAGCGATCGCGGTGAGTTCATTTCCTTAATCACGAGGAAGTGGGCACATGGTGAAAAAGATGAGGTGAAGGATCTGTTCTACCAGCTTGAGCACGATGTCCTCGATCAATACATTCAAAAGGATTTGGTTGAGCCGATATTGCAGCCACTGGCAAATTCACTGGAGAAAGTCAAAGCCCGCTTCCAGCAAAGAAGGGAAGCAAGGCGAAACCGTTAAGGAGGAAGTCGCTATGGAAGAGCTCATTGTCGTGTTACGAATCATCCTAGATCATTTCTGGGACATATTGGTCGGCGGATCGGCCGAGATCGTCGATCTTCTCACTCTGCATCAAATGGCTCTGGGAGCGGATGAGGAGGATTATGAATTCTACTTCCGCGGCCTGAGAAATCTTCTTACTGCGGTCGCTTTAATGGCCATGTTCGTGATATTGCTCGGAATGGTTGTTTACATTCCGTGGGTGATATCACTTGCTGGCATTGCTTTGGGGTTAGTCACGGTGTTTCTTACGATCGCCGGCGCACCCCTTGCCCTGCTCATCGCAGGATTGGGAGCGGCCGTGAAGACGGTTCTCAGTCGGAAGAATTTCGAGGTTCGCATTGGAAAGTATATAAATTTCATGCGGAACGTACTTCTAGTTGAGGCGGTGACATCCCTATTCCTGTCCGTATTTCCGGTCAAGAATAATCCCCAGATGCTGCTGGTTGCCATTGTGGCGGCCGTAGTCCTCGGGTTATTGGGAGGGGCAGGCAATCGAGGAAAGAAGTTCGTCTCTTTGCTTGCGACCGTCGTCATTGTCGTCAGCATTATCGCATTCTCCTTTCCGAAAACCTTTGCATCAATGCAGGGGTGGCGGGAGAAAATCGACAATTCTATTGCACCAGACGTAAGTGTGAGTTCCGGGAATTCCCTGATTCCTCCCGGTGGAACACTGGAAACTCCCGAAGAGAGAGCCGAGTTCAATGCCTCGCTTCCGAAAACCGACCCCTCCGCCATTGCGAAGGCGTCAGAGAAAAAGGATCTGATCTCGTTTCCCCAAAAGCTCACTAAGGGCGTTTGGAGTACAGAAACAGACCTCTTCTCGTTGATTCCGTTCCGTTACCACTGGGACGTGTTCGTTTCGGATAGCGTGCGAATTCGGTTCAGCAACAGGACCGAGTTGGTTGTTCATCCCGGGGACACTCTGAGAGTAGGAAATCACCCGGCTGTCATGAGCTTTCTTGCTTTCAATGACAGCACGACGGTGGTCCCAATAGCATGGAACCAATGATTTTTCGGAGTGGGACCAGATGGTTTCAGTTATAGTTACAAGTTGTATTTGTAGTTTTTAGAGCCTCGCTCCGAGTAAATGGAGTTGAGGCTCTATTTTTTTATCTTTATAACCCGTAAGTATAAGGAGCAGATATTATAAAACCGATTATGGTAAGGACGATGATTGGGGCAAGTACGGCGATCTTTATTTTGGTTGATTTATTTCCAATAAATTTGATTATCAGAAACGCCGCGAGGGCAATGGCGAAGGCGAGAGCCGGAAAATAATGATAAAGGAAGGTTGCCCGGCGGATAACGGTGAAGAACGGAACGAGAGAAAGTATGTACCCGCCGAGCAAGAGCAGCGCCGGCCTCACTTCCTCCCCCACCCCGATTCTTTTAATTCCGGCCCGCACGAATTTTATTATTGCCGCAATAACCGCGAGCGTTCCGAGATACCAAACAAAAGAATTTCCGATAAGAGCGATATTCGAACCCGAGAGATTAAAGCGCATAACCCCCATCATAAGTGGCCAGAAGTACCACGGACTCATCATCCAGTTTGTCCCCTCGCCTAAGTACCCAGTTACCGATACGGAAACCTCTTTGGCGAAGATCTGAACCGGTGTCCAAAAAGATGAACTGGCTCCGGTGCTGAAAAGATCGTTGAAAAGAGCTTCCCTCCCCGCCACCGGGAAGAGAGACGTATTAATGAGGAACCATGTCAGCAGAAGTGTTATTGCTCCGGCAAGAATGAATTTAATAATTCTCTTTCCGATATCTTTCCGCTCCGCGCCGTCCGTAATAGTCCACAAAATAAGCAGCGGCCCGGCGATAACGAGAGCGCTCAATTTCACGCTTAAGGCCAGTCCCCAAATCAAGCCCCCGAGGACCGGGGCAGTTTTTTTGCGGAAAAATAAGTAAAGTCCCAGGAAGCCGAGGGCGAGATAGATTCCGTCCATAAGAATGAGGCGAGTATGGAGCAGGAGTGCATTTTCAAGGACTGCGAAAAATAGAGCGAGGAGGGCGACATTGTTGCCGGCTATTTCCCGGACGAAAAGGAAGAATGCCGAGAGAAAAACCAACCCAAAAAAGACGCTCACCAACCTCAAATCAACATAAGGGAAGTTCTTGTAATCGGTCGGCTTGTATTCAGTGACGAGCTGGGTTGATGTGGTGCTGCGGTAAATTCTGACGAAGTTCGCGTCCCCGACTGACTTGGCATTGTAAAAAAATAAAGGAAGGGAAAGAATGAATCTTCCCAACGGCGGGTGGATGTCCAGGTAGGGTTCATGCAGAGCATCTTGGGCGGCAAAGGTTGAAAAATATACCTCGTCGAAGACTGGCTGCGATGGAGACGACAATCTCCATAGATGAAGAACGGCGCTTACCCCAATTAGAAAGATAAAAGCGATAACAACATACCGCTTTCGGAGGGTTGTCATAATTTTCCGTTACTGCCCCCTCAAGATGTTTCTGGTGATGGGTTCAACGCTCGTTGCGAGAAGCGCAATGGCCGCGGCAATCACCGCATAGAGGAGAATCTTTTTTGCTTTATCAACCTTCTCTTCGCTGTCACCCGCCGTGAGGAAGGTGAAAGCGGACCAGATCATTACAAGGACGGAAAGTATCCAGAAGAAAGTTATCATTCTCGATACGATGCTCGAGATGGTGCTTTCGACATCGGCAAGCGACGTGATGGTGGTGGTTGCCGCGAAATTTGCCAGTCCCTTCTTCAAATCCAGTTTCATACATTAACTATTATATTGTATGGAAAACAAAAACACACCCCCAAGGAGGTGTGTTTTGAGCTCGGTACTTTTTATTGCCCCTTCAGAAGGTTGACGACGATTCCGCTCAGGCCATTAGCCAGAAGGGCGATTACCGCCGCGATAATGGCATAGATAACCCGCTGCCTCGCTTCTTTTATCTTTTCTTCATTCCCGGCCGCGGTGAGATAGAGAACGGCTGCCCAGATGAGGAACAAAACGGTGAGTATCCAGAAGATGACGATCACCCAGTTCACTATATTGGCCAGAGATTGCTGTGCTCCAGAGAGCGAGGTGATGGGAGCATTACCGTATTGGACAGGTGGAGGATTAATGCCACTTTGAGCCAAGGCCGCCAACGGAGAGGCCAAAACTACTCCTATCGCAATGATACCAGCCAGTTTTTTGATTTTGTTCATTTTTTGTTTTCCAAAAGCGACCTTTTCGGGGGCTCTAGTGGCTTAGAAAGTCCTGAATAATTGAAGTTAGGCCCCAGCCGATGAGAATTATAGCATAGCCGATGGCCGTGTAAAGAATGGTTCTTCTCCCGCGCTTTATCATATCCTCGTTGCCTCCCGAAAACATCATTTGGAAGGCCCCGATGATGAGCATCCCGACCGCGATGGGTGTGCCGATCCTTATGAGCCAGTCCACTATGGAATGCAGGAGTCCCTCTGCGCTGGAACTGGGACAGTTTGGGTCGCTCGGCGGGCAGAGGGGGTTTATAAGTCCCTTGTTGGGGGTTTGCGTTCCGCTAATGTCCTGAGCGAACACGAGGTGCAGCGAAAACGATAGTCCCACTAAAAATATCAAGGAAAAAAGAAAAATATTTTTGTATAAGTTCATGGCTCTATTATAGGTTCTTTTACGGGTTTTGGCACTGAACGTTGTTCCAGGGGAAGTCCACCCGGCCGAGTATGAGGTGAATCAGGGTATTAATAATAAGCCAGCTGCACAAAACGATAACGAGGCCGATGACCGCTTTCGTAATGATGCCCTTGGCTTCTTTAAACATTTCTTCGGAACCCCCCGACAGCATCATTCGTACGGCGCCGTAGACGACCATTCCGACCGTGGCGATGACGGCGAAGGTCGTAAGATCATTCACGATATTAATGGCCACCGTGAGCCCGTCGCAGAGAGAACAGCCCCTCGATGAGACGTTGCAGGTTTGCCCATTAGTCCCGGTTCCCCGCCAGATATCGAAGAGGGCGGCCGAGGCGGAATTCGCGAAAGAAAATAACCCGAGAACGGAAACGTACAGAGCTCCGATTATTTTTTTGGACATGTTTAAAATGTTCCGCGGTTCAGATATTGGTTTATTTGGTCCTGGGTTTGCTGAAGGGCGCTCCTTGGAGAAACTTCCCCGCCAGCCACCGAATCAATCATAGCCGAAACGGCATTGTCTATAAACCCACGATCGAGCTCTACCCACGACCGCGCGGTGAGCGCTTGTCTCGCGAAGACGCCGAGATTCGGGTCATTCTGATATTGATATATCAAGGAATTCAAGGCGGGCGGTTTTTGGGTTTTCTGGGCGTAGGTGTTCGCGGTTGCATCGTTCGTCGTCATCGCGAGAATGAGATTCCATGCGAGCGCCTGGTATTGGCTCTCCCGGGAAACGGTATAGCCCCAGTAGCTCGGGTAAGAGATCGAAAGATTGGCTCCCTGGGGTTGCGGCACCGGCGCAACTTCGACGTTCAGGAAACTGTTCCGGGATCTTATTCCGGGAAGATTTGAGGCATATTCAAATACCATCGCCGTCTTTCCTTGGCCGAAGGCATCCAAAGAATCCGGCATGGAATTATTCCAGGTATAGGCCTGGGAATTCGGGCTGGAGAACTGGGAATAGAAACCGAGGACCTGGGCTCCCTTGTCGGAAGCGAAAGAAATCCGGTAATCCTGATTGTTCGTCATCGTTACCCCGCTCTGGAGCATCAGAAGATAAAGGATGTCGCTCGCGTTCCCGACATTTTTCGCGGTTCCGAGTGCAACAGCGGCTTGGGTGATTTGGCCGCTTGCATCCCGCTTCACGAGTTTGGGAACGGCGCCTATGAGGTCGTCCCAGTTTTTCCAGCTCGCCGGCAGGGGTATGGCCGCCTGGTCAAAGATGTTCCGATTATAAACCAGCGCGAGCGTGTCCACCGAGAGCGGCAGAGCGAAGACGTTGTTTTGGTAAGAAAAGTCGCTGGCGACGACCTGCGGGAACAGTTGCCTGAGCTGGGTTATTGAAAATTGGGTCGGAGCCACCGGCGACATCTTATTAGCGTCTTCAAGGAGGTCCGTATTCCGGGCCATGAATATGTCGGGTCCCTGGCCGGCCGCGAGAGCATTCAGAAGTGCCGAGTTATAACCGTCTTCATCCGTAAAACTGCGGTAGTTTATCGTAACGTTCGGGTAGGTCAGTTTGAAGGCGTTGAATATCCCGCCGTAAGCGTCACTTTCATCCCCAATGCCCCAGAAGTTAAGCGTCGCTCTTATCTTCGTTGGGTCGGTGGAAGAATTTTGAAGGCCGGGTATTACGCCAAAGAATATGAGAACGAAAACCAAAACAATGACGCCGGCGGCGGCGACGATGATGAGCTGCGGCTTCGTTAGGTTCATTACTTAAATTCTAGTTTTTAAAAGGAAAACTTTAAAGGCACACTATCCCCACCAATTTGTCTCCTTTCTCCAGGTTCATAATCCTCACTCCCTGGGTGGCCCGGGAGAGAACGCGGATATCCTTGAGCGGGGCCCTAATGGCTTGGCCCTTTACGGAGAAGGCAAGCACCTCTTCGACCGTGTTGTCCACGATGTGGGCACCGATTACCGGCCCCGTCTTCTCGGTTATCTTCGCGGTCTTGATGCCGGAGCCACCGCGGCGCTGGATTTTATACTCGTTTAGGGCCGTTTGCTTGGCGAAGCCATTCGCCATAACGGAGACGATGCGCAATTTGGTCTTATCGCCTCTTTCCAGATTTTCTTTTTTAATAATATCCATGCCACTCACCTCATCGCTCTTCTTGAGATTCATGGCGCGCACGCCCGATGCCCCCCGGCCCATTCCGCGAATGTCTTTTTCTTTGAAACGAATGGCCTGGCCCAAGGCAGTCGTGAGCACGATTTGGTCGTCGCCGGCCGAAAGCTTGACCCACCCAAGAATGTCGCCCGCGGAAAGCTTTATCGCAATGATGCCGCTCCGGCGGACGTTTCCGAAGTCCGCCAGCGGCGTCTTTTTGATAACTCCCTTTTTGGTCGCCATCACCATGAAGTGCTTGCCGTCGGCCTGGGATTGCGGATAGGTGACGATGGCGCTCATCTTTTCGTTCGGCGGAATCTCCAGGAAGTTGTGAATGGATTTACCCTTAGCGGTGCGGTTCGCGACCGGGATTTCGTAGACCTTGGTCTGGAAGGCCTTGCCGCCGGTCGTGAAGAATATGATATTGTCGTGCGTGTCGGCCGAAAGGATCTGGTAGATCAAATCCTCCTCCTTAAGGTCGGAGCCGATGAGGCCCTTGCCGCCGCGCTTCTGCACGCGGAAGGTTGAGGGCGGCATTCGCTTCACGTAGCCGTCCTGGGTGAAGGTGATAATGGCCTCTTCCTGCGGAATCAGGTCCTCTTCTCTGAATTCTTTGAGGCCGCTCGCGATGATTCTCGTCCGGCGCGGGTCGGCGAAATTTTTCTTGAGGTCGATCAGGTCGGACTTGATGATTTCGAGGATCTTTTTCGGCTGTTTCAAGATGACCTGAAGTTCGGCGATGAGCTTCTTTTTCTCCTTAAGCTCGTCCTCGAGTTTCTGGCGTTCCATGGCGGCCAAGCTCTGGAGTTTCATCTCGAGAATCGCATCGGCCTGGAGGGGGGAGAGCTTGAAATTCTTGACTAGATTAATCTTGGCGGTCTCGCGATCTTCGGATTTCTTGATTGTCGCGATGATTTTATCGATGACGTCGAGCGCCCTCACGAGGCCTTCCAAAATATGCTCGCGGTCCTGAGCTTTCTTAAGGTCGAACTCAGTGCGCCGGCGGATGATGATCTTCCGGTGCTCGACGTATTCGGATAAGACGTCCTTAAGCGACAATATCTCTGGTTGGAGGCCGTTTACGAGCGCGAGAACGTTGTAATAAAAATTTTTCTGGAGCTCCGTATACTCGTAAAGCTGATTCAAAATTTTCTGGGGCGAGGAGTCATTCTTCAATTCCACAACAATTCTCAATCCTTCGCGGTCCGACTCATCCCGAATGTCGCGGACGCCCTCGATCTTTTTGTCGGTCACTAGCTCGGCCATCCTCGTTATCATGTCGGACTTATTCACTTGATAGGGAATCTCGGTGATGACTATTTGGAAGCTGCCGCTCTTTCTTTCTTCTATCTCCGCTTTGGCGCGGATGGTGACCGAGCCCTTGCCGGTCGTGTAGGCCTCCTCAAGTGCCTTCTTGTCGTAAATGATGCCGCCGGTCGGAAAATCCGGTCCGGGCATGAACTGCATCAGTTCTTTAATGTCCGCGTCGGGATGCTCTATTAAATGAGCGGTGGCGTCCGCTATTTCACCCAGATTGTGGGGCGGAATCGAGGTGGCCATGCCGACGGCGATACCAACCGTGCCGTTCAAAAGAAGGTTCGGCAGCTTAGCCGGAAGGAACTTCGGTTCCTCTCGAGTCGCGTCGTAGTTCGGTTGCCAGTCCACCGTGTCCTTATCTATATCCAAAAGAAGTTCCTCGGCGATCCTCGAAAGCCGTGCTTCCGTGTAACGCATCGCGGCGGGGCTATCGCCGTCGATGGAGCCCCAGTTGCCTTGACCCTCTATTAATGGATAGCGCAGGGAAAAGTCCTGGGCCATTCTGGCCAGCGCATCGTAAAGCGCAATGTCGCCGTGCGGATGGTATTTACCGAGTACTTCGCCGACTACGTTCGCCGATTTCTTGAATTTGGCCGAGTGGGTCAAGTTCGTGTCCCACATTGACCATAAAATCCGGCGTTGAACCGGCTTCATGCCGTCGCGCACGTCCGGGAGGGCCCGCGAGACGATGACGGACATCGCGTAGTCCAAATAGGAATCGCGGAGTTCGGTCGTGATTTCCTGCGCCTGAATTTTATCCTTCTTATTGTTCTCCTCGGTCATGATTCAAATGAAGTTCGTAGGTTAATTTACTCTAATTCTCGGTTGAGGTCGATATCCGATTTTCCGGCGCCGTTTCCGTAGAGGTCGTAGCCGGCTTTTCCAGATTCAGATTGTTCGTCCTATTTATTTGCTCACTGACCTTCGTCCAGCTTTGGCTTACGGAATCCCAAATGGATTGAACGCCGTTTCGGGCATTGCTCCAAACATTTTCCCATCCTAAACCCAGTGTTTTGAAAAAAGTTGTTCCCTCCTCGGGCGCCGCGGGAGCGGTTACCGCGGTCGACGTCACATCTGGGACAGTCGAGGTTCTGGGCAGGGTGACATTCAGATAGGCAACCCAGAGTACGATGACGATAAGCATCCCCGTGCCCGAAAATATCGTGAGCCAGCGCTTCTTCGTCCTGTCATCCGATCGCTGGACGTTTCTGATGAACTGGTTGAATTTGGAAAGAAGCCCCCTCATCTTTTAATAAGTCAGGCACTTCACGATCATTGCCTTTGGCACCAGGTCCTTTTTCTTGAAAACGAATTTTTCTTCCTCTTTCACCTTCTCCTGCCCCATCTCTTTGAGCAAGGGTTTTGGATTTTTCGTGAGGGATGGAATTACGATCGACGGCTCCAACTGGCGAATAAGCTTGGCGGCCGCCGCGGCGCCGATGTGCGGTTTTTCTCCGCCCGGGATTATAAGTACGTCGCAGTCCTTCAGAAACTCATGGATTCTCGGGTTGGAATCATGGGTGATGTGGCCGAGAATTCCCAGGCACACGTCGTCGAAGACCATCCGGTAGGCGGTCTTCTCCTTCTTCTCCTCCTCGCCCAAGCTCCAGCCCTCAATCTGGATCCCCTGTACCTCGTACTCTCCCTGGTGGTCTATCCAAAATGGGGTCGCCTCCGCGGGTGCCTCGGCTAGGGCTGGCCGGATCGTGTTCAATATCAAAGCGGCGCCTTTGTAGGAGCGCTGGTTTTCGGGGTCGATAAGCACTACCAAATCGCCGGCCTGGATCTTGAAATAATCGCCGCCGTAGTAGTTTATAATCATGATTATTATTAAGGTTATCATTTTTTTGAGGTAATTTCAACGGTTTTTACGACTTGATACCGTTAGAAATAGACCGCCCCGAGACCCCTCGTGGGGCGCGCTTGCGCGCGGGCGCGATTTCTAACGGGATTGATTTTCAAAGAGCTTTTGTGATAATCTTCTCTTTACAATGAGTCCGGTTAAACCCAGCGCGAACACCTTAATGAGCCAGCTTTTGAAGAGTGACCCGAATATTTTGCCGACCCTCAAGGCCGGAGATTTGGTTGAGGGGAAAGTTTTGGGCAAAAGTTCGAAAATGCTCACGGTTGACTTGGGCCGGTTCGGCACGGGCGCGGTCTATCGCGGCGAACTTCAGAATGCAAAGGAGGTCGTTAAGAGTTTAAATCCTGGCGATCCGGTGCACGGAAAGGTGGTCTCCGTGGACAATGAAGAGGGCTTCGTTGAGCTTTCGCTATCGCAGGCCGACAAACAAAAGGCCTGGACCGACGTTCAGGAACTGATGGGCAAGGACGAAGCTTTCAATGTGAAGATCTCCGGTTTCAATAAAGGCGGCCTTACAGCCGACCTGAAGGGTCTTACGGCATTCCTTCCGGTCTCCCAGCTTTCAAACGAGCACTATCCGAAGGTAAGCGTCGAGGAAAAAGGGAAGATATTGGAAGCGCTCCAGCTCTTCGTGGGCCAGGAATTCGAGGTCAAACTCATCGACGCAAATCCCCGCACCAACAAGCTCATCATCTCCGAACGGGCGGCGCAGGAATTGAACGCCAAAGAACTGGCGAAGAACTATTCCGTGGGCCAGGTAATCGAGGGAGTCGTCTCGGGTGTGGCGGACTTCGGAATTTTTATCCGCTTCACCGATAATCCGGCGCTTGAGGGTTTCATTCACGTTTCCGAGATAGACTACAGAATGATCGAGAACCCGAAGGAGTACGTGAAAGTGGACGAAGCCATCAAGGCCAAGATAGTGGACATTAAAGATGGCCGAATTTCCCTCTCTCTCAAAGCGTTGAAGGATAATCCCTGGGATAGGGTGGAGGAATTCTACAAAGACGGCGATGAGATTAAAGGTACGGTTTATCTCTTCAATCCTTTCGGCGCAGTCGTAAATTTGGAACACGGATTGCAGGGGCAACTGCACGTGACGGATTTCGGCGGCGTGCCGGAGATGAGAAAAGAGGTTACGGTCGGGCAGGAATATAATTTCGTGATTCAGGAGGTAAAACCGCAGGAGAGAAGGATCGTTTTGAAATTGAAGAAATAAAATAGAAAACAACCCCGCCAGTCCATGGACCGGCGGGGTTTTCGTTGGGTTGACCGGGAGTGAAAACTCGATTGCGGCGTGTCCGAAAAAGAATTAATCGGGTTTCTACTACCCGGTTGACCGAAATAAAGCCATTGGGTTATTATAAATACCAGCTTTTTGCGACATCAGCCCACTATTCCGCTCACCCCATAACTTAGAGAGGCATGATTATGAAGGGAAAATCTTTCTCCAGTGCCGTTCCTTTGGGAACTTTTCCAAATTTGAGAGTATTGCCGAACCAGGGTCATCTCATGGCAAGGAAATCCATGATGCCAAAGGGTTCTGTTGGAAAATCCCATGTGGCAAGATTCCCGATTAGGAGAGGAGAAGGAGCTAAGAAAGAGTAGCGGAGTTGCATCACATCGTAGCCTATCTCAGACAGTTTGAGGTGGGCTACAAAATTTTTCCAAAGCCGTTATAATGAACCTTGCCAGCATATGAATCCCGTTAGAAATAAACACGTAATCAATTTCTATGAACAATAAAGCATCTGAATATAAGACCTTTTCTAGTCAATCTGGTTATTTAGTTTATTTCTAACGGGATGAAAAACTTCAGTAAAAATTTCTTGGGCGCTCTAACCTTTCTCCTTCTGGTCGCCTTCATTTTTTCTCTCTTTTTCTCAGGCACGGGCAGTGATGTTCAGCAGCTCTCCATTGACCAGCTGGCGCAAAAAATAAACGCCGGACAGGTAAAAAGCATTCTGGTGAACGGGAACGACCTGCAGATAAAGCTTCAAGACGGCAAGGACGCCCTATCGAGGAAAGAGAGCGAAACCGGCATCATCGAGACCCTATATAATTACGGCGTCGCATCGAGTACGCTCGCGAAGGTGGAACTCTCAGTCCAGGATGAGAGTGGCTTCAAATACTGGATGGGCATCCTCATTCCGACCCTCCTACCCATTGTCGTGTTAGCTGTCGTCTTCTGGTGGATATTTAAGCAGGCCAAGACCGGGGCGAATCAGGCATTTTCATTCGGTAAGATGAACATCAAGCTTTTTACCCGGAGTAGGGACCGGGTGACGTTCAAGGACGTGGCGGGCCTGAAGGAGGCCAAGGAAGAACTGCGCGAAGTGGTGGATTTCTTGAAAAATCCCAAGAAGTTTTTGGATATGGGTGCGCGGATTCCCCGCGGGGTACTCCTCATGGGACTGCCGGGAACGGGCAAGACGCTCTTGGCGCGCGCAGTCGCGGGCGAGAGCGATGTCCCCTTCTTTCACATCTCGGCCTCGGAGTTCGTCGAGATGTTCGTGGGCGTGGGCGCCTCGCGCGTGCGGGATTTATTTGCGACGGCGAAAAAGGCCGCGCCCTCCATAATCTTCATAGATGAAATAGATGCGGTGGGCCGCGAACGCGGCGCGGGCTTGGGAGGCGGGCACGACGAGCGCGAGCAGACGTTGAATCAAATCCTCGTCGAGATGGACGGCTTTGACCGTGATACGAACGTAATTGTGATGGCGGCGACGAATCGTCCGGATGTACTGGACGCGGCGCTCTTGCGACCCGGCAGATTCGATAGGCGGGTGGTTTTGGACAGTCCTGATATAAAGGACCGTGAAGAAATTTTGAAAATTCATGCCATTGGAAAGCCCTTGGCCAAAGACGTCGACTTGAAAGTAGTGGCGGTTCGCACGCCGGGATTTGCCGGAGCGGACTTGGCGAATCTCATCAATGAAGCGGCAATCATGGCAGCGCGGAACAATCAGAAGATCGTCAGCCAAAATGATTTTTTGGATTCCATTGAAAAGGTGATGCTAGGTCCCGCGCGCCGGAGTCGAGTGATTTCCAACAACGAAAAGAAAATAACGGCCTATCACGAAGCCGGCCATGCTTTGGTCGCCGCGGCTCTCAAGGATGCTGACCCGATTCATAAGGTCTCCATCATCAGTCGGGGAATGGCGGGCGGTTATACGATAAAATTGCCGGTTGAAGAAACCCATCTTCGCACCAAGACGCAATTTTTGGCCGACCTCGCGGTTTCCTTCGGCGGTTACGCAGCGGAACAGATGGTCTTTAAAGATATCACGACTGGTTCTTCAAGCGACATAAAGAATGCGACGGACGATGCCCACAAAATGGTTACTAGGTACGGAATGAGTGAAAAATTGGGGCCGAGGACCTTCGGCAAAACTCAGGAATTAATTTTCCTGGGCCGGGAGATGACGACCGAAAAGGATTATTCCGAAGCCGTAGGTACGGAGATAGACGTTGAGGTAAATAAAATAATTGAAAAGACGCTGGGTATCGCGAAAAGCGTTGTTTCCAAAAACCGCGGGCTCCTGGACAAGATCGCGAAGGCACTCATGGAAAGAGAGACCTTGGAGCAGGAAGAGTTTTACAAAATCGTAAAAAGTTCTAATCTGAAGCAAGTAGGATTGAAGGCCTAGCGGCCCGTAGCATAGCGGCTAATGCAACGAGCTTATACCTCGTGTATCGAAGGTTCGAGTCCTTCCGGGCCGACATTTGGACGGTTAGCTTAGTGGTAGAGCACTGCTTTTACACAGCAGGGGTCGCAGGTTCGAGTCCTGCACCGTCCACAAATGAAAAAAATAGAATCTATCTGCATATTCGGAGACAGCACGGCTTGGGGCGCTTGGGATTTGGAGAAAGGCGGCTGGGTTAATCGCCTTTGGCTTCATGTCGGGAAAAGGACTGGAGAAAATTACGTTGAGATCTATAATTGCAGTGTTTCGGGAGGGACGTCGGAAATGATTTTGAATCGCTTTGAAGCGGAAGCCAAAATTAGGAATGTGGGGGCTATGGCCAAAAATGCCGATGCCATTATATTCCAAACGGGCGGGAATGACGCGGCGTACGAACATACGCCGAGCAATTATCTGGTCGCGCCGGATAAGTTTGGAAAGAATTTAGAGGAAATTATTAGGCGGGCCAGGAAAATAACGGAGAATATAATCTTTATGGATTTAAGAAATTGCGATGAGTCCAATACGATGCCCGTGCCGTGGGTGGATATTTACTACACCAATCAAAACATTGAAAAGTACCGTGAGATAATGAAAGATGTCTGTCGGGAAAACGATATTCTTTTTCTGGATATTAAACCCTTAGATAATGGGGATTTTGATGATGGGCTTCATCCCAATGCGGCCGGCCACGAGAAAATCTTCATTCAAGTGCGAGATTTCCTGATAGCCAATAAGTGGATTTAGAGCTACAAAAACTCCCTCAGGATTGAGGGAGTTTTGATTTTTACGTTAGTCCGTCCTCTAGAAATTTAGGGTCAGGTAGCTCCTGAGGATATCGAAGTCCCCGTTAGTTCTTTGGTACCCGGTAGCGAGGGAAATCTTGCTTTGGCGCCATGGCCACGATATGGCTATTCTCGGTCCGAAACCACACGACAATTTCTTATCTCTCTCGAAAATTATGTCGCTTTCTCCACCGACTCCAATCTTGAAATTGCCGATATGAAAGTTTTTGGTGACATTCGGAAGAAGAATCAACCTCTTTTCTCGGAATGAGCAAAGAGCTTCAGCGAATGCGCTCACTCCATATTTGAGAAAATCGATGTTGGAGCGAATGTCCGCTGCCGGAAGGAAATCTCTTTCCTTTGTATAGCCTCCGCCCATCACCTCCACCCACCTAGTGGTATCCCCCTTTACCACCAGGCCGGTTACTAAGAAGTACTTGGATATCTTCTGAGTGGCATCCGGAATGATTCCCCAGGCGGCAACCCCGAATGTCTTCCCCGGCTCCACGATTTGCAGATGCATGAGAAAACGGAATTGGTAGTCGATCGGGCGGTTTTGGGCGTTTGCGAGAAGAAACGAGGACAAAATTAAAGCGACACAAAACATGAAGAGTTTCATCTTGCACCCCCTGTCATTATGCTTGCTGGTTTAATTTCCTCTAGCTCCATCAATGACTTGAACAGTTGACCCAAAACATCTTCAAGGTTACGCACATACTCCCGTGCCACGCAATCGCGAACGAACTCTACCGCCTGCCTATTGAGCAAGTGGTATCCCTTTACCAATCGGAAAGTATTTTTCTCACCGCCGAAACAACTGGCGAAATGGTCGGCAACCTGCCGGGCGATCGGCACACCTATATTTTCCAATTCGAGGTCGAAAATCGCGACTTCCTGAGGTTGAAGAGGAGAGCCAATAATGTGAGTTTCAATTCGCTCGATAAGAGCGATGAAGATACCCCCTTCCTTCTTTAGTAATTCAATGATTCCGTCCATGGTAATGGGTGCCGTTTGCATTTTTCCGAATGTATCCATGACATTTCTCCCTTTTAATTTGTGAATGTACTAAAAACAGCATTTGACTGTTCGAGAGGATGTTATAATATGTATATTGAGTGGCCAACACCACCACTTGGCGATAGACACCACCACCATATGAACCAGGATATATTTGAAAGTTTGGGCCTTAGCCCCAATGAAGCGAAAATTTATGAGTCGCTTGTCGAGCGGGGAGAGTCCACTGTCAGCGAAATTGCGGTGGCCGCGAAGATCCACCGGCGGAATACCTACGATGCCATTGAGCGCCTCATCGATAAGGGGCTTTGTTTCCAAATCTTTTCCGCCACCGAGAATCGCTATAACGCGGTGGACCCGGATAAGCTGACCGAGCTTCTAAGCGAGCGAGAAGGAAAATTGAGAGCTTTTCTCCCGACGCTCAAAAAGAAGTTCAGCGAGCGCCTGGCTCCGGAGGAGGCCTATATCTATCGGGGGCTCGAGGGGCAAAAGAATATTTTTAGGGATGTGCTCCGCGTGGGTAAGGAAAGCTACTTTATCGGCGCGAAGGGCGGATGGTTCGATCCCCGCCTCGAAGCGAGCCGCGAGGCCTTTTTTAAGGAGGCAAACCGGAAGAAGATAAAATTCATCCAGTTATTCGATTACGAGGTGAAATCCCAAATACCCGATTTCCCCAAACACTTCTCGGGTATCCTGGAGTATCGCTTCCTTCCCAAGGAATATTCCACGAACTCGGCGATTCACATCTTCGGGGATTACGTAATAACGTATACGGGCCTCTCTATCAAGAAAATCGACGATAACGTCGTATTCTTCGTGATTCACAGCAAGAACCTGGCGGAAAGCTACCGCAAATGGTTCTGGTATATGTGGAAGCAATCGTCTCTAAAATAATATGAACATCCCCTCTCTACTTTTACTTATCCAATCAGTCCTATCTTTGCTTACTAATATTCAGAGCGCTCCGGTAGCTCAACAGCAGGCCGCGCTTCAGCTTGCTAACCAGGTCCTGGTCGTGGTGAAGGAAGAGCTCAGTTCCTTAACCGTGGTAGTGCCGACCGCGACAACGACGGCGACAACAACCCAAGCCCAAATCCCCATGCAATATTCACCAAGCACGCAGTACAATACCAACCTCCCGATTTACGGTCCCGCTCTCCAACTCTGAATTTAGCGGTATAATTAACACGTAATGACGCAGAACGACATGAACGACAAACAAAAACTGCTCCAATACCTTGAATCCAATCACCTGATGTCTCTCGCGACCTTGGGCACTCGCCTCTCGACGTGCACCGTCTATTACGCTGTGGACGACAACCTGAACTTTTATTTCATCAGCGAGCCGGAGAGCGAGCATTGCCGGAATATCGAAATGAATAAGACCGTGGCTTTCTCAATATCCGATACCGGGCAAAAAGTGACCGATAAAAAAGTCGGCATTCAGGGAACAGGAACTGCCGAGGAGATCAGGAATGTCGAAAAGATTAAGGCGATGCTCTCGCTTTGGAATGCGACGAATTCGGGATTCGAGTCGGTCATAAATTTCGAAAATATCAAGAATAAGGTCATCAAATCGAAGACCTATAGAATAACTCCCACCGAACTGAAGTTCTTCAATGAGGAGCTTTACGGTCCCGAAGGAATCGAAGTTTTTAAATTATGAATCTCAAAGGTAAAAACATTTTGGTAACGGGAGCGTCGAGCGGCATCGGGCAGGCCATCGCCGTGGTCCTTGCCCAAAAGGGAGCTATTGTGCTCGTGAACTACCGCGCCAACAAGAAGGGCGCCCAAAAGACACTTGAGGAAGTAAGGAAATATTCCGATGGCCGTATCTACAAAGCTGACCTTACGAAAGTTGCGGACACGAAAAAAATGTTCGGCGCGATAAAAAGGGACGTTGGCGGAATTGATGTGCTGGTCAATAATGCCGGCGACGCCAAGTCCGGCGACATCTTCGACGAAAAGGCGTGGCAGGGTCAGCACGAGAGCATTTTAATGACCGCCGTTCATGCCACGCAGGAATTCTTGAAAATTCGTTCGGATTCCCAAAGAAAGATAATCAACATTACTTCCCTCTACGGCGAATTGGCCTCGAGCAATCCGGAGTTCATGCAGTACTCGGCCGAAAAAGCGGCGCTCGCGAACCTCACCGTCAATCTCGCAAAGGAACTCGGGAAAAACGTCCTCGTGAATGCCATCTCTCCCGGATATACTTGGACGCCTCCGTGGGGAAACATCTCGAAAAAAGAAAAATCGCGCTATGAGGATGCGACGCTGATAGAACGGTTTATTCGTCCCGATGAAATCGCCCACGTTGCCGTGATGCTCGCGGAAAATGACGCAATAACTGGCCAGATCATCGGTGTTAACGGCGGCTCAAATTTGGTGAAAATGAACCGGCATGAATAATCTGTTCATGGTTTTCGGGATTTTGGGACTTCTTGTGATATCGTTCTCGATATGGCTCCGAAACGAACGCAAGCAGGATTTGTGGTTCATCTTGGGCGGCGCGTTACTGCTTGGTTACAGCGTAAGCATCAATGACGTCATTTTCATCATCCTACAGGTCGTTTTCATCGCCTCCGCGGCAGCAGAGCTTTTAAAGCTGAAGAAATAACACCCCATTTTATTTGACAAGCCCATCCGCCGGGCTTATTTTCGTCAATATGGAGGGAGAACGAAAATATCAATCTGCGCGGGAGTATTCGAAAAAAGAAATTCCCGAAGAGCGTCTTGCTTTGGCTGAAAAAATTCATGGGCTTCAGAGTGAACACTTTCAATCTGATCGTGAATTAGATGAGAGAATTAATAAATTGCTCGGAGAGGCCGAAGCGGGAAAATTGGCAGCGGAAGAAGCCGTTAGACAAATACAGGTTACAGATGGGCAACTACTACAGTT
Organism: Minisyncoccia bacterium; assembly: GCA_049997815.1. Taxonomy (GTDB): domain Bacteria; phylum Patescibacteriota; class Minisyncoccia; order UBA6257; family GWB1-50-10; genus JBBTQX01. The sequence goes on from JBEKVQ010000001.1 coordinate 20,403, forward strand.
TAGAGAGGGCTTAATTTCACGCCTAGTGCACTTTAGGGAAATACAGCGGTTGGAAGAGAAGAAAGAGGTTCAGAAATTAACCCAAGAAAAATTTGATGAGCAATACCGAAGCGCCCAAGAACTCGTCTCGGGTTTTCAAGAGCAGCGTGCGGATGACGGCAGATTACACTCGATTGAAGGATTACTCCATGATTTTTATTCAGAAAAAGAGAACGAATGGAATGCATATGAGAAAGAGCAGCAAGAGCGTGATGTGGAGAATGTGCTGGCTAAATATAACGTTGCCATAGTGCATGCCCTTACGCCCCGGGGTGGGCCGGAGAGCAATTCGCTCATACGAAGCGATATCCCTTGGGAAGAAAAACTCAAGATTGTCTTGGCTTTTGAACCGACCATCTCCACGTCAGCTATTTCTCCAGAACAGCAAGGAATGTGGGCGGGCATGGGTGTTCTGTTGAATGGTGGCTCGGTAGAAGTCGCATCGCCTTCCGATGCTGCCACTATAGCGGAGGGTAGTAAGCGTATAGTGACGCACAGTAGCGCGACGTATGATTTTTCTGAAGGACACACGAAGCCAATCGAACAGCAATTGCAGGAAACGATCAGTTATCACCACGAGGGCGACTTTATGAATTACAACGAGGTAATTGTTAGTAATCCTGAAGTTGCCGGATTTTTCGCGAGGGTGAAGGAAGATAATTCGTTGGATGTTGGTGTGTCGGCCGAAGAGATTTTTCCCGTCGTCGAAAAAATCCATATGCCAGTCTTCGCGGTAAAGAAGGGTGAGGTCTATAGGATCGACCCTTCTCTGCGGGAAGAGGTGGTTGGAAAAGAGGTTTTTGGAATAAAAACATACAAGACGGTGTTAAAACTTGGCGAAAAGGTTATGCCTAGAGAGCTAGCTAGTCTACCAGGCGCTATAAGTAAAGAGCAGAAAGAGCAATTCGCCAACGAGCTTATGGAAGATTCTCCGTTTCTGCTTACTATGGCTGAAGCAAGGCTCGCTGATTCGCGGAACGCCGGGCGGGAAACGTATATTGGGGTTAATTTCGCCAAGCTTAATGAAGCTGAAAATGTTCCTACTGAGGTATATCAGTCGAGTGGCAAGTACGAAAGCCATCCTAAATTTGTAGGAAAAGAAGTGAAGGTACTCGGAGAAGTAAAAAGTCCCGTTGCTACCTATCGTTCACTTTCAATTGACGGCCGTCTATTTACTCAATTAATAAAAAGAAAAACAGGGGAAGTGGTAACCTACGACCGAGTTTCGAGGGCTTTGGAAAGAGGCGATTTTTATATAAATACCGATTACGGACAAACATTTGGAGGGGCCAAAGAGAAGCCGATGAACTCAACCAATGCTTATCTTGAGAAAATGCATCGGATTTTCAATGGCTATCGGAAATTAATCGAGGAAGCAAAACGGGGCAGTCGAGAAGACACGGTCGCATTCTATGAACATCGGCTTCGCGAGTCCGCGTTCCACTTGTATGGTTTTGCTGATGAAGCAAGTGAACATGGAGATATGAAGTCCAAGGAAGCCACAGACCGTTTGGCATTTGAAATTATGCCACGCGGGGAATATGAGGAAATCGTCAAGCGCCGTGTGGGTCCCAACGGAGAATTTCGAATTTCCAGAGAAGATCTGAGAAAGCTTAAGGGGTACTAAAAAGCCCCCATAAAGTAGGTAATATAAGGATTTTTGACTCTGTCCCTGCATTTTTGGTCGGCAGTTCAACTGTTGACTTTATCGCTATTATAGGTTATAATCAAACTGTTCTAAGATGTAGAACGCTCATTAAAAAAGTAGGGAAAGCTGGCATTTAAGATCGAACAGAAAGATCTCTCTATCCAATGTCCGCTCCCGATTCCCATTCCATAAACTCGGCCGAACAGAAAGGCCGGCAAATTCGCGCCGAACACAAGGTGCGGAAGGAGAATGTCATGAAGAATCAAATCAATACCAGATCGTTGCTATCCCCAAGGGTAGCGTCGAAAACGATATTTTTCGTGTTTTCCGTGTTGTGTATAATTATCTCGTTGTATTTGGATATCATTCCGTATGAAAGATTTCTTCTTTTCGATTCGGCACTGGTGTTAGCACCGGTGATAGGAATGATCGGAATCATTTATGTTTCTATTTGGTTGGAGCGAACGGGAGATATATTTGGATTGGGATTCGGTTTCCACCCATCACCTAAGCTTTTATTTGGAGACCTTTTCAAGGGTGCCCAGGAAGAACGGGAAAGAATCAACCCTTTCGTCCAGCAGGAATTAATCCGCGCGGCGGAGAGAATTCTTGAGAAAGATATAGAGTTGAAAAAGTTGCTCGCAATGAAGAGAACAGAAGAAAACAAGGCAGCGATAGATGGTTGTCGGCGGTGGATTAGTAATCTTCTGGAAAGATTCTATCAACTGAGAGATTGTGCCAGAGCGTATAGTTTCTGGGTGTACAAAAGCTGGAAACCGTACGTGGCCTTCAGCTCGGTACCGAGGATGTTGGAGCAGCGGAAGAGAGACAAGGAACAGCGTGAGGCAGAACAGTATAGACTAACTTGCTTCCGTAGGACTCATCTTCGCGTAGAAGGACGGGCGCCTTTCGAGGGACGCTTGTACAGTCTAGTGTCCGTCGACGGGGGAAGAAATTGGTTCTTGGCAGAGGAGAATGGGACGGGTGTGGAGATCCTTGGGACGTCTTATCACCTAGGTTCAGAGGTTTTCGACAAGCTCTTTTCGGAGAGCAGGTTGTTGAAGTATATACAAGCCAGTGGACCCATCAACCAAGCCGATTCAGCGGTGGTACAAATGCTCACTGATGCTGGCTTGCTGGGGGGTTGATTTGAGATGAGGGAAGCAGTCATTATTGGGAGCCATTCGAGAAATTCGAATGGCTTTTTTATTTGACAAGCCCGTCCGCCGGGCTTATTTTGTTAGTAATGAACCTGTTTTTCAACACTTCATATGGTTTGAAGATAGAAGCGAACGAAGTCGTCCGCGAGATTTTGGGATTTATAAAAGCTAAACCGAGTTCTCAGTATAAGGTTATTATCGGAAGCGACTCACTTCATTTGCAAGATAATGGTGCGGACTTCGTGACCGCAATTGTGGTGCATCGCGTGGGAAACGGCGGAAGATATTTCTGGCGACGGCTAGCTTTGGGTAAGTTCTATAACCTCCATGACAGAATCATTCAGGAGGTAATGCTCTCCATCGATACTGCGAAGGCGATTCTGACCGATCTGGAGAAAGCGACCAAGGAACATGAAGTAAGCGGCATGAAATTGAACTGGGATTTTGAGATTCACGTGGACGTGGGCGAGAACGGCCCGACCAAAAACCTCATTCAGGAGGTGGTGGGAATGGTGCGGGCGCACAATTTTGAGGCCAAGACCAAGCCCGACAGCTATGCGGCATCGAAGGTGGCGGATAGGTACGTCTAATTCGCCCATATTTTCTCGGTACCAGATGTCGCTTGGCTCCAGCGGCCAAGCGCATCCTACGCTCTCACGCCATCGTCCGCCGAAGGCGGAACCAAGCCGACGGTGTTCCGAGAGTTGCCTCGAAAACATAAGCGAATTAGACGTTACATTTTTTTGTGGTAAGATAAGTTTCATTCAATAAAATGGATAAGATTGTTTTGGATATCGAGACGAAGAATTTCTTTGACGACGTGGGCGGGCGCGATAACATCGGGAAGATAGATATCTCGGTGGTGGGCGTTTATTCCTTCGGCCAGGATAAGTACATCGCCTTTGACGAGAATGAGATGGACAAATTGGGTGAACTCCTCAAAAAGACCCACCTTATCATCACCTTTGCGGGCGCGCGTTTCGATTTACCGGTCCTCGAGAAATATTTCAGCTTCAACATCAATTCCATTGAGCATTTTGATATTTTGGAGGCGATAGAGAAAAATCTCGGGCGGAGGATAAGTTTGGGGATCTTGGCTGAAGCGAATGTGGGTGCGGGTAAGTCCGGCTACGGCGGTGAAGCCATTGAGATGTACAAGCGGGGCGAGATCCAGAAGCTCAAGGACTATTGTTTGCAGGATGTGAAGATAACGAAAGACATCTTTGACCTCATTAAAAAGCAGGGGTATTTATGGATTCCCGAGCGCTACTCTTCCCGAATGACGAAACTGGCGATAGAATATAAGGAAGAGGTATCGCCCCAGAACCAACTAATTTAACCAAATGGGCAGTTTCAAAAATAACAGAGTTGTTCTTGCGGTCTTTGCCATTCTGATGGCGGTGGGTCTTATGGCGGCCTATATTCCGATGCTCTTCCCGCCGAGCGGGAGCCAGAATCTTCCGCCTGACAATGCGCCCGCGGCGGACAATAATTATTCGGCCCAGTTGCCCCAGAATCCGGCGCCGGTAGCAACGACAACCGTCACAAGTACTCTTCCCGCGAAAGTCCTGCCTGCGCAGGCAGGCTCTCTGCCGGATAGCTTCTCGGGAATTCAAGATGAGCAGAAATCGCTGGATGACATAAATAATCTTTTGAAGTGAGTTTTTGAGAGAAAATTATCCCGCCAGTCCATGGACTGGCGGGATTTTTACTGGCGTTTCTCACGATTTTAGCGTACAGTTAGATTCTAATGCGCGACAAAATCGTTGAAAATTTGATAAATAAGGAGACCAGGCGGCAGGCGAATACCCTGGACCTGATTGCCTCCGAAAACTACGTTTCTAGCGACGTTTTGAGGGCCTTGGGCTCGGTTTTTACCAATAAATACGCGGAAGGATATGCCCACGCCCGCTATTATGCCGGAAACGACGTGGTGGACGAACTGGAAGACCTGACTAAGATTCGCGCCCTCAAACTCTTCAAACTTTCCCCGAAGGAATGGTCCGTGAACATTCAGCCCTACTCCGGTTCTCCCGCCAATCTCGCGGTCTATCTGGCCCTCGTCCCGATAGGAGAAAAAATAATGGGCTTGCGTTTGGATATGGGCGGGCATCTCACGCATGGACATAAGGTGAGTGCAACCGGGAAACTATGGAAAATAATTCCCTACGCGGTTAATAAAGGTAGCGGACAGTTGGATTACGGCGAGGTATCCGGGCTCGCAAAGAAAGAAAGGCCCAAACTTATCATCGCCGGATACAGCGCCTACTCCCGTTCCATCGATTTCAAAAAATTCCAGCGCATCGCGAAGTCCTCGGGAGCGATTTTCATGGTGGATATGTCTCATTTTGCCGGGCTCGTGGCGGCCGGCGCCTATCCCTCGCCCTTTGATTCGGCCGACGTTGTAACGACCACGATGCACAAGACGCTCCGCGGTCCTCGGGCGGCTCTTATATTCTCAAGAAAGAAGTATTCCGAAGCGATAGACAAGTCCGTTTTTCCCGGACTTCAGGGGGGTCCGCATGCGAATCAAATCGCGGCAACGGCAGTAGCTTTGAAGGAAGCGAGCGAGGGAGCTTTCAGGAAATATGCGAGGCAAGTCGTGAAGAATGCGAAGGCGCTCGCGGAGACGCTCAAGAAAAATCACTGGAAGGTCATCTCAGGTGGAACCGATTCCCATCTTTTCCTCGTGGATACCTGGGCGCGCGGATTGAGTGGGCAGGAGGCCTGCGAACTTTTGGAGGAAGTAGGAATTGTCGCGAACAAAAATACTATTCCCTTCGATACGCGCACGCCGATGAGTCCCTCCGGCATCCGGCTGGGCACTCCGGCCATCACGACCCGCGGACTGAAAGAACGGGACGTAAAAACCCTCGGTCGACTTATATCCGAGGTCCTTATGAAGGAAGGCAAAACCGATGTTATTAAGAAAGAAGTGGCCAGGATCTGCAAAAAGTTCCCAATACACTAGCGTTCTTGACGCGTTTTTACGGCATTGCTAGCATTTAATTAGATATGAAATTCAGTTCCCGCAACAACTTCTTTTTTGGATTCTTCTTTACCTCCCCCGAGGAAGGGATTTTTCTTGATTGAATAGGATGGACGCCAAGAAAAACCTCTTCCTCGGAAGAGGTTTTTCGTTCTTCCGGGGAAATGCAACTTGAAAAATCAATCATCACAGTCAACCCACTTACCATAGGAGGAGATATGAAATCCAAAACATCGAGATTCTCGTCGAAATCACTGAAGAGAGAGAAGAAGGCTGCTCTCAGTAAACGTCAGCCGAAAAAGCAGGCGAGCTGCGCCCGAGTGGCAGATGGATTGCCGACACATCGCCGGTTATGGGGATATGCCATATAACACTTATCCCTGTTTGGTTCATCAAGGCCTTCGTTTGAACAACGAGGGTCTTTTATTTGTGTTTGACGGGTATGGTTGGTTATACTGGGTATTGAAATGGTCATAGACGGTAGGAAAATCGCCTCGGATATATTGGAAAACCTGAAAAAACAGGGTGCACCCAAAGTGTTCTTGGCGGCATTTCTAGTCGGGAACGACCCGAACTCGGAGAGCTTTTTGAAGCAGAAAGAAAAATTCGCGAAGGAGCTGGGCGTGGATTTCCGGCTCTATAAATTTCCGGAAGAAATAACGCAGGACGAGTTGCGCAAGGAGATTTTGAAAATTGCCGAATACAAGACCTGCGGCGGCGCTATCGTTCAGCTTCCGCTGCCGGCGCATATCAGCCAGCAGTACGTTTTGAATGCCATTCCGCGCGAAAAAGACACGGACGTTCTGGGCGAACGGGCGCTCGGCGCTTTCTATGCCGGCCGGAACCCGGTTTTGCCCCCGGCTGTCGGCGTGGTGGAAGAAATATTGAAAGTTTTGAATGTGGAATTAAAAATCAAAAGTGTTGCGGTTATTGGGAGAGGCGTATTGGTAGGAAAGCCGGTTGCCGTCTGGCTTATGGATAGGGCGGCCGAGCTCTCCGTTTTTACGAGCAAGACCGGAGATACGAAAGATAAGCTCAAGACCGCGGATATAATCGTATCCGGCGTCGGAAAGGCAAGCCTCTTCGGCGCGGAAGATGTTAAAAACGAGGCAATTGTCATCGATTTCGGGTATGACAAGAAAGACGATAAATTCTGCGGCGATTTTGATGCGGCAAATGTCCCGGATTCGGTCAATTACACTCCCACCCCGGGCGGTACCGGCCCGATTTTGGTGGCCAAGCTACTCGAGAATTTCTTCAAGCTGAACGGCTTGCAAAAGTAAGTTCTCGGCATTAATCTCCAGATAGCAATTCGCCCTCTATGGTTAGCTCAATTATCCAGTTTTGAGCGACTGCCGGAGGAATTTACAAAGCAACAAATAAAGAAAGAGAGGAACGCTATGTCTGGCATAGTGCAACTTGGCAGGTCCCAATCGGACCAATTCTGTCTCGCGCTCGAGAAACAGGGCTTAAATCGCGAAATAGCCGATAAGATTATTGGCAATGAACGATTGGCCGCAATCCAAGCAATAGCCCCGCTTTGCCCCAGAGTTATAGAGGGGGCGCTTGCTATAGAGGTGCCGAATGGGCTGCATCTGAGGGGGATAAAAGAAGTGTTCGAGAGAAAAACCCACGAAAGCGTGAAAATCATCAGCCACCTTAATGCGGACGAAACAAAGAGTCTTCTTGAGGACGAGACGACTGAATATGGTGTGTATAACACCGTGGACTTGATTATTATGGTTCGCAAAGCAAAATTGGGAATGCTTGAATATCCCGTTAGGGTTGGCAAAGCCGGTGCAATTGCGTTAAATGTTGCCACCGCTGCCTTTTTACTTCTTTCTCTCTCTTTGAAGGATGTGAATCTGGTTCGCTACGTATTTTCATGCCGATCAAATGAGAGATTCACCTTCGAGAGATACGCAGGTGAAAGATTATTGATTCTTGGGGAGGTTGTAGAAAACAAATTTACACTCCCCTTCTGTGTTGGGAAAGAGTTTTTCTTCCCAACAAATTCTCCCATAAGCATGTATTAGAGAGACGAATCCCGAAGTCGGCATGACTTCGGGATTTCTTATTCTTCGTCCACCGGCGAGCTCGCTCCTATTACAATTTTCTTCTCTGCCGCCTCCTCCGTCTTTTTCTTAATGGCTTCCAATAATTTCTTGTCTTCTTTTAATTTCAGCCGGACGTTGTCAAAACCGACGCCCAGTTTTTCATCGCCGAACGAAAAGCTCGCGCCATTCTTCCTTACCACGCCGTACTTGATGGCCGTATTCATCACGTCCGCTTCGTAGGAGATTCCCTCGCCGAACATTATGTCGAATTCCGCTATCTTGAAAGGCGCCGCCACCTTATTTTTGACTATCTTCGCCTTCACGCGATTGCCGATGCTCTCCTCACCTTTCTTCACCTGGGCGATGCGCCGGATGTCTATCCGGACGGAGGCGTAAAACTTGAGCGCCATTCCCCCGGTCGTCGTCTCCGGATTCCCGAAGACCATGCCGATCTTCATTCTGGTCTGGTTTATGAAAATTATGATGGTGCCGGACTTGTCCGCAATGGCGGTGAGCTTGCGGAGCGCCTGGGACATAAGCCGGGCCTGAAGGCCCATGTGGGAAGCGCCCATTTCGCCCTCTATCTCCGCCTTCGGCGTGAGCGCGGCGACGGAGTCTATGACCACCACATCAATGATGCCGGAGCGCACCAAGCTCTCCAGAATGTTCAGCGCCTCCTCGCCGTTATCCGGCTGGGAGATTATCAGGTCCTTCACTTTTACCCCAATTCTTGCGGCATATTCCGGGTCCAGAGCGTGCTCGGCATCGATAAAGGCCGCTTTCCCGCCCCGTTTTTGGGCTTCTGCGACTGCGTGGAGCGCGAGCGTCGTCTTGCCGGAGCTCTCCGGGCCGAATATCTCGATGACGCGGCCCTTCGGCAATCCCCCGCCGAGCGCCAAGTCCAGCGAAAAAGAACCGGAGGGCACCACCGCCACTTTCGAATGGTGGTTTTCGCCCAACCTCATTATCGCTCCCTCGCCGAAGCGCGACTGGAGCGATTCGATGAGCGAATCCAGTTCCTCGCCGGGTTTTTCGTTAGTTTTTTTATTGGGTGCCATTGGTTTTATTTTCGGGTTTCGCCGGCTGGTAAAAGATTTGCTTGGTAATCGTATATGCCTTTCCCAGAAGTTTTTTAATTTGGAAGGTGACGTTATTAAAGCCCGACTGGAGCAGAATGTTCTTCTCGAAACTGCCGTCTTTTTGGGGATAGACCGCTTCGCCGTTAACCGTAAGTTCGTCGGATGGGTTCATTATACCATGGATAGTGAAGCTGGGATCCGAAGCGATTGTCGGGTTGGCGGTAAGGTTCGTAAGATTAAGCTCCGGCTGTCCGAAAAGTCCCGGTAAACGGATGGCGAGGTAGCCCAAAACGATAACGGCGATAACGGAAGCCACCACGATTTTCTTGTTGAGTTTCGGAATGGCGAAGCGATTGGGTGGAAGAATGTCCTCTTCTCCAGACCGGCGGATTTCCTCGCGGTTCTTCAAAAATTCCTGCCAAAGTTTTTGTCCGTCCAGATTAAGGACCTCGGCAATTTTCAAGAGATAGCCGTGGACGTACGGCGCGGGCGGAAGTTTGTCGAACCGCTCCTCCAAAATGAGTGCGAGCGCTCGCTCCGAGACCCCCGTGAGCTGGGAAAGTTTGTCTATCGTGAGCCCCTTCAATTTGAGGGATTCCAATATCAGATTGGTCAGGTTTTTATTCTCGTTCTCCATTTTCTTCTCCATTATAGAACACCTCCCGGGGCTTCGCTCCGTCGCCCGGGCCGATAATGCCCTTCTCCTCCATTATGTCCAAAAGCCGCGCGGCCCTGGCGTAGCCTACCTTAAGCCGCCTTTGAAGGAGCGAGGCCGAGGCTTTCTTGGCGGCCCGGACAGTCTCAATCGCTTCCCCGAGGAGCTCGTCGCTCGAGCTATCCATATCGAAATCGTCGAAATTCAGATTCACCAGTGATTCTTCGCCGGTGCCGTTACCATTCGCGATCGAGATTCCCTCATCCGAGCTTTCGTTGTTCTTCTTAATGAAGCCCGTCACTCTTTTTATCTCCTCCTCAGTAATGTAGGCGCCCTGAATGCGGAGCGGTTTCGAAATGTCGGCGGCAATAAAGAGCGCATCTCCGCTTCCCAGAAGTTTTTCGGCGCCGGCGGTGTCCAATATCGTCCGGGAATCAACTTGGCTCGCTACCTGGAGTGCAATTCTGGACGTGATGTTCGCTTTGATTAATCCGGTGATAACTTCGACCGAAGGGCGCTGAGTGGACACAATAAGATGGATGCCGGTCGCGCGGGCCATCTGGGCAAGGCGGATGATGGAACCCTCAACCTCCCGGCCGTACGAGGTCATTAGGTCGGCGAGTTCGTCTATAACTATCACAAGGTAGGGTAAACTCTTTCCGTTCTTGTTGTAGCTTTTAATGTCGCGCGAACCTTCGGCCAAAAGAAGCTGATAACGCCGGTCCATTTCCTGAATGGCCCATCGGAGAACAGCAATAGATTTTTTATTCTCGGTGATAACGGGAGACAGGAGATGCGGAATGCCGTTATAGACTGAGAGTTCCACGCGCTTGGGGTCGATCATGATGAATCGAAGCATCTCGGGGGAATTTCTGTAGAGCAGGGAGATGATTATGGAGTGAATCATTATGGACTTGCCGGAGCCGGTCGCGCCTGCGACGAGCAAGTGAGGCATTCTCTCAACGTCCTTGAAGATTGGTTCCCCGGAGACATTCCGGCCCAGGGCGAAGGCGAGGTCGCCGGATTTTTTGGCTTCCGGATAGAGCAACAAACTTCCAAGGCGCACCACGGCTGCCGCCTTGTTCGGCACCTCGATGCCCACAAGCGACTTGCCTGGAATAGGCGCTTCAATCCTGATGGGATGAGCCGCGAGAGCAAGAGCCAGGTCCTGATGAAGAGCCGTAATTCTGGATAATTTGATGCCCTCGGCGGGCTTAAGCGTGTAGCGGGTAACGGTTGGGCCCACATTTATCTCCCCCATCTCAACCGGTATGCCGAAGCCGTCCAGGGTTCTTTTTATGACGTTCGCGTTCGCCCGTAGGTCGCCGATCGTGGGTTTTTCGGTTGTCGAGACGAGCAAGTCCAATGGCGGCGCCACATAGTTCCTTATGGGCCGGGCTGCCGTCGCTTTTGGAATTTCCATCTTCGACTCGATTGTGAAGTCGTCCTCGTTCTCCTCTTTCTTTTTCTTTTCTTCTTTCTTTTCTTCCTTGGTCTTTGCCGGCGGCTCTTCGGGAAGATTTATATCGAGCTCCTCCTCTTCTTCCTCCTCATCTTTCTTCTTGAATAAATTGAGATTGAACGGCCTGTTTACGATAACGAGGAACGAGACGAGAATGGCGGTTACGGTAATGACTATTGAGGCCGGTATTCCGAAGGGTATTTTCAGATAACCGATAACGATGCCAACCCAGCCGCCGTTTCTGGGCGAGAGGATATCTATAAAGCCGAGAGAAGCCAGAATGAAGACGATGCTACCGGTGAGCGCCGGGCCCAGAAGTTTATTCTTGTCGGATGCGAGGAGAGTGAAGCCGATGAGGAGCGAAAGCGCCGGCAGAAGCCAGTAGCCCCAGCCGAAGAGCTTGTCGAAGAAACCGTAAAAAGCGGTGCCCATGGGGCCGGCCTGGCCGGTCGCCGCGAGCACGAAAATTATCGCGAGCCCGAAAAGCACGACGAACCAAATGCTTTTTTTGGTGTCCGGATGAAGAGGAGAAATTTTTTCTTCGCGTTCTCCGCGTTCCCTTTTTCTGGGTTTATCTTTAGCCATCGGTTTGTAAGCTGATTCTATTAAAAGCGAAATTGGGGTAAAATTCAAATGAATGAATAAGAACTCGGGAGAAAAAGACGTCATTGTTTTCGACCTGGACGGAACCCTGGTGAAAAGCAAGCTTCCGCTCGACCGGGAAATGGCCCGACTGCTTGCCGGACTGACCCGAGAAAAGAAGGTGGCTATAATAGGCGGCGGCAAGTTCTCTCTCTTTAAGTGGCAACTCCTTGGGCCGATGAAAAAGGAACGCCCAAAACTGGGGAATTTATTCTTGTTCCCCACCAGCGGAGCCGCTTTTTACCGGTACAAAAATGGGTGGAAAAAGATTTATGAGCTGAGAATGGCCGGAAGCGAAATTAAGAAGGTAAGAGAGGCCTTTAAAACAGCGCTTTCCAAGGCTGGTTTTGAAGATCCCAAAAAGATATATGGCGCTTTAATAGAGGATCGCGGAACCCAAGTGACCTTTTCGGCCGCGGGGCAGCTTGCTCCCCTTTCGGTGAAGAAAGAATGGAATCGCCATGATATCCGTCCGAAGATAATGATAGAACTGGCCAAACTCTTGCCGGACTTCGGGATACGAGCGGGCGGGCTTACCTCCATAGATGTGACAAAAAAAGGAGTTAACAAAGGAAGCACCATCAAAAAGTTCATAAAGATAATAGGCGCGCCCAAGAAAAGCATTCTTTTTGTCGGCGATGCCCTCTTCTCTGGTGGGAACGATTATGCCGCGTTTGAAGCCGGCTTTGAATGTCTCAAGGTAAAGAATCCTAACGATACCAAGAAGCTCATAAGAAAAATTCTTCGGTAGCCGTCGCTAAATTTGACAAAATCGCCTCTATTTGATTTAATAGAGGCGGTTTCTTGACGTTCCCGATCATATTTTAAGGAAGAGAAATGAAAAATCTATGGTTATCAAACCTGCTGGTGGTCATTATTACCGGCGCAAATCTCATTCTTTCCAAACTGCTGTTGGGGAATAACTTGGCCCACGTTTTCGGTCTCACGTTCTTGTTATCGTGTCTTTTGACCACGGCCTGGTTCTTCCTTACGAGAGAGACAAGAGAAAAGTATGGGTTTTTTGCCCTAGCCTTTTCTTCTTTGGCTATCCAGTTATACCTGATCTGGTTTTTGGGGGCTCGCAGACGTTGCTTGTTCCTATTGGTATGGCTGTCTCCGTAATGTTTCCGCTGGCTATAGTCATTGTGATGGAGTTGAAGAAAATTAAGACGATAGCCATCCGCGTGCTTTTAGGAGGAGTGATAGAAATGAGTTTCGTGTTTGGGATCCTCCGCTTTCTGGGGCGAGCCCGTCTTCCTTGAACCTCTTGTCCTTACCATACGTAAGCCCCGCCATGCACTTGTGCATGCGCGGGGTTTGTCTTCAGTAAACCTACAAAAGCAAGAAAAGCTGGAAAACCTGAAAAATAAAGAAAACCTGATAATACGATAAAACCTACACTTGTAGGTTTCATGCGGTTACCGGGTAATGCGATAAAACCTATACTATTTGACAAAAAGTGTAAAACAATGTGAAACACTATTTCTTTTGGACAACCTGATAATGCGATAAAACCTACATTTTTCATTTTTTGATAAAAAAATTGTTTATCGATAAACATTTTTAAATCAGTTATTTTTGGATAATATGGAGATGATTTTTGCTATTTTGGAGATTATAATTTAAAAAAATGACTCAAAGATCTGAACTTGGGATAGAGGGAGAAGAATTTGCGGCCGAATTTTTGAAGCGGAAGGGATATAAGATCCTTGGACGGAATAAGCGCGAGAAGTGGGGCGAGCTGGATATCGTGGCAAGAGCCCCGGATAAGACGCTGGTTTTTGTAGAGGTGAAGACCATGATGCCGGGTACGCTGAAACCCGAGGACCAGATGTCGGCCTCGAAGATGAAAAAGTTCCGCCGGACAGCGGAATTGTATGCCGGTTCGCATGAAGACCTGATAAAGGATAAAAGGGGATGGCGGCTGGACCTAATCGCCCTGGAAAAAAATGATGGAGGATTTACGGTTCGCCATTATGAGAACGTTTAAATTAATATCACAATCTATTCTTTATATTGTCAATACTTGATTATTCTCTCCGAAGGAATATTATTGTTATGTAAATCCGCTCCACCGAGCGGTAAAATTTTAAGAATATGGATTTAAAACAATTAGCCAACGCTGCGGAACAGATAGCGGCCGAAAAGGGAATTCCCGCCGAAAAGGTTCTGGGAGCCATCGAGGCCTCGATCGCCGCGGCCTATAAGAAGGAGTATCGGAAGCGCTCCGAAATTATCCGCGCCAAGTTCAACATGAAGAGCGGCGAGGTGGATTTCTCGCAGGTGAAGACGGTGGTTGACCCGTCGCAGGTGCGCGTCGTAAGCGAGACCGAGGAAGAGGAAATGAACCCGACCGCCTCGGAAGAGAAGGACGAACTGCCCCGCTACAATCCCGACCGGCACATTTTTTTGGACGAGGCCAAGAAAATAAAATCCGACGCTAAAGCGGACGAGGAGATAGAATTTCCGCTCGAGGCCCACGCCGATTTCGGTCGCATCGCGGCCCAGACGGCCAAGCAGGTGATTTTGCAGAACCTTCGCGAGGCGGAACGCTCGTCCATTAAGGAGGAGTTTGCCGACAAGGAGGGGACCATCGTGAGCGGCGCGGTCCAGCGCTTTGACCACGGGAACGTTTTCGTGAATCTCGGTCGCGCGGTGGGTATAATGTATCCAAATGAGAGCATTCCCGGCGAGCACTATCGCTTGGGCGACCGGATGCGTTTCTACGTTCTGGCCGTCCAGGACGACGCCCGCCGTCCCGGCATCATTCTTTCCCGTTCCCACCCGAACTTCGTGGCTAAACTTTTTGAGCTTGAGGTGCCGGAGATTGCCGAAAAAACGGTGGAAATAAAAGAGATTGCGAGAGAAGCGGGCAGCCGCACGAAGATAGCGGTGGCTTCGAAAGAAGAGGGTGTTGACCCGGTGGGTTCGGCGGTCGGCCAGCGCGGAACGCGCGTAATGGCGGTTACGAATGAGCTCGGGAATGAAAAAATAGACATCATTGAATGGTCCGATGACCCCTCGAAATTCATCGGCAATTCCGTATCGCCGGCCAAGGCGAAATTGGTGGAGATTTTGGACCGGCGGGAGGCAAGGGTCTTGGTTTCCGAAGACCAATTGAGTTTGGCCATCGGTAAAGGCGGGCAGAACGTCCGTCTGGCGGCGAAACTGACCGGCTGGAAGATAGATGTGCGCTCGCAATCCAATCCGGAAGCGGTTCTGGAGGGCGGAGTGGCTTCGGCTGAAGAAGGAGAAGGAGGCGATGCCATCACTGATTTTGGCGACGGCGCGGAAACCGTGAAGGAAACAAAATTAGACTAGGAAGAAAAGGCAATATAGTCGATTAACATTTTTTATCCCTCCAAAACAGGGGCCTTAATCAGTTTTAAAACCCTCATTTTATGAGGGTTTTGAGTACTTTGACAAATTACTATATTAGATGTATAATATACTTAGATACTTGAGGAATTGAACGTGTGATTTTCCGCCCTGATCTCCATCAGAGGGCCTGTTCATTCTCACTAAGAGATGAACAAAAACCGAAACTGTTTTCTTCTCTGCCCTGATTTTCACCGAGGGATTAACACTCGCTAAGAGTGTGGAAGAAAAACAGTGTCTGTCCCCACGGACGTAAAAATATGGGGAGGATAGTATGGTAAAACCCGAGTTGGTAAGAATTCCGGAACGTTTCGCTAAATCAGTTGGCGAATTAGATTTCGCTACTGTGGCGAGGGTTCTGGGTGGGGGGATGCACAACATGAGCTCCGATACCCAAAATGAAGCAGATTCATTCGTTTTGGATAATGGCCTTAAGCTTAAGGACGTTCCCCATGTTTTTATGGCCACCCATTCAATGGGCGGTAGGGAGTGGAAGGTGATAACTGGTCGCAAGCCAGGCTACATTTCGGAAGGATGCTTCAATGGGGGATGGTATATTTTTACGGATGAGGATGTGGACTATCTCCATTGTTCGTCAGCAACATCGGGTAGTAGTCTGACAGCCGAAAAGCTATCAGACGGTTCTTGGAATGTGACACTTGAGGTTCCGAGCGATGGTGGGCAACCCTACCAAGGATTTTACTGGGATTGTTTCCATAAAGCTCTCGGTCTTGAATAAGTCACAAGAAACAGCATAGAGTCCAAAAGTCGAGTAGTTTCATTACTCGACTTTTTTATTCCCCAAATTTGAGAGAAAAGAGATTTATCGGCATAATTAAGCCAATGGAAAGTTTTCGGGGTAAAAAGGTTCTCGTAATGGGTCTGGGGACGCTCGGCGGGGGGATTGCGACGACGAGGTGGCTCGTGAAACACGGGGCGAAGGTAACCGTGACCGATTCGCGTTCCGGAGAAAAGTTGAAAGACTCAGTAAAAAAGCTGGGAAGCGTCGCTAAAAGAGTAAAATTCATTCTCGGCGAACATCGCGAAGTGGATTTTAAGAAAAACGATGTTATTGTGGTAAACCCGGCCGTACCGCATGAGAGCAAGTATTTGGCAATCGCGAGAAAGCACAAAAGAGTTCTTGTGAACGATGCCCGGCTCTTTTTTGATACGGTTGAGAATCCCATCGTCGCCGTGACGGGTACTCGGGGTAAGACCACGACGACGAATTGGCTCGCGCATTTTTTGAAGAAGAAATATCCGCGGGCGGTGGCGGCCGGAAATTCATCGGATGTGGCTCTTCTCGCGCTCACTGATAAACTGAAGAATAAAAAGAATCCGGCGGTTGTCGAGCTTTCATCGTGGCAATTGGAGCTTTTGCCGGGTGCAAAGCACGCGCCAGATGTTGCCGTCATCACAAATATCTACCCGGATCATCTGAATCGTTACGAATCCATCGTGGATTATGCCCTAGCTAAAGCTAACATCTTCAAGGATCAGAAGAAAGACCAAAAACTCATATTGAATGCGGATAATGTTTGGACGAAGTTCTTTTTGAAACAGAAGCCGTATTCCGAAGTGCTCCTATTTTCCAAGAAAACGTTGAATGGAAAACGGAACGGGATATTCCTGAAGAATGGGGCCGTTTATTTTAGAAGCGACGGGGAGTTAGAGAAGGTCGTCTCCGAAAGGATAATCCGGGAATTCTCGTTCCGGGGTGAGCACAATCTGGAGAATCTGCTTGCGGCGCTTCTCGCGAGCCATCTTCTCGGAATAGATTGGGCCGTACTTGCGAGAAAAATCAGAACCCTCCCTGATGTTTTATACCGGGAGCAGGTAATAATAAGGAGAAAGAACCTGACCGTGGTGAACGACTCGGCGGGAACATCGCCCGATGCCACGATCGCCGCCATAAAGCGCTTCGCCCCGCAAGGGAACACTGTTTTGATAACGGGCGGAACGGATAAAAATCTGGACTTCAGCGACTTGGCGAAGACGATAAAAAAATATCTGAGACCTAGCGAGATTTATTTCTTGGATGGCAGCGCGACAAAAAAAATGATTGGCGCTTTGAAAAGGATTGGCTATTTCGGGAAGAAATCGCCCCAAATTTACGAGGATTTGACTGAAATTCTAGCGTTCGTAAAGGCGGCGGTAAATTCGAAAAGGAGGACAATGATTGTTTTTTCGCCCGGCGCGGCGAGCTTCGAAAAATTCAAGAACGAATTTGATAGGGGGAAAAAATTCAATCTGTATTCCAAACAGATCCTCGGTAAAAGATGAAAAATCCCGGACATGTCCGGGATTTCGTTTACTGATCCGATTTTATCTTGAGTTTTTTGGACCTACTCCGGCTCATTTTCGGCATTTTTATCGTAAGGATGCCGTTTTTCATCGTGGCAGTGGAATTGTCCGGGTCCACTTCCTGCGGGAGGATAATGGAGCGGGAAAAGTTTCCCCAAAAAAGTTCCTGATAGAAATAATCTTTCTCTTTTACTTCCTCTTTCCTTTCCCGTTCGCCGCGGATGGTCACTGATTCGTTCGTGATATTTATCTCGAGGTCATCTTCTTTCACTCCCGCCACGGTGGACTGGACCACGATATAGTCGCCTTCCTCGAAGACGTCAACCGTGAGTGTGCCCTCCTCGTCCTTGGCCGCTTTGGGTTTTTCCGTGGAAACCCTCAGGGATGGCGGCTCGGTCTTCAGTTTGGCTAGTTCAACGAAGATATCCCGCTTCGGTTCGTCATTGTGATTCTCTTCGGACATGTTCCGATTATACCCGGTACTACAACTTTGTTGTAGTACCGGGTTATATCACGGAAACAGTTCTTCAGTTTTTGGTCTTAAGTTTCGAAAAATCGTGGAAAACGAAGAAGGCCGCGAATATAAGGAAAAGCGAGGGATAGAACAAACTCACATCCTCGAATCGGTAAATGAGATAGTTGAAGACGAAATGGATCGCAGTGGCGATGCCTATACCCAAGATAATTTTGGGGCCGACCTTACCGATTCTCCGGCCGATAGCCCAGTAGAAACCGGCGAAAGCCGAGGCCAAACCATGAAGCAGGGTTGCGCCGATAAAGCGGAAACCCAGCGCGCTCAAGGTCGTAATGAAATTGGTCAAACTCAGATAATCCAGCTTATCGCCCATTATGAATATATTCTCGATGGTCGCGAAGCCCAGGGCGGCGGCGATGGTATAGATCATCGCGTCCACCGGCTCGTCGAAGGCCGGTTCATTCCAGACGCTCCAGTAGGCCGCAAAGAACTTGAATATTTCCTCGATAACCGCGAGTCCCAGAACGAGAACGAGGAAGACATTAATCGGTCCGGCGATGAATTTCTGAAAAATAACCTGAAGAACCAGTACCGGAATGCTCGCGAGCGCACCGGCGCAGAACGTGAAGAGAATAAGCCTCTTCGGTTCGGGATGGCGGTCCTCCTTCAGAAAGAAGATCATCCACAATATCGCCGGCAATAGAGCGAGAATGACGACGAAGAGGAAATTTAATGTCGCTACCATTTTTCAACCATCAGGAGTTTTTTATCTCCGACCGGAAGATGTTCGTAGACAGCTTCGGTGATGAAGGGCATGAAGGGATGGAGCATTTTCAGGGACTCTCTGAGCGTGTAGGCGAGGATTTTCTGGGTATTGGCCTTCAATTTTTCGTCCGAACACTGTTTCTTGGATTCCTCGATATACCTATCGCAGAACTCGTGCCAGAAAAATTCGTAGAGGTCGTGGAGAGCCGGACTAAACTCGAAGGCCGCGATGTATTTTTCGGTCTTGAACTTGGCATTTTTCAGTTCCCTCATAATTTTTTTGTCCGCGACGGTTTCCGCTCCCGGTACTTTATCCAGCTCGGTGTTTTTGAATTTAACGTCCCCCAACTGTGTTAGAACGAAACGGCTGGCGTTCCAGATCTTGTTCGCGAATTTCCGGCCGGCCATTACCGCCGCCTCGTCCCAATGAATGTCTTGTCCCGAGGCCTGCCAGATGACCGCGAACCGGGTCGCATCGGCTCCGTAACGTTCCACATATTCCAATGGGTCAATGCCGGTACCCAAGCTTTTGGACATCCGCTTCCCCTCCTTGGCCAGTATTGTGCCGTTGATGAAGACGTCCGTGAAGGGAGCTTTCTTATGGAATTCCATACCGGAAAAAACCATCCGTGCAACCCAGAGATTCAGAATATCGCGGGCTGTGATAAGCGCACTGCCGGGGTAGTATTTTTTAAGGTCCTCTTTGGAAAGCCCGGCGAAGGGCCATAGGGCGGATGAAAACCATGTGTCCAGAACGTCTTGGCTCCGCTCCATCCCGCATTTCTTGCAGAACGGGCAATCCCCCGGTTTCTCGAGAGACACGGCGAATTTTTCTTTGTCATTCTTGCAGAAATAGACCGGCAACTGGTGCCCCCACCAGATTTGGCGGGAGACGGACCAGTCGCGGACATTCTCGAGCCAGCTTAAATACGTCTTTTCGAAATTTTTTGGCTGAATTTTGACTTTCTTGGACTTCACGGCGGTTTTCGCGAGCACGCCCAGCTTATCCATTTTGAGGAACCACTGAATGGAGGGGATTGGTTCTATCGTCGCTCCGCAGCGATAGCATCTTGCGACCCGGTTTTGATAAGGCTCTTCTTTTACCAAAAGCCTCATCTCTTTTAAGTCGCTTACTATTTTTTCTCTGGCTTCAACGGTTTTGAGTCCGGCGTACTTTCCCGCTACCGGCGTCATCTTGGCCCGTTCGTCTATCACCTGAATCATATCCAATTTATGCCGCTGGCCAATTTCGAAGTCCAGAATGTCGTGGGCGGGCGTCACCTTGACCGCGCCCGTGCCGAACTTCGGGTCTATTACAGTGTCGCCAATTATCGGGATTTCCCGGTTTTGGATGGGAAGCATCACTTTTTTCCCGATGAGAGATTTGTATCTCTTGTCGGTGGGATTTACGGCGATTGCGGTGTCGCCCAGCATCGTTTCGGGGCGCGTGGTCGCGACCGTGACCTCGGGAGAGTATTTAATGTACCAAAGTTTTGTCTCGCTACCCTCGTATTCCAATTCCAGCTCGGATAAACTCGTGCCGTCCTTAGGGCACCAGTTCACCGTGCGGAGCCCGCGGTAGAGCCACCCCTTTTCGTAGTAATGGATGAAGGCCTTCAAAACGTCGCGGCTGTAATTCTCGTCCATCGTGAAGCGGACGCGGGACCAATCGGCCGAGACACCCAATCTTCTCAATTGGGAAAGAATTATGTCGCCGTATTTTTTCTTCCACTCCCAGACCTTCTCTATGAACTTCTCGCGACCGAGATCCCATCTTGAAATATTTTCTTTCCGCAATTCTTTTTCCACCTTGTACTGCGTGGCGATGCCAGCATGGTCGGTTCCCGGGAGCCAGAGAGCTTTGAACCCCTTCATCCGGTGATATCTAATGAGAATATCCTGAATGGTATTATTCAGGGCGTGGCCCATATGAAGCGTGCCCGTCACATTCGGAAGAGGCATATAGACGATGTATTTTTTCTTACGATTTTTTTGGTCAGGGAGACCATCGGGATTAAAATAGCCCGAATTGAGCCAGGTTTCGTATATCTTGTCTTCAACGAGCTTGGGGTCGTATTGGGGATTCAGCATGATCCAATTATAAATTCAAATTCGCTTGGGCGCGAATGGCGTGCTTCTTTTTTCTCAAGCTCTGGATGTAGGCCGCGACCGCTATCATTACAGCATTATCGGTGTTAAAACTCATCGGCGGCACGAGAAAATTCCGGCTAATCTCCCTCACTGCATTCCCGAGCGTCTCCCGCAGGAACGAATTAGCCGCGACCCCGCCAGAAAGGATTACCGACCTGGTTTCGTATTCCTTGGCCGCCCGGATGGCTTTCGCGACCAGCACATCCACGGCCGCTTTTTGGAAACTCGCAGCCACGTCGGCTTCATTCACTCTCGGATTATCCCTCAAATAATAGAGCACCGAAGTTTTTAATCCGGAAAAGCTGAAATCGTAATTTTTGTCGTGGAGCATCGGACGCGGAAAAACTATCGCGCCGGAATCTCCGCGGGAGGCGAGTTTTTGTATCTCCGGTCCGCCTGGATAGGGAAGACCGAGCATCTTCGCCACCTTATCGAAGGCCTCGCCCACGGCGTCGTCCCGCGTCTCACCCAATTTTTTCCATTTGGTGAGTGATTCAACTCTCAGTAGTATCGTGTGTCCACCACTAACAATGATGGCAATGGCCGGAAATATTTTTGAAAGAGCGAGTTTATTACCCAAAAGCACGCTGTATAAATGACCTTCCAGATGATTTGCTCCGATGAGCGGTGTTTCCTTGAAAATATTTTTTTTGAGTTCTTTGGCGAACTCTACACCAGTCCAGAGAGCCGGTTCCAGTCCAGGCCCGACCGTGACGGCAAGGAGGTCGGGTTTGATTTTCTTGTTTTCGGTGAGTTTTCCGAAAACCACCGGCAGATTTTTGATGTGTTCCCGCTTCGCGAGATTTGGCACGACGCCACCCCAGGGCCGATGAATGGCAATTTGGGAAGAAACGATGCTCTTCAGGACCTTGAACGCCGGTTTTTTAAGCCCACCCTTTGCGTCGAGGAGCGCAAGCGCAGTTTCGTCGCAGGAGGTTTCGATGGCGAGTATCCTCATTTACGGCATTTTACCCGATATCTCATCATTTTACGAGGATTAATCGATGTTTTATACTTATCATACATATGATTCAACCATTTTTAGTTTTCGGCGATCTCGGTATCGCCATATTAAGGGTCATACTGGCCTTGATACTCATAGCGCACGGCTGGCCGAAGATAAAAGATATAAAAGGTACGGCGGCGTGGATGGGTCAGACGTTCAAGCCGGGATTTTTCTGGGCAACCGTCGTTGCGCTCACCGAATTCGTCGGCGGGATATTCCTCCTGTTCGGGTTTTTGGCTCAACTTGTTGCCCTTCTTGTTGCTGTTGAGTTTCTGGTCATCGTGTTCACGGTGAAACGCGGCAAGGGTTTCGTCGGCGGAAATGAGTTCGAACTTTTGATACTCGCCGCGGCCCTGGCGCTCTTGACCCTCGGCTCCGGCCACTACGGTCTGGACTACTACTGGGGCGTTCTGCTTTACTAGAGAGGCACTATGCCTATACGTTTTTGGGAAATAATTCCGGGCGCGCTCGCTTGGACGACGCTTTTGGGATTTCTCCTTTTATCTTGGCGCGTGCCGGAGGCGGTCGTTTATATAATCATCCTCTATGACCTCTACTGGCTTTTAAAGGTACTTTATCTTTTCTCCCATCTCCGCCCGGCGTTCGTGAGAATGCGAGATAATATGAAGGTGGATTGGCTCCAGAAATTAAAGTCGGAGAAGCCGGGTGAATGGGGAAAGATCCACCATTTGGTGATATTCCCCTTCGTCCACGAGCCACACGAGGTCCTGAGAAAGAGTTTCTCGAATCTCGCGGAATCGAATTATCCGAAGGAGAAGTTCTTTGCGGTGCTTGCGATGGAAGGAAGGAGCGGAGAAGAGAGCCGGAAGACCGCAGAGAAGATAAAAGAAGAATTTGAAGGCAAATTCAGGGGCTTCCTGATTGCCGTTCATCCGAATGGCATTCCGGGGGAGATAATTGGCAAGGGTTCAAATGAAGCGTGGGCGGCGAAGGAAGCGAAGGAAAAGATCATCGACCCGTCCGGCGTCCCCTATGAAGATATTTTGATATCGGTTTTGGATTCGGATACCCGCACCGGTCCGGATTATTACGGGATCCTTACCCACACATTTTTAAGCGCCCCGCATCCGCACCGCTCGAGTTATCAGCCCATCCCCATTTACATGAATAACATCCATGAGGTGCCGTTCATCGCCAGAATGATGAGTTTCTCATCTACCTTCTGGCAATTGATGCAAGAGGCTCGTCCGGAACAACTGGTGACCTTTTCCTCCCACAGCATGCCCTGGAAAGCGCTCGTCGAGGTCGGTTTTTGGGAAAAGGACCTGGTTTCGGAGGATTCGAGGATTTTTTTTCAGTGCCTCGCCCATTACAAAGGTGATTGGCGGTGCGAACCGGTTTTTTATCCCATCTACCTTGATGCAGTTGCCGGAGAAAATTTTTGGGCGGTGGTGAAGAGTTTGTATAAGCAGCAGCGGCGTTGGGCCTGGGGGGCGGAAAATTTGGCCCGGCTGGCCAACGATTTCTCGCGCGATAAGGAAATATCCGGAAGGGTAAAAAGATTTTGGTTTCGAGTTCTCTTCGACGGTTTCTATTCCTGGTCCACAAGCTCGTTCATAATATTTTTCTTTGGCTGGCTGCCGAATGTTTTGGGAAACGAAACATTCCGCGCCTCGGTCCTCTCGTACAATTTGCCGCGGGTTACCGGTTGGATGTTGAATCTTGGTTCGGTGGGCATCTTGGCTTCCGCTTTTCTGAGCATCGTGATACTGAAGCCGACAATGAAGGGATTCAAAAAAAGATTCTATGTATATTACGTTCTGCAGTGGTTACTCACGCCAGCCGTTTTCATCATTTTCAGCGCCTTGCCGGCGCTGGATGCCCAAACCCGGCTGATGCTCTCAGGACGCTTACGTCTGGGTTTTTGGAACACGCCGAAACCGAAGACAGACCCCGTTTAGCATGACGGAATATCTTACCCAAGCCGTGGTTTTGGGTTACCGGCCGCAGAAAGAAAATGACCGGTTGGTGGATTTGTACACCAAGGATTTTGGGCGTTTGGAAGTAAGGGTCATCGGCGGCCGACGCATACTCTCGAAACTTTCGCCGCATTTGGATTTGTTCAATCTGGCCACGGTGCGCTTGGTCGAAAAGAAAAGCGTAACACTAACCGACGTTCTTTCCGATGATGATTTTGGGAAGGAAAGGCGGAGTCCTGATTTTTATCCCAAGTTTTTGAAAATTCTTTCGCTCGTGCGGGCGCTCACCCCCAAGGCGATGCCCGATACGCATCTCTGGCATTATCTCGTGAAAGGTCTGAAAACCGGGAATGGCGACGTCAGAACCCTACTCAAGGTTTTGGGCTATGACCCGCAACATGCGGCCTGCGATTCCTGCAATCGGAGCCCGGTCTCGGTCTTTCGCATCAAAGACCAATCGTTTTTTTGCCGGAGCTGCAGTTTAAAAGATTCTCCGGATGGGATAATATATTTCTAGTCGCGTTTACGGCGGCTTTTTATGTCTCTCGAAAGTTTGGAAAAAAGATTGAAAAGTTCCCGGATAAAAACATCCGGCAAAACTTCCGCTCGGAAAAAGGGGGCGGAAGAAAAGATGCCGGAACCTCTCTCGGAAAAAATTCTTGAGTTCGAAGAAGAACTCGAAGATAGCCATCATTGGTTGAAAAGGACCCTTTTGTTTGGGAGCGGATTGGCATTTCTAATTCTCGCTCTGGGGCTTTTTTTCATCTTCTCATACAGCACGAGTTCGCGGGACGTGACGCTTGAAATATCTCCTTCGTCCGATGTCTCCCGGGGAGCGCCCTTCTCGGTCGAGGTGAGCGTTACGAATAACTCCGGCGGTCTCATTAAGGGCGGGATAATCACGCTCAACCTGCCCCAGGGTGTGATTGAGCCGGGTTCCGGGCGTGATCGCAGCGTGGTGATGGAGAACATCGGAGACCTCACGTCGGGCAACCTCGTAAAGAGGACGTACTCCCTCGTGCCGGTGGACCCAGTCGGTTCGAAAGAGACCGTAACCGCAGTCCTGTCATATGCGATATCTACGGGCGCCCGGTTTGAGGTGCGCCAAACAATGGATATAGAAGTAAAAACCGCGGCCATTGAGATGGAATTGAAACGGCCCGATCAAATATTGAGCGGCTCCACCTTCGCCGTGAAGGTCAATTACATGAATAAGAGCGATTTTAATTTTCCGGCGCTCACTCTCGAAGCCGACTATCCGAGTGCCTTCAAATTCGATTCGGCGAGCGTTCCGCCGGCTTCAATGAATAATTACTGGCAGCTCGGAGGATTGAGCGGTAATGCGAGCGGAACGGTTTCCATCTCCGGCCATCTGGACCTAAGTTCGGGCGCGAACGTCTCTTTGCCGGTCAAAATCTCCGCCAATTTCGGCGGCCAGGATTATCCCGTTGCGGATGGCGTTGTCTCTCTCACTCCCGCGTCCTCGCCCATAACCCTCCAGGTTTTTGTTAATAACCAGAATAATTATCTAGCCAGCGCGGGGGATGTTCTGAAATACTCGATTCAGTATCAAAATTCGAGCGGTATCGCTCTGTCCGATGCGAAAATAACGGCGACCGTTGCGGGAGAAATGTTGGACTGGAGTTCACTGAAGACCGATGGGGTATTTGATCCGAACGCCCAGACAATAAGCTGGAGCTCCGCGAATATGCCGGCTCTTAAAATGCTTGACCCGGGCGCGGGCAGTCAGGCGGATTTTCAGGTGAAATTAAAAAGCACATTTAATTTGGATCGCTTGAATGACAGGAACTTCTCCGTCCGCGTGAATGTGGTCATGAGCTCCCCGTCCGTTCCGTACTACCTTTCCTCCAAAAACACTTCGGTGCAGGCGGTTTCGGATACTAAGATATCCGGTTTGGTGATGGTTACGACGCAGGGGTATTTTGAAGAGGCAGCGAGTGGGACATCGAGTGGCGGAAGCTTGCCGCCGCAGGTAAATCACACCAACAGTTATTCCATCCACTGGCTCATTAGGAATTTTGCGACCGATTTAAACAATGTGGAGGTGAGGGCGGCGCTTGCGCCTGGCGTGAAGTGGGTGACGGCTGTGAGCGCAAATCTCGGTAACCCAGTTATTTATAACCCCGGCGATAATTCGGTTACCTGGAACATCGACCGCGTGGCGGCAACCAAGGGAATTTTAAGCGACCCTGCTGAAGCGATTTTCCAGGTCGAAGCGACACCGGACGCATCAATGGTCGGTGCGCCCGAGCTGCTCGTTGGCACGACTTATCTTAAGGGCACCGATAATTTTACAGGTCAGGAATTAACGAGCCAATTCGTTCCGATGACAACCAAGACGCTCAGTGGCGGAGTAGGCCAATTTGAGACCATTGTTGTTTGGTAGCCGATTTACAACTCGGAATTTACAAATTACAGTTGAAGAGTAGCTATGAAAGGAAATATCTCCAAAATCGGTTTATTCGAAAAAATCGCGAGCTTGGCGAAGCGGCGCGGTTTTATCTATCCCGGCTCCGAAATTTACGGCGGCCTGGGCGGTTTTTACGATTGGGGCCATTTGGGAGTGAAGCTGAAGTGGAATATCGAATCGTCCTGGTGGCGCGAGATGGTCCAGCTTCGGGACGACGTTGTGGGAATCGATGCCGCCTTGATTATGAATCCGAAAGTTTGGGAGGCCTCGGGGCACGTTTCCGGTTTTTCCGACCCGCTTGTGGAGTGTAAGAAGTGCCATCATCGCTTCAAAGACGATCAGATTGAGGACAACAAATGCCCCGATTGCGGAGGCGCGCTTACCGAATCCCGCCAGTTCAATATGATGTTCAAAACATTCGTTGGTCCGGCGGAAGATAGCGCTTCCGTGGCCTATCTCCGGCCCGAGACCGCCGGCGGAATTTTCGTGAATTTTAAGAACGTACTCTCGACGAACCGGCTTAAGATTCCCTTTGGTGTCGCCCAGATGGGCAAGGCCTTCCGTAACGAGATAAATCCCAGGGACTTCGTCTTTCGTACGCGCGAGTTCAAGCAGATGGAATTGGAATATTTCGTGAAGCCCGGCGAGGATGAAAAATATTTCGACGAGTGGGTAGAAAGACGCTTCGCTTGGTACAAATCCATCGGCCTCAAGAATGTGCGAAAACGGGAGCAAGCCAAAGAGGAGCGGGCGCATTATTCCAAGGCGACGACGGACATCGAGTATGAATTTCCTTTCGGCTGGCAGGAGATAGAAGGAATCGCGAATCGGGGCGATTTCGACCTTAGCGCGCATACGAAAGCATCGGGCCAGGACCTTTCATATGTGGATGAGGAAACGAAGGAGCGCTTTGTTCCGTACGTGATAGAACCCTCCGCCGGAGTGGAGCGCATTGCGCTCGCGCTCCTTTGCGAAGCCTACTATGAAGAGAAGGACCGGGTGGTTTTGAAATTCAATCCCAAGATGGCACCGATAAAAGTAGCGGTTTTTCCGCTTCTCGCGAATAAGCCGGAGCTCGTGAAGCTCGCCCGTAAAATCTATGAAGAATTAAGGCGGGAGTATACGGTGGCCTGGGATGCCCGGGGAAACATCGGCAAGCGCTACTACTCGCAGGATGAGATTGGCACGCCTTTCTGCATTACGGTGGACTTCGACAGTTTGGAGAAGGACGATGTGACGGTGCGAGAGAGAGACACAACGAAACAAGAAAGGGTGAAGATAAAAGAGCTTAAAGAATATCTAAAAGAGCGCCTCGGATGAGGCGCTTTTTTGTTGTGGTTTCAAGATAATTAAATTATCATTTCTCTATATGATAAAAGCCGAAAAAATAAAATTAAGGAACGGACTGCGGATAATTTTGGTGCCCCAGTCGGGAAGTTTGGCGACGACCGTAATGGTATCGGTCGAGGCCGGCTCCAAATACGAGACGAAAGAAATAAACGGTATCTCCCATTTTTTGGAACATATGTGCTTCAAGGGCACGACTAAGCGCCCCGACCCGATAAACATCTCGGCGGAGCTGGACGGCCTGGGAGCACAGTACAACGCCTTCACTGGTCAGGAATCCACGGCCTATTACGCCAAAGCCAAGAACGAGAACTTCAACGAAATTCTGGATGTGATGGCCGATATGTATTTGGACCCGATATTCGACGCGAAGGAGATAGAAAAAGAAAAAGGAGTCATCATCCAGGAGCTCAATATGTACGAAGACACGCCGGCGCGGCGCGTGGGCGAACTTTTCATGCGTCTCGTCTATGGTGACCAGCCGGCGGGTTGGGACGTTGGTGGCCGAAAAGAAGTGATAAGGAAGATAAAGCGGAATAATTTCATAAAATACCGGAGTAAACATTACGTGCCTCAGGCGACCATTGTTACCGTTTCGGGCGGGTTCAAAGAAAATGGTCTAGTGGAAAAGATAGGGAGGTATTTTTCCGCGTTAAAGCCGGGGCCCAAAAGCAAAAAATTGAAAGTTAGAGAAGTTCAATCCAGGCCGCGGGAGAAAATATATTTCAAGGATTCCGACCAGACGCATATGGTTATGGGTTTCCGAGCTTTCGGGGTTCACGACAAGCGGCGTTTGGCTCTTCAGGTTGCCTCGGAAGTATTGGGCGGCGGAATGAGTTCGCGTCTTTTTAGAAAGGTCCGGGATGAGCTGGGCGCGGCCTATTACGTGCGGGCGGAAGCCGACCTCTATTCTGACCACGGCCTTTTCATGATGTCAGCGGGCGTTGATCACGCCAAGATAGAGAAAGTGATAAAAGCGGGTCTCGATGAATTTACTCGCCTTCGGGACGAGCTCGTGAGCGAGAAAGAATTGAAGAAAGCCAAAGAGCACCTTATCGGCAATCTCTATCTGTCGCTTGAGACGTCGGATGAATTGGCTTATTTCTACGGCGGCCAGGAGGTGATGGGATTGAAGTTGACCTCGCCGCAGAAAATCGCGAAGCAAGTCGGCAAAATAACGGCCAATGATATAAGAAAGGTGATGCGGCAGGTGATAAAAAAAGACCGCCTGAACCTTACCATCATCGGGCCCTTCAAGAAGAAGAGTTT
This sequence comes from Minisyncoccia bacterium, assembly GCA_049997815.1. Classification (GTDB taxonomy): domain Bacteria; phylum Patescibacteriota; class Minisyncoccia; order UBA6257; family GWB1-50-10; genus JBBTQX01. The sequence goes on from JBEKVQ010000001.1 coordinate 49,200, forward strand.
CCTTGATATAGTGAAGGTGTAAGGAATTATGGGTACCCAGATACAAAAAATCGAGATAACTTGGACATCCATCTGGAGGGTTTTTATTTTCTGCGCCGGCTTGGCGGCGGTATATTTTGCCTGGAATTCATTTTCCGTTCTTCTCGTGGGTGTGGTGGTCTCTCTGGGGATAGAACCACTCGTAGGATTTCTCGCGGAAAAAATGAAGCTCGGAAGGGTTTTTGCCGCTATCCTAGTCGTCCTCTTTCTTTTTTTCATCTTCGTCGGGGCGTTTTATATGATAATGCCGGTCGTCTTCGACGAACTGGCCGGGTTCCTAACCCACTTTACGCAATCCATCTCTTCCATTTTTCAGATAAGTCTACCCGCCGCCAATCTTCAAAATCTCGGATTGGACCAGATCTTGAGTTTTGTGGCGGGTGCGGGTACCTCGGTGCCAGGCGCGATTTCCCAGATCTTCGGGAACATCGTTTTGATTTTTTCGGCCATCATTATAACCCTGTATCTAGGCACCGAAAAAGAAGGGGCATGGAAGATGCTCGGGGTTATCTTGCCCGAAAGCTACGAGCGGCCGGTGTCGGCTATTTTCACCGCTTTTGAAACGAAGATGCGCCGCTGGCTGGGCGCCCAGTTGATCATCAGTTTATCCATCGGATTGATGGTCGGAATCGGAATGTGGCTTATAGGTGTGCGTTATGCCCTCATTCTGGGGGTCATTGCCGCAATTTTTGAGATCGTTCCGATTATCGGTCCCGTGATGACTGGAATCGTGGCATTTTTGGTCGCAATGGCCGATTCGACGATGCTCGCGGTTTACGCCGTGATTTTCTTTTTCGTAATCCAGCAGTTCGAGGGTTATGTTTTGATACCGCTCGTGATAGGAAAAAGCATGCGGGTTCACCCCGTAATCGCCGTGGTTTCTCTTTTGGTTGGCGGTCAGTTGGCGGGTTTCGTGGGAATAATTTTGGGTGTACCGATCGCGGTTTTAGTCCAAGAGGTATTCAATTATCTGGCGGAAAGGAGAAAGCGCCGTCCGGGTTTGAACATGTGAGGTCGTGTCTCAAGAGGTTTTTTCTTTCGCTCATAAAATCTCTCTGCCCCGACATAAAGTCGGGGTTTTTCTTTCGGAATTGATTGGGCTATTGATCTATGGCTTAATTAAATGGCGATGAATAAGAAGTTCTATATTACGACAACCCTCCCGTACGTGAACGCGGAGCCGCATATTGGTTTCGCGCTCGAGATTGTCCAGGCGGACATAATCGCCCGCCATCACAAATCCCTCGGCGAGGAGGTGGTTTTCAATACCGGCACAGATGAACATGGCCTGAAGATCTATAGGAATGCTCAGGAGGAGGGGAAAGACGTTCAAAAGTACGCAGACGAGAATGCCGCGAAGTTCAATGAGTTGAAGAAAGCGCTGAACGTCGATTTTACGAATTTCATCCGCACTACCGACCCGCATCACATCTCGGCGGCTCAGGAGTTCTGGAAGCGGTGCGACAAGAATGGCGATATTTACAAAAAGAACTATCAGATCAAATACTGCGTCGGCTGCGAACTTGAAAAGACCGAATCCGAACTCCAAGACGGCATTTGTCCCATTCACCCCAATCTGGAGTTGGAGCTCATCGATGAGGAAAATTATTTCTTCCGTTTTTCCAAATATCAAAAGCCGCTTCTGGAACTTTACGAAAAATATCCGGATTTCGTGGTACCGGCCCACCGGCTCACGGAAATAAGTAATTTCGTGGCGGCGGGACTCCAGGATTTCAGCATCTCGCGGCTCAAAAGCAAGATGCCTTGGGGCGTGCCGGTGCCGGGAGACGAAGCTCAAGTGATGTACGTTTGGTTCGATGCGCTCGTGAATTACGTTTCCACTCTTGGCTGGCCCGAGAACACGAAGAATTTTGAAGATTTTTGGGGCACGAAAGATAGTCCCAATGCTCTTCAGATCGCCGGCAAGGATAATCTGCGCCAGCAATCGGCAATGTGGCAGGCAATGCTCTTATCGGCCGGACTCCCGACCTCGCGGCAGATAATCATCCACGGTTTCATTACGAGCGGGGGAGAAAAGATGTCCAAGAGCTTGGGGAATGTGGTGAATCCTTACGAGATTGTTGAGAAATACGGAACGGATGCGCTCCGGTTTTGGCTCGCCAATGACCTCAATCCTTTCGAGGATGGCGATTTTACCTGGGATAAATTCAAGGAAAGCTATAACGCGAATCTGGCGAACGGTCTGGGAAACTTTGCGGCGCGGGTACTCACGCTGGGAAGTTCTCTCGGGCAATTCGAGGCGCCGGCGGTTTCAGGAACGATAACGGAGAAGATAGAAGCCGCGAAGAAGACCGTTCGGGAAAAGTTGAAAGAATTCAAATTCCACGAAGCGCTTGGTGCCGTTCGGGAACTTATCGGTTTCGGCGACGGATATGTGAATGAGAACAAGCCCTGGGCGGAAAAAGACGGTGAGAAAAAGAAAGAATTGGTTTTCAATCTGATAGTGATTCTGGATAACGTTGCGGCTCTGCTCGCGCCCTTTATTCCGGGCACGGCCTCGAAGATCACCGGGAATATTGTTTGGTCCGGCTCTAAATTGGAAACGAAGAAAGGTGAAGCATTGTTTCCTAGGGTTTCTTAGTATGCAGCCGAAGTTTTTTGACGCCCATACGCACGCGAACCTAGCGGCGTTCAGTGGCGACTATAAAGAAACGATAAACCGCGCTCTTTCGTCCGGTGTCGGTCTCGTGAACATCGGAACACAGAAAGACACCTCGCTACGGGCGGTTGAGATTGCGCGCGAATTCACGCGTGAGCCCGTCTTTGCGACAATCGGTTTGCATCCGACGCATACTCACGAGGATGATTTTCACGACGAGCATGAACTGGCCGTCTCCACTGGCGCTTCAGAGGAGTTCGATCACGATCTCTACAAAAAAATGGCGTTGGATCCCAAAGTGGTCGCGATAGGCGAGTGCGGATTGGATTACTTCCGTTTAAGCGGAGATACCGAAGAAAAGAAGGAGAAGCAGAAAAAAGTTTTTGTGGAACAGATCAAATTGGCCCACGAGATAAAAAAGCCGCTCATGATCCATTGCCGTTCCGCGTTTCCGGAGCTGATAGAAGCATTGGAAGAAAATAAGGGCTTGCTGAATGAAAAACCCGGCATAATCCACTTTATGAGCGGCACTAAAGATGAGGCGAAAAAATTGGCGGATTTGGGATTCTATTTCACCTTCGGCGGAGTAATCACATTCGCCCGCGATTACGACGAAATCATCAGGTTCCTGCCTATGGAGAGAATTTTGAGCGAAACCGACGCGCCATATGTATCCCCAGCGCCCTATCGGGGAAAACGGAACGAGCCGGCCTACGTGATTGAAGTCGTCAAGAGGTTAGCGGAGGTAAGGGGAGTGCCGTTCGGGGAAATATGCGGTAAAATCGTCCAAAATACAGCCAGAGCGCTTAATATTGACTTTTAGCTCTTTATATGGTACTCTAAGCGAGTAAAATACCGAGGTTTTGATTGCGGTAATTTGGTCTTTGCCGATGAGAATTCGCCGGTAAGGACCAGGTTGGCACAAAAAATAAGAAGCACTTTCAAAACGTTTTTCGCTGGGGCGGTCAAAAAGCCGATCTGGTAGCCCAAACAGCGGAAAACTCATTAAGGAGGTTCATTTATGAACCAGGTCCGTTTTTTTCTTCTGGCACTGGTGCTCGCGATCGTCGCGATTCCAGCGTCGGCTCAGATGATGCATCCCCTCTTGTCCACGGATAGCTCCTACTTGGAGCAGTTCCGGAACAAGACCCCCGATGAAGTTCAGGGGAAGGTTTGGGGGAGTATATGCGCCATGAACCGGATGCAATATCCGGATTCGAATAAGGTGATGCCGGGCGATTTCATCGCTATGCCGTTGGGTGAGTACTATCAAGCCACGGCGGGCGGGACGAGTCACATGTGGGATGCCGCAAGGTGTTTCACGAATAAGATAGTATTACCTTATCTGAACGGCACTCTGGAGACGAGGGTCCAGCAACAATCAAAGTCGATTGTTGAGGATTCTACAAAAGCCAGTTCCAGGCCCTATCCCGAGTGGCTAGTATTCTTCCCGATAGTAATCATAGTATTGGCAGCGTTGTACTTTCTCGCCAGATCAAAGAAGTGGAACAAGAAACCGGTTAACCCGCCGTTCATCTCATCGGAAAAAATACCTAATCCCAAAACAGCAACCCCCGAACAGGTTCGGCCGCTGGTACAGGAAGCATTGGGGGGAACGTTCGGCGAGAAGAATTTCAAGTTAATCGGCGATACTGAAGATGTCCTCATCGAGAAAGGTACCCTGGTGTCTTTCTTTAAGGATGGCTCCCATACCGTAAAGGAGTATAAGAATCAGGATGGGTACCGAGCTCTCGTTGAGTTCTTGAGGAGTGGGAAGAGGTCGCTGGTCGTCCTTGATGCGGCATGCTTCAATCCACTTTGGACAGCGGAGTATGCCGAATTTTCTGGCACCGTCATTCCGAAAGGGAAGACCCAGCCAGAAGTGATTGAGCGGATCACGATGGACCAGGTCGGTGACATCGGCGAAAACATCCGCCGCATCAACCGGGGCGAGGAAGTAGCCGTCGAGCCGGTTGTCGAGCAGCCGCCCGCAGCTCCAGCTCAGGAGTCACCCACTGCCCAGGAACCGCCAACTTCCGAAGAGAAGGAGCCGGAAGTTTCTGTGGAGGAAATACAAATCAGTGAGGGGAGACTCACATTAAAGGGGGGTCGGGTTAAGCTGAGTTTCGATCAGCTTAAGGAACTGATACACGAAGTTGTTCCGAAAGGTGGAGCATCATCGTAGGTCAAGAAGGGCTAGTATTCTCCAGAAGCACATTTGTTCTTTTATCATCGGGGCCCGTTGGAATCTCAACGGGCTCTTTTTATTTTCAAAACCCGGCAAATCAATTAGAATGAGCCAATAAGATGAAGGAATACGATTTCCAAAAGATCGAGAAAAAATGGCAGAAAAGGTGGCTTGAAGACGGCACCTACGAACCGGATTTGGTGAAGGCCAAAAATCCCTTCTATAACCTGATGATGTTCCCGTACCCGTCGGCCGAAGGGCTGCACGTCGGGAATATGTATGCTTTCACGGGCGCGGACATCTACGGCCGGATGAAGCGGATGCGGGGCTACGACGTTTTCGAGCCTATCGGGCTGGACGGCTTCGGGATTCATTCGGAAAACTATGCCCTGAAAATCGGCGCGCACCCAATGGACCAGGCAAAAATATCGGAAAAACGTTTTTACGAACAGCTCCGGATGATCGGGAATGGCTTTGCCTGGAACGAAAAGGTGGAGACCTATAACCCGGATTATTACAAATGGACCCAATGGGTTTTCACGGAGATGTGGAGGCGCGGCCTGGCCTATCGCAAAAAACAATCGGTGAACTGGTGCCCGAAAGACAAAACGGTCTTGGCTGATGAGCAGGTAATCGCCGGAAAATGCGAAAGGTGCTCCGCGGTCGTCGTCAAAAAAGATATGGAGCAGTGGTTTTTCAGGATTACTAAATATGCCGAAAAACTCTTAAAGAACCTGGATAAGATAGATTGGTCGGAAAGAGTGAAAATAGCCCAGCGGAATTGGATTGGGAAATCCGAGGGCGCGCTGCTGGATTTCGAAATCAAGGGCGGTGTCGCGCCGTCCTATGTTTTGCTCCACGGATATACCGGCTCGCCCAAGAAACATTTTTTCCCCTGGCTCAAGAAGGAATTGGAAAAGCGCGGAGCGAAAGTTTACGCGCCGGAACTGCCGGATGCCGAAGATCCTAAGGTTTATGACCAAGCGGCCGAAGTCCTGAAATCCGTGCCGTTCGGCGAGGACACGGTGCTCGTGGGGCATAGTTTGGGCGGAGTGGTGGCACTTAAGGTTCTCGAGAAACTGAATAAGCCGGTAAGAAAGACCGTGCTCGTCACAAGTTACAACGAAAACAAGTTTTTTAACGACCCCTTTGAACCTCATACCTTTGACTGGAAATTCGACGTAAAGAAAATAAAAGCCAATGCCGGGAACATCCATATTTTGAGGGATATGACCGATGACGTTGTCCCTTCGTACCAGGCAGACAATCTAAAGGACGTTTTTGGGGGAGAAATATTCGATTTCAGCGCAGCGACGCCCCATGCTTGGGGAAAGAAGGAGAAAGAGGAACCCGAGATTTTGGGTCATTGTATTGATTCTCTCCGGGTTTTCACGACCCGCCCCGACACGCTCTTCGGCGCGACCTATATGGTCGTGGCACCGGAACACGGAATGGTAGGGGAACTCAAAGAGAAAATAACGAACTACAAGGAGGTTGAGGCCTATGTGAAGAAAACGAGCAACAAGTCGGAGGAAGAAAGAATAGAAGAAGGGAAGGAAAAGACCGGGGTGGAACTCAAGGGGATTAAGGCGGTGAATCCCGTAAATAATGAAGAAATCCCGGTTTTCATCGCCGATTACGTGCTCGCCTCATACGGGACGGGCGCCATTATGGCGGTGCCGGCGCATGACGAACGGGATTATGAGTTTGCAAAGAAATATAAATTGCCGATCCGGGAAGTGGTTATCAGGAAATTTGGTGAAACAAAGAGTGGAGCGCAAGAAAGAAAAACAGTGTATGCCGTTGTTAAACACAAAGATAAGATTCTCCTGGTATTCAATAAAAAACTCAACGAGCATCAGTTACCAGGAGGGAAAATTGAAGATGGCGAGAATGACTCTGATACGCTGCGTAGGGAAATCGCGGAAGAAACTGGGTACGATCACGTGACGCCGCAGACATATCTCGGCCAGATTGATTTCAATTATTTCTTCCGTCACTACAAGTTCGATAGCCATTTGCGGGCGAAAGGATATCTTGTAGAACTGAATGACGAGCATAAAATTCCGGTTCGTAATTCCACCGGGGAAAACATGCAGTCATCCGAATGGATGGAGGCAGACAGAGCGATCGAATGTATGAAGAACGGAACATGGAGTGGGATTGAGGGATTTATCAAGCGTGCAACAGGACAAGAATCACTCTGCTTCTCCGGCGATGGTGTATTAGTGGACTCTGATAATTTTGACGGAACGGATTCCGAAAAAGCCAAGTGGGAAATCACAAAGCTCGTGGGCGGAGAAAGAAAAATCCAATACCGCTTACGCGACTGGCTTATCTCGCGCCAGCGCTACTGGGGTGCGCCGATACCAATGATCCACTGCGAGGCCTGCGCCTCGAAGGGCGATGGCGAACAGAAAGAAATGCTTGGCTGGTATGCCGTACCAGAAAAAAATCTGCCGGTGGAACTTCCTTACGTCAAAGATTTCCGTCCGCAGGGCAAGGGCGAATCTCCGCTCGCTTCGGTCAAAGAATTTTATGAAGCGAAGTGCCCCCACTGCGGCGGGAAGGCGCGCCGGGAGACCGACGTCTCGGACACTTTCCTGGACTCGGCCTGGTATTATCTCCGCTACCCGAGTGCAAAAGAAAAAAATAAGGCCTGGGATTTGGAAATGACGAAAAAATGGTTCCCGGTGAATCTCTATACCGGCGGAGCGGAACACTCCGTTCTCCATCTTCTCTACGTTCGCTTCGTGGCCATGGCTTTTCATGATGCCGGCTGGCTTGATTTCGAAGAGCCGTTCCCGAAGTTCCGCGCGCACGGGCTGCTCATAAAAGAGGGAGCGAAGATGTCCAAGTCCAAGGGGAATGTGATAAATCCGGACGAGTACATAAAAAAATTCGGCGCCGATTCCCTCCGAATGTATCTGATGTTCCTCGCGCCCTTCGAGCAGGGCGGCGATTTCCGGGACGAAGCGGTTCTGGGTATTGTGCGTTTTTTGGACCGAGTTTGGAATTTGTACATGAAAGAACCCGGCGTTTCCGGCTGGGCGGACGAAAATGTTCTTCGTCTCACACATCGCACGATAAAAAAGATAACGGACGATATCGAATCTCTTCATTACAATACCGCCATTAGCGCTTTAATGATTCTCCTGAACGAACTTGAGAAGGCAAATCCCGACAGAGAGAATAAAGAAGTGTTTTTGAAACTTCTCGCTCCCTTTGCCCCCCATATAACCGAGGAGCTTTGGCATGAATTGGGCAATCCGGCGTCGATTCATAGAGAATCCTGGCCAGTCGCCAATCCAAAATTATTGAAAGAGGAGGATTTCGACATGGTGGTTCAGGTGAACGGAAAACTGCGAGCAACCGTCAAAATGCCGAGGGGCATTGCCCAGAAAGATGCCGAGAAAGCAGCATTGAGCAATGAAAATGTGAGGAATTCCCTTGCCGGGCAGAAACCGAAGAAAATCATTTTCGTCCCCGACCGCTTAATTAATTTCGTGGTTTGATTTACCATTAACTAGAAATGAGCAAGATTCTCTGGATAATCGTCATTATAATCGTCTTGGTGGCGCTTTATAACACTTTCGCTAAGTTGAGTGCCAATGTGAAATTCGAAAGTCTTTCCGGGTTGTTCCGTATTCCCTCCGGTCTTTACCACAGCACCTCCTCCACGGTCGTGTCTGTTTCCGTTGGGGGAGATACTTATGGTGGCGCGGTGCAGCCGTCCAGAAGCTCACCGGTTCCGCCAAGTGTTGGGACCCAGCCCACCGTGGTTCCGCCAACCGGTTTCACCACTGGCCAACTTTCCCCCCATTACGGGCAAGTGAAAATAAGTTCCGTCTCCGCCGGGAATTTTCCTAACTCCAATCAGTTTTCTTTATCGGCGAACTCCCTTAGCGCGCCACTAGATATTACCGGATGGCGCTTGAAATCGAACAACAGGGACATAATGATCCCGAAAGCCGTTTCGAACTACGACCCATCCGGTTTTTCTCTCGCCTCCGACATTGTCATGGGGAATAACCAGCGCGTTAGTTTTTATAATGCGACCAGCCCGATACTAGTGAATTTAAGATTGAATGAATGCACCGGTTACCTGAACAATGCGTACAACTTCACCCCCACCCTGCCGAACAATTGCCCTTCCTCATACGACCAATCGGAGATAATATCTTTTTCGGGGTCTTGCCAAGATATGATACTTTCTCTTTGGGGTTGTTCGGAGCCGACGAAGGGGCAACTAAGTAGCGATCAGTCCTGCAGAACCTTTTTGACCGACCGTTTCAATTACAGCGGTTGTTATAAATATCATCGCGGCGATGCGAATTTCTTGAGCAACGAATGGAGCATTTGGCTAAACGGTTCGATGTATTTCGATAACCACGACCTCCTGCTCCTTTTCGACAGGGAAGGTCTATTGGTTGATAGATATTCTTCCTGACCGGCCAGACAATAGCGGGATTATTTTCTTTCGATCAGTGTAACCATGACCTCGCGCTCCTTGCCGGCGCGAAGGATTTTTAGTTTCACCTCTTCTCCCACCTTGCAATCGTCCAAAAAATCCTGAAGGGTAGTGTCGGACGTTATTTTTTCCCCGTTCCATTCGAGAACAATATCCTGTTCCAGTATGCCCGCCTTATCGGCCGGGCTTTTGGGGATAACGGCGGTTTCGGTCGAATTCTGCCGGGTAATGTAAGCACCGTATTCGGCAGGCAGGCCCATCTTTTCGCTCAGGTCGTGATTCAACACCAGGTAACGCAGCCCCAGAAGGGGTCGGCGGATGCGCCCGTACCTTTTGAGGTCGCTCAAATCCCTCTCGGCGGCCTTAATGGGGATGGCAAAACTGATGTTTTGGGCGCCTACAACGACTGCGGCATTAATGCCCACGGCGCATCCGCAAATATCCACGAGCGGCCCCCCGGAGTTGCCTGGGTTTATCGCGGCATCCGTTTGGATAAGTCCTCGAAGTTCCTGGACGGGTGCCCGGGAATCGGATTTTGCCTGAACTGAACGGGAAAGGCCGGAAACAATTCCCCTGGAGACGGTATTTTTGAAGATCCCCAGGGCATTTCCGATAGCGAGCACGGTTTGGCCCAATTCCAGATTTTCTGAATTGCCCAATTTTACGACCGGCAATGTTTTTCCTGTTTTTATCTTAAGAATCGCCACATCGTTTATAGGATCACGGGCTAGAACCTCGGCTTCGTAACTCTCGTCGTCATTCAGGAAGACCGTGTAACTCACGCCGGATTCGGCGATGACGTGCTTGTTGGTCAAGATTATTCCGCTCTTGTCCACGATGAAGCCGGAGCCGCCGCCGACTTGGACCATACCGTGGGCATCTATTTTGTCTGGCGGAATTTGAAAAGCGGTTGCCTTATTCTTATTCGAGGCCGGCAGCTCTTTTTTTAGAGCTTCCAAACTTTTTGATAGAATAATGGAGACCACTGCCGGCATTGTCCGGCGGATGGTTTTGATTATTTTTTTATCCTTTCCCAGCATTTTATTGAACGATTATTTTCCCCGTGAGTTGAGCATGCAAATGGTCATGATAATCCCAGCTCCCGATTTTTTCGAATTTGAACGACCATGATGAACCCGGCGGAATGCCGCCACAAGCATCAAAAGCAACGCCGGCATTATCCGGACAATGTTCCTGAAGCGTTGTGCCGCTATAAACCGCGTGGGTCGGATGTACTCCCGAGGCCGGCCAAAAATCGAACGAACTCGAATTTTTAAAAATTACCGTCGCGCCTTTCTGAACCGTTAGAACATTTGGGCTGAAACCGTTGTCATTGAAATTGATTATGGGGCTGGAATCCTGATTCGTTCCCCGGGGGACGGTATTCACGGTTACCGGATTGGAATCCAGGGGCGGATTCAGGGGTGGTGTTAGTCCTGTATTTTTTTCGCTCCGGCTCAATAGGATAAAGCCAAGCGCCAAGACGACGATAACTATGGCTGAGATTGCATATTTTTTAGGCATAATTTATTTTGTTTCCTGTTATTTTATTCTACCATTTTTAGGGGCATTTCCGAATTACATTGGTGCCTAGGGCCTAGCCAAAACGAAACCACCCCCAAGGGGGTGGTTGGTCACAAAGTTATACTCTGCGGCTCTTCCTTCTCTTCGGCTTGGCCGCCTTTCTTTTCTTTGCCATTTTAGTTTTATTTTTTGGGCTAACGCCTTTATTTTCGGAGCTGATGTTGGATTGTCGACCACCAACCACGTCAGTTCCATAGCAACCTGCTATTCTAAGTTAATTATACACTAAAAAATTTTTAAAAACTGTGGATAACTCTGATTTTCCGATTCATCGCGAAAATTTTTCTGAAAATGAGGAAAGAATACATTATTGCGTTCGTTTTTATTGCGGAGGGTAGAGGATTCTCCCTCGCCTCTCGGCTTCGCCTCGGGCTGGGCACCGCCTCGCGTGCCTTCGGCACATGCTCCGGCGTTCTAATCATCACGCGAGCCGAGCAGTCGGCTCACTTACCCTCTCGCAAAATTAAGACGCCGTTTACGCGGCGTCATTTTGCGGTGTGTCTCGGTTTAGGACCAAGACCGCTTGAATCAGTATAAGGCTTCTTTGGGGGTCGTTCAATTTCTGGGAATTGAGGCGTCAAGGTCTGGGGTTAAAACCAGACTCCGAACAGACGGAAAGATGACCAAACACCTAAGGAGATAAGAGTGGCTGCAGTGAGGACATATGCAATCCCGAATTCAATTTTTGGATGGATATATATGCCCAATTTTTCACAAATAGCTCTAATCAACGCACGATAGGTCCAATGTGTGATGCTTCCGATCAAGCTGTTAATCAGAGAAAATATGTTTCTTGTTCGCCTCATTTGAGGAGAATATGACCAAATTAGGTCAGGGTCAAATGAGACAAATGGGACACCGAAAGGGTATTTCGCGCCCTATCTCATTTCGCTTGGTTGTATCCAAAAAGCCAAAAAATGCCAATTTTTTACGCCCCTCTATATTATATAATCCTGCACTCCATGAGGTGACGACAGAGCGCCTCCCGGCTCACAATATATTTTGTTGAGAGTTTATCGAGGTCGGGTTCTTTTTTATAATCCGCCCGAAGGAACGCAAGCGGCATCAGGAGTTCGGCGGCGAATTGACTGGCTTCCGCTTCCGGATTGTCCTCGATATTTGGGCCACCGCAGGTGTGCCCCAGCATGAGGTGGCCGATCTCGTGCGCGATCGTGAATCGCCTCCTCACCCACGCCGTGTCGGGATTGAAGCCGATCGTCGGATAGCCATTAATCATCACCAAAAGCCCGTCCACGGCCTTCAACGGAAAACGCAGCACTTCCAAATCGTGCCGCGCTTTCAAATACCGGATAATCTTCGGCAAGAAAATCGGGATTTCCCCGGCCCGGGCATCCTTGAGAAGCTTCCGGGCGATGTTCCGTATCACGCCTACGCTAGCCCTGACCTCTGTCCTTTCCATGGCGTTTTTCGGCGAGCTCGATGAAATGGAGGACCGCCGCCTTATCCTCGTCGGTCAAATTCTTGCTCGCCCGGAGAGCCACTTTTAAATCCATCTTTTTACCCTCCTGACCGAGAAAATATCCGATGTTCTGGTGGAGAACCTCGGCTGCTTTCTGCAAATCTTCGGCCTTGAATCGGCGTTCTCCGGCCTCGATCAAGGACACGGCGGTCGCCGATTCATATCCCAATTCCTTGGCGAATTGGGCTTGGGAAAGCCCGGCTTTCTCCCGAGCCTCCCGCAGGCGCTTGCCGATCTCGACGTTCAAGTCCTCACCTTTCATAGGCATGATTATATATTAGCACATTGATATGTTATCCCCATCAGATTGATTTGACAACGGATTAGCATTTTGGTAAACTTATATTACCATAACGATAAATACCATGTTGCCCAAAAACATTAAAATAGAGCAGGTGCCAGTGAAGGACCTAAAACCCGCCGCGTATAACCCGAGGAAATGGGATGAAAAGGCCCTCGCTGACATGAAAGAGAGCATTTCCCGCTTCGGCCTCTGCGACCCCCTGATCGTGAACGGGGCTCCGGCACGGAAGAACGTCGTGATCGGCGGCCATCTCCGGCTGAAGGTCGCGACGCTTCTAGGACACGCCGAGGTGCCCGTCGTCTATCTGAACATTCCGGAGATCGAGCGGGAGAAAGAGCTGAATCTGAGATTGAACAAAAATGTCGGCGCGTGGGACGAAGAACTCTTGAAGGCGTTTGACACGGATCTCCTCCTCGATGTTGGGTTCACGCCGGACGAACTGAATTCGTTCTTCGACGACGTGCTTGAGATTTCTGACGATGGCTTTGATGTTGAAGAAGAGCTCGCAAAAATCACCAAGCCGGAGACGAAGCCCGGCGACTTGTACCAACTGGGCGGCCATCGCCTGCTCTGCGGCGATGCGCTCGACCCCGCGCAGGTCGCGAAGCTCATGGATACGGAACGCGCTCACATGATATTTTCCGATCCGCCGTACAATATCGCCCTCGACTACAGGAAGGGCATCGGCACCAAAGGCAAATACACGACGGAGAAATTGGTCAACGATAGCAAGGGAACAAAAGAATATGAAACGTTTCTCGGGGACGCGCTCAGGAACGCACTCACCGCGAGCCGGCCCGACGCGCACATCTTCTTCTGGTGCGATGAAAAGTACGTGTGGCTGCTCCAGACGCTCTATGAGAAGTACGGCGTGGCGAACCGGCGGCTTTGCCTCTGGGTCAAAAACAACTTCGACCCCACGCCGCAGGTGGCGTTCAACAAAGTGATTGAACTGTGCGTATACGGCACGAAAGGCAGCCCCGCGCTCAATCCGAGCATCCGGAATCTTTCCGAGGTGCTGAACAAGGAAGCGAACTCCGTCGGCCTCTACGACGACCTCATGTCAATCGTCCAGCTCTGGCTCGTGAAGCGGGACACGACGACCGACTACGAGCACCCCACCCAGAAGCCGATCACGCTCTGCGAAAAGCCAATCAAGCGGTGCAGTGCGCCGGGCGACATAATCCTCGACCTCTTCGGCGGGTCGGGCAGCACTCTGATCGCCGCAGAACAATTGAAGCGCCGGGCATTCCTCGTCGAGATCGACCCGACCTTCTGCGACCTCATCGTCCGCCGATGGGAGCATTCCACCGGAAGCCATGCCAAACTCATCAAAAAATAAAATATGGAAACTGGGAAATCATCGGTTGCTCCTCGGAGATGCCGCAAAGCAAGAGGATATTGCCCGGGTTTTGGGTAAAGAAAAGGCATCTCTCTTGCTCACCGACCCGCCCTACGGCGTGGGCTACGTCGAAGGCAAACAGGAATTTCTGGCGATCATCCACAAAGGAAGCGGCGGCGCAAAGTTTTCCGCCATTGCGGGCGATTCCCCCGAAGATGACTACTACAACTTTTCCCTCCGGTGGCTCGAGGCCGTGCGGCCGCACCTCGCGGAGAAAAACAGCTTCTATATCTTCAATGGCGACACGAAGCTGCGGGAACTTTTAAACGCCCTTTATGATGCCCGCTATGTAAAGTCCGCGCTGCTCATCTGGATCAAAAACCATCTCGTCATCGGCCGCAAGGATTACCATCCCCAGCACGAACTTATCGTCTACGGCTGGTACGGCAGGCATGCTTTCTTCGGACAAAAAGACAAAAGCGCCCTCTTTTATCCCAAGCCGCAAAAGAGCACGCTCCATCCCACCATGAAACCGCCCGCCCTCCTGCGGCGGCTCATCTACCATTCAAGCCAGCCGGGAGACGCGGTGCTCGATCCCTTCGGCGGGTCGGGTTCCACCCTGATCGCCTGCGAGCATCTCAGCCGAAGGTGCTTCATGATCGAGCGCGATGAGGGATATTGCCGGACCATCATCGACCGGTGGCAGAAGCTTACCAAACAAAAGGCCAAATCACTCGCATGAACACGGATAGCGATGACAATACCAAAACGCCGAACGTCTACAAGAAGCGCGAATTCGAATCGTATGTCTTGTGGCGGTCGATGCCTTCGATCCTGCGCGGCCAGCCGCGGCACGTTATCGAAAGGCTGGGCATCGACGACGAGCTCGCCATATCGCTCCTCGATATCAAGAACCAGACCGAATTCGCCCAGCGCTTCGGAATCAAGGACTTGGGGACCTTGACCGAGTGGAACAAGAAGATCGAGGAGGCGGGCGGCCTCATGAAGAGCATCCACCTCTGGGCGAAGCGGCTCACCCCGAATGTGGTCTCGGCCCTCTACCGCGAGGCCACGAAAACCGGGCGGGCAGCCGAAGTCAAAGCGTGGATGGAAATAGTCGAAGGAATGTAACCAACACCATGGATCAAGCAAACAAAAACAAAGTGCTGACGATCGACGAGGCGGCGGCCATTCTTTCCGAGACGCTCGAAGAGGTGACTCAGCGGAAAACCTCCCTGCGCCGGGCGATGACGATCTCGCGCCTCGCGCTTGCGCTCGCGAAGGTCGCAGAGATCAAAGACCTCAAGGACCGGGTCGAGTTTCTTGAGCAGGCGTTAAAGAAAAGGAAATGACATGAAAAACATTTTGAACATATTGAGCCGGGAGAACAATCTCACGCCGCGGGAAAAGTTTCTCCTCTTGGTCAAAAACGACACCCAAAAAGCCAAAACCGGCAAAGACATGCTGACCGAGGCCGACAAAGAAGCGCTCGAAAACTGGCATGCCAAGACGAGCGAGGAAGCCCGAGAATGGAACCAGTTAAACGAGGGCTGGAAATACGGCGGCCGCATGGACATCGAGGCCGAGTTTGCCTATAAAGACGCCCAGGTGGCCTACCTGTCTCAGCTGCCCATCATCGTCGACCTTTTATATTACCCGGGAGATCGGCGGATGGGCTCCTGCATCGATGGCCTCAAGCGCCTCAAAAAAGTGACGATAGACGAGGCGGTCGCGATCGCCCAAAAGCAGAAAGCGGCAAAACTCAGCGAAGGCTTGGATTTTGAATATGCCGTCTATCAACTAGCCTTTGAACTTTTGAGCGATGATGACAAAAAAAGCATGAAAGCGCTTTACGAGGACGTAGAGTTCGATCATCAGTATCTCGATCAGGAGGAAATCATCGCCCACCTCTACCACGGCCGAAAAACACTGAGCCGGGAAGCGAAGGAAAAACTGGCTGAGCTCGTAGCCGAGCAGAGTTACAACGGGTTTGCTAAGGAGTACCAGCTGTTCCACTATTTCGCCTGCATTCCCGTCCTTGAGGTGGCGAGATACTATCTCAAGCACCACGGAATCGAAATTGCGGGCGCACCCATGCCAAAAAATCAAGAAGCGCAGGATGGGGATGAAGACACCCACAATGCGGTAATGAAAGCTATGCAAAAATACGCCGAGGAGCATGGCATCACCATCAAGGCCATGCTACGCGAAGCCTGCCTCCGGTGGATTGACGAAGACCTCCTTGAGGAATATCTGCCCCTTGCGGCAAGCAACAGCGCGGACCTTTTGGAGAGGTGGTTTGGGAGCAAGGGCGAGGCCCGGAAAATCTTGCTCAAGCACGTTCAATCGGGCGAACTCGCCTTTAGAGACCGGACGGATAAGGAAACTAGGAAGGAAAAATTGTATAGCAAGGGTCTTGGCGACCGCGAGGCTGAATCGGCCCGGATGGCTCTGGAGAACTTCAACCTCAAGCCCATCCTCAAGGGGGAGCTTGACGAGAAAGTCGCCTTTGAGACATTCAGTGATAGAGTCATTACTGGTGAAAGCCTCTATGCGTTCACCGGAAATTATCGGTTTGTTAAGGAATTCAAAAAACGGGTCGATACCTACGATGCCAACCTGGGTCTCGTCTACGCCGAGAGCGACCCCGAACAAAAAGGCGAACACCTCGACCAGGAGCTTCTGATCTGCGACCTGACCGATAAAGGCGAGGCCGCCCCTTTCAGCTTCTACGGCATCAATATGACGCTGCTCTCGAGCATCTTCCGAGGACACTCCTTATTCGAAGAATTCCGGAAAAACGGCAAACTCTGGATCAGATTCAAGAATGCGGAGATACAAAAGACGTTTATGGAACGGAGGCAAACGCTCATGGATGGGTACGCAAATCTGCTTGCGATCGAGGGTGTTTTCAAAAAACTCTCCCCGATGTACGAGATCGATATGGCCGAGCATGTCTCCGGCCGGCTCGCCACGGTACGGGAGTTCATCGAACAGTACAACCAGGCGGTGCGCACAGCGACGAACACCGACGACAAATCGCGGAAATCAAAAAACACTTTCCTTCAAGAGAAAGAGGAAATGCTGTTTGAAGACGACATAGTGATCGATATCGACGCTATAGAACCGAACCACGACATCGTGGGGGAACATGAAGCGAAACTGAGAGGGATTTTCCCCGTCTTCGGCGACGGTCGGTAACGCAGAAATCCCAGCCAACGACCCCTTGCGGTACCCGAACTGGATCGAGTGGTTTAGGGCGATTCTAACCGAGAGTCATTCCAGTAATCGTGAGACTGAAACCAAAACTCGTTTTTCAGCCTCTCGCTCAATCTTCGTGTGTTGGCGTGAGACAGAACGCCGAGATATGACTGAATGGACTGCTCGAAACTCAGCTTAGAGATTTTTCTAGTCTCGTATTTTTTCATCCTTTCTTCCATTTTTTTAAACATCCTATGTTTGGTTTTTGACCGGATGAGTCTGTGGTGAGGGAAAATAACATAGCCAAGGAAATCCACTCCTTGACATACTGAACGAAGTATGCTTTTATTAGGATGTAACTTAAGTGCGAGTTCATTTTCAAGAAATTCAGAGATCGGATTCAGAAGCTTTTCCAATTCTTCGGGGCTTTCCGAGACCAGGGCGAAATCATCGGTGTAGCGGACGTAGTGTTTTACTTTCAACCTATGCTTCACAAACTGATCAAGTTCGTTCATATAGACATTGGCAAAGAGCTGGGAGGTCAGATTCCCTATGGGGATGCCCTTCCCCGGTGCACTCTCGTAACTCCTCACAATAGACTCCAAAAGCCACAGCGCATCAACGTCTTTGATGCGTTTTTTGATTATGGAAAGCAGGATTTCGTGGCTAACGGAGTCAAAGAACTTCCGGACATCACATTTCAGTACAAAACAGGGATGAGTGTTGTTCCGGCTTACTTCCCTCATAATCTTCTCCAAAACTTCCACCCCTTTATGAGTGCCAAAACCCACCCGACACGAAAACGAAGTTGGAATGAAGGTCGGCTCGAAGACCGGGTTCACGACCGAGAAGACTGCGTGATGGAGAATCCGATCCCGAACCGTGGCCTTGTGGATATGACGCAGTTTTGGGTCAGTGATGTAAAAGCCTTTATACGGACCATGCTTATAGGTCTTACTTTTCAAATCCCGGTGAAGTTGAAAAATATTTCGCTCAAGATTCCATTCGAAACTCTGGACATCCGGCTTACCCCGCTTATCGCTCTTGAACGAATCCCAGGCCGAGAAGAGGTTCTCCGGCGAGATAATTCTTTCAAAAATGTTTTTATAGATCTTCATAAAAGGTATTCAATAACCTATGGATGATTTCGACATTCCGATATTCAAAAAATCATACGAACTTTACAAAACGTTCTATGGATACCGTACCATTATTGCCAAGCAGGACAGATACGCCATATGGCAGAGATCCGAGGATACAACCTTGGAGATTCTCGAAGGGATCCTTGCAGCCAGTCAGGCGTATAAAACGGACAAACTACCAGCCCTTGAGAAAGTCAGTCTCAAACTGAACATTCTGCGCGTCTTTCTTCGGCTCATGAAAGAGGTAAAAACGCTGGATAATAAGAAGTACATCGCGCTCCAGTCGCTCGTGGATGAGATCGGGAGAATGCTCGGCGGATGGATTAAATCCACCAAAGAAAGATAGGGAGAATGCCCGCTATTTTAGCGGGTATTCCACCTTCATTGAGGAGTGACTTCGAGACGAAGCCGGAAGCCGAACCATAGTTGTCGTTAGCATTGCTGACCCAGTTCGTGTTGAACTTGACCTTGTCGTCGTTGAACTTGAAGTTCGGGGCGTTGTCGAAATCGCCATCGGCCTCAGAAATCATTGCCCTCGTCCATCCACGTCACTGGAAATCAAGGTTTACCGCTCAATAAGAGCTTATATCCTCTCAATCCTGTATTTTATCCGGCAGCATCTCTAAAAAGAAAACCTGCACCAGACAAGAGCAAGCAGTAATCTCCTCAATACAATACGCTCTTGGAAACCTTGACCTCCAAGATTCTGATTGTTTTTCTCTTCCTTGAAGAGAGAGTTCGGTGACGGCAATCCGTGAACTACCGTTCATGAACCTAATCTCATTCTGAATTATACAAAAATAAAGAGGTTATCCACAATGAAGTGAATAACCTCTCAAAAATATGACGCGGACGAAAGGATCAAACGACAAAACGTCAAAAGGTCCAAGGGTCCAAGGTACAATGTTCGATTACTGCGAGACGAAGCCGGAAGCCGAACCACAGGCGTCGCCAGCAGCGCCGACCCAGCGCGCGCCGAACCGGACCCGGCCGTCGTCGAACCCGAAGCGCGGGGCGCGGCCGAAAACGCCATCGGCCCCAGGAGAGAATTCGTCGCCGGCACAGTCGATCCAAAGATCGTCATAGTTCTGTAGACGTTCCGGATGAGTAAGAATCATTATCCCTACTGCGAAAGCACCAAGACCGAACTGGTTGTCTTTCATGACTTCCAGTGCCCGACGGACTGAACGGCCTCTGTGAAGGATGCCGAATTGCGCGGCCACGACGAGAATGTCGTGATCCTTCTGTTCTTCGCCAAGCTTCTGGAAAATCTTCGCCGATTTCTCGGACTGACGGAGATTCTTCGGACCAAGCTGACCTTCACGGTAGTTGTAGAACTTGCCGTCGCGGGTCTTCTTGATCAGATCCAGAACCTTCTGGACTGCTTCTCCGTAGGTCGGAGCAACACTCTGCCACTTCGGGATAGCAAACCATCCTTCGGCGTTTGCGGGAAGCGGCTGTTCGGCCAGTTTCTCGTCGGCGAATCCGATGCCGGGGATGAGCTGGCGCAGGATGTTGGTCTGCTCGGTGATACCCTTCGGTTTGTATCCGGAGAGGTATCCGTATTTCGACGATACTTCTTCACTGGCGAACTGATTCGAAACGGAAAGTTCTTTTACTTTCGCAATCGAGAATTCCAACATCGCGGAGCGATATTCATCTCCCCGCCCGAGAAAACACTGGAGACTGTCTTTGTTGAAACCAGCCTTTTCAACGGCTATTTCGGCCACTTCTTCATTCAAGTCTTGAATGAATCGTTTGACCTGCTTTTTCTGACCGGGAGTGATCCCGTTAGATGTGATCGATGTATTTTTCATCGTCATCACCCTTTCAATTAGTGAATGTATGGGTTATTTAAATGAGCGTTCCTGAGATTCAAGAACGGTTTGATATTACCATATTATGGTATAAAAGTCAAATCAATAAATAGCTCTGTTTATAGAGGTATTCTTTAAAATAGTCTGGATTCTCAATGTTCAGCCTTATACTGAATTTTTGAGTAAGCTTTCAGTGGGCTCTTGGGACGCTCTGGATTCCTCCGGGGCTTCGCGTCATCTCTTGTGGTATGAATACCCAAACCATGGGGGCGAACGGGACGGGAGCCTCCACAACAATCCCGGCCCAAGTAAAGGTCAAATACCTGCTCTATGCGAGGAAAAGCACGGAATCGGAGGAGCGGCAGATACTCTCCATTGATTCGCAGGTGAAGGAGATGCTTCAGCTGGCCGAGCGCGAGGGGTTGGAAATCTCCGAGATTCGGCGCGAAAGCCACTCGGCCAAAGCGACCGGACAACGTCCGGTGTTCAACGAGATTATCAATGATATTCGCCTCGGCAAGTTCAACGGCATTCTCACCTGGGCGGCGGATCGGTTATCGAGAAATGCCGGGGATCTGGGCAAGCTCGTGGATCTGATGGATGAGAAACTCCTTGTTGATATCCGGACGTACGGCCAGCGATTCAGTAATTCGCCGAACGAGAAGTTTCTTCTCATGATCCTCGGGTCACAGGCGAAGCTCGAGAACGATAATCGGGGCGTGAACGTGAAGCGCGGACTGCGAACGCGATGCGAGATGGGATTGCGGCCGGGCGTAGCGCCCACTGGCTATCTCAACGAGAAAAGAATGGATAGAAAATGCCAAGTGCTCATCGACCCCGATCGCGCCCATATCATCAAAAAGATTTTTGAGAAGGTAGCTAATGAACATTGGAGCGGAAGGAAGGTCTATCACTGGCTACGCTTCGATCTGAACTTCCGCACGAAGAGCAACCACCACCTCTCGCTCGGAAACATCTATTTAATGATTCAGAATCACTTCTATTACGGAAGATTCGAGTATCCGGAAAAGAGCGGCATGTGGTATGACGGCAAGCACCAGCCGATTATAAGCAAAGAGTTGTTCGATAAAGTGCAGGAGCAACTGAAACGGGACCAGATCGTGCGGTCGGAAATAAAAGAATTCGCATTTACGAAGCTCATGACCTGCGGGCTCTGCGGATCGGGCGTGAGCGCCGAGGAGAAATATAAGAAGCTCAAAGATGGCACGTCGGCGCGATATGTCTACTATGGCTGCAGCCGGGCGCGGGACAAGAACTGCAAAGCCGGATATATACGCGAAGAGGATCTCATTGAACAGCTCGTGAAGGTTATGGACAAGCTCGATATAAGTGAGATCGGTATGCAGCATAAATTTGAAGAGGAAGTAGCAAGATTCAATAAATTCCAAAAGGGCATCCTCGGGATGCAGGGTATAAAAACCAATGCGAAAGACGTAGATCTGCGTACCTACGCGAAGTATCTTCTCCGGGAAGGGAGTGCCATCGAAAAGCGTGAGCTACTGGCGTGTGTGAAGAGTAAATTTATATTCAAAAACAAGCTTGTGCATCTAGAAAAAGCACTAACTGAGCAATAAAACCCTTATTTTATAAGGATTTTTATCAATTTAACCTATGAAAACCTATGAACACTTGACTTTATATTTGCAGTCTGATAGACTTGAATTACAAGCTATGAGAAAGGATATACAAGCAAAACTTAATGGAATGCCGGAATTGCTCTCTATCAGCCAGGTAGCTGAGATTTTCAATATTCACCCCGACACCCTCCGAAACTGGGAGAAGGAAGGCATTTTAGTGCCTCTACGGGCCGGTAAGCGCGGAGACCGCAAATACCGCCCCCAGGACATTCAAACCATTGTGGACAAAATGGGCAGTAAGCTCACCCTGCCACAACTTGAGCAGTTCCTTTGGAAAAGCGCCGATATTCTCCGCGGCAAGATCGACAGCTCCGATTACAAGAAATATATATTCGGACTCCTCTTTTACAAACGAATCAGTGACGTTTGGGACGAGGAATATAAGCGAGTGATGGAAGAATATAAAGATGAGACGGTCGCGCGAGCTGATTACAACCACCGTTTTCAAGTACCTCAGGATTGCCGGTGGTCAGTTATTGAGGAGCAGGCGGAAAATATCGGCCCCAAGCTTAATGGAATCTTTGATAAGCTCACGAACGCCAACAGCCCGAAGCTGGACAAAATTTTTGACGACCTCGATTTTGCACACAAAGATAAATTTCCGAATGAAACCACTCAGCGTTTAATAAATCACTTTTCGCAATACAACTTTAGCGATACGTATATCAACTCCGATCTTCTTGGGGACGCATACGAGTATCTCATTAAGCAGTTTGCGGCTGATGCCGGGAAGAAGGGTGGGGAATTTTATACCCCGCGAGAAGTTGAGCGCGTTATCATCCAAATTCTGAAGCCACACAAGAAAGATCACATATATGATCCTACCGTTGGATCAGGCGGTTTTCTTCTTGAAGCGTATCACCACCTAAAGGAAACAGATGGCGAAAAAATTGCACGGACACTTTATCTCTATGGGCAAGAAATAAACATCGGAACATTTGCGATCGCGAAGATTAATATGTTTCTCCACGGACTTGACGCTGCAGATGTCCAGCGCGGTGACACACTCGCGAATCCTCAATTCTTGAACCCGAACGGAACGCTAAAAACATTCGACATCTGCGTAGCAAATCCTCCCTACTCAATTAACGACTGGGAAAGCGAGCTGTTTAAAGAAAGATATGGCCGAATTGAAGGTTACGAAATACCGCCGAAGAGTAATGCGGACTATGCTTTCGTACTCCATATCATAAAGTCAATGAATTCAAATGGCCGCGCAGGTATCGTATTGCCTCACGGTGTTTTATTTCGCGGTGGTGCTGAAGGACGTATCCGTGAACAGATTCTCAAGAACGACCTTATTGAGGCGGTGATTGCGCTCCCACCTAAGCTTTTTTATGGTACCGGCATACCGGCGGCGATTCTCATTTTCAACAGAAATAAGTCGGAGGACCATAAAAATAAAGTCTTCATCATTGATGCCGAGAAGGACTTTTCCGAAGGCAAAAACCAGAACTCACTACGCGTGCAGGATATCCAAAAGATTGTGAGGGCATATGAAAACTACACAGACATTGAGGGCTATGCTCGAGTCGTTGGCCTTAAAGAGATTGAGGAGAACGAGTACAGCCTCGGTGCGCGCAGATATATTGAAAACGACGACAAGGAAGAGACTATAGATGTTTCTGCCGTTCGAAAGGAACTCCTCGCGATTCAAAAGGAACGCGCGGATATAGATAAAAAGGTTGAGGGATTTCTCTCGGATCTTAAATATTGATATGAAAACGGCACAGACGACAATTCCGAATGGGTGGCAACAAGCAAAGCTTGGTGACATTGCTAAGTTACGTAAGGGATTAACTTACAAAAGTTCACACTATTCAAATAAGCAGGATGGTTTAATTTTTCTTACTCTCAAGTCCATCCTAAGAGGGGGTGGTTTTAATACCGATGGGATAAAGTTCTATTCTGGAGATTATGATCCTTCTGCTGTTGTAAATGAAGATGATTTGGTGATCGCAAATACTGATATAACACGGGATGCTGAAGTTGTTGGAGCACCGATGCTGCTCCCGGGTTTTCCAAAGAAACCCGTCTTAATCTCAATGGATCTTTCTGTTTTAGATATCAACGAAAGAGGTGCAAATAAACACTTTATATATTATCTTTTACAAGCTCCAATGGCCCGTAATTTTATGAGAGACCACTCAAATGGCTCTACCGTCCTCCATCTCAAGACCAAAGACGTTCCTAGATTCAGTTTTTTAATGCCAACTATTACGGAACAGAAAAAGATTGCGGAGATTTTGGGGACAGTAGATGCAGAAATTAAAAAAACCGACGAGATTATTATTGCTACAGAGAAGCTCAAAAATGGGCTAGTACGACAGTTGTTTACCCGAGGTATTGGACACACAAAATTTAAGAAAACTAAATTCGGTGATATTCCGGCAGAATGGACTACAGAAAGTTTCAAAGATTCGTCAATTGAAATTATTGATGGCGACCGCGGAGTTAATTATCCAAAGCAAACCGACTTCTCTGATGACGGCTACTGCTTGTTTTTGAATAATAAAAATATAAAGAACGATGCTTTTCTTTTTGAAGATTGCAGCTTTATCACAAAAGAAAAAGATGGGACCTTGCGCAAGGGAAAGCTGAAGCGCTTTGATGTTGTGCTTACCACAAGAGGAACTGTAGGAAATATTGCGTTTTATGACAGTACCGTCCCATTTGAAAACATTCGAATAAACTCCGGAATGTTGATCCTCCGCGTTTCGAGAGGTTATGAGCCAGAGTTCCTGTACCGACTAATGAGAAATGAGTATATGAAAAGGAAATATACCGAAACGGCTTCAGGGTCTGCTCAACCGCAGCTACCCATTCGTAGTCTGGAAAATATTCTTATAGTTAAGCCAGATATTTCCGAACAAAAAGAAATAGTCGCAATCGCAAAATCGGTTGACGAAAAAATTTCTGTGAACAAAAAATTGAGAGAGAAGCTCATTCTTCTCAAAAAGGGACTTATGCAAGATCTTTTGAGCGGCAAGGTAAGAGTAGTTACATAAATTATTATGCGATTCATAGACATATTTAAAACTGATGCAGCATCTATTCTCCAGAATCGAAAGAATGGGGTTATTTATACTGCGGACTTTGGAAGTGGCGAAGGGAAATATATTAGTTCCGCATTTGATAGTACTGATCCCGTTGATTTGAGTATTCAGATTTCTCCAAAAGTCGAAGTGAGAATCGCATATATTTTTAACGGTGAACAAATCAGTGGGTTACAGATATCGAAAGTTAATAATAAGGGTGAGCTGGAAAAGATTCATCTTTCGACCTTGGATTGGGAGGGAGTGCTTGGTTTACTCCAGATATTCTCGGAGATGGATATTAAGGCATTAGCGCGCAAAAATTTGATTTTGAATGAAAAAATTACAGAGAATCCTCAGGAGTTGGAAGCATTCTTAAAAACTATTAGCACTGATCCGGAGGGAAAAGAGAAAATGACGGAAATCGTGAAAAACTTTGGTCTTATTAAGCGTGGCGATATTGATGAAATCGCTGAACGTAGAGAGTCATCAGCTCTATTTGATAGATTACTCAATAATTCCACCGAGTTTGCTGCAAAGAAAACAGAATGGGGTGTCGGTAAAAATGAAGAGGTTTGGCAAAGATTTTTTAAAGAAAATGTATGGATTCTTGGTGCAGAGTTTATTGAGATTCTTAATGAACGGGTGCTCGATACAGAAAACATAACAGACTATATTGTGAAATCGTATGACGGTTTTGCGGATATTATTGAATTAAAACTTCCGAGTGTACAATTTTGGAACGCAGATCTAACACCAAATAGTGACTTAGCAAAAGCACTCATGCAGTGTATGCGTTATATTTCGGCAATTGAAAGAAGGATCAACGACCTTGAGCTTAATAAAAAACTTGGTCGAACAGCTATTGTGAAACCTAGAATCACATTGATTTTTGGCCGGTCGAATAATTGGACAGATGAACAGAGGGAAACATACAGAATTTTAAATGCCAATTTTCATTCCATAAGTATTTTGACTTACGATCATGTTTTTGAGAGGGCAAAAAGGATGACTGCTAATAATATGCGTGACGTTGATGATATAAAACCGGAAGTTATCACATTTTAATTTATGAAATTCAACGAACAACATACAATTGAAAATCACATCATCAAGTTTCTCAAGGAGGAACTTGGTTATGAATATATAAAACCGCAAGAGTTTGCGAAGCTGCGCGAATTTGAGAACGAATACATTATCGCCCCGCTCCTTACTGTGGCAATAAAGAAAATCAACGAGATTACTGATGAGACAGAAGCTCAAGTAGTAGTGCGTGAGGTTAAAAAGCTTGATTCAAACGAGGCATTCTTAAATGTTCTCCGAAACGGCCTCAACTTAAAAGATCCCGAAACCGGTAAGATGCGTGATTATTTTATCGTTGATTTTGATAGGCCGGAAAACAATCATTTTGTTGTCACAAATCAATTTTATTTTGAAGGTAACTCCGAAAATATTCGCCCAGACGTGATGGTATTTCTAAACGGTCTGCCGGTGGTTGATATTGAGGCTAAGAGCCCAACTGCCTCAAGCAGTATTGATTACTCCAATGCCGTAGGTCAGATAAAACGATACGAACGCAATGCCTTTAAACTTTTCTGGCCTAACTGTTTCAATATCGCCTCCGACGGCCTGAAGACCGTGTATGGCGCCACCTATGCTTCGGCAGAGTATTTCCTACAATGGCGCGAGGAGGAACTGGCGAAGAAATATGGTGAGGAGCTCGAAGTGACGCTTGCCGCACTTATCTCACGCGATCGCCTGCTTGATATCATCGGAAACTTTATTCTCTTTGAGAAAGAGCAAGAAGGAACCATAAAAAAGATCACCCGCTACATGCAGTATCGGGCCACCAATAAGATCGTTGAGCGTGTTCAAAGTGGAAAAACAAAGCGCGGCCTCGTTTGGCATACACAAGGGTCTGGAAAATCCTTCACTATGTTTTTTACCGCATGGAAGTTGCGTTTCGACAAGAAACTAAAAAACCCAAAGGTCTTCGTTTTGGTTGACCGGATTGATCTTGATGATCAGCTCTACAACACGTTTCTTAATTGTGGCGGGCAAAATGTGATCCGGGTAGAATCCCGTCGCGATCTTGAACGAAAAATCCAATCTCCAGAACGTGGCATTTTTATCTCTACAATTCAGAAATTCTCCGAGCTGGGCGATGAGGTAAAAAATCTCGACGAGAACATTATTGTTCTTTCTGACGAAGCGCACCGGGATAACGAGGGCATCTCCGCAATCAATTTGCGAAGCGCTATGACGAACGCTTTTTTCTTCGGTTTTACTGGCACCCCGATTGATCGACTAACTCTCAATACCCACAGAAATTTCGGCGAGGAGGGAGAACGCTATCTTGATTACTACTCTATTCAGCAAGCCGTTGATGATGGAGCGACGCTGCCGGTTACCTATGAAGCGCGGCTTTCTAAATTCTTCATTAACGAAGAGGAGCTTGATAAGCAATTCGACGAGCTCACAGTGGATCTGAACGAAAAAGAGAAGGACCAGATTTCAAAGAAATATGGTAAAAAGGAAGCAATCGTAAAGCTCGATAGGCGTATGGAGGCAATCGCCCGGGATATCGTTGAGCACTTCAAACTCTATGTTGAGCCAGCTGGGTTCAAGGCACAGATTGTTTGTTATGACCGCGAGACTACGGCCAAGTATAAAAAACTACTTGATCAACTTGTACCAAAAAACTGGTCTGAAGTTGTTTACTCTCCCGGAGATGCCAATACCGATTCAGAAGAGTTGCGGACATATAACACGACGAAGGCAAAACGGGAGAAGATCATCAACGAGTTCAAAGATCCGAACAGTTCTCTGAAGTTCTTGCTCGTTTGCGATATGCTCTTGACCGGCTTTGACGCGCCTGTTGAGCAAGTTATGTATCTTGATAAGCCACTATGGGATCACAATCTCCTGCAAGCAATCGCGCGGACGAACCGTATTTATCCAAATAAGGGGGCCGGAAAGGTTATTGATTACTATGGCATCACACGAAGTCTCTACAAATCGTTGAACTTCGACGAGAGTATTGTTGATTCCGCGATGATTAATATTGACAAGCTCAAAGAGGAATTCGAGGAGGTTTTGGACGAATTGAAAAATCTCTTTGTCGGTATTAACACCGAAGACCCTTCTATCGAAAATCTCCGCCGGTGCTTAAAGATTTTTGCGGACAATATAGAAAAACAGAAGTTCTATCAGGAGAAGTACGCTCGTCTGAAGCTTCTTTTTGAAGTTCTGTCCCCGGACCCATTTCTAAAAAAACATATTCGTATCTTCGAATGGTTTACAAGCGTATTCATCGCTTTTGAAAAAGAGTATGGTATGAAAGTATCCGATACGGAGCTTCTTGCAAAATACGGCGAGAAAGTGAAACAGCTCATCCAACAGCGAGTTGACTATGAGGGCATCACCAAGAATTTCCGCGAGCTTAATGTAAATGATCTTTATGTAATGGAGCGGCTTAATAAGATGGATGACGAAGAAAAAGCGCTCAATCTTGAAAAGATGCTTAAGCAGGAAATTTCTATCAATGTTGATACGAATCCGGCATACAAGAAATTCAGCGAGCGGCTCTTGGCAATACGAAAAGAATTTGAGCAGCACCAAATTGATCTTGCGGAGCGAATTAAACGCTACCAAGAGCTTTTGTCGGATATAAAGAAAAAAGGAGACGAGGCAAAAGAGCTTGGCTTCACACTCAAGGAGTATGGTTTATTCGTTATCTCGGAAGAATTCATCGTTGATAGTGACAAAGCCACGGTGCATGAATTTATTAAGGAAATGACGAACCGGCTGGAAGAGGTGCTTGATGAAGGGTGGCAAGAATCCTCTAAGCGGGAAGAGTTTTTGAAGGAGGCCAAGAGGATCATTCAGGAGCTTGTGCTCAAGGAGTACAAGGGAAAGATAAGGGTCAACGACTTCCATAAGTATTTGAATCGGCTCATCGACATCGTAATTAAGAAATTCTGATATGGAAAAGCAGATCACATTACAAAACAAAAAAGTCACTTACACTCTCCGAAAAAGCACACGGGCAAGAAGGATGCGCCTTGCTGTATATTGTGATGGGTCTGTCGTGGTGACGACGCCGCACGATTTACAAGAAACCACCGCCGAGAAGTTCATAAAGGAAAAGACGACTTGGTTATTTTCAAAACTTGCATTCTTTAGGCAATTCAAAGGAAGATCGATTGCGCGACATAGCCATCAGGATTACTTAAATCGTAAAGAGGAAGCACTTGCTATTGTTCAGCAAAAAGTTGAAATCCTCGCGAAACGATACGGATTCCGATTCAATAGGATCAACATCAAAAATCAAAGGACCCGCTGGGGGAGCTGCTCGAAAAAGGGCAATCTGAATTTCAATTACAAGGTGATGTTTTTACCGGCAAATGCCCAAGAATACATTATTGCTCATGAACTTTGTCACCTGAAGGAATTCAACCATTCGAAAAGGTTCTGGGGGCTGGTTTCAAAAATAGTATCGAATTACTCGAAAATTAAAAGTGAATTAAAAAAGAGTGGTTTATCTTTTTACTAAAATAAAATCACCCATACTGGGTGATTTTATTCAAGTAACTCGGTCGCACTAGTGCCTCGGCTGAGGCCATCGGTACGATAACAACGCCTTGTCTGCGGAGGGTAGAGGATTCGAACCTCTGAGGGGATTTCTCCCCAACCGCATTTCGAGTGCGGCGCGTTAGACCACTCTGCCAACCCTCCTTCGCACGTGCCCCCGAGAGGAATCGAACTTCTATCTTATCCTTAGGACGGATCCGCTCTATCCATTGAGCTACGGGGGCGATGCTATGTATTTATATGATAAGTTGAAGCTCATGTAAAGTTTTGTTATGATGTTCTCGCAACAAATAAGGGCGATTAGCTCAGTGGTAGAGCGTTTCATTGACATTGAAAAGGTCAGAGGTTCGATACCTCTATCGCCCACAGGCAGGGGGCCTATAGTAAAACGGTATTACGCGGCCATGGCATGGCTGAGGTCGGGGTTCGATTCCCCGTAGGTCCACGGGATTTATTCGGAGGCGTGCGCGAGTGGTTGAAACGGACGGTCTTGAAAACCGTTATGTCCGCAAGGGCATCGAAGGTTCGAATCCTTCCGCCTCCGCAAAATAGATTTTCTTGATTTTATCCGTTAAAGTTTAGTGATGGATTCGGATGAGCATATTATTAAACTTTATTTGGAGGGCCAGAGAGATTTCTTGGGAGTCCTCATAAACAGATACATAGACCATATCTATAATTTTATCTTCAGATTCGTGCGGGACCGCGGACGAGCAGAAGATTTAACTCAAGAAACCTTTATAAAGGTTTGGAAAAATCTCCATAGATTTGACCCAGAGAGAAAATTCAAAACGTGGCTCTTCCAGATAGCGAGAAATACCACGCTCGATTTCTTGAGGAAAAAGAAGAGCATTAACTTTTCCGAGCTGGAGGGAGAAGACGGGGAGATTTTCGAGGTTGCCGATTCGGGGCCCACGCCTCATGAAATTTTTGAGAAAAAAGAGGCGGGAATCATGATTCAAGAAATCTTGGATGAATTGCCGCCGAAATACAGTTCAGTTCTGGTTCTGTATTATCAGAATCAGTTGAATTTTAGGGAGATTGCCGAGTTGAGCAATGAGTCCGTGGATACCATAAAAAGTCGCCACCGGCGAGCCATCTCTCTTGTGAAAAAGAAAATTCCTCATGATTAAATGCACCCAAAACGTCGCATCATCCGTATTAGGAACTAATGGACGAATCTGATGGATTCGGGAAGATTGTTTTGGAATCGGAGCTCCAGGCCCCAGTAGGGCTTTTGGAGAAAATTTTGTTTTCTATCGCAAGGCGTGAACGCCGTTCGGCTACTCTGAAATTCGCGGCTTATTCCTGTGCATCGGCGCTTGTCGCGATCCTGCTCTTTTTCTCCTGGAGTGCGGCGAATGCGGCCTTCTACCGAAACGGCACCTCTCAGCTATTCTCTCTAGTTTTTTCCGACTTCCAGTCGATTTTGGCTAACTGGAATTATTTTATCTTGTCCGTAATTGAATCGTTGCCAGTTTTAGAGATAATATATCTGCTTCTTTCCGTCGCAGTGCTCTCGGTTCTGATATCGCTTGCGGCGGCGAACGTCAGAAATATCGGTCGCATAAGAAATTTCGGATTAAAACATGCTCGATAACGTTTTGAGATCCAGGTGGCTCCGAATTTCAGTTTTTACTCTCTTGGCACTCATTATTCTTCTTGCGGTCTTTTGGTTTGGTATGGTCATAGGAGAAAAGAGGGCGGATTTCAAGAACAATTGGGGGCAGAACTATGGACGATTTTTCGGCGAACCGCGGCACGGATTTTTCGGTGAGTTGCCCAGCGGCGGTCCCGGAAATCCATTTGGGAACGCCGGCACGGTTCTGAGCGTCCAAGGGGACACGATAGTAACCAAGAGCAGCGATAACAGCGAAAAAACCATATTAGTCACTTCGAGCACGGTTATCAGGGAACAGTCGGAAGCGGAGGCCTTGAGTGAAATAAAGCCGGGTGATCTTATTGTGGCCATAGGCGCGCCGAACGCGAGCGGCCAGATTGAAGCCAGTTTCATAAGGATATTCCCGGCGCCGCCGAACGGCTCTCTTCCTCCGAAGCAATAATCCGAATTTTAAAAATGAAAACTTTTTTTAGCGGCCTCAAAAAGAGGGTATCGGAACACAAATTCATAGCTGCCGTAGTTATCGTTTTGGTCGCCTGGGGCGGTTATTATGCTTATGGAAAACTGAGCACGACTGCCACCGAAACGCGCTACGTTCTGGCCGCCGTAGAGAAGGGTACGCTCGTCTCTTCGGTCTCCGGCACCGGCCAAGTTTCGGTTCTGGACCAGATGGACATAAAGCCAAAAGTTTCCGGGGACGTAACCTCCATTTTGGTAAAAGAAGGGGACACGGTTAAATCCGGAGCGTTGCTCATAAAACTCGACTCAACCGACGCCCAAAAAGCCGTTCGGGATGCCCAAGCCAATCTCGACAGCGCAAAACTGGCTCTGCAGAAACTCGTGGAGCCGGCCGATGCTCTGTCTCTAATCCAGGCTCAGGATGCTCTTTCTCAAGCCCAGCAGTCCAAACAGGATGCGGAAGCAAATTTTTCCAAGTCCTATGATGACGGTTTTAATTCCATCTCGAATGCTTTTACGGATTTGCCCGCTGTTGTAACCGGATTGGATAATCTCTTGCATGGAACGTCGGTAAACGGCATTCAAACCAACATAGATGCTTACTACAACATGGCTAATGGATATAAACCCAACGTGTCCCAGTTCCGGGATGCGGCTGCGGCCAGCTATCAAGCGGCGCGGACGGCCTACGACCAGAATGTTCAGGACTATAAGAATGCCGGCCGGACATCGGACCATCCGACGATCGATTCTCTACTCAGTGAGACGTACAACACCACTATTTTGATATCCGATGCCCTGAAGGATACTAAGAACCTTATTGATCTGGCCTATGACTCCCTGAATTCTCAGAATGGTAAGATTCCGGCCATTCTAACTACCCATGAAAACAATCTTCAGAGCTACACCGCCACTACGAATTCTCATCTAACCGACCTTTTAAACATTCAAAACTCGATAAAAAATTATAGCGATGCAATCACGAATGCGAATCAATCCATTTCGGAGAAGACCCAAGCGCTTACCGACCTTAAGAACGGCGCAAATCCATTGGACATTCAATCTCAGCAACTTGCAGTTACACAGAGGGGAAACGCCCTTCTGGATGCCCAAGAAACGCTCGCAGACTATTCTATCCGAGCGCCGTTTGACGGCGTCGTGGCCAAGATAGATGTCAATAAGGGAGATCCAGCTTCTTCGGGTGCTGTGGTGACCACAATGATTTCTAACCAGAGCATCGCCAACGTCTCCTTAAATGAGGTGGATGTCGCCAAGGTCAAAGTTGGCCAGAAAGCGACAATGACCTTCGATGCTTTCTCGGGGCTCACGATTGCCGGCCAGGTTTCCCAGGTTGATACGATAGGAACCGTGAGCCAAGGAGTGGTGAATTACAATATTCAGATACTCTTTGGCACTCAAGACGACAGGATTAAACCGTCAATGAGCGTTTCGGCCTCGATAATCACGGATGTAAAACAAGATGTCCTCCTCGTACCCAACTCGGCCGTTAAGACGCAAAACGGAAATTCTTATGTTCAAGTGTTGATCAATGTTCCACAGAATGCTTCGTCTACAAGCAGTCAGGGAATCGTTTCAAGCATACCCCCGAGCCAGGTCCAGATAACGACGGGGATTTCGAACGGTTCGAAGACGGAAGTGGCAAGCGGATTGAATGAAGGTGACCTCATCGTGACGCGGACCATAACCGGAACGACCGCAGCATCGGCATCTCCGACAGCGCAAAGTTCTTCGCTCGGCGGACTGAGAATTCCCGGATTGGGTGGAGGCGGCGCACCGGCCGGTCGTTAGTTCCCTATGATTGAGTGCAAGAATATCGTTAAGATCTACAGGACCGGGGATATTGAAACCTTGGCGCTTAAGGATGTTTCTTTCCACATTCGGGAGGGGGAGTTCGTGGCTATTATGGGTCCGTCCGGTTCCGGCAAATCCACTCTTATGCATATCTTGGGCGCGCTCGATACTCCCACTTCAGGAACCTATAAATTGGATGGGCACGATGTTTCGAAACTATCGGACGACGAACTGGCTGACATCAGGAAAAATAAAATAGGTTTCGTCTTTCAATCGTTCAATCTTCTTCCCCGGGCCACCGTTTTAAGGAATGTTACACTCCCGCTCATCTACGCCAATGTCGCCAAGGATAAACGGGAGGAGCAGGCCGAGCATGCACTTGATGCCGCCGGCCTTGACCGTGATCACTGGAATCACCTCTCGAATCAGCTTTCGGGCGGACAGATGCAGCGCGTCGCGATAGCGCGGGCGCTCGTAAACAATCCGTCCATCATTCTTGCCGATGAGCCGACTGGTAACTTGGATTCCAAGACCGGCGAAGTTGTGCTTGGCACCTTTCAGGAACTGAATAAGAGCGGCCATCACACAATCATTCTAATCACCCACGAGCTTTATGTGGCGGAACACGCCGATAGAATTATTCACATTCAAGATGGCTCCATCGTGGAAGACAAGAGGAACCTGAGTAAGAGGGAGGCCCATAGTCATCATAAGGCGCAAATATGAATATTCCCGATATCTTTGAAGAAACATATTCGTCGCTTGCGGCGAACAAGGTAAGAACCGGCCTCACGATGCTCGGCATCGTGATTGGCATCGGCTCCGTGATAGCGATGGTCTCCATAGGTCAGGGCGCTCAGGGCTCTATAGAATCCAGAATCCAATCGATCGGTTCCAATCTGATAATCGTGACGCCGGGAGCGGCAAGAAGTTTCGGCTACGGTGCGAGCGCCGGCCGGGGCGGTGCTCAAACCCTCACTCTTGACGATGCGAGCGCCATCTCCCAATTGGATGGCGTAGCCGCGATATCGCCTGAGGTAAGCGGCAGGTACCAGGTTATTTCGCGCGGCACGAATACGAACACGAGCGTTTGGGGCGTGACTGCGTCGTATCCTCAAGTGCGGAACGTGGAAGTTGACCAGGGCGTATTCGTGACTGACGCCGATGTAAATGATACGGCTAAAATCGCGGTAATCGGCCCGACCGTGCTTCAAGATCTTTTTGGTTCCACCGACACGACAGCGACCCCCGACCAGGCCATCGGCCAAATCGTCAGGATAAAGAGTACGGAGTTCAAAATAGTGGGTGTCACGAAGTCCAAGGGAGGCACCGGTTTTGGAAATCAGGACGATATGATATACGTTCCTCTCTCGACCGCTCAGCTTCTCTTGGTCGGCAGTAAGTCGTACGTTACGGAGTTAGATGTCCAGGCCCAGGACCAGCAATCCTTGGCGAATGTTCAGACAAGCATCACGAATCTTCTCCTGCAGCGGCATAATATTTCGGACCCGACCCAAGCGGATTTCAGTGTATTGAACCAAGCCGACATTGTGGCAACGGCATCCTCGATCACGAACACTCTTACCATTCTTCTCGGGGCCATTGCCGGAATTTCGCTTATCGTGGGTGGCATCGGTATCATGAACATGATGCTTACGACTGTGACGGAGCGCACGCGGGAGATAGGCCTTCGCAAAGCCATTGGGGCGAAGAATAAAGACATTAGCACCCAATTCCTTTCGGAGTCGGTGATGCTGACTTTCTCGGGAGGAGTTTTTGGCGTAGTTTTCGGGTGGCTCGCAGCATCGGCCGTGACGCAGTTCGCCGGAATCGCGACCTCGATCGCTTGGTCATCGGTGCTACTCGCTTTCGGGGTTTCGGCGGCCATCGGCATTGTTTTCGGTTATTATCCGGCTCGACGTGCGGCATCACTGAACCCGATAGAAGCGTTGAGATACGAATAAAAACAAAACCCGCCATTCGGCGGTTCCAGAATAAAAGTCGACTAATTAAAATAAAAAAATGAAGAAATATTTACCAATCATCGTAACGGCAGTAATTGTCGGAGTAGTTTGCTTCTTTGTGGGCCTGCAGATAGGCGGCGGATCCGGTAAATCGGTGGCGCAGTCCAATCCTCAAGGCTTTCAAAGGGGAGTGGGGATGGGAACGGGAGGACGGATGGGCGGTCTTCAACAGGGCGGTTTTGCCGGTGGGAGCATAATTGCGAAGGATGATAAGAGCATTACGGTGAGCGTTAGAGGCGGTGGTTCCAAGATCGTTTTTGTCTCCGATACGACTGAAGTGATGAAATCGGTTCAGGGGACGATAGCCGATCTTGCGACGGGAGAGCAAGTGACCGTGACCGGCAGCGCGAACTCGGATGGTAGCATTACCGCTCAGTCGGTCCAAATAAGACCAACTATGCCAAATGCGACCTCGACCGCTCAGTAGAAAAAATCGTTTAAATTATCTAGAATTATCTGATGGCCGAGTGGCTCAATAAATACAGGTTGTATTTTCGGAACAGAAAATTCCTCTTCTTAGCCGGAGGGGGTTTTCTATTTTTGGTTCTAAGTATCATCATAAGTTTTTTTGCCATTATTTACGCCACCGACCGGGCAAGCGGTCCCGTCACCGACATTATATTGAGCAACCTCCCAGTTTTTGACGTTGATATGATTTTCGTCTATGGTCCAGTTCTGTTTTGGATACTTGTGGCCGGTTACCTGGTCTTTGAACCGAAGAAAATCCCATTCACGCTTAAAAGCATCGCTCTTTTCATAGTTATCCGCTCTATTTTCATAAGTTTGACCCATATCGGTCCTTTTCCTGTCCACGATCAAATAACCACATCCGGACTGCTCGGCGTTTTCACCTCCGGAAATGACCTGTTCTTCTCTGGCCACACCGGTTTGCCGTTCCTGATGGCGCTGGTTTTTTGGGATAATAAATACTTGCGCTGGTTTTTCATCGCCGCCTCTATTTTCTTCGGCGCAATAGTGCTTATGGCTCACCTCCACTATTCCATTGACGTTTTTGCGGCCTTTTTCATCACTTATGCCATATCCCACATTGCGGAGGTGTTCTTCAAAAAAGACAGAAAAATCTTCAATGAGGGAATACCAGTCCGGAATAGTGGATTGCTTTAAGGATTTATGCCGCCGGATGTTTCCAGTTTTTTAATTAACAACGGATATTTAGCTATTTTTCTGTTCGTTTTTTCTCAGGAGATTGGCGTTCCGAATCCGATTCCGAACGAACTGGTGATCCTTTTCTCTGGCTACCTTGCCTATTCCGGCCTATTAAGCTTGCCTCTGGTCATTTTAACAATCGTCGCAGCGGACTTCATAGGTACGTCAATCCTGTATTTGGTTTTTTACCTCTTTGGTGAATTTATAATGAAAAAGGCCCCGCGGTGGATCCCCGTCCACAAGATCGAGCTTTTGAGAGAGCGGATAGATAAAAGGGGTAAGTGGGCCCTTTATGTGGGTCGTCTCATCACGTATGCGCGGGGCTACGTTTCGGTTGGCGCAGGTCTAATTGGGATACCGCCCCGCGATTTCTTGACCACGGTTATCTGGTCATCGGTGACTTGGGGTGGTGGATATGCGATTGCTGGTTGGTTTCTCGGTCCCGTTTGGCAGGTCTTCATGTCTAAATTCGGTTTTACAAATTTTATAATGATCGTGGTTGGGATAATCGCGGCAGTCTTCGCCGTTCTTTTAGGAGTTTCCAAATTTTTTCGGAAAAGAATATAAATCCGATTCTGAAACGTTTACAGCAAACCGAGAGCGCTTTTCACATCAAACACTATCTCGTCTTGGTTGATATTTTCAAAAAAGCTTCGCTCGTCCGCCGCGATATATTTTTTTACTATGTAAGTCAGATTGCGGTTGGAACTCGGCAGAATGTAAACGTGGGATGGCGCGTCCTGGTTCGCCGGCAGAAATCCCAGTAAACGGGAGTCGTAACCGTAGATTCTGGGTGGCGTTGCTCCGAATATCGATAGTACCGCCGTCCTGTTCCTGAATTCCCGGTCGCCCCGTTTTGGAACCTTGCGCGCTGCGGCAATGTGGAGCGGACCGGTGTCGCCGGTTATGAAGATATCGCAGAGGTCGATAAGCGAGGCATAAGCATCGATGGGAAGCGCGGTCGGGACGATGGTGACCCTTTTCCTATCGCTCATCCGAATGCTGCTTAGAATCTTATCTTCAAATCCAGACTCGCTGCGGGAAGCGCCCAGAAGAATGTGGCAGGGGAGCTTCAGAAGTTCTTTTAATAATGATGCTTGGATGTCGGTGGGTATCCTTGTAAATGGCGTGGAGGCATCGGGATTGAAGAATATTTTCGGCGTTTCCGGATCAATATTGTTGTCTTTGAGAATTTTGTCCGCCTGTTTCTGGGCGTTGTCGGAGAGATATATGCTCACTCCCCGAAAATCATCCCGCTTCCTCGGAATCATTCCTTTCTCCAGCACTGATCGGATGTGCCGGTACAGTTGAAATACCATGTGGCTTTTCGCCCCCGGGTTCTTTTGCGCCTGCGCAACGGACATCACAAGACCCAGATGGTTCATAATCCTTCCCGAAGGACGGATTTTTTTGGCCGGAAGGAAGGGACATAAATCCAAAATGAAATCGTAATCGGATTTTTCCAAGATGTTTTTAATGGTTTCAGCTTCCGAGTCGCTGGGGTAGGGAAGGCCCGAACTCACGTAGACGGGCCACAGGTTCGAAACCTCGGGATTTCCGGCTATAAGGCCTTCGGCCGTTTTGTTGAAAATGTAGTCAATCATGGCTTCAGGGAAGAAATCCCGCAGGGCGGAAACGGCAGATTGGGTGATGATGGCATCCCCGATGTGGACGTCCGCAATTACGCAGATCTTTTGAAAACGTTTGGTTTCCCCGAGAGTAGCGACATCTCTCCTGAAGAATGTCCGGCCGATGAAAGGATTCCCGACAATACTAAGGATGAATCCATCTATCAACCTGGCGCCATTCTTGGGAGATATCTCCGTTATCAGATTTATGAGTTTGTATGCCAGCGAAGTTACCTGCTCCATGGATGTTTTTATAGAATACAACGAAAAACTCCCGAATTAAAATCCCCCCGACGTCGTGCCGGAGGGACTTTAATGACGCGGGGAAGGTTATTGCAACGAGCGAGGATACGCGACCATTCGTGGGTGTGATATCCGAGCGATGTTGCAAAAAGGGTTCAGTGACCCTTTATTTCCGAGCGAACTTTCCGACCGTAAAGATCAGGTAAAGAGCGGAGAGACCGACCAAGATGTAAATTATCTGGGAAATTACGGACATCACGCCGAAAATCGTGGCAACCAGGTCGAAGCTGAAGATACCCACAAGTCCCCAGTTCAAACCGCCGATAATCACAAGCACCACTGCTACCCAATCCAACGCAGACAAGTTTTTCATCATATTTTTAGGTTCTTATAATAATCGACCTTTGAATCATTCTCTTATTAGTATACCAAATCAGGCCTTCTTTTTGCCTGTTCGCCAAAGAATTACATAAATGATGGCGATGGCTGCGTAGTTAACCACCATAAACCATGGATTCGCCCAGGAAAGACCATCTAGCTTCACGTTTGAGAGCGGCCAAAGAAAAGGAGTGGGATAGAAAGCATAAGAATGGGTTGGGATGTCGATTATGATATGCAAAAGCCAGCCCAGCATCTCCCATGGAAATCTCTTGAGGAGAAGGTAAGCGATCCAAAGAACCGCTCCGAAAATTATCAAGCTGTGGCTTATCGAGTAAAGTGTACCCGTGAGCTTGAGAAGGAAAGCGGTATCGCCCTGAGCCGGTTCGAGCGAGTTCGGCTCGGGAAAGCGAGAGAAATTAACATTTCCTAAAATAGTCTCGACGATCAGGTATGAGAAAAGGGGAGCGAAAGCAAAGAGGTCCGGAAAGATTCCCCAAAAAGTCGCCCAGCCGATTTTGATGGGCCTCTCTATTTTTTTGCTTCGGTTGGCGATCCTGGTCGCCGCCGCCGTCCACAATCCGTGAGCGATTATGTCCATAATTTATTCGTGCCCTCGAGAGGAAGCGAACGTCGTTCCGACATTCTGTCGGAACTCCCTAAAACCCAGCGGTTTTAGTGTTTCCGCCACGCCTGCTTGCCGGCGGGCAGGGGAAAACTCCCGTTTTCCCGACCCCTTTCCCGTTCGATTCCTCCAAGTATAAAGCAAAATAACCCAAGCATAAAGCTTGGATTATTCCGTTTTGTGCCCTCGAGAGGAATCGAACCTCTATTACAAGATCCGCAATCTTGCGTCCTATCCGTTGAACGACGAGGGCGTTCTATTAATCTAGGTTAGATTCAAAATCCCAGAAAATCAATCAGGATGTCGAGAAGCGAGCCATCGTATTGGATTTCCGGCAATTTCTGGACCAGAAAAATTTTAGCTCTCTCGGCTGTGCGGCTGTCCACCGGAATTCTGACGAACGGATTGAAGGTGGTTTTTTTTCTAAAAATTATCTCATCCAATCGGTTCGGGCGGCTTCTCAAGCTGAAATTTTCCATTTGGTCGTATTTGTAAAAAATACCCCGGCCAAGTTCACAGCCCTCTCTGGTCAGTTTGAAATCCAACACGTCCGGGCGGCGGTTACCGAACGTTATGACCATTATTCCCGCAAGCAGGATGAAAATTCCGAAGAAGAAGTTTTTCTGCCAAAGGGCAATGACGAGGAGAACGAGAGCTGTCCCCCCCACGATAAGATACCAGCTGCCGCCTTTTTCAAGGTGCTCGTATTCGGCCGCCCGCCAGGTAATTTCCGTCTCCTCGTTTTTCTTTTTTTCTTTCTCTTTTTCCATGTAGCCTCAAGGAGAATCGAACTCCTATTTATGCCGTGAAAGGGCACTGTCCTAACCATTAGACGATGAGGCCTCGTGAGAAATATAACGGATTTTGGGCTCATGGGCAAACTAACCGTCTCCGGAAATCCGTGTGTTATACTTAGTGAAAGTAATAATTCAATTTACTGCCACGATGGATAGGGAAGGCGTCATAAAATTCATTCAGGATAAACTTACTCAGGGAACCAGGGATGAGCAGATTCTCGGCGATTTCATCGGCCAAGGATGGAATTTTAGGGATGTCTCCCAACTTTTGAATGAAGCGAAAACAAGAATGGTGCCCCCATCGCCACAGCCCAAGCAAGGCGCATCCCAGGTGCCGGCCACCGCGAATATTCAACAAGCCCCGATCTCACCGGCGAATAACGTTCCTGGGAATCCCAGGAAGAGAAAGACGGGTTTAATAATAGGAATAGCCGTACTAGTACTCGCGCTCTGTGCCGGGGGAGCGTACGCCTACTTTGTCCTGCTGCGTTGATTGCCGCTCGACTGTTTCGAAATTCCGGGATTTTCATACGTACAAACAAAAACGGGGTGATGCGAATCATCCCGTTTTTTCGTGATACGACGGTTCTCTAGGAAAGATGTTTCGAGACGAGTTTCGTCATCTCGAACATGTCGACGGTTCCCTTTCCGCCGAACACTGCTTTGAGATTAGCATCGGCATTGATATTGCGCTTGTTCTTGGGGTCCTGAAGATTGTTTTTCTTGATGTACACCCAGAGTGCCTTAACGACTTCTGACCTTGGCATCGGACCCTTTCCGACCACTTCGGCCAATTCGGGGCTGACATTCAACGGCTTCATAAATGCGGAATTGCTTTTTGCCATATTTTGATTGTTTATTGGGGTTTCTATCCTTACTCCCGACCTTTTGAATCTTAAATCAATGATAACCGATAATAGAATCCGGTCAATTTTCATTATATACGATTTCGCAGGCGTACGTTGGCGGGGCAATATCCCCGCATCTCTCGCGGTAAAACTCCTCGATAAGGGAGCCGATATCGTCGCCGGTCGATTTGAAGGAAGCTACCTGTGATTTATAGGCCTCGACGGCCTTAATTTTCTCTCCGAGTTCGCTCTCGGTGAGGCCGATAATCGTTCGTTCGGACGCAGAATCGGGGTTGCCGGGATAATCGCTGGCTTTACCCATGCCGGTTTTTACAAACTTGTATATGGAGGTAAAGTCCTCATAGATAAAGAACCGCACATTGGGTTGAGCATTTCTCTTTATGGCGGTTACGAACGCATCATATAGGGCCTGATGATCCGGGTGGACGGTCTCCGACCCGAATACCGCGGGTCCGTAAACAAAGATTTGGCGGCCATGATTTTCCGATATTATGGATTCTATGTCTCGGGTAATATTTTCCCTAAGCTCCCGATTCTGTTCGTCGTTCCTACTCTCACCGTATTGGAAATCCAAATAGCCGTAATTTTTAATAGTCGCACTAAATGGCGCAAGAGCCGACCGGTTCTCGCTCTCTCTCATCAAAATCGCATCGTCGCTGTCGGAGAATCCCGAGCGAATGTCCCAATCGGTATGCATAACCACGGCCGGTTTCCCGCCAAAAAATGTGGCGACTAGGGTTTGATTCTCACGTTTTGCCATTAGTCCGCCCAGAGATAGCACGGCATCATCGAAATGCGGAGATAATATTATTGAAAACGACTGTGTATTCTGTGGTTTTGGAAACGCGAAACAGACGAGTCCTATTAAAAATAAAACAGCGAAAATGCTGATTATGAGTTCCTTCCTCATGAAAATCTTTTGCCCGTGTATTGATAAATCGTTGCGGAGGGGGTGGGATTCGAACCCACGGTCCAGTTTCCCGGACAACTTCTTAGCAGGAAGCTGCTTTCGACCGCTCAGCCACCCCTCCTTAACTCAAGTCAGTTTAGACGCTTTTTTTGTAACGAGCAAGTAAATTCCTTGTTTTTGCATGGTTTCTCTGTTATTCTGCGATTACTATGCGACGCCCTCCCATCATAGTTGTTATGGGACACGTGGACCACGGGAAAACCACGCTTCTTGACTACATTCGCAAAACAACCCTGGCGGCCCGCGAGGCCGGGGGAATCACGCAGGCCATCGGCGCATACGAGATTGAGCATAACGGGAAGGGGATTACCTTCATCGATACTCCCGGTCACGAGGCATTCTCCAATATGCGCACCTACGGCGCGAATATCGCGGACCTCGCCATCCTCGTCGTCGCCGCGGACGATGGCGTTAAGCCCCAAACTAAGGAAGCACTAGACACGATTTTGAAAACTAAAACCCCTTTCGTCGTTGCCATTAACAAAATAGACAAGAATAATGCCGATATCGAGGGCACGAAAAAGAGCCTGCTCCAAAATGGGGTGTTTCTGGAGGGCTACGGAGGCAATACATCGTATCAACTCGTTTCCGCTAAGACCGGCGAGGGTGTGAATGAACTTCTGGACCTCGTTTTGCTCGCGACCGAAATGGAAAATCTCGAAGCGGATGAAAAGGTCACTTCGGGCGTCATTACGACGAGCCGGCGCGACCCCCGGAAAGGCATTTTAGTCGGAGTTATTTTGAAAAACGGGACGCTTAAGGTAGGGCAATTCATCGGCACGGCGAGCGCGCAGGGAAAGATAAAATCTCTGGAAGATTTTACCGGCAAGAAAGTGAGCGAACTCCCGCCGTCGTCTCCCGCTCTGATTTTCGGCCTTGAAGCCATTCCGAACGTTGGCGAGGAATTTTTGGCAGGCGATAGCGCTGCAGTCGCGGAATTCTCGAAGAAGAAACTTACCGAATTCAAGGAACTCGCGGTAGATGCGGTTGCGGTTCAAGAGGCCGGAGAGGCCATTAATATCGTTCTTAAGGCCGACGAAACGGCATCTTTGGAAGCGCTTAAGGGACTGGTCTCGAGAATCCCGCTGGGATTTCCGGTGAAGATAGTGAATGAGAGTGTGGGAGATCTTACCGAAAACGACGTGAAGTTCGCGATAAACACGGGCGCGATAATTGTGGGCTTCCGGATGAAGATAGACAAAGCCGCTTCGAATTTGGCGAGTACTCAAAAAGTGATGGTACTGGAATCTCCCATTATCTACGAATTGGAAAATTCCCTTAAGGCCTACGCGAAAAAAATATTACCCAAGGAAGTGCGGAGATTGGAGGTGCTGGCCGTCTTCGGCGATTCAAAGGGGAAAGAAAGGGTGGTCGGCGGGAAGGTGATTTTAGGGCCGATAAAAAATCAGGAGCCGTTCGAAATTTGGCAGGATAAGAAGCTCATTGGCCGGGGTAAGATGAAAAATCTTCAATCTCAGCGTAAGGATATACCGCAAGCGGAAACGGGGATGGAGGCCGGACTTTTAGTCGAAAGTGACGAGCCGATTAAGATTGGACAACAGCTTTTATTCGTTGATTCGGAATGAGGCCGTATCGGAATTTAAAGATGGGTAGCCTGATTCAGGAGGAATTGGGAAAGATATTCTCACGGGATTTCGATTTTGAGGGTGCGCTCGTGACAATCCTGGAAGTTTCCGTGGACGACAAGCTCGGGAACGCCGTCGTTAAACTGGG
Organism: Minisyncoccia bacterium; assembly: GCA_049997815.1. Taxonomy (GTDB): domain Bacteria; phylum Patescibacteriota; class Minisyncoccia; order UBA6257; family GWB1-50-10; genus JBBTQX01. The sequence continues at coordinate 93,001 of JBEKVQ010000001.1, forward strand.
TATCCTGCCTTTTGAAAAAGGCCCGGAAATGTTTAAAATGATTGAGGACCGAAAGCGGGAACTGCACGGCAAGTTATTGAGAAGAATGAACATTAAACCGATGCCGCGGCTGGTCTTCAGGATAGCGGAAGAGTAGGGCCTGGTAGCCAAGTGGTAAGGCAAGGGTCTGCAAAACCCTTATACGCGGGTTCAATTCCCGCCCAGGCCTCAGGGTTTTATGCCCGGGTGGCGTAACTGGCAGCCGCGACAGACTTAAGATCTGTTGTCCGTAAGGACATGTGGGTTCGACCCCCACCCCGGGCACAAATCAAATGAAAGGGCACAAAAAATTAAAGTTTTGGCTCGTGGTTGTCATAACGGTCGCCGCCGTGATATATTTGGGATTGGAAATTTCGAGCCAGCCGAAAAATTCCGGTTACGAGTTCAGGGGTCCGGTAGGTTCGCCCCACATGAAGGGGCCGAGCGGCCCGCCGCCGGGAGGAAATTAGAAATATTGCGGTCATGGTTTAGTGGTAGAACACGTCCTTGCCAAGGATGAGATCGGGGTTCGATTCCCCGTGGCCGCACAAAATGAAGTACCCCCATAAAGGGTGGTACTTTGATTTGTTCTACTCAGATTTTATTTTCCTGAAGTCGTGTTTCCCAATCCTTATTATGTCGCCGTCCTTTCTCTTCTCTATGGGATCGGTAGCGGTTTTTTCATTCACTTCTATTGCTTCCTGAGAGAATAATCTCCTCCACTCACTTCTGCTCTTGTCGCCGAATGTAAATAGAGTGGCCAACGTGCCGCTCGATAGGGCGTCTTTAGAAACCTTTTCTATTCTCGCATTATCGGGAATTTCTTTTTTAGAGAAAGTTTTTATCCAGTTTTCTTTCGCCTTTTCGGCCAAGGTGGGTGAGTGGTACATTCCGACGATGGTTTCCGCAAGGAGCATCTTCGCCCGATATGGATTTCCCCCGGGTGCGTCAACGTCCGTGAGAAGCTCAAAATATTTATTGATAAGCGGGTCGGGAACGGACATCAGTTTTCCGAACATTTCTTCGGGCTTCTCGTCCAAACCGATATAGTTCCCGTAGCTCTTGGACATTTTGCGGACGCCGTCGGTCCCCTCTATTAAAGGAACGGTAAGGATATCCTGCTCCGGCTGGCCGAAGTGGCGCTGGACTCTGCGGCCCATGAGTAAGTTGAATTTCTGGTCCGTGCCGCCGATCTCAACGTCGGCCTTAATTTTTACGGAATCATATCCCTGGAGCAGGGGGTAGAGAATTTCGACGAGCGTGATGTCTTCACCGGCGTCAATCCTTTTTTGGAAATCCGCCCGTTTGATAATCTGCTGGAAAGTGGCCGCTCGGGCCATTTCAAGCATTGCGGTTAAGCCCTCTTTCTTGTGCCACTCGCTGTTGTATCGCACCTCCACTTTTTTTATGTCCAGAACCTTTCCGGCCTGGCCGAGGTATTTCTTCAGGTTAGTTTTAATCTCTTTTTCGGTGAGTGGCTTCCTAGCTTCGTTCCGGCCGCTCGGGTCGCCGATCATCCCCGTGAAATCCCCGATGATGAGCACTATCTGATGGCCGGCTTCCTGGAATTGGCGAAGTTTTCGCAGAGGAACGGTGTGGCCCAGATGGATATCGGGCGCGGTCGGATCAATGCCCAGTTTTACCCGAAGTTTTTTACCCGAAGTTAGGGCTTTTGAAAGATTGTCTTTCTCGATGATTTCTTCCACCCCCCGGTTCAGAATTATATCGTTTTGTTTCCCGTCGGCTTTCATTGTTTCAATTTTATCACAGCTTCGCGCAAAAAAATAACGCTCCAGCCGGGGCGTTATTCCTACTTCTTCGTTTTGATAATCTCGTCTATCAGTCCGTAATCCTTGGCTTCCTGGGCGGTGAGATAGAAGTCGCGGTCGGTATCCCTCTCTATTTTCTCCAACTTCTGGCCGGTGTGTTTCGCGAGTATCTGGTTTATCTTCTCCTTAATCTTCAGGATTTGTTTTGCGGCTATTTCAACTTCCGATGCCTGGCCTTCTGCACCGCCCATCACTTGGTGAAGCAGAATTTCCGAATTCGGAAGCGTGAAGCGTTTGCCTTTCTGGCCGGCGGCGAGTAGTACCGCGCCCATCGAGGCGGCCATGCCGATGCAGATGGTCGAGACCGGCGCCTTCACATGCTGCATCGTGTCGTAGATTGCGAGACCGGCCGTGACCGAACCGCCCGGCGTGTTCAAATACAATTTAATGTCTTTCTTCGTATCCTCGTGGTCCAAAAACAATAGCTGGGCGATAATATTGTTCGCCACCTGGTCCACGATCGGTCCGCCCAAAAACACGATCCGTTCCTTCAAAAGGCGGGAGTAAATATCGTAGGCCCGTTCGCCATAGCCGGACTTCTCAATAACGGTCGGTATAAGATTCATCCTTACTACTTTACCAAGTCCACCTCGGAGACGTCAAATCTTTGGGCGTCTTTAATATTTGTATTACTCCTTACGGTTATAGTATCCCCGGTCTTAAGGTTGGAAGCGGAAATTTTGCTCACGGTGACCTTGCCACCGCTCACAGTTACGAACTTAGTATCGGGGGTGGTGTTCGCATACCGGAGCTGTTTCGTACGGGGAGAGTTATCCAAATGAGGAAGGTAATCAGCCGGGTCATTAATTTCGATGTTTATCGTTGAACCAACGACTGCTTTAACCGTGCCAGTGAAACTCCGAATATCATCAGCCGGTTTTGGGAAGGCCAGGTTCACGAGCGGCAACAGTTGTTTTTCAGCATCCGCCTTTCCGGATTGGTTGCCTACGACGTTGCCGCCCCAGAAACCGATTAGAAGGCCGATTATGAGAAATATGACCGAAGAAGTTATGAGAGTTCTTTTATTTTCCATATGGATATTATAGCACAAGCATTCGCCAACCGGTTCGGGGCTTGGTTGTGGATATCAACAACCCCCAGCTCATCGGTTTGCTATAATAAAGGTGTATGGAAAAACTCGCTCGCAATCCGTTGTTCTACACGTCGCTCGTTCTAGCAATCATTTTGGGGTTCCAGACGTATAATTTGGTTTTCGCTTGGACTCCTCCTGCGGGCACACCGCCGGATGCGGGAAACGTAGCTCAGCCGTTGGATACGGGTTCGTCCCCTCAAACCAAAATAGGGGCTTTGAAGATTGGCCAGGACACAATGCCAAATGTTGCCATTGATCCAGCCGGCCAATCGATAACATTTAATAACGCCACCGGCGATTCCGGAAACATTTTCTACTCAGGCGGAAAAATAACAATATTGGGTTCAGCCGCATCGAGCATATCACTCGATCCGATTAATGAAGCGATCTTGTTTAAGGACTCTCGCTATCAAGCGAGCATCTACTCCACCGCCAACGGATTGGCGTATAAGAATAACGATGGAGTTGAACATCTGATCGGTACGGGCACCGGCACCGGTACTAATCTTTGGCAAAAAATCGGTGGAACATCAAACAATATCTATTACGATGCGGGAAGTGTAACCATAGGAAATTCGAGTTCCAACAGAAATTTGCAGGTTTTCGGCGACTTGACCCTGAGCGGTTTTTCGACCGCCCAACCCCAATACGCGTATTTTCCCCGGTACAACAGCCAGCAGACAATTTTTACCCAAGAGGGAATCGACCTTAGCCAGTATAATTTCACTTTTATAACTGGCGTTTCGGCGAACTCAGCCAAGCTTTCGTGCGATACGGACCAGACCGAAATCTCCGATTGCTTCCTTACCGGCGTCCTTGAATCTGCTTCGGTAAGCGACCCGAATACGAAATACAATCTTGCCGTGGGTTCGGCTTCAAGCGGGAGTTTTCAATTCAGTGGCACTTTCGCTCAGGTCTATGACAAGGTCCAGACGGGCCAATATCAATATCAATTACAGGGTGATCAGAGTAGTATCAATTCTAAAGTCGTCGGTCCGTTCTCTCTCCAGAACTCCTCTGCGTATAAGCCAAGAATATGGTGTGACACCGACGCAACTCAAGGGGAGTGCGTAACCTCGTGGTTCCCGGGGCAGGGCGTTGCAGCTCCTGCGTTTGGAGCTGCCGGCGGTTGGCCCGACACCGTCTATGATTGGTTCAGGATGAATGGCCAGTATTATGCGTATGTTTACAGTCGAGTAGCATTGCCGCAAACCGGTTTTGTAGGTGGGAATCTGCAGACAGAGACAGTTTCTTTTCCGGCGAAGCATGTTACAAGCATAGACGGAGTAAAATTAAGTTTTGGCGCTTATGGTAGCGGTATTCAGTATCCGTCGAGCGGCGTTGTTCATGATCCGTCCGGAGTGGACGTTACTCAAGACCTCGGGTCATTCAGTTTTTGCGCCCTGAGAAGCACATTCTATGATGGGGGCAAAGACAACACCATACAGGGGACTTGCAATGTTTATTATGACCAAAACCAAAATAAGTGGTTTCTACATGAGTTGCGTAGGGATTCGCAGACGGGTCTCCAGTGTGGCGTTTCCTGCTTCTAAATCGAAAGGATATCCAAAACCGCCCCTTGTTGGGGTGGTTTTTGTTTGCCCTGAATCGCATTGAAGGATTTGCTATAATAATCAGTAATGGTTAGAAAATCCTTTCTCTGCCTTGGACTCACTATTTTCTTGGGAGGTGGTGTCTTTGTTTTAGTTCGGGCTCAAACCATGTCGCCCTCGAGCCTTTCCGCCCAGTCGCCATCGGCTTGCGCCGTGAGCCTTTCTTGGAGCCAAGCTCAGCCGGCTCAGGGCACTTTTCGCTTGGTGAGAAAAATCTCTCCGGGCGGCAGTCAGACGTTCGATTTGCCGGAAATCACGCCGAGCGGTAACGCTTATTCCTGCACCGATAACAATTTCACCCAAAACGTGGCCGCGGGCGGCGGTTGCGGAAATTCCGTTTGGAATGGTTATGATCCCAATACCACCGTTTTCTATCAGATAGAATTCTGCCCGTCGGGCGGCACCTGTTCCCCAGTCGTTCCATCCTCGGCCGTAAGCGTTTCCACGATCGCTCTTCCCGCCGCGCCTAAGAGTCCCTTGCCTCCAAGTTCCCAACCCGCTTCTTGGCAGCCGCAGGGGACTTTCGCCTATGCCAAAACGTACGGCAGCGGTTCGCAGATAACCTTGAATTTTCAGAATGACCCCAGCCAGCCGCTTTCGGGTAAATTCAAGAATTACGGCGGATTCATAATCGACCGCAGTTCAACGGGCGGCAACAGCGATGCCGGTTTCCCGAAATTCGTGCCGGCGACATCGGTGTCCATCACCGACCTTGGCGGCGGCAAATTCTCCCTCTCTTATTCCGAAAACGTGAACACGGGCACCGCCTATACCTATTCCGTAAAGCTTTATGAGAGCGACCAGTATTGTAAACCGAGTTCCGATGCCAATCAGCTTGCGAGCTCAGTCCCGCTTTCAGTTACCGTACCCACAACCCCGACGAAATTTAGCGCGGTATCATCAATCAGCCAAGGTATTTCCGTAGCCCTTTCCTGGACTAAGCCGTCGGGAACGAATAAATTCTGGGTTCAGCGCTCCAATGACCCGACATTCCCGGAGGGCAAGTCCGGAACGAACACCATCGCGACCGGCATCTCCGATTCCCAATTCACCGACACCTCCAATCTCGCTTCATTCACGACTTATTATTACCGCGTGGCGGCCTGCAGCAATCCCGCTGGCGGCTGTTCCGATTTCGCAAGCGCCCAAGTCACGACCGGGGCGGTAATATCTAATCCGGTCGCTTCCATTCAGTCCGCGGGAACTACGAACGCGAGCGTGCTCATAAGCTGGAACAGCGAGGGCAATTTCACGAAGATATGGGTGGAGCGCACGGACACCGCAACGCCTGGTTCCGCTCCCACCGTCATCAACTGTGCCAATAACGGACTGAACAATTATTGTGTTGATTCAAACGCTATTCTAGGCAAGGTTTATTCGTATCAGGTGAAGGGGCAAAGCGTGTCGCCCGTTAAAAACCCGGCCCCCGTAGTGCTTAGCTTGAACTTCACCCCGATAAAGGGTTGGGGTTTCGGTTTTACCTCTACCCCAAACGATACCACCGCGAGAGGTATCGGCTGGATTCGCCTATCCAACGATTCCACAAGTTCCGTTTGGGGCGTTGACACAAACCCGCCGGACTTGGCCGATGATAAAACAGCCGGAGGCGTTCCATACACTCTCTCCGTGGATAAAGACACCGGTCTTATTTCCGGTTTTGCTTGGAGCGGATTGGATTGCGCTGCAAAAGAAGATCGTCCCAATGGAAGCGCCTGCGGTTATGGGTGGCTCGGATTCAGTTTATCGGCAAGCGATTTGACGCATTGTCCCGATGCTCAATCCAGACAGACGGGTGATACATGCCAAGCGAAAGTGGATCTTACTACCGGAAAAATTGATGGCTGGGCGAAATTCACCTCCGCGGACGTTTCGAAGGGCGCCTGGGACGGCTGGGTGAGTTTGCGGGGTGATACCTACGGAGTCTGTTATGGAGATGCCGCGAAAGATGACGGCACGACTTGCACGGGAAACGGTTCCGCTCATCCCATTCTCTCCGGCTGGGCCTGGGGGAGCGAAGTGGGGGGATGGATTAATTTCGGAGCGCTCATACCGCCGGTCTTGAATACCGTAACCTCGATGGCCGATGGAAAGTCCGCTACCCTGAATTGGTCAAATGGAATGAATTATTCCAGTGTGGAGATTTGGATGAGCAATTCAGCCGACCCGAATTGCAAAGACCCAACGTCCAGTAAATGTACATATTTAAAATCAGACAAGAATAGTTTGGATTCCAGTGCGTTTCAAAAATCTACCAACGGTTTCGATAAAAATGCCACCGTTCCCGGTCTTAATACTGGCGCCACTTACGGTTTCTTTATTCGTGCCTATCCTTAAAATTGGCATTTGAGGGGTATTCCTAAAACCGTTGGTCATACCAGCGGTTTTTAGTTATTGACTTGACAAAAATACACCCGTTTCTTCTAATATTGACTTTCTAAAATCTTAGTGGTATAATGATAACTCTAGTTAAGAATGTTCCTTGATTTATTAAAACCGCGGAAACGAACGAAACGAAAAATATAGAGGAGAGGAAGTATGAAACGGATATGGACAAATCTAGCGATGGCATTTGTCATCGCGGCGGCGTTCATTCCGGAAGGGATGGCGCAGGCACAGGTACAACGAAGCGGACCAGAACTGGCATTACCGGTCTGGTCTTACGCCTGGACGGATAGTACCGCTCAGACCAATTTCAGATGTCTCGCTATGAAGGGTACCAAGATGTTCGCTGGAACCGATGATAGATATCTTCAAGTGACTACGGATATGGGCAAGACTTGGAGTGAGAAGGGCCCCAAGAACGGATTAGATATTCCGTTCGGAAGGATAGATGCTCTTCTTGTTCTGCCATCGGGAGGTCTTCTTCTTTGTGCCGATAACGGTGTATACAAATCTGACAACGATGGAGAAAATTTCCGTAGGGTTTGTGCCGATGGCGGTTATGCTCTCTTAAGAACGAGAAACGGTGTTATCTTTAGCGGTAAGGGAGGCGGTGGAATGTATAAATCCACTAACGATGGTGAAACTTGGATAGTGTCAGCGGACAGTGTTCTGTCTCCCACCGTATATCCCACCGGCTTTGTCGAGACGCGAGGAGGAGTTCTCCTTGCGACTACTCAAAGCTACAAGGTAGCCGACGGGGTTATTAGATCAATCGATGGGGGGAAAACTTGGATTCGCTCGAATAAGGGTCTTTCCGAGACGAATCTTGTCTCCATCGCATCAGATTCAAAGAGTTCTCCGGAGAAGATTTTCGCCTCTGGGTATTCCAATGGCGTCTTCGTCACGGAGGACGGCGGTCAAAGTTGGCTTCCGGTCGCCGAGCTCACGGAAAAGAGAGGTGGATCGGTCTTCTCGACTTCTCAAGCGTTCTATTTTGGATTCTTGGCGGATAAGAGAGAGCCCCTTTATCAATTTGTGAGCGGAGCTTACGGGTCATCCAATTTCCCATTGGGATTCATGGTCCTGAGCGGCTGTCAGTGTGATGACAGACACGTTGGAATAGGAACCCACAACGGATTCCTGTTGGGTACTTATCCTCAGATAACCAAAGTTGAGGATCCGGCTGTCCCATCTTCATTTTCCCTTTCTCAGAATTTCCCGAATCCCTTCAATCCGTCAACGACGATAAGGTTTTCACTTCTGACCCGAACGAATGTGAACCTCAAGGTTTACAATACGATTGGTCAGGTTGTGGAAACGCTAGTTTCATCGGAGATGGAATCCGGAATTCATCAGGTAATCTGGAACGCAGGTCAATACCCCAGCGGCATGTATTTTTACCAAATTGAAACTTCAACCGGTTTCAAAGAGGCAAAGAAGATGCTTCTGGTGAAGTAGTGTATATTTACGGAGCCAATGTGGATTCATCACATTGGCTCTTGTTCTTTTTATACCGGTCAAAAGGTCCCATGTAATGTATGGGGCTTTTATGTTTTCTATGGGTATTGCCAAATTCAGTAGAAAGTTTTATTGTGAACATGTCGAGCGATAAGCTCGGTTCATTAACAAAAGAGGACAGCTATGTCAGACCTCTTGTTGTTCAGTAGAGCCATTGCTGAGGTCAGCTTAACCAGAATCAACAGATTTGGGATATGTGGTCCTGACTGTGATTGTGGGGATAGCGACGGATGTGATGGGGACTGCGGCGGCGATGGTTCCACGTAGGACCAGGCCGTTTGAATCCACGGTGGCGAGATATTTGACTTCAAAATCTCGCCACTATTTTTAACGGCTACCTGCGATAAGGAGACCTGTAAAATGTACACACACACAGCCTTTAAGACCATCGCTGACGGGAGGTATATCGTCCTGATTCCGACATTGGATAAGCTCCTTGAGGTCAGCAAGGATGATTTCCATAACATACCGGATCTCGTGACGTCTGAAATACCGTTGCCGGTAAGCAGATGGGCCGAATTGGGAGATTTTCAATTTCTTGGTACCAATTTTCTGCTAACTGACGGTTGTAATCTTGCTTGCGGTTATTGCTATGAATGGGGAGGGACTAGGAAGAATGCGGAGGTTATGAGCAACGCAATCATAGATGCAGCAGTTGAATACGTCAGTGAGATGGCTTTGAAGTTGAATGCCCCCAAGTTCTACGCGAACATGTTTGGCGGTGAGCCAACTCAGGCCTTTGATGCTTTGCGGCACGCGGTGAGTTATATGCATAAAAAGTCGTTAGAGACAGGCATTCCTAATAGAGTCACCATTACCACAAACGGCGTCATGGAGGAGTGGCAGTCATTATGGTTATCCGAAAACATGAACGGGATTCATATTTCTTTTGATGGCCCACCGGAAATTCACAATGTCCAGCGTTCGAGAAGTTTTGATGGGGTTTTCTCTACCGCTAAGAATATTTTCGGTAGGTGCCCCGAGAAGGTTTCTTTCAGAATAACAATTTCATCATTCAGTATCGCCAAACTTGAGGAAATTGTTGAATTTTTTGGCAAGAACTTCCCTGGCGTTAATATATCTCTTGAACCAGTGTTCTCTATTGGCAGAGGGAAAATGGAAAGATTTGGAATGCCTAGCCATAAGGAATTCTTCGATCGTTTCCTTAAGTCTTTGCCCATTGCTAAAAGATATGGCTGTAAGCTGAAAACATCCGTTCTGAACATAGGTGCGAGAAGCAGGCAGTTCTGCGGTGTTGCCGGCAATAATTTCATGGTAACGCCGAAAGGAGAAGTGACGGTTTGCAATCGCATGGTTTTCAGCAAAGAGTCGGCAGAGAGCAAATTCACGTATGGTCATTTCGATAACGAAAAGAAGGTCTTCCTTTTCGACCGCGATAAGCATGAGTGGTTGAAAAAACTAACGTTGGCAAGCATTGCTGGATGCGATGATTGTTTTGCCAGCAGTAACTGCAGAGGTGATTGTGCCGCGAATAAGGCCGTCATCGATCCAGATAATTTCGATAAGCTAAGGAGCTATCGTTGCAAAGAGATTCAGGAGTTTATCGGGAGGGTAATGTTGTACATTATTGACCATGGCGATGCTTCTGTCGCCTGGAGAGAGTAAGACAATTCCCAGAGTTATTATCGGGCCGCCTTGATGAAAGGTGGCCTTTTTATTACTGTGTTAGTATTGTGACCTCAATCCGTCAAGTTTATGAAAAGGTTCTGGAACTCTATCCTTTTCTTACCCAGAGAGAAGAACGCTCTTTTGTTTCCGAATCCAAATCACTACTGGCTAAGTATTCCGTGGCAAATACCTCAAACAAAAAGTTATCCATTGTGCGGTCGCTTTTGAATTTGCTGAATAATAGGCACGCAGACATAAAAGAAGTGAGAAGTCGTAAGGCACCCCACGGGAAAGTCAGATCACTTAAACCGAGAATCGAATTACAGGCGAAGCAAAGGATTCTTTTTCTGGCCATTCCAAGTTGGAGCAAGGGATTGGGCGAAATACAACACGAACTTATCGGTGCCTGTGTGAAAAACCGCGGCAAATACGATTCCATTTTGATTGACGTCCGAGAAAACTCCGGCGGAAACTCCCGTATTGCACATAAGTTTGCCTCCATATTCTTCAACAAGACGATAAAATATGGGACGTTTATTTCCAGGAACGGTAGAAAACTAAAAAAAGAGGCCGGTATTTTAAGGCCAAACCGGAAGTTTCACATAGATGTACCCATTGTTATTCTTATTTCTAAAAAATGTTTCAGCTCTAATGAACTCTTCTTAGCTCCGTTCAAAGTCAGCAAGCGCGCCGTGCTTATTGGAGAACGGACCGCTGGAGGAAGCGCAAATCCATTAAGCCAAGAATTCTTGATAGGAAAGAAAAAGATGATTGCCCGCATTCCCCGTTGGCGGTTTTTTCTCAAAGGAGAGAGGAAGCCAATAGAGGAAACTAAAATAGAACCGACCGTTACATACAAAAAGAAGAATATAATCTCTTTCGCTGAACGGTATCTAAAGCGGTTGGTAGGGATGGAATTGAGGTAGGGCCCGCATCGACCTTTGATTTTTTGTTTTTGCTATAATAAATGGAGATGAAAAGGGAGCTGACCTATGGTTTTTTGCTGCTAGCGACTTTATCGGTCGTGTTTTTGGCCGTCGGAATATCCTTTGCCCAGACCTCGCAGCCGGTTTGCACCGCTGACCACTGCGATTCCAATATTGTGACCGTGACGACGCAGGCGACCTCTACGGTCGGCACTGGCACCGTATATGTGATTGCCAGAGTTGGCGGAACGCAATTGGGCAGTAACCAAAACGGCTCGTGTAAGGTGGATGTTTTACCCGGCTACGCCAATACTGATTGCGTCAACATAATTTCAAACGCCCCTGTCGGAGATTATTCAGTTGCATGGGTAGGTGGTTTTCCTTCGGTTTCTAATGTCGATGCTACCAAAAATCCGACCATAACCGTATCCACTCAGACACTCTCAGGTGGGAGCTCAATAACTTTCTACATTGATTTTGCATCGACATTCACCCCTTATTCCGTTGGATGCGCCGCCAAAGACAGTAGCTCCATAAAAGTATTTTGGAGCGGAGACGTTCCGACCGCGAAAACGGTTGAACTTTACGGATCGAATTCTCACATAATACCTACGGTTCTATCCACGCTGGGTTCCGTTTTGCCGGTAACCATACCGGGTAATACTTCTTATGCTTACATTGACGGCGGTTTGGCCTCGGGAGCTCACCGCTCGTATGCCATGAAGACGACGGATAGTTCGAATAACGCAACTTGGAGCAATGTAGTTGACTGTACTCCTACTGCTACCACCACTCCTTTCCAGGACCCGCCTACCAATTTAGAAGTCAAATCAGTCGACAGAAATACGCTCAATGTTACCTGGACGGATAAAGTCACGACCAATAGGTCGCATCATTTCGAGGTTCAGAGAATAAAGGCAACGCCTATTACGCCCACGGATTTCGCTGGCAGGGGGAGAACTTCGGCGGTGGTCGGTTTACTCTGGAATGATGCGACCGGTTATGTTACGTATAATTCCGTTTTGGAACGGAGCACTTCCGCCGACCCCAGCACCCGCTTCTCGAAGAGCGACGCTTCAATGACATCGTTGCCATCTAACGAGTATGACCCGTATACCGATGGGGATAAAGATGGGAGTCCAAAAACAATTACTTTTTACTACACCAATACGGGACTGACGGAAGCGACCGTTTATTACTACCGGTTGAAGACCTGCTTCCCCGATGCCGTGACGAGCCTTTATACCCCGGCCAAGGCCGGTGAAACCGTGAACCCGAAGCCGGATATGGCTTGCAGCGGATACGTTCCGGGAGGAACAAGTGCCCTCGCGACGACGACCCTAACCATTCCGCCATCCAATCTGACGGCAACGACGATCTCAACTTCAGGAATTACCGTAACCTGGAAAGATAACTCTGCGAAGGAGGAGGGTTTCTATATTTATCGGAACGGCATGCTTGCGGCCACGATGGGCCCATCTGCTGCGACTGGAGCGACGCTGACTTACAATGATACGGGACTAAGCAGCGGAACCAGCTACACCTATACGGTCAAATCGTTCTTTACTGACCCGCTGACCGGCGCGAAATTGCCTTCGTTTCCTTCGAATTCGGCAACCGCGATTACGTGGGTGACGCTTACCGTTTCGAATTCTCCGACTTCGGGAGGTTCGATTTCGGCAACCGGCATTAATTGCGGCAACGGCGGCACGAGCTGTTCCAACTATTTCGAAAAGGGATACCAGGTGATGCTTACTGCAAACAAGGCAACTTCCTACGACTTTACTAATTGGACGGGTGGTGTTTGCAATAACTCTACCTATCCCCTGTGCAGCTTTTTGATTAACTCCGATATAACGGTTACCGCGAATTTCACCTACGTTCCGCCGGCACCGGTTGATTTGTGTCCGAACGTCACGGGAGTGCAAACAACTACCCCGTGCGCGGATGTTATCTGTACCACTTCGGGAGGAACCTGGAATGTGTCAACCCAGACCTGTACCCCTGCGCCGACTGATCTGTGTCCGAATGTGAACGGAATACAGACAACAACTCCATGTGCGAATACCCTCTGTGTAGCTCCGGCTACTTGGAATATATCAACCCAATCCTGTGTTACGCCCGCGCCAACGCCGCTGGGGGATTATTCAGGTGATGCAAACGGCGATGGTCAAATTACTTGCGCCGACGTGAACCTGATTAATCAGTTTGTTGCCTCTGGCGGTACTACGCTCACTCCCCAGCAGCAAAAGTGGGCCGACTATAGCGGGAACGGCGCTGTCACCGCTTATGATGCCGCGCTCCTACAGCAATCCTACAATCTTCATTGCTCTGGTGCTTCTGCGACGCCGACCGACATGGTTACCGCCAACCTTTCCGGTGCGGCGGCGGTTTCGGCGAATTCTTCGGGAAATTGGTACGCGAATATCTATGATGTTGCAAAAGACACGGTTTCGGGATGGTGGAGCGGTCTTGTCTCGACTTTCAAAAGCGGCTGGAACGCCATAGCGGGACTTTTTAACGGTATCGGAGTGAACAGAGCCGAGGCCGTGACTGACGTCGTTTACAATAACTACTTCGGATTGAATAAGCTCTCAGCTGACATTTCTTCCCGCCTGCTTGATACCGGTCTTACTGAAAACTCCGTCTATATATATCGTGTCAGGGTAGTTTATGACGATGGTGGAACGCCGGCGACGAGCGATTGGTCCGTCGACTCAAGCGGAGCTCCAAGCAGGGTTGCGGGAAAGACGCTTGGCACCGTTGCCACTGTCACTCTGTGTCCTGATGGCACCACTCCGCCGTGTCCAAATGACGGCGGCGCCCCGGTCATCTATAGCGGACTGACGGCAAGCGGCGTAATCGGGCATGCATTTTCCTATAATATCCTGGCCAATAATAATCCGACGAGCTACGGCGCTTCCGGATTGCCAGGGGATCTCGGTGTCAATGCTTCAACGGGAGCAATCACTGGTTTGTCGCAAGCGATAGGCGTGTCGAATGTCACCATTAGCGCCTCGAATGCCAAGGGTACGGGCAGTGCGACGCTCAGGATAACCATCTTGGGCAGCACGGGAAGCGGCTGCCCCGGCGGCGTTTGCGGCGGAGGTAGCGGGGGCGTTGGCGGCATGTGCGCGGGCAACAACCTTTGCGATAAATCGATACCGAACACGCAGATTACGGACGGTACTGGGGCTCTCTTGGAACAGAGTGAGGTTCAGTGCCATGTGAATGCCGATTGCGCCGATGTTGGGAGATACAGCAAAACGTTCCAGGAGCAGTAGAAAGATTTTTTGCGCGCTAAGCCCTCGCCACGGCGAGGGCTATTATTTTTTTGGCGCCCGCCGCTTTAATAACGCGGGCCGCTTCCCGCATCGTGGCGCCGGAAGTGAAAACATCATCCACGAGGAATACATCCTTGCCGGAGATTAACTCGGGTTTTAGGACGCCAAAACATCCGCGAACATTATTCTCTCTTTCCTCGCGGTCATCTTTCTTGGTCTGTGAGGGCGTTGGCTTTATTCTTGCGAATGCGCCGATGAGAATCGGGACATTGCACAAGATTTCCGATTTTTCTTTCAGAATTTCCGCGAGCACGAGCGCTTGATTGAAGCCGCGTTCCCTTTCTCTCTTCGGATGGAGCGGGATGGGAATTAAAACAAAATTTTGAATTTCTAATCTTGAATTTTGAATTGAGCTGGCCAAATAGTCGGCGAGCGTCGAAGCGAGGGGTTCGGCAGCCGCTCTCAATTTTCCGTATTTGAGCATATGGACAAGCTCCCGCGCGACCGAATTGGAATAGTTGAGAGGAGATGCCAAAACGAATTTGTTTCCCGGATGGCAGGTCTTTTCGCCGGCGGGAAGTCGCCGGAAGCAGGTTGGGCATAAAAATCCCGGCATGAAATCCATTTTTCGGAAGCATCCGCTGCACAAGCGGCGAGTTCTCTCTTCGCCTTTTTCCAGATGGCTTTTGCAGGCGAAACATACCGGCGGGAAGATGATATCGAGCAGATATTGTGTTAAAATCACGAAGATAGAATGAAGATTGGAAAAATTATCTCCGACTTTTTCCGGGACATCGGCAATTTCATGAAAAGCCGCCCGGTTTTGGGCGTTGATATCGGGACCACTTCTATAAAAATAGCAGAATTAGCCAAGGAAAAGGAGTTCGTCAATCTCGTGAATTACGGCGTTCTGGAAACGAAGGAATATCTCATCCATCCCAATCGTATCATCCAATCCAGCTCGCTCCGGATCTCCGAAAAAGAAACGGCGGAAATGTTGAAAATCCTCCTTGGAGAGATGAAGACGAAATCCAGAATAGCGGTCGGTTCAATCCCGGCCTTCGCGGCTTTCACGACCGTTCTTGAAATGCCGGCCATGTCGCCCAGCGAGACCAAAAAAGCGATAGATTTTCAGGCGCCTCAATATATTCCGCTCCCGATAAAAGAGGTGGCGGTGGACTGGATAAAAATAGGCGAATTCGACACGGAGCAGCGGCAGCGTTATCAGCGGGTTCTCTTGATAGGCATTCCCCAGGAGATTATCGGTAAATACAAATTCGTTTTCAAAGAAGCCGGGCTGAATCTTGTCGCTTTGGAATTGGACGGCCTCGCGATACTGCGTTCGCTTTTGGGCGAAGAGGTGGGCTCCACGCTTCTTATCGACCTGGGTTCCGAAGTAAGCAGCCTCTTTTTGATGAACGGCGGGAATATTCTTTACACCGGCCAGACCGACTACGGCGGAGTTTACCTAACTCAAGCCATCGCCCACAGTTTGGGCGTGAGTGCGATTCGGGCCGAGGAATTGAAAAAACGGCGGGGACTTCTGACCGGCGGGGCGGAATCGGAGTTATCAACATTAACTCAACCGTTTTTAGATGTTATAATACAGGAGGTTAACCACGCCAAAAGCACCTACGAAAGCCGCTACCAGAAGAAGGTGGACCGATTGATGCTGACGGGCGGAGGGGCCAACTTGTTGGGAATCGACAAATATTTCGCCGGTCAGGTTGATGTTCCGATGGTCCGACCGAATATTTTCCGCAAGGTCACCTACGATTCGCGGTTGGAACCGGTTATCGGACGGTTGAACAACGAAATGCCGATTGCGATCGGTTTAGCCGAAAGATACTTTCTTCAATAGAAAAACATGGCAGACGCCAATCAGCAACCAAAAAGTCTAAATGAGCAGTTCATAACGGAGCCAGCGGCCGTCGGTCTTCCTTGGCGCCTTCTAATATTTTCGGGCGTCATCTTCGGGCTTTCGATACTCATATATTTCGGATTCTCGGTCGGCTATGAATCCTATCTGAATTCGCGTTCGGGAGATCTGGACAGTCAGTTGAGCCAGCTCTCGAATTCCATAAGCCAGCAGGATCAGCAAAAATTCATCGGTTTTTATTCCCAGATAGTGAATTTAAAATCGGTCCTGGGGCAGCACATTTTCAGTTCGAACACCTTCTCGTTTCTGGAGAAGAACACTTTGCCGCAGACGTTTTACAACGAAGCCAAGTTCAAATCGGATATCTTGAACTTGGAGCTTCAGGGACGGACCGCTTCCCTTCAAACACTGGCCCAACAGTTGGCCCAGTTCGAGCAGGCCCCCGAAATTCAAACGGCGATCCTTAAATCCACCAGCTTCAACCAAAGCGGCACCGTGGACTTCGACATAACCCTCACGTTCAAACCGGATTTCTTGAGTAAACCCATCCAATAATATGAAGGCCTCGACCAAAAGAATTCTAAGCATACTCTTTTCCGCTTTCTTTCTGATGGCGACGCTCGTGGTTTACGGCAGTTTGATCCAGCCGGAGATCCAGAACGCGACCAAGCTTCAGGCTCTCGTCGCCTCCAAGACCCAATTGTTCAATAACCAGAAAGCGGCGGTAACCCAGGTGGCGAACCTGATTAGCCAATTCCAATCGGCTGCGAAGCTTCAGCAAACAGTCGGACTGGCAGTTCCCATCGGACCCAGCATCACACAGGCCCTGAATCAGTGGCAGGCGGTCGCTCAGGCAAGCCAGGTCGGATTGCAGTCGCTTAATATCCAACCGGGCCAATCGCCCGCGGCTTCAAAGACGCCCGCTACTCAATCGCTCGTTAAGCCGCTTCTCACCATCCCCACGAAGGTGGAAGCCACCGGCAACTACGGTTCCCTGAAGCAGTTCATAAATGCCATCGAGACGAATGCCCGGGTGATGAACGTGGTGGATTTCGATTTCAAATCGCTCTCGAACGGCCAGCCGTCGGGCGGGGGGGCAAACGCGAATCCGATATTTTCGCTCCAGTTGGACGTCAACGCTTTTTACCAAGGAAATTAACATGGCTATCATAATCGAACAAGAAAAAAAGCCGGTCAATTGGTTCAACATCATTGTGGTAATAGTGGTGGTGGCGATTTTGTTCGCGGTGGTTTACTTCGTCTTTTTCAACAGCCCCGAATTGATAGACGTCGTGGTGCCCGGCAATCTGGACAACATCAAACAGCTTTCTCAGGTTCAGGTGGATCCCACGCCGGTCGTAAACACGCTCAATAAATACTTCACGGGAAATTTCGGAACGTCCCTCTCGATCCCGACGCCGGGCCGACCCAATCCTTTCTTGCCTTATTAGGGGCTTGATTCAAAAATCAGAGCCTAAAGCGAATGATTTTTGATGATCAAACCCTAACCCCGTGAGATAGAGCTCGCAGGCTCGCCATCTCACGGGGTGCTCAATTTTATGGTAAAATTTAGTAAAGAATAAATTTTATAAAATTTCGCATGACAGACCAGGAATTTATACAGGCTTTAGTTAAAAAAGGACTCCTTGCGGAGTCGTCCGCGGCCAAGGTTTTTAAGGAGGCCGAAGTTCAAGGGCGTTCGCCGGAGGACCTGCTCTATGAAGAACATCTGGCGGATGAATTGAAAGTGGCGGAAGTGAAGAGCGAGCTTCTCAAAATTCCGTACAAGAAAGTTGACCCGGCCTCGATCCCTCCGGACCTGCTTTCGCTCATTCCTCAGGAAACGTCGCGGGCTTACCGCGTCATCCCAATTGAGAGAAGGAAAGAACTTCTCATTGTCGGAATGCTTCGGCCGGATGACGTCCGGGCCCAGGAAGCCCTGCGCTTCATCGCGAAGCGGGAAGGAGTGAGTTTGGGCGTCTATGTCGTGACTCCGACCGACCTCGCTTTGGTTTGGCGCCGCTATGCCCCCTATCGAACGGAGGTGGAATCAGCGGTAAAAGATATCGGTACCACGAAGAGGAGGGATGATCTCCTGGTTACTCTCGAAGAAGGAGCCCAGACGGCGGAGGACGCGCCGATAATAAAGATAGTGGCCTCGACATTACGCGAAGCGGTGGAGTTGAAAGCTTCCGACGTTCACATTGAACCCCAACGCTCGCGTCTGCGGATTCGTTTCCGGGTAGACGGTGACCTTGAAGAAGCGGCGTCGCTTCCGTCCGGCCTGAATCAGCCGATCGTCTCGCGGGTCAAGGTTCTCGCAAGATTGAGATTGGACGAGACGAGAGTTCCGCAGGACGGACGTTTCCGGGCGGTCATTGCCGGCCGCGATATCGATTTCCGCGTCGCGACATTTCCGACGCCGAACGGCGAAAAGGTGGCCATCCGGGTTTTGGACCCCACGACCGGGCTGAAGGGCCTTAAAGAATTGGGATTGAACGAATATAACTTTCAGCTTTTGGAGAATGCCGCCGAGGCGCCCTTCGGAATGATACTCATCACGGGTCCCACCGGTTCCGGCAAAAGCACGACCCTTTACGCCATAATGCAGCGGCTGAATTCCGACAAAGTGAACATCCTGACATTGGAAGACCCGGTGGAATATTTCATGGATGGCATTAACCAATCGCAGGTGAAACCGGAGATCGGCTATGACTTTTCGTCCGGATTGCGCCAAATCCTGCGTCAGGACCCGGACATAATCATGGTCGGTGAGATTCGCGACTCCGAAACCGCGAGTTTGGCGGTAAACGCCGCTTTAACCGGCCATCTGATGCTTTCTACTCTCCACACGAATAACGCCGTGGGCGTCATTCCGCGTCTCGTTGATTTGGGCGTACCGACCTTTCTACTTTCCTCGGCCCTTAATTTGATGCTGGCCCAGCGGCTCGTAAGCCGTCTCTGCCCGGACTGCAAGAAATTTACTACTCCCTCGGAAGAACTTCAGAAGATAATAAAAAGCGAACTTGAGATATTACCCGCCAATCTGAAAGCGACAATAAAAGGGAAAGCGCCCTACTCCGCTTACAAAGTTGGAAACGATCCGAATTGTAAAACCTGCAAGGGTAAGGGAACCTCCGGTCGGGTGGCAATCTTCGAGATATTTAAGATGACTCGGGAACTCTCCGACGTCGTGAGTAAGGGTTTCACCGAAGGCGCCATCGCCGACGAGGCGAAGAGGCAGGGAATGGTGACGCTTCGACAGGACGGCATTTTGAAAGCGCTCGCCGGTGAGGTTATACTTGAAGAGGTCTTGAGGGAAACCGAATAATTTAAAACATGGCGACCGATTACAAACAAAAATTGAGCGAACTTCTTTTAACGACAGCGAAACAGAACGCTTCGGACCTTCATTTGGCGGTAGGGCGGCGGCCGACGATAAGAGTTGACAGCGTTTTGATCCCGCTCGCCCAGGAGTCCATCCTAACCAAGGACGAAGCCGAGGGGCTCATTTTCGCGCTTCTCACGGAAGAACAGAAAAAATCTTTTCTGGAAAAAAAGCAGGTGGATTTTTCTTTCAATTATGAGGATAAGGCCCGCTTCCGGGTGAACGTTTATTTCCAGCGCGGTTTCATGGCGGCGGCGCTCCGTCTCATCCCGGCTCAGATTCGCACCATTGAAGAATTGAATATGCCGCCCCTCCTCCATGACTTCACCAAACTGAATCAGGGTTTCATCTTGGTCGTTGGTCCGGCCGGCCACGGCAAATCGACGACCTTGGCCGCGCTTTTGGATGAGGTGAACCACAAGCGGAACGACCACATCATTACGGTTGAGGACCCGATCGAATACATCTTCTCCCAAGACCGATGCATCGTCTCCCAGCGCGAAGTGGGGGCGGATACCCTTTCTTTCAATGACGCCCTGCGGGCGGTCTTAAGGCAGGACCCCGACGTTATCATGATCGGGGAAATGCGCGACCCTGAAACCATTGCGACCGCAATGACGGCAGCCGAAACCGGCCACTTGGTTTTTTCCACTCTTCACACGAATTCGGCGGCGCAAACAATCGACCGCATCATTGACAGTTTCCCACCCAACCAACAGGGGCAGATTATTTCCCAGCTCGCTTCGACCCTGGTGGGTATCGTCTCCGAACGGCTCATCCCGCGCGTCGGCGGCGGTAGAATTCCGGCGACCGAAATAATGCTTATGAACCCGGCTATCAGGAACCTTATTCGCGAGAAGAAGATATATCAGATCGACCTAGTTATAGAAACGAACGTTCAGGAGGGGATGATGTCTCTGAACCGCTCGCTCGTGAGTTTGATAAAGCGCAAAGAGATTTCCCTCGAGGAAGCGGAAACGTACTCTCTAAATCCGTCGGAACTGAGAATTTTGCTCGAAAGATCTTAAAATGAAATTCAATTATAAAGCCAGAACTAAAGAGGGAGAATTGCAGGTTGGGAACGTAGATGCGGCGAACCGGGAGGCGGCAGTCGCGATACTCTTAACCCACGAGCTTTTCGTTTTGAGCATAGAGCCGGTCGTCGAGGACGTCTGGTATAACCGAATCTTGAATTTCTTCAAGCGGGTGAAGACCCAGGACCTCATGATATTCACGAGGCAGTTCGCGACGCTCCTCGCTTCCCAGGTCCCGCTCTCGGACAGCTTGGCCAGCTTATACAAGCAGACAACCAAGCCGGTACTGAAGGAGGCGGTTTACGAGATAGCGAACGACATTGATGCGGGCTTCTCCCTTTCTCAGGCCCTGGAGCGCCACCGCGCTATTTTTTCCGATTTCTACGTGAACATGGTCAAATCCGCCGAGGTGACCGGCCGGCTCTCCGAGGTTTTGAGTTTTCTGGCAGATTATCTGGAGAAGCAGGCAGCGTTGCTCTCGAAGGTGAAGAACGCCCTGACCTACCCGGCCTTCGTCATCGGCCTTTTCTTCGTTGTCATCATCGTTATGGTGACGATGGTTTTCCCGCAAATCACCCCCATCTTCGCGCAGGCCAATATCGAGATGCCGTTCTTCACGAGAGTACTCTTGGGATTCGGTACCTTCGTGTCCGACTGGTGGTTTTTCTTCCTGATCGCGCTCGTCGCTCTGGTTATCGTTCTCGTGGATTATTTCCAGACGAACGAGGGGAAGGCGGTTTTGGATACCGTTTCACTAAAGGTTTTCATCATCGGGCCCCTATTCCAAAAGCTTTACATTTCGCGCTTTGCCGAATCAGCGCGGGTTCTGATAAAGGGCGGGCTCACTATCCCGCAGGCGGTTGAAATTTCGTCGCACACGATAGGGAACTCCGTCTACGAGGAATTGCTTCACGATGCGGCTGGGCAGATCCGGAAAGGCAAGCTTCTTTCGCAGGCCTTGGCTGAAATGTCCGAATTCCCGCCGCTCGTCTCCCAGCTTTTGAGCGTGGGAGAATCGACCGGTCGGATGGAAGACCTTCTCTCGAAGATAAACGATTTTTACAGCCGCCAGGTGGACGATACGGTGGAAAACCTGGTCACTCTCCTCCAGCCGATACTCATGGTTATTATTGGCGTCGTCGTTGCGATACTTTTTGCATCCATCTTGCTCCCGATTTATAACCTGTCTCAGGCATTTTAATCTGAAGCCGTAATCGCCGTTGTGTTATAATGGAAAGGTCGGGAAAATAACAAATAACAAATAACTAATAACTGATAACACAACTTTTTAGTAAGTTGCTATGAGTTGTGGGTTATAGGTTCTAAGTTTTATGAACAATAACAAAGGTTTTACGCTAATAGAAATGCTGGTCGTGATTGCCATCATCGGCCTTTTGTCTTCCGTAGTCTTGGTGGCTCTGGGCCCCTCGAGGAACAAAGCCAAAGATGCGAGAATCGTTTCAGATATTAACCAGATACGGGCAATAATAGAAACGCTCTATGCTCCAACCTCCGGTACTTATTCGATAACAGCTTTATCCTCAGCTGACTGCAGTGCGAAAAGTGGTTCGAATGACATAGATAAAGCATTGGGTGATATGAAAACCAATGGAGGAACCAATTGCGCTATCAATCTGAACGCAAATTCAAACGGCTATGCCATTTCCGTAAGTCTGAATACGGGGATTTATTGCTCTGATAGTACCGGCAAGTTCGGTACGACAGCCGCCTCCGCCGGGGTTTGTCCATAAATGAGAAAACGCTATATCAAGGGTTTTACCATAATTGAGATGCTTGTGGTCGTGGCCATTATTGGCCTCTTGTCATCGGTAATCCTCACGGCGCTCGGTCCCGCGCGGGACAAGGCCAAGGATTCGCGCATCATTCAGGAGATGAATCAGGTCCGCGCAATCGCAGAGACGCTCTATAATGGCAATAACTACGATGCCCTGGAGACGGAAAATTTCAGTAATGAAAATTTGAAGGCGCTTGCGGATGATATTACTGCCCAACTGCCGGTAGGGGCAGTTGGTCTGACTATTATCAAATCCTCTCCCACCCTCGCCAAAACCTATGCAGCCTACTCTAGTTTGAACGTAAAAGCGGGGGATGCCCAAAACCCGATTGTCCAATATTACTGCATCGACAGCGCCGGTCACTCGCTCGTACTGAATAATCCGCCCGTGGGCCCGGTATGCCAATGAGATGGTTTCCGCGTTCTATATAATCCTTTTCGTTTTTGGTCTTATCATAGGAAGTTTTCTGAACGTTCTCGTTCTGCGGTACAACCCCGACGGGAAACTTTTTGACCGGAAAAAATTGAGCGGACGTTCCCGGTGCCCTTACTGTAATCATGAATTGGGGGTCTCGGAGCTCGTGCCGCTATTCAGTTTTTTGTTCCAACTGGGTAAGTGTAGGAAGTGCGGGCACAAACTTTCGTTCCAATATCCGCTCGTGGAATTTCTCTCCGGCGCGATATTTCTCGCCGTTCCGATGTTTTTGAACGGTTTTTACAATGTAAGTACCGTTTCTTTCGCCAACTTCGGCCTT
>JBEKVQ010000002.1:0-160477 GCA_049997815.1 Minisyncoccia bacterium
GATGGCGGTTCCTACCCCGAGCTCTATGAGGTGGGGACAGACCTTTCCTTATTACCCATATCAAGAGACCCTTCCCTCGTGGGCTATTGGAAGTTCGATGAGGGGACGGGAGGGACGGCCTATGATGCCTCGGGACACGGGAATACCGGAACCCTCACGAACAATCCTACCTGGCAGACGAGTGCATCTTGTGTGAAGGGGGGATGTTTGAGCTTTGATAGTTCTTCAAATAATTATTCAAATATGGGGACCAGCACCTCTCTTAATCTCCAGGACTCATTCTCAATCGTGTTCTGGACTTATGCTCGTTCCGAAACAGCCATAAATCCAAGAATTTTCGCCAAGTACATTGACGCGAATAATAATTACCGTGTTTACAGTAAGGGAATTAATGCGACTTCTTTTGGTGCGAGATTCATAAGGAACGGAGTAAGTTATGATAACCAAGCAAATTTACCGTCCTTTCAATGGAACACATGGTATCACGTAGCCGTTGTTTTTAATGGCGGACTCTCTTTTTACATAAACGGATCATCTGTTTCTAATTATGCAGGAATAGCTCCCTCTATTGGTGCCGATACGAACCTTTATATAGCGAAATCCGAATCGGGCTATTTTAACGGTGTGGTTGATAATGCTCGTATTTACAACCGCGCCCTCTCCGCTGCCGAAGTTGCGGCGATATACAACTCGGGAAACTAAAAGATATAATTGAACTATGAAACTGACATTTTGCGGTGGAGCGGGTGCGGTTACTGGCTCCAGTTACTTGTTGGAATCCGGCGGCACCAAAATTCTCGTCGATTGCGGGTTGCATCAGGGCGGGAGTTTCAACGAAGACCAGAACTTTCTGCCGTTTTTATTCAAGCCCGAAGAAATCTCGGCGGTCTTCGTGACTCACGCCCACATTGACCACATCGGCCGCTTGCCTCAGCTCGTGAAGCAGGGTTTCAAGGGAATCATCTATTCCGCTCCGCCCACCAAGGACTTCGCCGAACTCCTGCTCCTGGACTCCGAGCATCTTTTGAAGGAAGAATCGGACAAGAGAAAGAAACCGCCGCTCTACGAAACGGCCGACATCATAAAGACGATGGGTTTTTGGCAGAAGAGAAAATACCACGAGATCGTGAAGGTGGGCGACTTCACGATTGAGCTCTACGATGCCGGTCACATTTTAGGTTCGTCCTCGATTTTGGTGAGCGTGGAGGGAAAGAAGGTGGTTTTTTCCGGTGACTTGGGTAATAATCCCTCGCCCTTCATCAACCCGACGGAGTACATAAAGGATGCCGATTACGCCCTGGTTGAATCGGCCTACGGCAACCGGGTGCACGAGCTTCTGGATAAAAGGAAGGAGATAGTGGAAGACACGATTGAAGAGACGGTTAGAGCGGGCGGAGTTCTCATGATTCCGGCCTTCGCGATGGAGCGGACGCAGGAGATGATATTCGAGTTGAACGAATTGGTGGAGAACGGCCGCATTCCCAAAGTGCCGGTCTTCATCGACAGTCCCCTGGCCATCAAGCTCACGGCGGTCTATCAGAAATATTCCACGGACCCGCTCTACTTCAATCCGGAGGCGATAGACCTGATAAAGGGCGGGGATGCGATATTTAACTTCCCCGGTCTTCGGATGACTCTCACGAAGGAAGAATCCAAGGAAATCAATAATGTTCCTCCGCCTAAGGTGATAGTCGCGGGTGCGGGAATGTCGAACGGCGGTAGAATTCTTCACCACGAGATTCGCTATCTGCCCGACCCAAAGAGCACGCTCCTCGTCGTCGGCTATCAGGCAGTGGGCTCGCTCGGCCGGAAGGTTCTGGAGGGAGCGAAGATGGTTAAGATATTCGGCGAGGAAGTTAGGGTGGAGTGTAAAGTGAAACAGGTGAGCGGCTACTCCGCCCACGCCGACCAGCCCCAGCTTTTGAAGTGGGTGGAAGAAATGCACGGGACTGTGAAGAAGGTCTTCGTCGTTCAGGGCGACGGGGATGAATCGGCGGCCTTGGCTCAGAAGATAAAAGATGAACTCGCCATCTTGGCGGAGGTGCCCTCCTACGGCGAGAGCGTAACGCTTTAGACCCGCTTTGAATGTTTCGTTATAATGTCTTAAAATCACTGTATGGCAGCGAAAAAATCCACCAAGATCTCGAACGGAATCCAGAATCATAACCACAACCACGTTCACAAACTTAGGTACAAGATTTGCATCTCGGGCGCGGCCGAGACCGGCCACTGCTCCAAGGATGCGATAGAAAAAGCGGAACAGCTGGGCCAGGAAGTCGCAAAGCGCGGACTGGTTCTGGTGACGGGAGCGACGATCGGTGTTCCCTACTGGGCGGCCAAGGGCGCGAAGGAAGCCGGTGGAATGGTTATCGGCATCTCTCCCGCGGCCTCGAAGGAAGCGCACATAAAAACCTATCATCTTCCGACCGATTATCATGACCTCATCATCTACACCGGTTTCGATTACTCCGGCCGGAATCTGCTTCTCACTCGTTCCGCCGATGCCATCATTACCGTCTGCGGCCGGATGGGAACGCTTAATGAATTCACCATCGCCTTCGAAGACAAAAAACCCAACGGCGTTCTGGAGGGTTCGGGCGGCATGGCGGACATGCTCCGCGACATTTTGGAAAAATCGCACCGGGGCTGGGGGAAGACGGTCTTCTCGCGGGATCCGGCGGACCTGCTGGATAAGTTGCTGGATATTATCGAATCCGAAGAAGAAAAAAACGGCGTCAAAGGTCGGATAATTTAGATAAAAATATGGGATTCTTTTCATCGTTATTCAAGTCAGATTCAAGTGCTTCTAAGGCGGATTCCCGGGTGAAACCGAGCTCAAAACCCATTGGCGTTGTGACCCACTTTTACGGCGGCATCAGCGTGGCCATCGTTAAGTTCAAGGAAGTAGTGAAGGTTGGGGATGAGGTTCAATTCTTCGGCGCCACAACTGATTTCAAGGAGAAAATAAAGTCCATGCAGTACAACCACCAGGACATCAGCGAGGCCAGAAAGGGCCAGGAGGTGGGTATTAAAGTGGACGGCAAGGTGCGCGAGGGCGACGAAGTTTACCGGGCTTAATGAACAGGAGGTTAGTTTTGGCCGCCGGGCTTTTGGCCGGAACCATAATTGGAGCGGGGATATTTTCTTTGCCTTACATTATGGGCCGGCTGGGTGTTTGGCTTGGCCTTTTTTATTTGGCGGCCTTCGCCTTGGTTTATTTTCTTATTCACTTTATGTATGCCGAGCTCGTTCTCGAGGATGGGCCGGGGCATAATTTTTTCCATCTGGCGGACAAGTATCTTTCAAAACCAACGAGAATTTTTTCCGACATCGTCATCCTGGGCGAACTCGCGATAACCCTTACGATTTATCTGATCCTCGCTCCGGTCTTCATGAATCTTTTCATGGGCTTTAGCGGTCCGGTCGCGATGTTCGTTTTTTGGATTATCGGCTCCATTTTAATTTTTGTTAAGCTGGATTGGATGGAGCGGGCTGAGTTACTGGATGTCTTTTGCATTCTGGCCGCGGTTTTTATTCTTGTGGGCGTTAGCGGTTTTAATTTCGGAAACGTTCCGGTCTTCCCGCAAATTCCGGACTGGTCGCTCTGGCTCTTACCGTTCGGTCCGCTCCTCTTTGCCCTCGCCGGCCGGCCGGCCATTACGAAGGTGGTCGAGGAGTATCGCCGGGCTAAATCCGAGGGCGCGGGCTTTTCACTGAAGAGTGCGGTTGCTTGGGGCACATTCGCGCCGGCCGTCCTTTACGCGGTCTTCATGATTGCGGTTCTGGCTATAAATCCCTCAGTTGGCCCGGATACGATAACCGGCCTGGGCTTGTCTCCGACATTGGCCGCGGCCCTGGGAATTCTCGGATTCGTCGCTGTCTGGACCTCCTACTCGATGATAGGATTGAACATTCGGGAGATTTTAGTTCAGGATCTCCGGTGGCCGAAGCGGGCGAGCGGCCTTATGGTCATACTTCTCCCGATGGTTCTTTACGTCTCTGGTTTCCGGGACTTTCTGGGAACTATCGGTATTGCGGGCGGACTCTTCTTGGCGCTTGAGGGCATCTTCATAATCACGATGTGGCGCCGGGCGTTTAGGAAAAGCCGATGGATGCTTCCCGCCGGAATCCTATATCTTATCTTCATCGCCTCGATTGTCTATCAGGCGATAAAAATCATCTTATGAAACTCTCGCGGGCCGATTTAATGAAATGGGGGACGCTGCTTTTTTTGTTCGCGCTTCCCCTGGGAACCAAGAAATTTCTCTTCACCTTTCCCACACCCTTCTCCAATTTTTACACTTCGGAGTATAACTCCGCCTTTCTCTTCGGCACGGATATCCTCATTATCGCGCTTCTGTTTCTCGCGGGCCGGGGATTTTTCGTTCGGTTGCGGATCTGGTTCCGGCAATATAAACTACCAGCCATATTTTTGCTATTGTTTTTGGCCATATCGCTCCTGTCCGTTCTCTCGGCCGGCTATGGCTCTTTCGTGGTCTATTCTTTCATCCATATGACATTGACCGTTCTCGCGGGACTCCTTGTTGCTTTCTCCTTGTCCGAATATACAGTGAGTTTCCGTTCCGCGCTCGCGGCCGTCTCCATCTCCGCCGCTTTCGAATCCATCGTCGGTTTCCTGCAGTTCGTTTTGGGTAAGAGCGTGGGTCTATGGTTCTTGGGCGAGACCGTTTTTGACTCCGGAACGCCCGGCATCGCGAAGATAACCGTTAACGGAGAGCAACTTGTCCGCGCCTATGGCACGATGCCCCACGCCAATATCTTGGCGGGGTTTTTGGTCCTGGGGCTCTTGGCTCTTTTTTATCTCTTTCTCCGAGAAGAGAAGCCGATTTTCAAATCGCTGGAAGTCGCCGGCATCTTCGTCGTTCTGGCCGGGCTCTTTCTCACGTTTTCCCGCTCCGGCTGGATAACGGCCGCCATAGCGACCGTTCTTCTTATTCTTTGGGAACTCTTTGCCGACAAAGAACGCCGGAAGAGGGTTGTCCGACTCTTCTTGGTAATATTTGTCTCTTGTCTCCTATTACTTGTCTTTCTCGGCTGGGCCATCTTCCCCCGCGCCGCTCTCTCGTCGGGCGAGGGGCCGGTTGCGGACCGCTGGACCTATAACAAGATCGGCACGGAACTCATTCTTTCTCATCCGTTGGGCGTGGGCATCGGGAATGAACTTTTCTACGCCTATCGGAACGGTTTTTTTGAGAAGTACGGCGTAAATTCATTGGGCCAGTGGCAGCCGATACATAATTTGTATTTGATGGTGGGAACGGAGACGGGAATTTTGGGTATCGTAAGTTTCCTTGTATTTATCGTCTTGCTCGTTCTTAGTGGTTTTAAAGAAAAAATGTTCAGGATTATAAGTTCCGAGTTGAGGGTTTCTTTGGTGATGTTAATCGCATTGTTGTTGTTCGGCCTCTTCGACCACTTCCTCTGGGATCTGCAGTTGGGGCGGCTAATGTTCTGGGTAACGATAGGGATTTTATTCGGCATGATTCAAACTAAAAACCCGGCCTGAGGCCGGGTTTTTCTCTTTTGCCCTCGCCTCTCGCTCCGCTCGGGCTGGGCACCGCCTCGCGTGCGCTTATGGGCACATGCTCCGGCGCACAAAACGGAACGCGAGACACGCAGGTGTCTCGCTTATGCGGCTAGAGTCGCTATCCGTTTTGTGCCCTCGAGAAGAATCGAACTTCTATCTTCTCCTTCGGAGGGAGATGTCCTATCCATTGAACTACGAGGGCTGTGCTTAAAATTAATACCACACTTCGCCCGCGATATAAAGGAAGGGGAGGTTTTATTGACATTGTACGGCTCCCGGCTGTAATACTAATACCGAGCAGTTCATTGAAACCGATGGAAACGGAAAAAACGGAAAGGAGCACATGTATGATCCCAAAGATTAACCCTGCCGGTGAGCGAACCTGCAAAGACCACTCGCTGATAGTGAGGAGAATTGCGGGCTGGCAACTCGCCACCCTCTTCAACAAATACTTCGGCGCCACGATGTGCGTTCTGGTCGGCGCCGGTCAGAGCGGAGAGGACCTGGAATTTGCCGCTACGGACCAGTGGATCTCGTATAATCACGTCACCAACCTGGGAATCAATCAGAAGGATGGAGAGGAAGCCCTGAAACACGTCAGGTCCTGCAGTGCCAAGGAGTGCGTTGAAGCGGCCCGGCGTTTAAAAATGATCATTCCTCTTTTGAAGTCCGGAAAACTTCCGGGGGATGACGAGGTATCCAAGGATGCCGCCATTATGAGTACCTTTGCATCCCGTCACTACGGCGGTGAACCCATTTTGTTCACCCGAGGGAAAAATGGTTCCGGTGATTATATCGACGCCGCAAAGCCGTTCTTCGAATGGTTCGCGGGAGAATATCGGGATGATTGGCAGTGGCCCATCGAAGTTTAAACTCTGGCCTTCCCGGATTTTCCGGACAGCGTCATTCATTGGGTCCCGAGCATAATTAACTGCTTGGGCCCTTTTATTTTCAGACCCCCCCATGTGTATATGTTATAATGAACTTACAACTGAATAAGTTATCAAGAGTGCGGTGAGAGCACTGGCTCAATGACCCGCCGACAACCCTGAGAAACAAGCTTCTCGAACGGGTGCCCAATCCAGCCCATAAGGGAAAGATAATTTGTCGTAACCTTTCCCTTTGTGGAAAGTTTTTAGTTTATAAATAAATTCATGTTTCTACCGAGAACATATGCCGTCGAAAGCGTTACGGTCGGCCATCCGGACAAGATTTGCGACCAAATCTCGGACGCCATTCTGGACGCCTGCCTCGCGCAGGACCCCGATAGCCGGGTCGCGATGGAGGCCTTCGGTAGCCACGGCCATCTCGTGGTGGGCGGAGAAGTGACGACCAATGCGGATGTCGATTATGCGGCCGTGGCCAAGAACGTCTATAACGACGTCGGCTACTCCTCTCCCGTCGAAATCTCCACTTACGTCGTGAAGCAGTCGCCCGACATCGCGCAGGGCGTGGATGTGGGCGGGGCGGGAGACCAGGGCATCATGTACGGCTATGCCACGAACGAGACGCCGGAGTATATGCCGAAAGCCGTCGTCATCGTCCATAAGCTAGCCGAGGGCTTGGAGAAGCTGAGGCGGAGCGGCGAGAAGTGGCTTCGGCCGGACGGAAAGACGCAGGTGACGATGGAAAACGGAAAGATAAAAACGGTGCTCATAAGCACCCAGCACTCGGAGAATGTCGGGGTGGAGGAAATAAAATCCGCCCTCATCCATAAGCTCATCATTCCTTTGCTCGGCGACATATCCGGAATGGAGATTCTCGTGAACCCGACGGGCAAGTTCGTCATCGGCGCCGACAGTTTTGAGGCGGATACCGGATTAACCGGCCGAAAGCTCATGGTGGATACATACGGGGGACTCATTCCCCATGGCGGCGGATGTTTCTCCGGCAAGGACCCGTCCAAAGTGGACCGCTCCGGAGCGTATATGGCCCGTTTCGTGGCGAAGCAAATAGTGGCCGGGGGGCATGCGGACGACTGTATTGTCTCCGTGGCCTACGCCATTGGCCGGGCCGAGCCGCTCATGGTCCACGCAGTGGACGGCATGGGGAGAGACCTCTCCGAGCTGGCCAAGAAATTCGATTTCCGCCCGCGGGCCATCATCGAGCGCTTGAATCTCCGCCGGCCCATCTATCGCCAGACGGCCGCCTACGGCCACTTCGGAAGACCCGGATTTCCCTGGGAGGAGGTGGGCTAGGGAGCTGCTTCCACTCCTTATGAATTAGAGGGCTTTGTATTTGACAGATCATCTTAAAAATAATATTGTATTCGCAGCTTTTTTCGGTTTCCAATCCACGTTTCCTAACCAATAAGAAGGGAACATCTTATGCGTACACGAACACTTGCCAATCGAGATTGGCTTGGAGGATTTCTCTGCGGCCTTATTGGCATTCTCCTGATGGGCCTTGTGAGTGACTGGCTCGCTCCAATAGGTGGCTCTCTTGGGTTTGTCTTCGGCTTCCGGTACGAAAGCATCTTCTCTGCGATTGCCGCACACTGGCGGGCTGCTGCTCGTAGGGCGAAAGAAAGGTGGCAACGATTCAAGCTCATTGCGACCACGCCCACATTCAAGCTCCCGAAAGTGAAGGTAGACCTTTCGCCGGTTGTGAGTGTTCTACAGTTTTTCCTGTTCCTTATCGTGTGGGTTCTGCGCCGGCCGGTAGTTTTGTATCGGTGGCTCAAGCGGCACCCGATGAACCGCGCCTACGCACTTCTTGGACTTGCCGTGGCGATTTACTTCGCCATCCAGCTTCTCTGGGCCGTGCCGATAGTCCGGTACATAGAAGGGCAGCATGAGATATCTCAACAGATAAAGCAGGCTTCGCACACGGTGAATGGAGGAGACTCGTCGGCGCTCATGATCGTCGGTGCGTTGTTGGCATTCATAATTGCATTGGTGTTGCCTCTTATCACGGTCTTGTCGCCGGACGATGACGAAATGATTCAGCTCCGGCAGTACTATCGGCGTTATGCCCGGTATGCGAATAACGGAGCCATCGCGTTCCTCGTTCAATCGATTATCGGTCTGCTTCGCACCGAGCTGTTCATAATCCTGTTCTTTTTCGGTGCAATCGCCTACTTCGTTGTGGGCGGAGCGATGCTCTTGGTCTTCGCCTTTGCGCCCGTCGCGGCCATCGTGGGCCTTTTCCGGGGATTTTGGAGAGTTATAAAGAGGAATGACTACTGGCCCGGACTTATCGTGTCTCTCACGACCATGCTCACCGTCGGCTGGCTCACTCATCCGTACCTTTACGGTACGATGCTTTGGGTCGTTGCGCTTGCGACCGGAACGCTCTGCGGCGGCGCGAGTGCATCGGCGCGAAGAACGCTTCTCGCGTACTACTGGGCGCGGCCTCGGCTCCAGGCGATGGTTCGGCTCCGAACCTCCCGTTATCTTCTGCCTTCGGGACGAAGATTCATCGGGGTCGCAAGCTGGCTCGGCAAATTTATGGGCGATAAGGTTATGCCTGTAATCGCGCCAGATACGGTATAACGAATTTATTCGTCTGCCCCCTGACGGAAAGTAGAAATCACAGCGGGCATTGGTTTAACCAGTGCCCGTTTTTATTTTCCTACTTGCCACTCCTAATTTCCTGCCGGATACTTATTATATGGACAAAGGCGAGATTAAATACGATTTATTGAAGACCGAACTGGAACTGACCCAGCGGCAGATGGATAAGTACGATACACTTGGGACGACCACGAAAACTTGGGCCGTCACTCTTTGGGCGGCCTCCATCGGCTGGGCTTTCCAAGTTCATCGCGGGGATATCTTCCTCGTGAGCGCGGCCATCGTGCTCGTCTTCTGGTTCTTCGATGCGATGAATAAGAACTTCAGGGCGGATTATAAAAAGCGCCGGGACGAGGTAGGTGCTGCGCTCGCGGTGCTTTTCGAGAAAGGGGAAGCGCCAGCCGGAACCATTTCGCCCCAATTACCCACCCACGATTTTCTAATGGGCCCCTTCAGAAACTTTTTCATACTTCACACCGCCCTGCCTTACATTCTTCTCATTGTCATTTCAATTATTCTTTATACAAACGGCGGGGCGTAATTTGGGTAAATAAAAAACGGCTTACCTACCGAGATCAATGGCTGATCTGGTAAGTAAGCCGTTACTGTTTATCCTCTCTTCATGCCGATAGGGTCAGCGATCTAGGTGCCCCAGAACCTCTCGCTCTACACCCAAAGAATCGTTCAGGATTTTCAGGGCCTTCCTCCGGTTGAAACCCCACCATTTCAGCATCTTGACCTGTCTGTAGGCAGACAGCCAAGTTTCTTTCCGAGCCCGAAAACCGGATTGCGCATCTTCGAGTGAGGATATCTCCTCTCTCGCGTTTTTGAGCTCAAGCTCCGCCGTTTTCAATTTCTCTTGCGTCGAAGTTCCGTCGCCTAGGACCCACGCCTTCGCAATTATCTCACTCGCCTTAATCTCGCCGGCGAGATACTTACACATCAAGTTCCCGTCGTCGATGTAGCATGTGTCGGCGTTTCTCTCAGCTTCATTCTTGTACGTCGTAAGCCACTTATCGCCGACCTTAACCTTGATCCCAAAATAGGTGGCCTGGCCCAGTCTGTCGGCCGGCGGGCACCACGGGTCTTTGAGGTTTAGATTCGTTCCGTTGACCTCGAGGAGGAACTGAAGCGATGTGCCATCCCGTTTGTCGCCGTAACGATGGGTGTGTATCGAGAGAGCGATTACGCCGCTTCGTCCGTTGGAGTCAATGCAAAAAGTGTTCACCTCTTCGCCCGGCCGGCAGCTAATCGGTACACTCGATCCCAGCACTCTGATTTGGTCTTCATTAAGACCGCTCACCACGATAGTTTTCTTGGTTGGGTCGTCGGTGGCGGCCAGGGGGTTGCTGGTCGCGGCTAATAACTGGTTCGGTATCATATCGAAACCCTTTCTACAATTATTAAGAAGCATTCGGCACTGCGAACGCAGCTGCCTGGGTAGTTTTTTGCCCACTACCGTTTGGGGCCGTTCTCATCGATGTTCTGAGAAGAACGGAATGAATATAGTATAAAATATGAAGAATGTCAAGATATGTTGTTTCTCCCTTGCCACTCCTCATCTCTTACCGGATACTTAGTTCGTGGTAAGCATCTTCGGATATCTTTCGGGCGCGGCAATCCTCGCTTCATACATTCCCTATATCAGGGATATTTTTCTCAACAAAACCAAACCCGAAAGGATGTCCTGGCTCATCTGGGCCGTTCTTGGCTCAATCGCCCTCTTCTCTCAACTCGCCAAGGGAGCGTCATGGTCTTTGATTTTGACCGGCGCTGAGACGGTTGGAGAATTATTTGTTTTCTTTCTCGCTATCAAATACGGCTTCGGCGGATTTCTTAAAAGAGACATTATCGCCCTTATCGGCGCCGGTCTTGGATTATTACTCTGGTACCTAACGAATGAGCCCGCGGTGGCGCTCTTTATAGTTATCGCAATCGACTTGATGGGCTCGATTCTTACGGTTATGAAGTCCTATGAGAATCCCAGCACGGAAACCGCAAGCGGTTGGGCGCTCACTCTTTTGGGTGGAATTTTTGGTTGTCTGGCCGTGGGGAATCTGAATTTCATCCTCCTGGCCTTCCCGCTCTATACCTGTGTTTCGAGTCTGGCGACTCTAGTAGCGATGGAATTGGGAGAGCGAGCCCGCACTAATCCATAACTTTACGCGTAGGAGGGGGAGGGGTAGGATGAAAATAAGAAAACAATGAAACAGATAGACATTTTTAAAAAAATAAATAGGAACGCATTTAACGAAAAACTCATTCATCGTTACCTTTTCGAGCGTTATTATTTTGGTTCTTCTCAACAAAGAAAGGGTCTATTACCCGATAAGTTCCATAGAAGCAAAGTAAATCTTATCGTTCCCGAGGGTTCGAAAGTAGAGGCGAAATATAGAGCTGACTTAGAAATATTTTTCAGGGGTAGAGAAAAAGGCGTGCCGGTGGAGGTGAAATGGCATCTAAATGATTTCAAAAAGGACAATCAGAAGAACTATATAAAAGAACATAACGGCTTCGTCGTTGTATTAGGCGAGACCGAAGAAAAAACACATGAAGGCATAGACGTTGTACAAATAAATCATGAAGATTTTGCTGATTGGGTTTCAGAAAATATATCTCGACTATCGCGCGAGTCGCTAATATATCAAGCAGGTAGCAGTAAATTATCTGACAGAACCCAATACTGGGTTGCGTTTCTTTTGGGTGGAAATAATGGGTCTGCTGTAAAGCATTTTAGAAAGATGCTTACCACTAGGGCAAAAAATTATCCATTCTGGGCCTTTAAGCAAGACCGTAAGGCTCTCCAACACATATTTGACATGCAAAGAGGTGACAAGATTTTATTTATTTTCGCAAAAGCGCCAGGTGGTAACCAAGCCCTGTCGAACGATAAGAGGAAAGAAATTCTAATCTGTAGATATTATTTCTGCGAGATTATTGAACCATATTATATGGCTCTCGATAGCTAGAGGGGTCTATTTTTCGAGAAAGATATGGCCAATAGAGATTATGTTGAGATAGGAGATAGAAAGTGGCCGCACTTTATTGATTTCAAGATTGGTACAGGTAGAAGAAAATATGAGAAGGATTTATACCTAAATTTTGGAAAGATGGGCGTGTTTGCTGAGCCATTTTCGGGTTCTTTCAATCACGGTGGTGGGACACCATACCCCCTATCTAGGGCGCAATTTGAAGTGTTAAAAGACAGGCTCTATAAAATTGTTGAAGGAAAATAACTTTATGAAGTTCTCGTTAGGGTGCTAAAATTAAGTTATGGCTCTAATAAAATGTAGCGAATGTGGTAAAGATGTTTCTGACAAGGCGCATTCTTGCCCGAATTGTGGTCATCCGATAAATCCGGCCAACAACCCCCTTAAAATTGAGCCAGAACTGACGAGTAAAAGATGGAAGAGGGTGAAATTAATTGCTTGGGGAATGATTTTGGTGGGTTTCCTTATTTTAGGGGCGAGTGGCGGTTCTTGGGGTTCAATGAATGCGGGCTTCTCGCTTGGCCTTAGTTTGGTGCTTATCGGCATCATAGTTTTAATTATTGGGAGAATAGGGGCTTGGTACGCAGATAAAAGGACAAGATAGTTTATGGATTTAACAGTATTCAGCGAACAAAACTTTCTTATATTTATCCTGCCTGGGTTTATTACCGTTTGGACGTTTCGGTATTTCACCAATTCTAAGAAATCCGGTGACTTAGAATTTTTAATTCTCTCTTTCATTTGGGGTTTTCTGATTCTATTGTTTAACGAGTGGACATCAGCGAAAGTAGAACTTGATAAACTCTTACAAAATCCATATGCCGTCGCTCTTACGTTCGGGATTTTTGGTTTTGTTTTTGGATTGTTTGGAGCTCAGGTTGTTCAATGGAAATGGTTTAGAAATATGACTAATTGGTTGAAATCAAGCTGGCTTTTTTAATCCCCTTAAAATTTTTGAACCGGAGTTTTGAAAATGCAGATTTTTTGTTTTGGAGTATAATTAGAACATTATGACTATAGAAAAAAAGACTTGCAGGCGCGGGCACGAATACAAGGCCACCCTTTCTTATTGCCCAATCTGTTGGCCGGCAAAGAAGGCGAAGAAAAAAAAGCGGAAAAAACAATAAACAACATGAAAAAACCATACATCATTGTCGCAGTCGTAATCGTCGTCATCATCGCGATTTATTTCATAGTTTCGGGCGGGAGTTCCAATCCGTCTCCGAGCGCTCCGGCAGCCGCCAATCCGGCGCCCGCCGCAACGGCCCCGTCATCGCCGATCCCCGGCAAGGTCTATCCGACCGCCAATCCGACTCTCTCCAAAGTTACCATCAGCATAAAGAACTTCGCGTTCAACCCGTCGTCGCTGAAGATAAAACCGAAGACGGAAGTAACGTGGGTCAATAACGATACCACCACCCATACGGTTACATACGATTCCGGCAATCTCTTCGATTCTGGGCCCATCCCTCCGGGCAAATCATTCAGTTTCACTTTCCAGGACATCGGTCTCATCAGCTACCATTGCAGTATTCACCCGTCGATGAAGGGGACCATCAACGTTTCGAACTTCTAATGATATTGAAAATAGGAGAACCTGCCCCCAGTTTCGAATTGCCGGATCAGAACGGTCAGGTCCGCCGTTTAAAGGACTATCGTGGAAGTTGGGTGCTTTTGTACTTCTATCCGAAGGACGACACGCCGGGGTGCACGAAAGAAGCCTGTGCCATTCGCGACAACTTCCCGGATTTTCAGGAACTGGAACTCAAGGTTCTGGGCGTAAGCATCGACTCGGTGGAGAGCCACGAGAAGTTCGCCGAAAAATACGACCTGCCCTTCACGCTTTTATCCGACGAGAAGAAAGAAGTGGTCGGGAAGTACGGCGTTTGGGGCAAGAAGATGTTTCTGGGCCGGGAGTTCGAGGGCACGCTTCGGACCTCGTTCCTCATCGACCCGGAGGGGAAGATAGCCAAGATTTACGAGGACGTTAAGCCCGAGATTCACGCGAAAGAAGTTTTGAATTTCTTCCAACAAGGTCAAGCCGAGCGATAGAATTCGTCAGTTTATACTCTCCGCGCTGTAACGGGCGATGAGACCGGTGCGGATGGCTTTTCGATAGACCAAGAGGAAAACCCCATAGGCGAGAACGATATAAACGAGAGCCAGAAGAATTCCCCAAATGAGCGTGACAGCGGAAAATCCCTGTCCGCTCACGATGCCGCGGATACCCTCGAAAACGTACGAAGACGGAAGAATTTTTCCTATGAATTGCATCCACTGGGGCAGGGTCGAGAGCGGGTAGAATACCCCCACGAAAGGAGAAAGCAGGGCGGGAATGGGCCACACGAACCATTCGGCCGGCGGTCCGAGTCGGAGCACGATACTGATACCGAAAATACCCAGAGCGATGCCGAAAAGGAAAAGGATAACAATGAACAACGCGAGCGAGGCGCCATAGATGAAGACGGAAAGCCCGAAGGCGAGAGCCGCGAGAACGAGCATCGCGATCAAGGCAAACACGCTCCGGCCGATGCTCGTGATAACGAGGCCCGTGATATATTCGAATATTCGGAGCGGCGAGGCGAACATGTTCAGAAAGTTCCGGGACCAGACATCTTCGAAGAACGACATGGTAACGCCCTGCATGACCTGGCCCTGGAAGTCCCACAGGAGCACGGCGCCCAGAAAGAGCGGAATGAAGTTCAGGCCGGAGCCGGAAATTCCGTTCAGATACTTGCTGATGAATCCCCAAGTCGCGATGTCGACGGTAAGCCAGATGAATATTTGGAAGAAGCGGATCGGGCTGCCCTTAATGAGATAGATCTGGCGGAGAAAAATTGCGTAGATTCTTTTTAGGCTCATGTTTTTATACGGATTCAAGTATCAGCGGTTCGCGGGCGATTGCGATGAAAAGCTCTTCGAGATTCTTTTTACCGTGCTCCCGCGGGAGCGTCTTCGGGTCTCCCTCGAGAAGGATCTTGCCGTGCGAGAGGAAGAGAATTCGGTCGCAGACGTCGGACACCTCGTACATATTGTGGGATGTCCAAAGGATTCCTCCCGCCCCTTGAGTGGCGTAGTCCCTGATCTTTTGCCGCATGATCTGGGCCGTTGACGGATCAAGCGAGGCGGTCGGCTCATCGAGGAGGAGAAGATACGGCTTATTGAGCATCGCCTTCGCCAAACCAACCCTCGTCTGTTCGCCCGAGGAGAGCACGCCGCACCTAACATCCCTGAAATTTTCCAAGTCAAACTCCGTGATGATTTCATCTATGCGCTGGCGTAAGTTCGGCACATTATAGATCAGTCCGAATATGTAGAGATTCTGGAGTACGGTGAGGTTACCGGGGACTTGGGTATAGACCGCCGCAAAGTTCGTTCGTGAGAGTGTCTTACTCCGATGCTTGGAAATATCGTCTCCCCCGATGCGGATCGAACCATCCGTCGGTTTCAAAACGCTGAGAATCGTGTTGATGGTCGTCGTTTTGCCCGCCCCGTTCGGTCCCAAGAGGCCGACTATCTCATTGGGGCGCACTATAAAAGAAATCCCGTCCACCGCAACGGTTTTTCCGTAAACTTTCTTGAGATTATCCACCCTGAGAACGGGGGTCGTTTCCATGGTTCCAGTATACCAGTTAAGACCCGGCGTTTGCATCACGGAATGCTAGAATGATAAAAACCCAAATGAGGAATTTTGGACCCGATAATCCGAATCCGCCGAAGCGGGGGGAGATAAAGCCCGGGGACGCGGTTTGGGTCATCGAAAAGAAGAACTACGGCACCAAAAACTACACCCAGGGAATCGTGAAGGATGTTCTCTCGCCCGGGAGTTCCCATCCGCGGGGGATAAAAGTGCGCCTGACGGATGGGACTGTGGGCCGAGTCCAGTGGAAGATGTCCGACTAAGCAGGTTTCCGTGTTAGAATGATTTCATGAAAGCCAAGGGGAACGGCAGGGAATTCATCGGCGTCTTCGATTCCGGATTCGGCGGGATAGACGTGCTCCGGGGAATAGTAGAGGAACTGCCCGCCTACGACTACGTATATTTGGGAGACACGGCGCGGACGCCCTACGGAACGCGCTCCAAAGAAGTGGTCTATGAATTCACAAAACAGGCCGTGGATTTTCTTTTTGAAAACAATTGCCGGCTCATCGTGTTTGCCTGCAATACCGCATCGAGCGACGCGCTTCGGAAAATTCAGAAGGAATATTTGCCGAAGCGCTATCCCGGAAAAAGAGTGCTGGGCGTTCTCATCCCCGCCGCGGAAGAGGCCGTTTCCGAGACGAAGAACAAAAAGATCGGCGTCATCGCGACCGAGGGGACCGTCGCTTCCGGCGCCTTCGTGCGTGAGCTTTTGAAGCTGGACCCGACGATAAAGATATTCCAGAACGCCTGCCCCCTTCTAGTCCCGATAGTGGAATCGGGCGAGGAGAATTCCAGGGCTGCGGAACTGATGATTGGGAATTATTTGAAGCCCCTGAAAAGGAAAGGAATAGACACGCTTATTTTGGGATGCACCCATTACGGGATTTTGGAGAAAAAGATAAGGCGCGCGGTCGGCCCGAAGATGCGGATCGTGTCGGAATCGAAAGTCGTGCCCGAGAAACTTGAGGGATATCTCACGAGGCATCCGGAGATAGAAAGGGACTTGGGAAAAAATGGAACGGTCCGCTTCTATTCCACCGACCTGACGGACAAGTTTACCCGGCTGGGAAGCCGATTCTTCGGCCGGAAGATGGAGGCGCAAAAGGTAAAACTGGGATGACTGCCGGCATGAATCAAAGGGACTTCGAAAAACTCGTGGAGGAGGGAATAGACCAGATTCCCGAACGGTTCTTGGAAAAACTCAAGAATGTGGCAGTCATGGTAGAAGACGAGCCGTCGGATGAACAGCTTCGGGATTTGGGAATGAATAAGGAGGAAGATACGCTTCTGGGCCTATATGAGGGCGTTTCGAACCTCGAGGGCGGTCATACCCACCGCGATTTTCCGGATCGCATTACCATCTTCCGTTTGCCGATACTGGAGATTGCCGAGCGGGACGGGGATATCCCAACTATCGTTGCCGATACCGTTCGCCACGAAATCGCCCATCATTTCGGCATGGACGATTACGACATAGAACAAGCCGAAAAATCCTCATGATAAAATTCCGGAAAAACGTTAAACTCGCGCCGCTTTCCACATTCGGAATAGGCGGGTGGGCCGAATATTTTTACGAGGCGGAAACGCCGGATGAACTGATCGAAACGATAACTCTCGCGAAAAAGCTCAAAATGCCGTTTCGGGTCTTTGCCGGCGGGAGTAATGTGGTTTTCCCCGACGGAAAGCTTAAAGGACTGCTCATCCGGTTTAAGGGAGGGAAAATATTAGTCAAGAAAAATACGATGATTGCGGATGCGGGCGTGGGTTTGGCGGATGTAATCAGAATATCAATGGGTTCGGGTCTAAGCGGATTGGAAACGCTTTCGGGAATTCCGGGAACCCTGGGCGGGGCCATTGTGGGGAATGCCGGCGCCTACGGTCACTCCATCTCCGAGATTGTGAGACGAGTGGAAATTTGGGACCCATTCGACACGGCTCAAGGCAAGCGGCGGTGGCTCAAAAATCCGGAGTGCCGATTCGCGTACCGGGAAAGTGCGCTGAAGCACGAGCACTGGTTCGTTCTCCGCGCTGAACTAGCTTTTAAGAGGGGAAATAAAACGGAACTTAAAAAGATTTCCCGGGATATCATCGGGGTCCGGGAGAGGAAGTATAAGCCAGGACTTAGATGTCCCGGAAGTTTTTTCAAGAATATCCTCGTAAAAGACGTTTCGAAGAGATCTCTGGGCTTGATAGACAAGGGGAAGATCGTGGAAGGGAAGATACCGGCCGGTTACGTATTGGAAGAGGTCGGCGCAAAGGGAATGCGCCTGGGCGGCATAAGAATAGCGGATTTTCACGGGAATCTGCTCATAAATACCGGAAAAGCCAAGGCGAAGGACGCGAAAAAACTGGCCAAGCTCTTGAAGGAGCGGGTGAAGCGGAAATTTGGCATAAAACTGGAGGAAGAAGTGAGATATTTCTAGATATTGACATTTTGGCTAAAAGTGTGGTATAATTTAGCTGGATATTTGGTTAGATTCATATCGCCCACAACTTATGGAGGTTCCCAGTGAGAACCGCAAAACTTGTGATGAGCTTCCTTCTGGCGGTAATCATAGTGTTATTCGCCGCCAACTCGATATTTCGCGTCGTCAACATTGGCGTGAGCCCACCAAAGAGGGTGAGTCTCGGTAAGATGCTGGTCAATGGACATAACGGCACCCAGTACTGGGTTCTTTATAAAAAACCCAATCTGGAGATAAAACTCGGGAGCGAACTCGAGGAAATTATCGGTAACAGCAGGGTTGAGGAGGTTCACTTCGTTCAGGGGCTCGGCTGGATGGGTCAGCCCATGAAGTTCGAGGCGGTTACCTGGAAGCGGGACAGTGGATTTTCCAGGGTGGGGGTTTAAGCCCCAAGCAAGATTTTGGCGCTCGTGCATTTATTTGTACGAGCGCTAGCCATTTTTGTTCAGCTCTCTTCCGAAATGGGCTATAATGGAACCAATGGCTTTAGCCTATTTGGTCAGGCGATTTTTCTATCGCATCATCGATTTTTTGCGCCATTGGTACATCCGGAGCGCGAAGATGTATTCCAACTTCGTTCTGGACCGACTGGCCCGGATCGACCGGGTGCTTGCTTGGCGCGTGAACCTGAAATATCTTTTTCAGCCGCTCTATCGGGATTACTCCGTCATCGGTTACGTGATGGGTTTCCTTTTGAGGTCATTGAGATTGGCCGGAATTAGCGTTATCTACCTTTTTATCTTCGCCATAGCCATCTTTGTTTACGTGGTTTGGCTTCTGGCGCCCATTTTCATATTATCCAAGGTTCTGACTGCCAATTAACATGAACGATCTTTACTTCAAGGAACCGAAATTATCGCTTACCGCCGCCGGAGAATTTTTGGTGCGGCTCGTGACCTACTCCATTTATGCCCTGCTCGTCGCCTCGGTCGTCGTGCTCTTTCTTTCCGGTGCGGGCCCGCTCCAGTATCTTGCCCTTCTACTCTCGCTTTTCCTCATAGACCGGCTGCTTCACGTTAACGATGGAGAGAGGAATCTTTCCGAGATTGGCGGCCGCAACAAAAATCTTTCCGAAGCGGTCGCGCCGGCCGCCTACCGCGCCCTAAGCCGGGCTTTTCGAAAGTCGTATATCGTCGGCCAGAATCTTCGCCTCCTCTTCTTGGTTGAATTGGCCGACAGAAAGGACGTCCGGGAGATATTGAAGCGGTTGGATGTGAAAGCGGATGAGTTTCAGAATAAGGCCCTGGAGTTTTTGGAAAGGGAGGGCAATGTTCCGAGTTCAAGCAAGACCGATAACCTGGCGGATGTCGCAAATCTGACCATTGCGGCTTACGGAAGCGCCCTAAAGGCGAACGAGAGATTCATCGAGCCGAGAAATTTCCTTTCGGCGCTCGCCTCCACCGATGATCCGATCCTGAAAACCTTCTTCAATCTTTTCAACCTGGAAGAAAAAGACATCCAAGCCGCGAGCGTTTTTGGCCGTTTTCGCCGTCTCTTCGGCCACCTCCGATTTTTGCCGGCGGTTCTCGGGGGGTTCGCTCAACAACCGAGATTCCTTCGGCATCGGGTGATGAACCGCGCCTGGACGGCCCGGCCAACCCCGACCTTGGACCAATTCAGCCGGGATCTCACCGATCTGGCGAGAGAAGAAAGGATAGGATTTTTGGTGGGACACGAGGATGAATTCAACGAACTGATCCAGGTTATCTCCCGTCCCGGCAAGCCCAATGTAATCCTGGTCGGCGAACCGGGAGCCGGCAAATCGTCCATCGTCGCTCATCTCGCCTTCCGAATGGTTAAAGACGAAGTCCCGCCGGTTCTTTTTGATAAGCGCTTGGTATCCCTGGAAATAAACCGGCTCGTCTCGAACGCCACGGGCGACGTTCTCTCCGGACGCCTTCAAAAAATAACCGAAGAAATTTTGAAAGCGGGGAACATCGTTCTTTTCATTCCCAATATGCACGACCTCTTCCGGACCGCCGAAGAGCAATCCTTAAATGCGATAGACATCATATTCCCCGTGGTGAAGGAAAACGCCATACCGGTCATAGGCGAAACCTATCC
This sequence comes from Minisyncoccia bacterium, assembly GCA_049997815.1. GTDB lineage: Bacteria > Patescibacteriota > Minisyncoccia > UBA6257 > GWB1-50-10 > JBBTQX01. The sequence goes on from JBEKVQ010000002.1 coordinate 20,226, forward strand.
CAAGGAATTCAAAGAATTCATCGAACCGCGCTCGGATTTCATGGAACAGTTCGAGGTGGTGAACGTGAACGAGGTCTCGGAGGAAGATGCCGTGAAGTTTCTTACTTACGAGGGCCTGATACTGGAGCAGGAGTTCGGGGTGTTCATCACTTATCGCGCCATTCGGGAGGCGGTCGTTTTGGCTCACCGCTATCTTCGCACGAGGCCGCTGCCGGGAAGCGCCACCAATCTTTTGAAGATGGCCCTGACCGAGATGAAGGAAAACAAGGATAAGATCTTGAACGCCGATGACGTCGCCGCCGTGGCCGAGAAGCTCACTAAGATACCCATCCAAAAAGCCGGAAAACCGGAGGTCAAAAAATTACTGAATCTCGAGCAGGACATCCACGAGAAGTTCGTAGATCAAGACGTAGCGGTGCGTTCGGTTTCGCAGGCCCTTCGGGAATACCGGAGCGGACTTACGCGGCAGGGCGGACCCATCGCCTCATTCCTCTTTGTCGGTCCCACGGGCGTCGGTAAAACGGAGTTGGCCAAAATTTTGGCCCAGATCCAGTTTGGTTCAAAGGATGCGATGGAGCGCTTCGATATGTCGGAGTACCAGGATAAGACCAGCGTCTTTCGGCTCATCGGCAATCCGGACGGTTCGAGAACCGGTTCCTTGACCGACGCGGTCATCGCGAAGCCGTTCTCTCTGGTATTGCTGGACGAGTTTGAAAAAGCCCATCCGGATATCCTGAATATCTTCCTTCAGGTTTTGGATGATGGGCGGCTTACCGACAGCCTGAATCGGACCGTGAACTTCGAGAATACCATTATTATTGCCACCTCGAACGCCCACTCCGAGTTCATAAAAGTGGAGACGGAAAAGGGACGGCCCGGCGAGGAAATAGCGGACGATCTCAAGAAGAAACTAACCGATTACTTCAAGCCGGAGCTTCTGAACCGCTTCTCGGATGTTATCGTCTTTCGGAATTTGAAGCCGGAAGAGATCGCCTCGGTGACGGTCTTTATGATGAAGGAGCTGGCGGGACTGCTCTCCGAAACCAACGGCATAGAATTCTCCTGGGACGAGGCGGTTGTGGGCGAACTGGTCCGACTCGGCTACAGTCCGGTCTTCGGAGCGCGCCCGCTCCGGCAGACCATATCCGATGCGATTCGCAGCGTTCTTGCGGAAAAGATACTGAAGGAAGAGATAAAAAGAGGGGATAAGGTTCGCGCGGTTTTTGAAGGCGGAAAATTCGGGTTCAAGACCGGATAAGAGCGCATAATTTTCAAAATGAGATTCAGCGTCAATGTAAATTTTAATCTCAGGGACCTTAAGGTGAACCGGCTCATTCGGTTCTTTGTGATATCCGACCTTTTCTTCTGGAGCGGGTGGGGACTCTTAACGCCCATCTTCGCCATCTTCATAATCGACCGCATCCCGGGGGCCTCGGTACTTACGGTCGGTATCGCCTCGGCCGTTTACTGGGTGGTCAAGGCGTTATTCCAGATGCCGGTAGCCCTCTATTTGGACAAGCATGAGGGGGAGCGGGATGATTTCCATGCGCTCGTCTCCGGCTTGATTTTGGGCGGAATAACGGCCTTCTCGTTCTTGCTTGTGGATAGCGCGGCCGGTTTGTACTTCGTCGTATTTCTCCAGGCCCTGGCTTTCGGTTTGTACACGCCGGCCTGGTCAGCGATTTTTTCCCGACATCTGGACAAGAAGAACTATGCCTTCGATTGGTCGCTCGACAACACCGTAATAGGCCTGGCCTTGGGCATAACCGCATTTCTCGGCGCCGCCCTGGCCGACGTCTTCGGCTTTGAGGCCATATTCGTCGTTACCGGAGTACTGTCCTTCATAAGCGCGCTGATACTCATCTTTGTTCCCGATCTGATACTGCCGGAAGTTAAGAGCGAGTCGGCGATAATCCAAGACCATAAACCGGCCAATATTGGAAAATGAATCCGTCACCGAACAGGGAGATATCCGCGGGCGTCATAATCTACCGCCGTACGGGCGAGGGACCCAAGTTCCTGATACTTTACAACGGAGGCCCGTACTGGAACTTTCCGAAGGGAAAGCTGGCCGAAGGAGAACGGAGTTTCCGGGCGGCGCTTCGGGAGGTCTGGGAAGAGACCGGCTTGAGTTTCCGCGACCTCAAGTTTTCCGAAAGATTCAAGGTTGAAGACAACTTCGTTTATGTGAGGAACAAGCAAAAGATATACAAGACCGTCACTTACTATCTGGCCGAAACTGGGAATCCCTACGTCCGGCTGAAGATAAAGCCAGAGAGCGTTCCCGGGGAGAAGCATCAGGGCTATGGCTGGTTCCTGTACCGGGATGCCATGCGGATTTTGAAGGCCCCAAATCTGAGGAATAGTTTGAAAAAGGCCCACGACCTCGTCTCCAACAGGAAAAGTTTCCCGCCTAGCCAGAAAAAATAAAACCCCAAATCCTTGTTACTTGGATTTGGGGCACGGGACCACATCGGGATTCTCTTCGTCTCGCAAGTCGGCTGATCAGAAGACGAAACCTCCGATAATGGTTAATGATTGTTTCATGGTATACACTCCTTTCGAGCGAGTTTCCCCATGAAAGCGCGTGGTCATCGACTGACGGCCACATGAAGATCTTAGCAAACCCGGGTAAAGAAACAACCCCACGGAAAGGGGTTGTTTTTCATTTCACGAAGTCAACGATTTTCTTAAAAATTTTCGGTTCGTTCTGGGCTAGGTCGGCGAGAATTTTTCTGTCCAACCCGACGTTCTTTTTCTTCAGGGCATTTATGAACTGGTTATAGTTCATTCCCTCTTGCCTGACGGCCGCATTTATCTGGACTTGCCAGAGCCGGCGGTAGTCGCGTTTCTTTTCTTTTCTTCCCTTGAACATGCGCGAGAGGCCGTGAAGCAACGCTTCCGAAGCCGCTCGTTCTTTGGATTTGCGGTCCCAGCGGTAGCCCTTCGTGAGCTTCAGTAATCTCTCTCTTTTTTTGTGGGAAGAAACTCCCCGTTTTACTCTCGGCATTCGTGTTTAAAAATAGGTTTTTACTTTTTTGACATGGATGTCCAAATCGCGCTGAATCTTCTTGCGCTGCATCTGGATGGAATTCTTGTTGGCGCGGGAGTGGCCTAGGGTCGTGGCCCGATGCAGGATTTTTCCCGATTTCTTCACTTTTATTCTCTTTGAGACGCTCTTGTGCATTTTTATTTCTTCACTATCTGGGCCAGAAATCCCCGGCCGCCCTGTTTCGGTTCCATCGTTATCTCGTGCGAAACGGTAATCATATTAATGAACTCCCTCATTTTTTTCAAGGCCCACTCCTTGTTCGCCTTCTCGCGTCCCCGCAGGAACAAGCTGATGGTCACCTTATGCCCGTCGTTAAGGAAGTCCTCGGCCTTCCTGGCCTTTATCTGAAGGTCGTTCAGGGCCGAGCGGGGAGTTATCTGGACCTGCTTCAACTCCTTCTGTTTCTGGGCATTCCGCTGTTTTCTTTCCTCCTTTCCCTGCTGGTAGCGGAACTTGTCGAAACTCATTATTCGCGCGACCGGCGGCTGGGCCATGGGCGCGATTTCGATAAGGTCTAAGGACTTTTCTTTGGCTAAAGCCAAGGCATCTTCCCTTTTCATTACCCCCAGGTTATCTCCCGTTTCGCCGATAACCCTGAGCTCCTTGGCGATTATTTGATTGTTGATTCGGTTTTGTATGAAAAAATGATAACAGGTATGGTCCGGGAATTCAAACGCAACAAAAAAGACCTCTTGTGCAAAGCAACAAGAGGTCGATGTAAATAAACTTTCGATTGGCACTACCAATTTTATGCGAGACCTTTTTGGGGGTCAGGTTTACTCTGTATTTGCAGTGCCAAGGAGCTTACTTTAAGTATAGCACTCCTCCTAGGAATACAAGTGCCCGACTGTGGATAACTGAAATCCAGGCCAATAATCGCGGAAACAAGCGGGTAAAACAGCTATTTGTTATATTTATATTATGAGATGGAAACTGCCGCCGAAGATAAAAATATACGAAGCGCTGGGAACGCTCGGGGATGGGCGGCTCGAAATTTCCGGAAATTCTGCGAAAGTTCGTTCATCGAGCGGAAATAAATTCTATTCGGTCGCCTACGACCCGAAGGCGAATGCCATCACTTCGAACGATAACAGCTCATACTGGGTTGGCTACTTGGGCTATCCGGCCATAGCATTCCTCTTATCTAAAGGGGTTATTGATTATAAACCAAAATTTGCCGAAGCACTCGGGGGAATTCCGTGGAAGGAAGTGAACACTAAATTCAAGAACGATTTTGAAAAGACGGAGGGGTACATTAAAGATGTTTTGAAGAAGAAAGACATAGATGTGGGAAGATTTTCCGAAGAGATAGAAAAGATTTATGGTGAAATTAAAAAGCTTAAGCTGAATAAACTAGGAATAACCCCAAAACCTCCGGCGGGATACTAAAAACCTCGGCCATGACCGTGTTTTTGGTTCCTATTCACTCGTTTTCCCGTTGAAATGGTCTCTATTTTCGTCCGCTTCCGCCTGGGCCTTAGTGATGTGAATGACGCCGTCTATGTGGTTCGGCGGGGAGTAGACCGTGTAGAGCTTCATTTTTCTGTCGGCCGAAGTGTTTATGACGTTATGCAGCGTGCCGGCCGGCACTACGATGGCCGAACCGTCCTCGATCACGTGTTCCACGCCATCCAGAACCGCCTTGCCCGTTCCCTCCTCGATTCTCAAAAATTGGTCTAGGCCATGCACCTCCGCGCCGATCTCCTCGCCGGGCTGAAGGGCCATCAGAACCAGCTGGCTGTAGCGGGCGGTGTAAATGACCTTTCTGAAATTTTCATTCTCCTTCGCCAGTTTCTCAATATTTTCTACGTATCCTTTCATATTTTTGCTTTGTTATCGGCCTTTAAAACATTATAGCCCAAAACATATTTAAACTCGATTCGTCGGCGACAAAACCGCCGATTAGGCGGCATTTTATTTTGTGGAAATGAGTACCTAAAAATGGAACTAGGGGAATATCTAATGAAACTGCCAAAATTAATCAATAAAGAATCTCTCTGGGTAATAAAATAGCCAAGAACCTCACGGTCCCTGGCTAGTACTTGAAATCGCTAATATGTCCGGCTGAAAGCTCTTTTCTGTTTGCCGGACTTATGGGTATACCCGATTACGGTGAAGCGCTTCTTTGAAAATGGCGACCTCTTGATCTTGTACCCGAAAATATCGGAATTTTCGCAATGTACTAGGCCGATTACGCTGTCGTCGACCGCCACTCCCTGTCTCGACTCGAAGTATCTTCTGTCCTGACCTTCCGGCGGAAGAATAATCTCTGCTGCTACGCGGCCATCTGGTAGGAACTTAACATGTGTGACGGTATCGAACCTGTTTTCCCATAGCTTACCATCAACTGCGACGGTTTCAGTTCTAGAACCAAGTTTCTCGACAGAAACGGGGATTGCGACCCTGCCATTCTCATCAAACGCCATCCAGAATCCATCGACGGTAACGAAATCCGTTCCCCATGCCTTGCCATCAACAGCGATCGTCCATCGCGGCTTCAATCCTCGCTGCTGGATACTCAGACTTGTCGTGAGCGGAACCACGCATTTGCCGTTCGGGGTAAAATGCGGCTGGAATATTTGCTGATTGTTTATGTATGCGTGATTAGCACACAGCATAAATGAGTCTGACGCACTGTCGCCGCTATAACGTTCCGGCACCAGGCAAGCCAATGAATCCCATGGTTTATCATCAGCGACAACCACCACTTTTCTGTCTCGGATCACGGTGACTGCCAGTCTTCGGCTGTCTGGACTGAATTTGGGAGTTCTCCAATAAAACTCCTCATCGAATGAGGTTCCCCACAATTCGTCGTTGACGGCGATCCTAAACTTGCCATTCTCCTTGACAACAGCAGCTAAGCGATTGCCATCGGGGCTTAGTGTAAGAATGTACACCTTGTCGAACCAATGGCTCCATGGTCGGGCACCCTCCATAACAATCGTTTCTTTAATCATTCCATCGTTCTCGATCGCTCCATCATGCTCATCAAACTTCGCCTTAATGACAGCGACCAATCTTCTTGTCAGTTGATTTGGACATATGCCGTAGTATTGTGCGTCTACCATTTGATATCTTACTCCCTCAAAAAGGTGGCCGCTGCACATATCCTCAAGACAAATTCCTCCTATGGCGATCGATCGATGCAATACCACCTCGGGATTAGATTTCCGGTAAAGATGGTAATCAACCGTATCCTGCCGTTTCGATTTCACCTCAGCCTCCTATTGGTTTGTTAAACTAAGTGATTTATAAAATTCTTTTGGAATCAAAAATCACGGTTCCATTCTGTCTGCATTATACAACTAAATATGTAAGATGTCAAATCATGTTCAACCCCCATTAATCAAGAAACTAACGCAAAACAACCCTTATTTATCAGGGTCAGACGCAGTTTTTAACCGTGGAGATGGCGAGAATTGGCCTCGCCTCTCGCTCTGCTCGGGCTGGCCACCGCCTCGCGTGCCTTCGGCACATGCTCCGGCGTTCAATTCCGCCCGCAAGACAAGCAGTTGTCTTGCTCATCTCCCCATGAAACCAAAATATCCATAGGCAAGCTATGGACATTTTGATTTGTGGAGATGGCGAGAATTGAACTCGCGTACGGAACGATTCGGCAAACGTTTCTACAAGTTTATTCCCTCGGTTGCCCTTGGGACGGTTTTGCTTTCCTGTTTTAGCGAAGGATACGGAAAGCGGATCTCCTCCGCGAACTCACGATATGACACCGGTTGATCCCTAGTGAGTATCAGGGCCGATGCGGCATTACGCGAAGGCGAATGCCGGAGCTACCGTTTTGTTGGCAGTTATCTTAGAGGCCGTTTTAGTGAGCGGCCGCCTCAGCTTGCTGCGCCTGCGTCGTCTATCCCGTCGAAGCCGATCATCCCCATATTTTGTTTTTAACTTACTCTCGGAGGGCGCGTTCGATCTCCTTCTTGGTCTCTCTCTTCCTGATGATTTCACGCTTATCCGATTTCTTGAGGGGTTTGCCCAATCCTAGTTTGATTTTGATAAGGCCGCGCTTAGTGTAGACCTCGAGCGGCAGGAGCGTCAAACCCTTCTCATGAAGCTTGCCCGAAAGGTAGCTCGTCTCTTTTTTGGTGAGCAAAAGCCGCCGGGAGCGCGCCGGGTCATATTCTTTTGGGGTGTTCTTGGGTTGATAGGGCGGGATGTGGGAATTCAAAAGCCACACCTCGTTATGGCGGATGACCGCGTAGCTGCCCGCTATCTGCATGTGGCCGTTTTTGACGGCTTTTACCTCGTAGCCCTTCAGTTCTATGCCCGCCTCGAACTTCTCCTCTATCTCGTAATCGAAGTTCGCGCGCTTGTTGAATGCCAAAGACGACATGTTTATATTCTAGCGATTTTTTATACAAAAAGGTAAATTTACACTATGAGCATAGAAGGGAAAACGCATTTTGAGCGGGTCATTGGTGGAACTCAGGAAGATAGGGATAAAGCGTTGCAAGAGCTTCAGGAAATGTTTGAGAACAAGTCCGAGGTATTGATGAAACACGAACTTGAGAAGACCGAGGAAGATATAGATATAATCAATAGGACCGCTTCGATTGTGGATGAAATCGTGTCCGAATACGGCGGGGAACCTAAAGCCATACCCATCGACAAGATCCACATTCTGAAACCGAACAGCGTTTATGAAATGACTGGTGGGAAACTTGCCTCTGGTATCCATAAGGCCCTTAGTCAGAATATCGGGGTTGAAAAAAGAGAATCTAACCTCCTGTTTTCCGGTTCTATCGCCCACGAACTTTTTCACTCAAAATCCTACAAATCCGCCAGAATCGATAACCCAAGCGAGGGCGCACGGCTGTATCGTTTTGGCATTTCCATGACGGGTAAGAGGAATGCAGATACGGAAGCCGAAGAAGAAAGGTGGTATTTCAGCGTACTAGAAGAAGCAATCGTTTCGGAGTGTACGAATAAGTTTTTTGATCGGGTAAGGCCCGATTCGTTGTTTGCCGACGAAATAAAAGCATCCGACATGATACGGGCATGGATCACGGATTTTTATCGCAAATCCGGGATGCCGGAAGAAAGGATAAAGTTAATCAGCGACGAATTAAAAAGTGTGCCGGGCGCTCAAGAGATCGTAGAGCGGACCCTGTCTTATTCTGAAAGAGAGGAACAAAGATCTGCTTTTGCCGCCGGGATAATAGGTCGGCTGGTTGAAGATAAAAAAATTGAGGGATTGGGTAGATATGAAGAAAGGACAAAATTATACAAGTTGCTTGATGAGATCATAGAGAAGTCGGGTGGGGAGTTTAAGGAAAGAGAGGAAATTTTCGCCGAGTTCGCAAAAGCAAATTTCAGCGGCAAATACTTTAAAATAGCTCGCATTATCGAGGGAGTGTTGGGAGAGGGCTCATTCAGGCGCCTAGCGGAAGAGTTTTCTACTAAACCCAAGAGGGTTTAAGTCTGTTTTTATGCATTCTGGATTTATTCGCCTTTCTGGGGTTAGAATCTAAATAGGTCATCACAATCCACCGGAAAGGAGAAAACGGGTTATGAGACCGCAAAAATCCTTACCCACACAACGGCTGGCATCAGATCCGGGCACCGTTAAAAAGCTGAATGCGATAATCAGCAGAACCGATCGAATGCTCACGTCGAAAAAATTCCGCAAGTCCAAGAGGGCGACGGAAGGAATATGTGTGGATCTCAGAACAGAAAGGAGGTAGCGATGTCTCAGCGTTATCCCACCATATAGGAACCGCACGTTCTATGAATGTATGCGGTTTTCTGTTTCTGGCGATTTTTTTCATAAAGGATTAAATTTAAATCATGAGCGTTCGCGATGCCATCGCTTCCCATCTCGTTAAAGTCGTACCGAAAGGAACGGTGATAGACCTGCGCGTGCCGGACGAAAACCAAACGGCGCACTATGCGACCAGCGTTGCTTTCAAGCTCGCGAAGGGAGAAGGAAAGAATCCCCGCGAGGTCGGGGAGAAAATAGTACTCGCCCTTTTGGAATCGGCCCCGGCGGAATTCTTCGACCGGGTGGAGGTGACCGGCCCCGGTTTCATCAACTTCTGGCTCAGCCAAGAAACGTTGAATGCGGAGCTAGAGAAGATAATCAAGGAAGGTAAAAAGTACGGCACGAGCAGAATTCTTAAGGATAAAATTCAGCTGGAATTCATCTCGGCCAATCCCACGGGGCCGCTTACGCTCGCGAACGGCCGGGGAGGGTTTTTGGGCGACGTGCTGGGAAACGTTTTGAAGGCCGCGGGCGCGGATGTGGAAAAGGAGTACTACGTAAACGATACCGGCAATCAGGTTTTAACATTCGGCAAATCAATCCTCGCTGCGCGGGGAATCATCAAAGACGAGCAAGATTTTTACAAAGGTGGCTATGTTAACGACTGGGCGAAGAAGAATTCCAAAATCGTCGCCAAGCTGAAAGACAAACCCCTGGAATTAGGCGAGCGGGCGGCCAAGGACATTTTGAAGAAGATAAAGACCGACATTGAGAAAAAAGCGAAGATAAAATTCGACCGCTATACGTCCGAAAAGAAAATCCATCAATTGAAATTGCCGGGCAAGATTCTCCAAATCTTCGAAAAAGGTGGGTGGGCGTATGAACAAGATGGCGCCGTATGGCTCAAGACGACAGCGTTCGGGGACGATAAGGATAGGGTTCTAATAACAAGCAAGGATAAGTTCCCCACTTATCTTCTGGCCGATGCCGGCCACTATCTGGAGACCAAGAAGCGCGGCTTCGATACGAAGATAAACATCTTGGGGCCGGATCACTATGGCTATGTGAAAAGAATTCAGGCCGTGGCCCGAATTCTGAAGTTCAAGAAATCCGAAGTACTTATCACACAGGCCATTCGCCTGATGCGCGACGGGCAGGAATTCAAGATGTCCAAACGGAAAGGAGAGTTCGTCACATTTGAGGACCTGGTTAGCGAGGTCGGAATGGATTCGGCGCGCTTCTTTTTCCTGATGATTGCGCCCGAGACGCATATGGATTTCGATATGAATCTGGCGAAGGAGCGCTCTAACAAAAATCCCGTTTTCTATTTGCAGTACGCCTATGTGCGGGCGAATAACATTTTGAAGAAAGCCAAAGCGCTGGCGGCCCAAAAGGCCGACCTGAAATTGTTGAATACCGAAGCCGACGTGAAGCTCATCCGGACGCTCGCTCAACTGCCAGAAGTTATCGCGGATACGGCTAATGATTATCAGGTTCACCGGCTTACCCGCTATGCACTTGGATTGGCCGGAGATTTCCATAATTTTTATGAGAAGGAAAGGGTGCTCGACGAACCGAAAGACATCGCCGCCGCGCGCTACAAACTGGTGAAAGCGACGGCGATCATTCTTGAAGATCTTTTCGGCATTTTAGGCATCACGAAATTGAAGAAGATGTAGTCATTGACTTCTTTTCGGAATTAGTCCATACTATTTGCAAGTTCGCTCGTTCACATTTTTCATACACCAACTTAGGGGAGGTCCAATGCACGACACTGGAAACGAAGAATACACATCCATAATGTTCTCGCCTATAGGTGGGGAATTTGGGAAAAACGCATGCAAAACCTGTTTTCGCTCTCTAGATGATGTTCTAGAGGGTGGGATGAGAGCAGGAATGGCTGGCGGAAGGGAAGACAAACAAGAGCTTCTGATTTCGCTGATGAGCGTGGATGGTCCGGATGAGGAATCGAAAAAGAAACAGAAGTTGTCGCTGCTGCTTTCCTGGTTAAATAAAGGCAAGAAGCACGATGAAATCGTGAGATGCCCGGAGTGTCACGGAATCCTCCAACTTGACGAAGAGGTCGGAGAACCAGAAGAGTGACCGTGCGCGTCGAATTTTAAAGGCCGTTCCCGTTTGGTTGGGAACGGCTGGTTTTTTGCCAATAACCCGCATTTTTAATAGAATAACCATATCCTCAGATGTTAAAGAAACTGGATAAATTTTCCCTTCCGGAGATAGAGGAAAAAGTTCTGGAATTTTGGAAAACCGACAAAATCTTCGAAAAATCTTTGACCAAGCGGGCCAAGGGCAAGAAATTCGTCTTCTACGAGGGCCCGCCGTCGGCGAATGCCCGGCCGGGCTTTCATCATATTCTCGCCCGTGTTTTCAAGGACGCCATTCCGCGCTTCAAGACAATGCGGGGTTTCTACGTGGCGCGGAGGGCCGGGTGGGATACCCATGGGCTTCCGATCGAGGTGCAGACGGAGAAAACGCTTGGTTTTAAGAACAAGCAGGACATCGAGCATTACGGAATAGCCAAGTTTAACCAGAAGTGCCGGGAGCTCGTCTGGCTCTACAAGGACGAATGGGAAAAATTGACCGAGCGGATGGGCTTTTGGATAGACCTCAAAAGTCCCTATATTACCTACGAAAATTCTTACATCGAATCCGTCTGGAACATCCTAAAACACGTCTGGGACAAGAAACTTTTGTATGAGGGCCACAAGGTGGTGCCGTGGTGTCCGCGGTGCGGAACGGGGCTTTCTTCGCATGAGTTGGCGCTGGGATATAAGGAGGTCACGGATACATCCGTTTACATAAAATTCAAACTGAAACCGGGACAGAAATTCGGCAAATACACGGCGAAGGACTCGGCTTACATTCTGTCTTGGACGACAACCCCGTGGACCCTGCCGGGGAATATCGCGCTCGCAGTGGGAGAAAAAATCCCCTACACCGCGCTTCGCGTGAGGGGGACGAAAGAGCTCTATATTCTTGCGAGTGAGCTTATAAAAACCGTTTTTAAAGACCAAGAAATTGAGATCGTGCATGAAGACATAAAAGGCAAGGATCTGATCGATCTTGAATACGAACCGCTTTTCGACATTCCGGCGCTGAGATCAAAAACATCGTACAGGATTTATAATGCGAAGTTCGTGACGACGACTGATGGCACGGGCGTGGTGCACACGGCCGTGATGTACGGCGAGGACGACTACAATCTCGGAAAGGAAGTCGGCTTGCCGCAAGTCCACACGGTGGATGAGCAGGGAAGGTTCACGAAAGACGTGAAGGGATTTGCCGGAATGTTCGTGAAGGCGAAAGAGACGGAGGATAAGGTAATTGAATATTTGAAATCCAGAAATCTTCTCTTGAGAACCGAGCCCTATAAGCATGAGTATCCCTTTTGCTGGCGTTGCGGTACCCCGCTTTTGTACTATGCCCGCGATTCATGGTTCATTTCGATGTCGAAGCTCCGCGCGCAGCTTCTCGCGGCGAACAATAAGGTCAACTGGATACCGGAAAATATCAAGGACGGTCGCTTCGGCGAATGGCTGAAAGACGTGAAAGATTGGGCCATCTCCCGAGAGCGCTACTGGGGTACGCCGTTGCCCATCTGGGTCTGCGAAAAGTGCGGGCACAAGAAATGCATCGGAAGCATTGCGGAATTGGAGGAAGGCCGGAAGAAGAGCTCGAACCGCTATATATTAGTGCGTCACGGTGAAGCGGAGAACAACCTGGAAAATATCATTGACCACGTCTTCGAGAAATCCCGCTCCAATCTCACGCTTAAGGGACATACCCAGATTGATAGGCTGGGCAAGAAGTTTTCAAAAGAGAAGATAGACGCTATTTTTGCCTCGGATTTTCCGCGCACTAAGCAGACGGCCGACATTTTGGCCTCGGCCTTGGGGGTAAAAAAAGTAAATCTCGACAAGCGATTAAGAGAAGCCGATCTGGGAATTTTGGAAGGTCACCAGGCATACGAATATCACAAGTTTTATCCGGACGACATGGAAAAATTTGCGAACCCGCCGGAGGGTGGAGAGAGCCTGAATCAATTGAGAGGACGCCTTAATGATTTTATAGAAGAAAGAGAAAAAGAGTTTTCCGGAAAGACCATCTTAGTCGTGAGCCATGAATACCCAATTTGGATGTTTGCGAGCATTCTCGAGGGTTGGGGCAACCGCGAGGCGGTCGAGGAAAAACATCGGCGCGGAGAGGATTTTATAGACAGAGGCGAGGCGCAGGAATACCGCTTTCATAATTTGCCGAGAAATGACAACGGTGAGATGGATATTCACCGCCCCTATTTGGATGATATAAAATTCGTCTGTGGAAAGTGCGGCGGAAAGATGGAACGCGTGAAAGAGGTGATTGATGTATGGTTCGACTCCGGCGCGATGCCGTTCGCGCAGGACCACTGGCCGTTCTCCAAAGACCGAAAGCTGGATTATCCGGCGGACTTTATCTCCGAGGCGATGGACCAGACCCGCGGCTGGTTCTACACTCTCCTCGCCATAGGCGTTCTAATGGGTAAAAACAGCCCCTACAGGAACGTTATCTGCCTGGGACTCATATTGGATAAGAACGGCCAAAAGATGTCCAAATCCAAGGGAAACGTCGTGGACCCGTGGGAGATGATGAAGAAGCATGGCGTAGACGCCATCCGCTGGTACTTTTATACCGTTAATCCGCCGGGCGAACCGAAGAAGTTCGACGAACTCGAACTTACAAAAACCTCCCGTCAGCTCTTCTCTTTGCTTTATAACTCGTTCGTATTTTTCGAAACATACAAAAGTAAGAATTCAAAATTCAAAATTCAAAATTTGAAATTCACGAACGTGCTGGATAAATGGATTTTGAGTCGCCTGAACGAAACGATTGATGTAGCCACTAAGAGATTGAATGAATATGCAATCGGAGATGCGGGGCGGGTGATGGAGAATTTCATCGGCGACCTTTCACGGTGGTATATCCGCCGTTCCCGGAGGCGTTTTCAGAAGCCGGATGATGGGAAGGATTACGCGGCGGCCTCAAGCGTGCTGGGCTATGTGCTTTTGGAAACGAGCAAGCTCATGGCGCCTCTTGCCCCGTTCTTTGCCGAAGCGCTCTATAAGTCGCTCTCAGATGACGAGTCCGTCCATCTGGCCGATTGGCCGAAGGTGGATAAGAAACTCGTGGAGAGAAAGCTCTCCGCAGCGATGGAAGAAGTGAGGGGTATCGCAAGCGCGGTTCTCTCGAAGCGGGCCGAGGTTGGGATTAAGGTTCGCCAGCCGCTTCAGACGCTAAAAATCAAGGATATTAAATTAAAAATACAGAAAGAATTGCTAGGTATCCTAAAGGACGAGGTAAACGTGAAAGATGTGAAGTTCGATGCCAAGCTAAAGACCGACTTCGAGCTGGATACCCGGATAACCCACGAACTCAAAGAGGAGGGAATTCTGCGGGAGCTTATCCGCACCATTCAAGACCTACGCCAGGATGCGAAGATGAAACCGCAGGACATCGTTCTACTTTTTCTTGACGGTCCCGATGAATTGAAAATGATTGTCTCAAAGTTCGGCGAGCTCTTAAAGAAAGAGGTGAAAGCGAAGAGAATCGAATTAGGAAAGCCGCCCAGATTTGATGCGGAGATTGAAACTAGGATAGAAGAAATGCCGGTTTGGGTGGGGATTAAAAAGGCGAACTAGAACCTTCTCAATTGCGAGGCGATTCCGTAAAATACATTATCGCGCTCGTCCTTGTCTTCTCTGGTTAGGCCCCTTTCCTGCCTCTCTTTTAATTTTTGTCCGTAGATTTTTTCTAGGATCCCGATATCGCGGTCGTATATCTCAACAATTTCTTTCTTACCGAGGTTTTCAGCGTGCCTTCTGAAGGTTTTTAGTTCGATCACCGCCTCCTCAAGGATTTGGAGTTGTATCCAGTGGTTGCCGAGAGCTTTTTTGTCTCCTGCCAGCCATAATTCGCCCAGCTCTCTTATGGTCTTTGCCTCAGCCCCGATTATGACTCGGGGGATGTGAGGAAGTTTCTGTGGTGGAGTATTTTTGGACACGAAGTACTTAACCTGGGTCAATTGGCCGCTTTCGATTTCTTGTTTTACCCTATTGAATTGCTGTTCCACTGTGTCGGTGCTAAGAGTCACGTCAATACCCAACGCTAGATAAGATGGGACTGTTTGGGGTTCTTTCTCAAATTCGACCACCGTATCAACGCCATTCTTGATTTTATCGAAGCGCGACGCATTAACGGCGGAAGCATCCCCGCCGAACAAGTTGCCCGCTTCACTTTGTTGATTCACGATGACCTTAAAGAGCGTATTTAATCTATTCCCAACCGTCCCCTCCGCCCCGTTCCTCTCAGCGAACTCCTTTTCCTTTCTAACGACGAAATCTTTATCGTTGGCAATCTCCTCCGTTGTGTAGTCCGGACTGCCGATAAATTCGTCGAGTTTGATCTCCTTCTCCTTCGATTTTAACTCAGCTCTATCGAGGGCTTTGTTCAGGTCGATTTCCTCGAGATTTCGTGCCTCGTAGTTTAATGTCATATTTTCGTGATACCACCAAATGAGTTATTTGTAAAGCCCAATCTTCTTTTTCACTTCCAAAAGCTTTTTTGAAGCCACGGTGTTGGCCTCTTTGTTTCCGGCCGCGACACTCTTATTTATAAGAGTGGTGTTTTTTGAGAGTTCCTCCTTTTTCTTTTGGAACGGCGTAAGGGTTTTTACTGCGACCTCCGCCAAGTCGCGTTTGAATTGGCCATAGCCCTTGCCGGCGTACTTCTTTTCGATTTTTGCGCTGGTCTCTCCCGATAGGGCGGAGTAGAGGAGAATCAAATTACCGATCCCTTCCTTACCCTCAATGTCGGCTTTTACCTCACTTCTGGAGTCCGTGACCGCGCTCATTATTTTTTTGCGGATTGTGTCCGGAGAATCGTCAATGAAAAGGCAGCCAGCCGGGCGGGATTTGGACATTTTCTTTTTTGGCTCATCCAAACTCATTATCCTTGAGGCCCTGGTCAGAATCGGCTGGGGTTCAATGAACGTTTCTCCGTACTTGTTGTTGAACTTTCTGGCGATGGTTCGGGTGAACTCCAGGTGCTGGAGCTGGTCGTCACCCACCGGTACGAATTTGGCGTCGTAGAGAATGATATCGGCGGCCATAAGGACGGGGTAGTCAAAAAGCCCCAGGTTTATGTTTTCCGAGGCGTGTTCGGATTTATCCTTGAATTGCGTCATCCGGCTAAGTTCTCCGAACGGCGTAATGGTATTCAGAATCCAAGCGAGTTCCGAGTGGGCCGGCACGGCGGATTGGATGAAGATAATAGATTTCTTTGGGTCAATGCCGGCAGCAAGCATATCCAAGACCACATTTTTAATCTGTGCCGGTTTGTCTTTGGGATTGAAATCCTCCGTGAGCGAATGTAAGTCCGCCACGAAAAAGTAGCACTGGTACTTGCCGGAGTTTTGGAGGTGAACGGCGTTCTTGAGCATCCCCAAGTAATTGCCGATATGAAGTTTTCCTGTCGGCTGAATGCCGGATACCAAGATTGGTTTCATATGGATTTAGTATAAATGAAAAAGCCGCCTTTTAGAAAGGCGGATTTCTTTAGACCTCGATTATAACCGGTAGTATCATCGGCCTCCGTTTCGTCTTCGTAAAGAGATACTGGCCGATTTGGTCGCGGATGAGGGCCTTCAGATAGTCCGCGTCAACCTCCTGCCCGTGAGGTAATCGGCCGACGATACCGCGCACCTTGCGCCGAATCTCGTCCAACATGGTCTGGTTTTCCTTCAGGTATATGAAGCCGCGGGAAATGATGTCGGGATTTTTCAAGACCCGGCCGGTCTTCCGTTCCAGTGTCGTGATGATGACGAACATTCCTTCCTCGGCGAGCATCAGCCGGTCGCGGAGAACCACTTCGCCCACGTCGCCTACACCTAAGCCATCCACCATGACGTAGTTGGCCGGCACTTCCTCATTCGTGACTCTAACGGAATCCTTGGCGATCTCGACAACTTGGCCGTTGTCCACCATTACCGTTTCCTCCGGTTTCAGCCCCAGCACCTCCTGGGCATGCTTGGCATTCCTCATTCTCATGAAGTAGTAGCCGTGAATAGGCAGGAAGAATCTAGGATGAACCAGCTTCATTACGGCTTTCAGTTCTTCCATCGGCGCGTGGCCGGAGGAATGGATGTCGAGCATGGTGAAGTGGTAGATGGTCGGTCCCTGACGCGCCAGATTATCCTTCAAAACTTGAACGCTGTGTTCGTTCCCGGGGACTATCGAGGAAGAAAGAATGAGCGTATCCGAGGGTTTCAATCTGATGTAGCGGTGTTCCTTGTTCGCAATGCGCATCATGGTCGCGTTGGATTCTCCCTGGGCGCCGGTGCAGATCAGGAGCAATTTCTCGTCCCGATGTTTATTGATTTCCTCGAGCGGGATAATCGTTCCTTTCTGTATCTTCATATAGCCGAGATTCTGGGCGATTTGGATGTTACTCTTCATGGAGTAGCCGCTTAAGGCCACCTTCCGGCCCAGTTTCTCGGCGATCTTTATTATCTCGGCCAGCCGGTCGAGAAGTGAAGCGAACGTCGCTATCAAAATCCTTCCCTGCGCTGCCTTAAAGAGTTTTTCCAGCTCCCTTTCGACGACCCTCTCGGAGAGGGACCAGCCGGGTTTTTCGGCTCCGGTAGAGTCAAGCATCAGGGTGTGAATACCCTGATCGCCGACCCACTTCCATTGGTCCAGGCCGCGCGGCTTACCCTCATTGTCGTAGTCGAATTTGAACTCGCCGGGGTGAACAATCTTCCCAATCGGCGTGTGGAGAATTATTCCGACACCTTCGGGGATGTTGTGAACGACGTCAAAGAATTCGGCTTTGAAATACTGGCCGAACGGATGGGTCTCCCCGCCTTTGACTATCACGAAGTTCGGTTTGGGCGAATTCGGAAAATCGTCCTGGCGCTTCATGATAATTTCTTTCGATATCTCGGTCGTGTAGATGACCGGGTTGCCAAGTTTGTCCAAAATGTATGGTATGGCACCGATGTGGTCGTAGTGGCCGTGGGTGACAATGAGGCCCTTAATATTTTTCCTTCTTTCCTCAAGATAGGTGACGTTCGGGATGATGTAATCTATGCCCGGCGTCGCCGCTTCGGGGAATTGAAGGCCGGCATCGATGATGAGGATTTCGTCTTTGTACTCGAAGAACATCATGTTGCGGCCGATTTCCTCGAGACCTCCGAGTGCAGCAAAGCGGACGGAATCCGCCTTTGGACCCCTTTCTTTTTCTTCGGGCTTTCTGTAAGCCCTGACTTTTGTTGTTGGTTTTTGAACCATTTGTTATTTAATTTTCTTATTATTTATTTTTCGACTTTACTAACCAAACCATGGGAGATTTCTCTCCATTTTTATTAATTTATTCCCTGTGGGCAGGGGGGGACTTGAACCCCCATAGGATTGCTCCCGCAGGCTCCTGAAGCCTGTGCGTCTGCCAATTTCGCCACCTGCCCCCACACCAATCGACGATCAGATCCGTCTGTAAAAATATTCAATCTTTTCGGAGACTTATAATCTTCAATTGGTGCGGAGGCCCGTCCGGCTAAACGGATCGATTTTTTAATTCATCGATGATGCGGGTTTCTCTGGGGTCAACTTTGTTTATCTTTGCGAGACTAAGGGCTACCCAGTGCGAAAGAGCGACGCTGTTCCAGGTCTTTTCCGATTCTCTCTTCCCGGCCAGCAGGACATCAACGCTTTTTATATTCCTCCTTGAGAGAATATTTTCCAAAAGCATCATTCTTCGGTCCTTAACAAGCCGTTTATCCATGAGCCAGAAGATTATCCAGCGACCATTCGCTTTCTCAAAGCCGGCGATTTCGTTGTGGTTCAGTTCCGGGAAAATGCTTGAAAAAGCGGGAACCTTCGCCGTTTCGTTGAAATTGGTTTTCCAAATGTAGCCCAAATGGGAGAATCGGGAATCGGTATAAACCAAAATATTCCGGTTCTTCGCCGCTTCGGCCAGTTTTTTGCCAAGACCCTTCATTCGGTTCGGCTCGATTAATTTCTTGGAGGAGGGAATTTGAAGGGGGAAAACCAGCTTGAGAATCTTGAGAAGTCCGTAGACCATTGTACCCGAGTACTCCCTCGGTGTCAAGTCCTGATGGTCGAAGGTGACCATGGGTAGGCGTTTTTTCCGCGCCAGAGCCAAGAGTTTTCCGCCGGACGTTACGACTGCGATGCCCACCCGGTTCTTTCTTTTCAGGACCGACTTCAAAATTGCGATGGTTTCCTCAGTGTTACCGGAGAAGGAGACGGCGATGAAGAAAGGTTTCTTGAAATAGAGGGGCGGTAACGTCCCATCCCTTACGGCAACGACTGGTACCGGGAGCCCGATTTCAACCTCGAGTTTTTTGAGGATGATACCGGGGACGCCCGAGCCGCCCATGCCGAAAACGACTATGCCGTCTGGCTTGATACCGGCCAATTTTTCCAGGTTTTCGGACGAGAGAAGGCCGTTAAGCGAGAGCTGTCGCCCGAATTCCGATAGGTTTTTTTCGTATGAGATCATGCGTTATTTAACGACCAATACCTGGGCCACGTACCAACTGCTTACATTCTCGAATCTTTCGGCCGGGCTGGTCAGGAAGTTCTCGTTAAACCCCCCCAGGTCTTTCGTGTGAATGTAGGTATAGGGCAGGGAAAAGAGAAAGACGGCTGGCTGATCGTTCAATATCATTGATTGAGCTTGCGTAAGGAGGTTGCTTTGCTTTGAGGAATCGCTGGTTTGCCGGACGGTTTCGATGAGATTGTCCACCTTCAGGTTTTGGTATAGGGCCAAATTGGAACCCGGATAGAGTTTTTGGGACGAGTGCCAGAATGGAAAGATGTCCACTGGATTTTCCAGAATGTTCCCGAAAAGTAGCATCTCGTAGTTCCGGGACTTTATCGTCGCATCCGTCGGGTCGCTCGGGTTGAAGGTTACGATGTTCACCTGGTCCACGCCGACGTTCTGCCAACTGTCTTTGAGGATCCCGGCGATGTTCTTCAGGAAATCCACATCCGGAACGGAAAGTGAGATGATTATCTGCTCGTTCTTGTTCTTGGTCTTGAATGTGTTTATGGATTGTTTGGCGGATTCCTGGTCGAAGCTGGAGTTGTCTCCGGCGATGGAACTGGTTGACGTAAGTCCGGGAGCGTTAATTTCCATTCCGTTCCCCCCAAGAACCTCTTTAATGAGCTGGTCCTTGTCCACGGCGGAAATCAGGGCATTCCGGACATTCTGGTCCTTAAGGAGAGGATTGCTGTTTTGGTTGAAAAAGACGGCGTAGTAGTCCGAAAGCGGGATTTTCTGAGCGGCCAGTCCCTTGAACTGGGTGGAGTCGAAATCAATCGGCGTTGCGCTCCCGAATCCGTTTATCTCGTGAAGTTTCAGTGCCTGGTAGACGTCATCGAGATTTTGAAAGAAGTTGAAGTAGAAGTCCTTTATGTAGGGTTTCTCGCCCACGTAATTTTCGTTGGGGACGAAGTGATACTGGGAGATAAAACCGTCCTTGCGTTTCGTGAAATCCTTGAATTTGTAGGGTCCGCTTCCGACCGGTTCCAAGTTGTAATCGGAGAGCCGGAAGTTCTCGGTCGGAATGTTCCCAAAAATGTGCTTGGGGATTATCGGAAGGCGCTCGACATTATTTATGAAGAAGACGTAGGACAGGGGAAGGGTAAGTTTTATCTGCAATTCGCTCCCTCTTTCCGCCGCTACACCCTGCCAGCTCTTCAGGAGTGGAGAGCGGACATCCGGATTTTGGATGGTCTTTATGGTGAAGATAACGTCGTCCGACGTGAGCGGTTGGCCATCGTCCCATTTGAGATTCTCCTTGAGTTTCAGGCTGTAAGAACGGCCGTCGGGGCTCACTTCGTAGGCCGCAAGGAGATCAGAGAGCCGGCCGAAAACCATCTCGGATATCTCCTGGTCCACCGAGTTGCCGGACGTGACCGGATTTATCGCGATTGGCTGGCCGAGAAATCCTTCGCGGAACGAACCGCCCGTAATCGGCACGAAGACGCCGTCCTCCTCTATGGCGAATGCGGCGCTCGACGTAGCTGAGAGTATCAAAATCGCCAGGGCAGCGAAGAACCACTTTCTTTCGCTCGGAGAAAAGACAGAGAATATTTTTTTAAGCAGGTTCATAAACGGTTCGAGGATCCGCCCATTGGAACGAACGAGATTGCGTTTGCGGCCGGTGCCTACTGGATGAGGTTCAGTATCGCGAGGACCACAAAGATAATTGCGGCTCCGATGGTTCCCCAGTAAACGAATTTCTCAATTCCCCTTCTGGTCTGATAAGGTGTCGCCCCCTGGCCGCCAAAAACCCCCGAAAGACCGCTCGAACGTTCCTGAATAAGAATAAGGCCGATCAAAATCATTGATATTACTATTTGTCCCCAGATCAACATTGTTCTTATTTCTTACTTATATCCCATTTTCGCCGAGAGGCCGAAAACCAGATTCACGGCACTGATTATAATGGTAGCCAGAAGCAAAGGCAAATATCCCGCTATCGTTATCGGTGAACCCGTTCCGAAGAAAGCCAGAAGATAGGGGACGAGGAAGAGGCAGACGGCGTTTATGAGGATGGTGATCAGGCCGAAGGTCAGGACTAGAAGCGGCCCCAGGAGCAGTTTTACGACCGGCCTGATGAACGTGTTGATGATGGTGAGCGCCAAGGCGGCGATGGCGAGCGCCAGGATGTCGCCGCTGAACGAAAAGCCCGCCACCAAATTGGCCGCTATGACTATGGCGACGGCGTTAGAAAATACATGGAAGATGAAGCGCCCGATGAACTTCATGTTCTTAATTATAGTTTATTTCGCCTGGTCGAAGGCCGTCATCTTGTCCTGAAAATTCTTGTTGAGGGTATTTATAAAGTCGGCCTTCTGATTCACGCTCTTTAAGGAATCCTCGGCCATTTTCCGGCTCACCGGGTTCTGGTCTATAACGGCGTTCGAGAGATTATTGAGGAAATCGTTCAGGGTGCCGGTGTAGGAGATGAACTCGCTTACGAGAGAAAGCTCCAATGCCACGGCTTCGTAGCCGAGTTGTTGGCGAGGCTGTTGAACGGTGTTCAGCGACTCGGCCATTTGCTGAAGCGTATGGGAAAGATCGAAGGCCTTCTGGTATGCGGTCGCGTTCGTGGCCTTGGCCCCGTTGATAAGGTTCAGAAGTTCGTTCACGTTGCCGCCATTTTGTATCAGGTTGGCTTGGGAAATTTTTTGGCCCG
This sequence comes from Minisyncoccia bacterium, assembly GCA_049997815.1. Classification (GTDB taxonomy): domain Bacteria; phylum Patescibacteriota; class Minisyncoccia; order UBA6257; family GWB1-50-10; genus JBBTQX01. Next base: position 42,276 of record JBEKVQ010000002.1, read on the forward strand.
TCTCGCCTGTTAGTGTAACAATATCCTCACTCACCGCGGCGGCTTTCTGCCGGGCGGCCGTGAAATCGGCCGGAACCGCATTGGTCTGCATCGAACTGAAGAAATAAATAAAGAGGCCGATGATTACCAAGAGCGGTACCAGTATCAAGGCCAGTCTTTCCAGTGTTGTTTTATCCATATATGCTTATCGTAGAATAATAACATACGGTTTTGTTCTTATCCAAATGCGCACTTGGAACATCGCTTTTTTTGTGTAATTATATTCTGGTAGAAACAGGGAGGTTCACAAGGTAATCTGCGGGATTAGTTTAATGGTAGAACGTCAGTTTTCCAAACTGAGAGCAGGAGTTCGATTCTCCTATCCCGCACAATGATATGGTAACTAATGACTTCGAAAGGAAAATCATAGAAGTTGCGAAGCCGTATTTTGAATTTTGTCGCAGTGGAGACTGGAAGCATGCGGAAAGAGTAGTGAACTGGGTTAAGGAGTTAGGAGAAGGCAGGAAAGATTTGGATGTTATTATAACTGCCGCTTATCTGCACGATGTCGGTTGGTATAAGGTTTTACCGAAAGGGAAAATAGATCTGGATGAAATGCTGAGGCACGAAATCGAGGCCAATCGAAATTCTTCCAGATATGTGCAGGAGGTGCTGGACAGGCTTGATTATTCCGAATCCGACGTTAAGAAGGTTCTGCGTTTAGTGGGAGCTGCCGATGATCACGAAGCCAGTCTCGAAGACGAAGAAATAATTGTTGATGCCGACAATTTAAGCAAGTTGTGTGTTGAGCATCTTCGGGAGAAGTATCAGAAAGAAAGTTACAAAAAACTGATAAAACTCTGGGAAGATGAATTAGCCGATCAGATTAGGACGCCAAGAGGAAGGGCAATCTATCCCGGATTATTGGCAGATCTCAAGAGAACTGTCCTGGGGTGATTTTTATCAAGAATTATTGGCCCATCCTTGAAAAGGGCGGTTTTTCTGCTATCATAGCGTTTACGGAGGGCATTCTCATGTAACGTTACACCCCGTTACACTTGGTCAAAAAAAACATAGAAACAAATCACTAAAACCATCGTTCTACATATGGAAGACGAAAGGAAGCTCATTTCTAAGGCAAGAGAAGGCGAGGAAGAAGCCTTTGGCCAGCTTTACGACAAGTATATGCCGGCCATTTACCGTTTCGTCTTTTTGAAGGTGGGTGGGCATAAGGCCCAAGCCGAAGATATCTGCCATGAGGTTTTCCTCTCCGCTTGGCAGAATGTCGGAAATTTCAAATTTCAGGGACATCCCTTTTCGAGCTGGCTTTACCGGATAGCGGGAAACGCGGTCATCGATTACTACCGCACCCGGAAGGTGAACGTGGACATCGAAAATATTCCCGAGGAGCCGGTGGTCGAAACGACGTCGCTTGCCGAACGGATGGACGACCGGCTGGATTTGGAAAATATTCACGAGTGCCTGAAGAGGCTTGAACCGAACTATCAGGACGTTCTGATAATGAAGTTCGTGGAAGAGCTTTCGAACAAAGAGATCGCGGTGGCGCTCCAAAAAAGCGAGGGTGCCGTGAGAGTCATCCAGCACCGGGCGATAAAACAGTTAAAGAAATACGTAGAAGAAAATGGAAGACCGGATAATCACACAATTAAAGAAGCTTAGAACGATCGAGCCGAGCCCGAATTTTGCGGCCTCGAGTCGGCGGACCATTTTAGCCCTAAAGAAGGAGCCGGCTTTCGCTTGGTATCGTCTAAGATTAGCCGGAGTAATGGCGGGTCTCTTGGCGATTGTTGCCGCTGGAACGTTCCTGTTTTCGGGCAATAATGCTCCTACGGCATTCGCCAGTCCGGAGGTTTTGAACCAAGAGTTCGCCAATATGAAAATCAACATAGAACTCAACGATATAGACTACAGTCAGAACGTGAGTCAAACCATTACCTCGGCGATTTCGGAAATTTCCAATAACAAAGGCAATCATTTGAACCAGGGCATTTTGCAGTCCGAGAACAATGATATGAGCTTGGACGTAACGAACAGCAGTTCGGAGATTGACCAGCTTTTGGATAAAGTCATTCAGTAAAAAATGAAGAAATTTTTAATCTCGTCGTTCACAGTCTTTTTCGGCCTCTCGCTTTTTTTTGCGAGGCCGGTTTTCGCCGATAACGGTACCTCAACGGTTCAGAAGGCGCTTCAAAACGCTAAACAGTTTTTGGATGATCTGGTTACGGCCAAGGATGAAAATTCCGGAGATGATGTCGGGCTAAGGATCCAAACCTTCAGCCAGGTACTGAATCTTTCGGAGGCCGAAGCCAAAGATTTCGAGTTTAAACTTTTGGCGGCGGATAAGGACGCGAAACTGGATGCCTGGAAGAAATTGACCCTCAATGAATTTGACGGAGCGATAACCTTCTTCGATTCGCAAAAGGATTTGGTTAGCAACGCCAAGACCATTAATCTGGCTAAGATAAAGCAAGTCGCCCAAGATTTTAAATCGTGGCGCGCCGCGAATTATCTGCCACTCGTAAGCCAGGCCCAGAGCTTCCTCCTCATAAAACAAGAAGCCAAGGCGATAGAGACCGCCCAAACAAGGCTTGAAAAGATAACGGGAGATTTGGAGAATCTGAACCAGACCAGAATCAGTGGATCCGGCGATATAAACAATTCATTGATGAGATCCCGGCAAAACATTTCGGATGCAGTCGATTTGAATAATCAGGCCTACGATCTTTTCAGCCAAAATTATGGCGTGGAGAATGCGCCCATGGTCTCCTCAACCGATCTCGTCGCTACGTCCTCCGATTCGACCGATGCAACAAGCACTGACGGTGCGGCATATTCAACTTTCACCGCATCTTCTTCCTTGACGGCTGATGCCGTTCCCAATCCCATCGTATCAATTAAGGATTTGGTAGGATCCTCCTTAAGTAAAATTAAGGACGCCTATCAAAACTTTATTGATATAAGCAACTTAGTGAGGAAGTTGCTTGGTTGATTCCGCCTAACGGCGGGAATCAAAAAACTCCCCGAGAAGGGGAGTTTTTTGCTGTTACGAAGTTATTTTACCGCTTCTTTCAAGAGCTTGCCGGCGCGGAATTTCGGTTTGGTTGCAGCTGCGATTTGGATCTTTTCGCCGGTCTTCGGGTTCACGCCCATTCGGGCTGCCCGCTTTGCCACCCGGAAGGTGCCGAAACCGGTAATGGCGACTTCTTCGCCGTGGGATAACGTCTTCACGATCGTATCGAAGAGCGCATCAACCGCCTGCTCAGACTGCTTTTTGGTGTCGATTCCCGCTGATTTCATTACCGCCTCTACGAGGTCTGATTTCTTCATTGTTATTTTAGGACATCCTAATTTCTCCGACCTTTTTTGATTGGCTTTATTATAGCAGATTTAATGTGATTTTAAGAGGGTTTTCCGCATTTCCCGCCTGCCTGTTAGTAGACAGGGTAGCCGGAGATTATCTCGCGTACTCTACCGCCTTGACCTCGCGGATGACCGTAACTTTTATCTCACCGGGATATTTAACGTCTGACTGTATCTTATTCGCTATCTTTTTGGCCAGCTCCAGGGCACCGAAGTCATCTATCTTTTCGGGAACAACGAAGACCCTGACCTCCCGGCCGGCCGAGACCGCGTAGGATTGCTTTACTCCGTCAAAAGCGTTCACCACCTTCTCGATCTCTTCCAAGCGTTTCACGTATTTCTCGAGCGTGTCCCTTCTCGCACCGGGTCTTGCTGCCGATATCGCGTCCGCGGCGCCCACAATGTACGATTCCGGAGTTGCGTAGGGGTATTCATCATGGTGGGATTCCATCGCGTGGATGACCGCCTCGGAAATGTTGTATTTCTTAAGGAGCTTGCGGCCGATCTCTACGTGCGTTCCTTCCACCTCGTGATCTATCGCCTTACCGATATCGTGAAGCAGCGCGCCTTTTTTGGTGACCTCCACGTTCAGATGCAGTTCACTGGCTATCATTCCGGCAATGTGTGTCATCTCGATGGAGTGCAAGAGGACATTCTGGCCATAGCTGGTGCGGAAGTTCAACCGTCCCAGAAGATAAATGATTTCTTTTGGCAGGTCCAGGATGCCTACCTCGTAAGCCGCCTCTTCGCCGATCTTATGGATTCTGTCTTCCAGTTCCTGGCGGGCTTCTTCCACCTTTTCTTCTATTTTTGCCGGCTGGATGCGCCCATCCTTCAGAAGCTTTTCGAGCGAGATTTTCGCGAGTTCGCGGCGCATCGGGTCGAATGAGGAGAGGATGACGCTTTCGGGTGTTTCGTCCACGATAAGCTCAACGCCCGTGAGCCGTTCGAACGTGCGGATATTGCGGCCCTCGCGGCCGATTATCTTCGCCTTAAGCTCCTCGTTGGGCAGGGTCACCACGCTCGTCGTCACGTCCGCAATGGAATTTCGGGCATAGCGCTGGATGGCGCCCGTGATTATTTCCATTCCCTTCTTTTCTATTTCATCGCGGCGTTCCCGTTCCAGTTTTGAAATCGCATCGGCAATCTCTTGCCGGTGGCCCGTTTCGAACTCGCTGAAGATGGCTTTTTTCGCCTCTTCGCGCGAGAGCCCGGCTACGCGCTCTATTTCAAGAACCGCTTTTTCGTGGAGTCCCCTTACCTCCTCGTCTTTTTTCTTGAGCTCAATTTCTTTCTCGGCAATGCGGCGGTTTTGGCTCTCCAGTTCTTTGACGGTTCCTTCGAGCGAATCCTCTTTCTTTATCAGCCGTTCTTCAAGCCGGCGCAACTCCTGTTTGCGCTCTTTCTCTTCCTTTTGCCCCTCGGCTAAAAGGGAAGCCGCCTTGGTTTGGGCCTCAAGAACTATTTCCTTCGACTGCGTTCTGGCTGTTTCAAACTCTTTCTCCGCCTTCTGCTCCAGCGATGAATGAAGACGCTTGGCCACTCCCAAACGGATGAAGTAGCCGATTACGATGCCTAAAACCGCCAAACCGCCCGCTAACAGGGGGTCTTGAATCATGATTGAAAATATTGGTTAAATTGGTTTTCATCGACTTTTACCGGTTTAATTATATCGCTTACAATAAAGACAATCAATGAGAAAGACGGTAATTTTGGCGATTCTGGACGGCTGGGGAATCGGGGCCTTGGACGAAAGCAATCCGATCTATCGGGCGGAACCGGCAACGATGAATTTCATCCGGAGCAATTTTCCGGCCGGAGCGCTTCAGGCATCGGGCATCGCCGTCGGGCTGCCGTGGGATGAAGAGGGGAACAGCGAAGTCGGGCACCTCACAATCGGCGCGGGTAAGGTCTTGTACCAGCACTTTCCGAGGATCTCGCTCTCGATTAAGGACGGAAGTTTCTTCAAGAATGAAGTTTTGGTTGCGGCAATCGAGCACGCCAAGAAAAATAATTCCGCCGTTCACCTGCTTGGACTTCTCACGGAAGCGAACATTCATGCTTCGCTTGAACACCTTGAAGCACTCATAAAGATGATGCGGGACAACGGCGTGAAATTTTATCTACATGCTTTTGCGGACGGGCGGGACAGCGAACCGCACTCGATTCTCAAGATCCTAAAACGGCTCTCGGATGATTTGGGATTCGACATCCGTTCCGTACTCGTAAGCGTGAGCGGCCGTTATTATGCCATGGACCGGGACAAGCATTGGGACAGGACCGAAAGGACATACGGCGTTTTGACGGGAATGAGTCCGAACCCAGTTCACTTGGAAGACGCGGTCAAGAAAACATACGACCGTAGTTTGGACGACGAATATATAGAACCCTCGACCGTAGGCGAACCGCATTTCATAAGCGAGAACGATGCGGTGGTTTGTTTTAACTTCCGGGAGGACCGGATGCGTCAGCTTACGGCCTCATTCATTGACCCGGGATTCAAAGAGTTCCCGGTCAAAAATTTCAAGAATTTGTACTTTGCGACTTTCACGAGCTACGACCCGAAATTCAAGGCGCCCGTCGCCTTTCCCGAGGAGGTGGTGGAAAATCCCCTGGGGAAAATTCTGTCGGACCATGGTTTGCGCCAACTGCGCATTGCCGAAACGGAAAAATACGCCCATGTCACTTATTTCTTCAATGGCCTTAAGGAACAGCCGTTCCCGAACGAGTTTCGGGTTCTCGTGCCATCCGAGAATGCCGTCCGGTATAACAGTTATCCGGAGATGAAGGCCGTGCCCATAACCGACCGGGTGCTCGCGGCGCTTTCCGAAGGGACGTTCGATTTTATTCTAGTGAATTACGCCAATCCCGACATGGTAGCTCACACGGGAGATTACGAAGCCACCCTGAAAGCGGTGAAGATTGTAGATAGGGAGGTGAGTCGGCTTATGGAGAGCGTTCTCGGCGGGGACCATATTCTCATGATCACGTCTGACCACGGGAATGCCGAATCGCTTTTGGATTTGAAGACCGGCGAACCGGAGACGAAGCATGACCCAAACCCTGTACCGTTCTATCTGGTGGGAAAGAAATATCGCCGAAGTTCTTCCGAAAATCCGCTTACGGCGCTTCCGGTGATGGGCATCCTTTCGGATATCGCGCCGACCGTTTTGGAATTGATGAATATACCGAAGCCACCCGAAATGACCGGCCAGAGTTTGTTGCCGCAGCTTTTGATCTAGATCTAATTTGTCGGGCCGCCGGGAATTGAACGTCGCTTCGCTCCCTAACACCCAGCGGTTTTAGTATTTCCGCCACGGGGAAACTTCCGTTTCCCCGACCCCTTTCCCGTTCAAATCCCGGCCCGAAAAACGATTCTCGATTTTATGTTGTCGGGCCGCCGGGATTTGAACCCGAACTAAATCCTCCCAAAGGACTCGTGCTACCGTTACACTACGGCCCGCCTCTCCCTTTAAACTATCCGATTTTTACTATAGAATCAACGAAATCGCCCCTTGTAGCTCAATGGATAGAGCAGCGCTCTTCTAAGGCGTTGATGCGGGTTCGATTCCTGCCGAGGGGGCTTTTTAATGAAGAAATCCACCATAGTTTTCGTAATAATATTGGCCGTTCTGGCCGGAATCGCGATCCGGGGTTTTGAGAACGGATCTCGTTTGATCTCCGAGGCGGATAACGCCGGAGAGAAAAAAGCGGAAGTGTCCGCCGATTTTCCGCCGGTTTCGGTTTCTCCAGAGAATGTGAGGGCGGTTTATCTCACGGCCGCGGCCGCTTCCGTTCCGTCGTGGGTGGAGAGGACGATAAAACTCATTAAATCCACGCGCCTGAACGCGGTCGTCATAAACGTGAAGGATAGCGACGGAACGTATCTCGGGGAGGGAATGAAAAACACCGTGAAGAAATTCAGAGAGCAGGGAATCTACCCCATCGCTCGGGTTGTGGTTTTCCAGGACAATAAGCTGGCTGAATCGGAGCCGGCACTCGCTCTTCACGATTCCGCAGGCAATTTGTGGTCCGGAAACGGGGGCTATCTTTGGGTGGACCCAGCAAGCAAGGAAGTTTGGGATAAAACTGTTGCGGTTTCCGAACGGGCGCTCGATGTCGGATTCATGGAAGTTAACTTCGATTACATCCGTTTCCCGGATGGGGATGTGGACTCGATCACTTTTCCGGCCTATGACAACGTGACGCCGGCGGTGGAAGTTCTAAAGAATTTTTTCAAATATCTAACCGGTAAGGTCCGCGAGGCACGGCCAAAAGCGGTTCTCTCGGCGGACCTGTTTGCCTACACACTTTTGAGAGATAATGGCCTGGGGGTCGGCCAGCGGGCCGGAGATGCCGGACAGTTTTTTGACGTGATATCCCCGATGATATATCCATCCCACTATGCGGCGGGAAATTTCAATTTCCCCAATCCGGCAACGGAGCCGTATCAGGTGGTGTTTCGAACGCTCGAAAGCGGGAAACCCATTTTGGCCAGAGCGAGTTCGACCGCCATCATCCGCCCGTGGATACAGGATTTCGACATGGGGGCGGTTTACGACAAGCAGATGGTGGGGGAAGAAATGCGGGCAATCAAGGATGCCGGCTACGGCGACACGTGGATGGCGTGGAATCCGACAAATATTTACGAAGCGGACAAATTCTCTTCGGGGAATTAACCTATCCTTTTTTGAATAGGCTCAATCCGAATAAAACGGCGCTCAAAAGAACCGTTGCGATGCCGGGATTCATTCCGTAAAATCGCCCCACAAGAAGGCCGCCCGACAGGGAAATCACGGAGAGGACGATGGATGTCAAGATGAAAGAATTAAAACCTTTCGCGAGATTTCGGGCGGTGGCGGCCGGAATAATGGAAAGGGCGCTGATTAAAAGTACGCCCACGAAACTAATGCCGATGGAAATCGTGAGCGCTATAAGCACCAGTATTAAAAGTTGCATCGCGAGCGGAGATATCTTCACGGAAGTGCCCAATTCCGGAGCGATCGAGAAAAGCGTGAGCGGTTTCAAATACTTCATTATCAAGCCGATTATCGCTATGGCGACCACGGTCTGAAATACTATCTGATTGAATGTTATTTTTTCTACGCTGCCGAAGAATGCCTCGAGAAGGTCCTGTTCCGGAATAATGAGCGCGCCTATCGCGAGTGCGGTCACGAACATAACGCCCGTCACGGATTCGGTGGCCAGTTTGGTCTTGTTCTCAATAAGCCAGATAAGTAAGATGCCGGCGAAGAGTGCTGCGAGACCGCCCCAAATGGGAGCGAATTTGAAGATTATGCCTAAAGCGATGCCGGGAAGCGCCACATGGGAAAGCGCATCCGACATAAGTGACATCTTCCGGACGATGAGGAATGACCCCACAATGCCGCTCGCCGCTGCGACGAAGATGCCGGAAACCAACGTGTAGAAGAATAGGTCACTCATGGTGGTGGTCGTGGCGTTCGTCGAAGTGATGATGATGGAAAAAAGCGTGGTCGCCATAGAGCTCCGAAAGCGTAGCCGTCGTGAGCACTTCTTGCGGTTCGCCGTAACAGACCATCGCGTGGTTCAGACAAAGTACTTGATTAGCGTAGTGATAGACGATGCTTAAGTCGTGCGATATCAGAACTATGGCGATGCCCAATGTATCCTGAAGATGGTGAAGCAGGTCGTAAATGGATTCCTGGGCAACTACATCCACGTTCTCGGTTGGTTCGTCGAACAGGAGCACCTGCGGCTGGTCAATAATGGCCCAGGCCAGGAGGATTTTCTGGAGTTGGCCGCTCGAAAAGGTCGCGAGATTCTTATTGAGCCAGTGCCCGTTTATTTCTACGAGCTCCAAGACCCTCTCCAAGGCGTATTTCGGATTCGGTTTCAATTTGAGGAATTCTTTGACGGTCATCGGCAGATAATGGTCGATGTGGAAGCGCTGGGGAAGATATCCGCAGGTAACATCCTTACCCCATTCTATTTTTCCGCCTGCGGTCGGAAAAAGGCCAAGCAGGGTTTTGAGGAGCACCGATTTTCCGGCACCGTTGGGGCCCACGATGGCCAGTACCTCCTCTTTTTTTAATTCAAAGGAAACATCCTTGATGATTCTCTGGCCATCAAGGATAACGGAGAGGTTTTCTACTTTAAGCAAAGTTTTTTCCGGCATTTTTAATATTTAAATATAGTAATTCATTTCCTTTTGTTGTGGTAGTTATAATTCAAATTTTCTTCCCTGATAATTCATCGCTTCTTGAACAAGTAGTGCATCGTTTTTTGTGCTGTGCTTTATGGTGTGGCAGTTGGCACAGAGGAGCTCGCATTTTTTCAGTTCACTTTTTATCACTTCCCATTTTTTATTCGCAACATTTCCTATTATAAAATCTTTCTTTTTAGGATTCGTATGGTGGAATTGAAGTGCAGCTTGATTACCGCGCCAACCACAATTCACACATTTCCCTCCAAGGTACTTTATGGCTGCCGCTTTGGTCCGAAATCTCCTTACCTTCGTGTTGCAAGAGCCGCATCTAGCCCTGCATCTGCTTTGGTAGTCTTTAAACGCGTTGCCACACAATTTACATATCCTCATTGAATATAATTATAGCATTGCTCGCTCTACCGGGGAAGCGATTGAAAAATAAGGTCTTCCTTGATATATTTTGAGTACAACTTAATAAGCCGCGGTAGCTCAGTGGTAGAGCGCTACCCTAAACTCTTTGGGGCCTTCCGCAGTAATGTGGATTGAATAATTGGGTGAATTCGGGGGAAACTTCTTAAAAGAAATAATCCCGAGCCAAGCTCTGATGGGATCCGTCAGTTGGCGGAGGTATCGGAGAAGGTGTAGAGACTAGTAGGTGAGTCCCAACGATAATCCTACGCAAGCGCCCAACTTCCTTTTAGAAGGAAGATGATATAGTCCAAGCAAACCTTGGAAGAGGTAGGCGTCGGGTGTTCGATTCACCCCCGCGGCACAAAATGATAAAGATAAAGTCGTTCCGTCAAACGCGGGGTTATTGCGGTCCCGCATCGCTCAAGATGGTGTTGGGATATTACGGCGCGAATAAAAGCGAGGCCGCTTTGGCAAAGCTATCTGGCGCCACGCGCTCTCGCGGCATAGACGCTAAGGGCATGCTCCGCGCCGCCGGAAAACTTGGTTTTGAGGGATTGATAAAAGATTATGCGAGCATCAGCGATATCAAGCGATACATTAAGCAAAACATTCCGGTGATAGTGGACTGGTTCTCGCAGGATGATGGCCATTACTCGGTCGCAGTTGGTTTGGATGAACGATTCATTTATCTTCAGGACCCGGAGATCGGAAAAGTCCGCAAGTTGGGCTTGGAAACCTTCAGGCGTGTCTGGTTCGACTTTCCGGGGTTGTCTCCGTATCCTCGAAAAAATCCGATTATTCGAAGGATTATCGTAATAAAGAAAAGGGGTAGATAATTAACTTATGGACCTAAAAACAAAAAAATGCGTGGCCTGTGAAGGAGCTGAAACCCCGCTCACAAGACCGGAAGCGGAAATTTTATTGAAGCAGACGCCGGGCTGGGCTATTTCAGAGGACGGCAAGAAAATAAGCCGCGATTTCGAGTTCAAAGATTTTAAGGAATCGATGGCGTTCATAAACAAGGTGGCCGCCATCGCCGAAAGCGAGGGCCATCATCCGGATATACACGTTTTCTACAGTAAAGTGAGATTGGAACTCTGGACACACGCGATAAACGGACTCTTCGAGAACGACTTCATAGTGGCGGCCAAAGTCAACGAGTTACTGAGATAGTTTTTCCTTTTCTTCCTCTTCGAAGCTTTCATCGAGGGCGTTCCCGATACCCCTGGCTCTGCCTTCGACGGAGAATCTCTTGCTTAAAATTTTCCGCAAGAAGTGTTCGCCCACGAACATTAGGACCATCACGACGGCCAGGCCTATTTCTATCTGTTTGAAAACCTTTTCGGATTTCAGGTAGGTAAAGCCGGAGGCGAAAAAGTAGGCGACGGCGGTGGCCGAGAAGAACCAAAGCAAGACGCTCGTAAGCTGGGATTTCATGAACCTGGCGAATGAGACCTTCGACCAGCTCACGGCGAAGACCGCGAAGATGTTCGCGGCCACCAGGAATTTGGAGATTATCATCAATTTATTGATATTTTCCCGCACGTAGAAAAGATAAAATTGGGTGCGTTTGGAGTGTTTTATCTTCCGGTATAGCTTCCAGCCAAAGCGGGTATTCCGCATGGCCCGCCCCAAAAAGAAGAGAAACATGTCACCTACTATGAGGGACGAAATAGCTGGGATGATGAAACCGCCCCAGGTCAAGTTTCCGGCCGCTATCAAAAATACCGAGACCAGAACAACCACCTCGCCTTGGATAAGGATGGCGACGGCGATTATCCAATGGCTCCAGTCTGGATAATGGACTACGAGAGCGCCCAAACTGTCTAAAAGACTTCCCATAAGGGGTTACTCTTAGATATTAGCATACATTCCGGCCGGACTTTCAAATTAGCGGCGGCGGGTATAGAATTTCCTTAGGTTTTTACCTATGGTGCCTATGGTGTAACGGTTAACACAGAAGTTTGTGGAACTTCTGATACGGGTTCGATTCCCGTTAGGCACCCAGATTGACAAATAGCACGAGGTGTGCTATTTTGTTTTCAGACAGGAACATTGTGTTTCCCTATGACAATTTTATAAGTACAAGTTAAACGAAAATTCTGATAGTCGAGAATAACCCTATAAACCAAAATGGAGGTTTTGTATGCGTATTCTGATTGTTGATGATAGTGCTCTATGGATCAAGCATGGTAAGACCCTTCTCGAGCAAGCTGGCTATGAGGTGACGGGGTTGGTTGTCTCTGATCCCAAGCAGTTCACTTCGAAATCTCTGTCCGAGTCGGTGGCCGACGCGATCAAGGGGGTCGATGTGCTGATGATCGACAAGGATTTTGGTGAGGCCGTTACCTCAACCCGTCTAATCTGTGTCGTTCGGCACAACTTCCCGAAACTTCCGATCGTCCGCTGGACCGGTGGGTACGATGACAAGCCGTACATGAATTATCTCGGTGTTACAAATATCGAGAAGCCCACCAAAAAGGATGAGGCCAAGTTCGTCGAGATCTTCAACGAGGCACTCGATAAGCAGAAGCTCATTCTCTCCGGCGCGATGGGGATATTCGCAGTGCTCGACGAGACGGTAGAACCCGACAAGTACGCGGCCGAAAACAAGGCAAGGCAGCTTAAGCAGATTGCCCAAATCGCCCAGTTGGCCAACAAAGATACCGTGGATTCGGACGATTGGAGGTATCCGTGGACGATCACTGGGGAACGCGCCGATATGACCAAGCACGAGTTTGGTCACTGTATCTGCGACGGTATTCTCACAGCCGAAGATATTCGCCCCCATCTCTCTGCCTTGCAGAAGGTAATCGGAAAGTTTGAAGGCGCGGGTAAGATTGACGAGCGCTTCAAGATTTGTGCTGAGTTCATTAAGACTGGAAATCTGGACGAGCTCGAGCTAGTCCGGCGCTGTTACTGAGATCGTTTTTAACGATGCAATAATCCTACCAGAGGGGAAAAATGAAACTCGATTACGGTTGAATACCTAACCGAACACTACGTGGAGCCCACTGCGTAGAAAGCAAAGACGAAAGTCATGAGCAAAAAGCCCGACAACAATGTTGGGCTTTGCTATTTCTGGTTATAACCAGATGAGATTTAACCTAGGTCCGGCGCACAGACCCGCTCTTTCTGCTGTATAATGGTTCTAACGTCCTCTACTACGCGACCCAGCGATAAATCCAAGTATCTTTCAGGCATGGTCTGGTGTACCTTTAACGTATGGGTGCAGATAAAAAAATTTTTCCAAACGTATGGTATGCCTCTGAGAAAAAGGTAAAAAGTGCCTCCAAATTTCTTGTCTTTAACGACAAGGGTTCGTTGGATTTCTCCGGAGAAAATATCCTATTTACAGGCAAGAAGAATACGATTCAAATCGGTAAATCAACCGTTAGGGGTATTTCCATGGTAAGCCAAGACATCAATTGGGTAACCTATATTATGACGAACATTTTAGCCATAGCCGTATATTATTTTGTATTTACCTCCATATCTCATTTTGTATTCACTGGGGAAGACGTTGTCCTTTTAATTGTTTATTTTCTAATCGCCAATGGATTTGGTTTATTGGTCGGTAAAAGCACTAAATGGATACTTGTCGAATATCTTGATAAGAACGGGAATCCGGGAAAGGCTTATTTTGCGGATGGCTCAATGCGGGGATGGTCGGGTATATTCGGGGGGACGCGAAAAATCTACGATCTTATTAGGTCTTAAAATACACCTTCGCTGTATAACAGTTCTAACGTCCCCCACTACGCGACCCGGACAAAAAAACAATTTTCAATCAGCCAAAGAAACCTCTTCTCTACTTAGTGGTGTTATAGATGGCTTGGATCTCGGCGGCGGAGAGAGCGCGGTTGTAGATGCGGACGTCGTCGATAACTCCACTACCAAAGTCATCCCCTTTCCCAAAAAGAAGAGAACTTGTACTTGTATCAGTGACATATACCTGGGTACCGCTCGCTTTGAGCATTCCATTTAAATACCACGACCATATTGATCCTGAATAAGTAATGGTAAGAAAATTCCAAGATGTGGTGACTAAATTTGCCGCAGATGGACTAATATTATCTCTTTTATAGAGTATAGTACCGTTACTTATATAAAAAATTAAATATCCTTGCCCAGCAACACCCGAGTTCCCTTTGACAAGAATACCTGGATAACTGCCGATCAGTGTTATTTCCTTATACCAAAGCGAGATTGTAAAATCGGAATTTAATCGAAGGGTCAAGTTATCGGGAACGGACACATAATCATCCGTCCCATCGAAATTCCCCGCCTGTCCAATCTTGCCTCCCGTATAGTAGGAACCGTTGGTCAGAGAGCCATACCACGTCCCATTGTTTCCGTTCCCAGATGAGTCATTGGGAGAGCCATCCAAAGGCCAGTAACCCACAAGTCCAGAGGTATTGAATAATGGTGATAAGGAAAGATTAGAACCATAGGCTATGACTCCAGGCATATTCTGTATGGGAGGGTTGATCTGGAGGGCGGCCCGCTGTTTCTGTGATTCAGGAATAGCCGTCAGTTCCCAAGAGCCTCCTGATGTGTAGGTGTAGTACTGTCCGCTTGAGGTGGTATTTATGGGATCAATGGGAAGCCTGGAGAGAGGACTTCCGGATGAGATGAGGGTGAAGTTCACAGGGATCCATCCTGTGCCGTCGACTCTCGAGGAGGAGGCGGTGGAAACGCAGGCGTATGCCCAGCCTGAAGGCAATGCGGGAAGGCCTAAGTTCGCACAGGTAGGTGACGTGTCCGGAACTGACACATAGGTCGTTGAGGCGGTTCCGAGGGATTGGTTGTACTGGTCGACCTGGAAGAGATTGAGGGCACTGTTCAAGGACGCCAGATCGGAGAGACGAGTGGAGTCTCTAGCTTCTTTGAGGAGCTCAGCAGGATTGATGACGAGGATGACGGCGGTAGCCAAGACTCCGAGGATGGCTATCACTACCAGGAGCTCTATGAGGGTGAAGGAGGACTCGTTACGCCAGCTTGTCATATCTTGTTATTCTACATTGTCCTGATTCTGAACGTATACGCTCACGTTCGGTACGCAAATCCTTCCCTCCAACCTTCTAACCACAGTTCTAACGTCCTCTACTACGCGACCTACCCAAAATTATCCCGATAGAATTAGGACGGTTTTTTGTCTCCGAGTGGGACGATGCCGGAACGAAAATTGAGGTGGGGAAATAAAAAACCGCCCTGCGATTTCGTAGGGCGATTCTGGTTAATTGATAAAGATAAATCAATGACGGAATGAATTGAATTCGGCAACATGTTTAATGTATGCATCCCTGTCAAAAAACTTTACAATCGCATCGCGAAGTTTTTGAGAGGTCATACCGAATTGCTTCAACGTTTCAGGTGAAGATGTAATCTCCTTACTCTTCCCTTCATAATCATTGAAGTCATACACATATAATCCTTGAGGTCCAACGCAGAGATTCGTCCCAAAACCTCCAAATGGGGTTTTTTCGCCTTCCCTAAGTGTAGCAATCGCCCCACCATTTGAAAGCTGTGCAAACTCTTGAATTTCGCGATCAGTATTAACCGACCGAAGAAATTCTTGAAACGATTCGTCATCTTTTGCGTCAAACCGTACTGCAGAATATCGCGTCTTTATAGCGTCAATGAGCTCATAAATCCTCATGGGTATTCTCCGTGCCGCGCTCCTCAATTCAAAACGATGTTTCAATTTGCTAATCATATGTGTCTCCTTCCCTTTTAGTTTGAAATGTACAGCTATTCTCAGTTTTCTAAATGTCAAAACTATAGCATGTGATTAGGCCAATGTCAAGGAACTATTTTCTGAGAGTTCACCTGAGATAGTTCTTTATCTCGCCAAATATGGCACGCAAATCCTTCTAAATCAAAATCCACCTAAGCCACCCAGATCGCTGCTTGTTGCCTGCTGGACCGCATTACTCAGCCATCGTTCCAAAATCACGAAACCTACCACTAGTGAGACTGCGGTGAGAACAATAATGATAATGCCGACTCGCCGTGCAGGCGGATATGAGCTGCGGACATACTTCATGCCAGGCCAGAGACCAAGTGGTGGGAGGAAAATACTTAATAGATAAAGGCTGGTTTGCGCGAGCCAAGTCGTCGAGGGTGGTTTCTCTTTAAGATTCTTTCCGCAATTCGCACAGAAATACCATTCAGGAGAAATAGTTTGATGACACTGCGGGCAGAGAGATTGCATTTGCGGGAGATCCATAGAATCCATTTTAACATCAAGAGAGAGTCGAAAACAGTCTTATAGAGTGAAGTTGACTTCACTAGAAACCTCGGATATCGGGTGGTATATTGGCGTCAGTAAATCCACAATTTCACCAGAAAGGAGAATAGGGTATGGCACAAAGGATAAGGAACACCGAAGAAAAGAAGAATGCAGAAATCATCAGAGCCGCGAATAAGGCGAGAAAGTCCTTTTTTGCCAATCAGGAGAAGACCGTTATAACCAAACTCAAAAAGGATGGTGCTTCCGAAGAAGTGATTCAAAAAATGAAAATCTTCATCGCACAGGGAATGACAATCACCGGTGACGGCTGGTGAACAATCCCTTTCCTAAGAAAAGCGAGAGGGAGCAAGAGCGGCCACGCGAGCAATCGGCGTGGCTCTTTATTTCCCCAAACCCCTCCCTCCAACCTCCCAATCTCAGTTCTAACGTCTTCCACTACGCGACCCATCCAAAATTATCCTGATAAAATCAGGATAATTTTTGTACTCCAGATGGGGACATTTTGTTATACAATGAGTCCATGAACCAAAAAGGATTCGCGCCAATTGTCGTCTTTCTCATCCTCTTGGGAATTCTCGTGGTTGGCGGGGGAGCGTGGTATTTATCCTCGAAAAACGTTCCGCCGCAGTCGGCTACTTCGGGACCTCAAACAGCAACCACTGCCAGCTCACAACCTCAGGACGCAACAGCTAATTGGCCAGTACATACTGATGCAGCAAATGGATTTGAAATAAAATACCCAGCTGATTTTCCTGTCGAAGTGCTTGAAAGTAAGGATTTATCAGTCGATTTACCCGGAACTTTTGGTGGTCGCTTCACTTATCAAGAGAACGCCCCCATCTCTTCGTCAACAACCGGAAGGGTCGCTTCCGAGACCGTGGGGGACTTCACAATTGATTACTGGGCTCAATATGGAGGAATGGGATCCTGGGACACTGTAATTAACGCCTGGACAAAGCGGAATGGAAACTACTATATTATTTCTCTCAACCACGAGTTTATATCCGGGGCCCCAGGTTTTACTCCCGACGTAACGGAAACTACATTGATTAGTAAGGCACTGAGTAATATGCATGACGGCACTAACACGTATGTGAATATATTCCATCAAATCCTTTATACTTTCAGATTTGTTAATCCAAGCTAGGCACACAAACCTCCCCCCCCCGTATCACAGTTCTAACGTCCCTGCCTGCCGGCAGGCAGGCTTCACTACGCGACCCAAAGAAGATAACCCTGATTTATCAGGGTTGTTTTTATATCCTAAACGGAGTTCGATGTGCCTAACCTTGGGTTACCTGCTCTTCTTGTCTTCTTGAAGCATCTCAAGAGCCTCTTTTACGGTCGTCATAAACTGGGCGGGGAAAATGATCGTAGAATTCTTTTCCGTGGCAATTTCCGCCATTGTTTGGAGTGTACGAAGCTGGAGCGCGACTGGATGACTGGCAATGATATCAGCTGCTTGCCCTAATTTTTCAGCCGCCTGAAATTCACCCTGCGCGGCAACGATCTTTGCCCGACGCTCACGTTCAGCTTCAGCCTCCTTTGCCATAGCGCGCTGCATGTTTTCCGGGAGCGTGACATCCTTAATCTCAACGGCGGTCACCTGAATGCCCCACGGCTCCGTGTGAACGTCGATCACGTTCTTTATTTTTTCGTTGATATCGATTGTCTGCGACAAGAATTGGTCGAGCATGAATTGACCCACGACGTTCCTGACCGTCGTTTGGCTAATCTGATTCACGGCATCGTGGACATTCTCAATCGCCACCACGGATTTCTGAGAGTCTACGACGTGGTAGTAGGCGACTGCCGCTATATCTATCGAAACGTTGTCTTTCGTGATGATTTTCTGCGAAGGGATGTTCATGGTAACAGTCCGAAGTCCAACCCTTACCATTCTTTCAAAAATCGGGACGACGAAGATAAGTCCTGGACCACGTGTACCAACGAGACGGCCCAATCGGAAGATGACCCCGCGCTGATACTCTGTTATCACCTTTATTCCCAAAATCAGAAGGACGACGATGATGAGCACGATATACGTTAGGATATCCATACGTTCATAATATGCTACTAACGAATTTTAACAATAGGGAAATCATTGACGCCTACTCCTTCTCTAAGATAGATCCCAACTTCGTCCCACTCGCAGAGGTGGTTTAGTCCATTCCAGGAACACAAACCATTCTCTCCAACCCCCCAATCACATTTCTAACATCCCCCACTACGCGACCCAATGTATTGACAAATAGTACAGAAATGTGCTATTCTGTTTTCAGCTAATCAACCGGATTTTGACAACTAACGAGCGGAGGCAAATATGTTCCGACAATACAGAAAATGGTTGGTTGTTATTCTGGCAGTCACGCTGGGTGTATTACTTACCATTCACCACAACAAGATTCTCGAAGAAAAGAGTTTGGTGAAGATGGCGGCTCTGTCGATCCCATCCAATGTAATCCTCGTTGAGACGGAGAACTTCATCCAACCGTTTCTAGGAAAGACCCTCATCGAGGTTCCTGTGAGCGAAGAATTCCTGCGGAATGCAAACGGTACGGTGTACTACAAGGTGTATACCCGTCAACCTGCGTTCAATGGTATTCATGATTGGATTCGCCTGTTCAGTATTCAGGGCGACGAGGTCACTTACAGCGACTGGGACAGCAGGGATGAAATTGTGGCGGTTATCCCGAATACGGCGGGTCTGCAGATCTACCGATACGAATTCCGTTACGAAAAGTATCTGTTTTGGTCCTGGCTGGCACCTATTCTTTGTTTCGGATTTGCTTGTGTCGCTCTATATTATTGCGTTCGCATAAGCAATCGGACGTCGAAAGGAAAGTCATTGCCATGCCCGACCCCAGGTTGTGGGGGTACGGCTTTTGATACCGGCAGAATCTATGACGAATCAATATTCTCGTTGGGTTTACCGATCTATCGGTGTCCAAAATGCCTTGGGAGAGGATTACTGCTCCACGATGGAGAAATAGACAGATTCCTCTACGAATCGGGGGGTATCTACTTTTTCAACTTCCTTACGAGGATTTGGAGAAGATTCGTGAGGGCATGTTCTTTCGTTCTCAGATTTCCTTCTTTATCTAAATCAGGAACGTAGTCAGGTGTCTACAAACATCAGGACCGAGCAGACCAACTGCTCCCGCATCGCCACCTCGGTATGGTGGCATTTTTATTTCCCCAGATCCGGCACACAACCCCCCCTTCAAATCCAGTATCATGGTTCTAACGCCTGCCTGCGCCATGCCTGCGTATGCAGGAGACAGGTCCTCTACTACGCGACCCAATTTATACAATACCCCCGCTAGCTGTGAGTTTTTTATTTTGTCGATGATGTGGGGTTGTATTATGATGTTACTGGTAATTCAATTGAATACTGCCGTTTCATGCCAAATACAATCGATAAAATCTCCGTAGTAATCCCGGTTTTTAATGAAGCCGATACAATAGATGTTTTGCTTCGCAGGGTGAAAAACGTTCCGGTTGTGGAAGAAATAATCGTCGTTGACGACTGTTCAACCGACGGGACGAGGGAGATCCTCGCGGAGCTCAAAGAGAAAATCGGTTTTAAACTTGCGTTTCACGATAAGAATCGGGGGAAGGGAGCATCAATAAGAACCGGTCTAAATCACGTTATGGGTGATTATGTCGTTATTCAGGATGCGGATTTTGAATATAATCCCGAAGAATATCGCATTTTGATCGATTCCATTGGGAAAAATGGAGCAGATATCGTGTTCGGTTCGCGGTTTCTCGGCCAAGCAATCAAGATACCGTTTTTATATAATGCAGGGAACAGATTCTTAACATCCATCACGAACTTATTTTTTGGTTCGGAGCTGACCGACATGGAGACGTGCTACAAGCTTCTGCCCGTTAGTTTTCTTAAAACAATCGAACTCGAATCCGACCGTTTTGATTTTGAACCGGAAATCACGGCCAAAATACTGAAATCCGGCCTCAAAATCAAGGAAGTCCCCATAAGTTATTCAAGCAGAAGCAAGAAGGAAGGTAAAAAACTGACCTGGAAAGACGGCCTTTCGGCGGTTAGAACTCTGTTTAAATGTCGATTTAATTAATATCTAGCATCGCGTGGATAATAAGAAAATAAAAAGAAACTTATTACGCACTCTATTCATTGTCGGTCTATTGGCAATCGGCATTTTCATTTTCTTTCGGCCGATGATTTTGTCCGGCTTCCGATATTCCCAGCAGGATACCGGCGACTCCGTATTTAACAATCTCCTTCTCGAGCATTCTTTTCAGGTCGTTTTCAATCACTCGTATCTTGGTACCGCATGGTCCCCGATATTTTACTATCCCCAGGGAAATGTTTTGGCGTACTCCGATAATTTGTGGGGCAGTGCGCCGATTTATTGGCTCGCCAGGGCTTTTTTCACTCCTGAGACGGCATTTCAAATCTGGATGATTGTTGTTGCCATCTTAAATTTTTTCGCCTTTTATCTTTTGGCACGGAGCTTGAAAATGAATACTTGGTTTTCCGGTTTTGGTTCGTTTCTTTTCGCTTTTTGCCTGCCCCGTTTGGGGCAAATAGGACATCAGCAGCTTTTGCCCCAATTCTATTCGGCACTCGCCCTGTTCTTTCTGTTCAAGTTCATTCAGGAGAAAAAGTTCAAACACTTTTTGTTTTTTGAGATCTGTGTTTATCTTCAGGTCCTGGCTGGTATATATTTGGGCTGGTTTCTCCTACTCTCCTTGCCCGTTTTAATTCTCGTCGGCAAACTTTTCTACAAAGATAAGTTCTCCCTTAGACCGTTTTTGGATTACAGAATATTGATATCGGTTCTAGTATTTTTTGCCGTTTTGGCGGTTACCCTTTCCCCTTATTATTCCGCGCAAAAAGAAATCGGCCCACGTTCCTATAGCGAGGTGGAGACACTGATTCCCGGCGTTCGCTCTTACGTGAATATCGCTTCAACCAGCATTTTGTACAATCTCTATCCGCCACAATTGGAAACTGCGACACAGAACATTCCGGTGAGATACGAGAATTATTTATTTTTGGGATTCTTCGTTTACTTTTTACTTTTGGTCTCCATTGTCGGGTTCGTTCTTATCCGTAGAAAATATCCGGATAAAACTTTCTGGCCGCCATCTTTCGTCGTCGGCTTCACACTCTTCGCCATCATTACGCTCATATCCCTGCGAATACCTTTCACCGATTACAGCTTTTGGGTGAACGTTTATAAATTCGTTCCCGGCGCCGGAGCCATCCGCGCGGTGATTAGGGCTTGGACCATCTCTTATCTGTTTCTATTTCTGGCAATCATGGGTTTGGCTTCCTTGGTTTATTCGAGATCCTCATCAAGGATTTTCAAGGTGCTTCTGGTGGCAATCGGATTGATTGCCTGTCTTGAACAAATAGATATCAACCCCCGTTATTTTGATCTGGCTAAAGAGCGGGTAATCCAGACCCAGATAGAACAGGCGGTCTCCGCGGCGGTGCGGGAAAACAAGATAGATGCCTTTTATCTGCGGTGGGGCGAGAATCAATGGTTCTTTGACTACGAATTGAAAGCGATGTGGGCTAGTATGGATCTGAACGTTCCCACCATTGACGGTTATACCGGAAATCTTCCCATGGGATATAAGAGCCTGGTTGATACACTTAGCGACCGCGACATCAGCGACTGGCTGAGGTTTAAAGGTGTGACCCCGCTGTCCCGGAAAATACTAATCCTTGATTCCTCGGTTAACGGAGAGGAATTTACGATAGATAAAGCAGAGATTTTGTCTCTGCCCTTTTAGCGCGGGCGCTTTTGTTGGATAATATTTGAATATGGCACTTTCGGATAAACAAATTTTGGAGGAGATGAAAGGGGGTGATATTTCCATTCACCCCTTCAACCGAGCCAATCTCAGTACTTCGAGTTACGATGTGACACTAGGTAAATACTACTTCCGGGAAAGAGGCTCGAAGTATCACATGCCTATCTACAACATTTGGAGCAAGGCCCACACGGACCATGTCTGGGGCACCAAGCCGTTCGTTGCGGAATCGGCGGAGAAAGTTTTCAAGAAACTTAATTTCTCATGGACGGGTCTTTCGCCGGAGGACAAGATAATTCTCCTCGATCCGGGAGAGACGATTCTCGCCCACACCAACGAATTCATCGGCGGCAGGAATCACGTTACCACTATGATGAAGGCGCGTTCCTCGATGGGAAGGAACTTCATCGAGGTGTGCAAATGCGCCGGCTGGGGAGACGTGGGGTACGTGAATCGCTGGACGATGGAGATAACGAACAATTCTTCGCACTATGCGATACCGCTCGTGGTGGGCAGGCGCATTGCGCAGATAATATTCTTCGAAACCGGGCCGATCTTGGGCAGCGATTACACGAAGAGCGGCAAGTACGGCAAGAGTGCCGATTTGAAAGAAACGATAAGGAATTGGAAGCCGAAGATGATGCTTCCGAAGTTGTATGAGGATAGAGACATAAAAACCGGGAAGGTTTCCGAGAAAAGAAATTCGCGGAGGGTATGATGAAAACCAAGTTTTTCACCGGCCAGGGCGACAAGGGTCAAAGCGCATTCGGGAAGAAAAAGCTTCCTAAGGATAACGCGCTTTTCGATTTGCTCGGAGATTTGGATGAGTTGAACTCATGGATTGGATTTGCGCGCGTCGAGGCAAAGAAAGATATGGGTGAAATCTTGAAAATGGTTCAGCAGGACCTTTTCGTCATTCAAGCCGAGGCGGCGGTTACCGGATTCGGTTACGAGGCCAGGGGTTTCAGCAAGATCGATGCCGGAAGAACGAGAAACATCGAAAGAATAATTGAAGCGCTCGACAAAAAACTCCCGCCAATCCGCAAATTCATCCTGCCGGGTGGAAGTGAACTCTCGGCGCGTCTGGATATTGCGCGGGTGATCGCTCGGCGGGCGGAGAGAGCGGCGGTAAGGTTCAACCGAACCAAAAAACTTTCACCAGAATTGCTTCAATTCCTGAACCGGCTCTCCAGCCTGTTCTTCGCGCTCGCCCGGTACGCCAATCGCAAGAAGGGCGTAAAGGAGGAGAATCCGAAGTACTAATGGTGTAAAATAATAATATGCTTACCTTAGAAGAAATGTTGTTGCGTTTGGGGCTCGCAATCCTCTTGGGTCTCATTGTGGGACTGGAGCGAGAGATTGCCGGAAAGGAGGCGGGCCTCCGGACCGACATGATGGTTGCGGCCGGCTCGGCGATATTCGCTATCGTCGGCGTCACACTGCCGTACCTCGTGGCCGTATCACCCGAGAACCTGCCCGATGTCATCGCCCGGAATAGCGGGTTCCTGACTGTGATAGCGAACGTGGTTGTAGGCGTGGGTTTTTTGGGAGCGGGAATCATCGTGAAACACGGCGTCCATGTGCGCGGGCTTACCACGGCGGCCACAATTTGGTTCGTATCCGCCATCGGAATTTTGTGCGGTATCGGCCTTACCAATTTTGCCATTATCTCGGCTATAGGTATCACAGTCATTCTGGAGCTCCTGCGCCGGAGCAATCTTCATGGATTTTCCGGTAAAGGAGGGGAGAGTGACCCCGAAAGATAGCGGAGCATGAGTGGAGAGAAATTTATTCCGGAAGAGGGCGTCAGCTACTCGGCGGGCACGGCCTACATTTGGTTCAGGGACAAAGAGCCGCAGTTGCTTTTGGTTTTGCAGAAAGCCGGAGAGAAGAATACCCAGAAAACCGGAGAGGTTTTTATAGAGGAAAAAGTTTGGAAGATGCCGATGGGCCACTTTGACCCGCAAAAGGACGAGGACCTTGTCGCGACGGCGCTTCGGGAATTCGGAGAAGAATCCGGCCTGACTTTCGATAAAAAGCTCATTGACCCGGCGCTCTCGGTCGCGTTGCGCATTCCATCGGAGCGGCCTGGCGCCCAATTCCATGAGGACAGGTTTTTTCTCATCGTAACGGAAGAAGAATTGAAACCGGCCGACGGTACGGTTAGGGATGAAGCGATAGAAAGAGCGAAGTTCTTTTCTTTGAAGAAATTGCCGGACGGGAAAACGGAAGAATCCGAGGGCGCGATGCTTTCTTGGGGCCACCGGAAAAAGCTGATGAAATTGCTCGTGGCCTGCGAAGAAAATCCGAAAGGCAAAGAGATAGTGGAAAATTTATTGAAAAGCCTTTCGGAGAAATAAAAAGCCCCCCGAGTGGTTATTCGGAGGGTTGGATCTTGGTTTTGTTTCTGCAATAGCAGAAACACTTGAGAGAACGGAATTCCCATTGATCTGTGGACCAGGTTGAAATGGTTTTGGGACCGTATGCGCTGCAGCACATAAGTCGCCGAAACAGAACCCTAATTATATGGAATTAGTCCGGTGTCTCTCACCACTAGTTTTATTAATTCACTAATGTCATGTTAGCATTTAATTTAAATAAAGTCAATATCCAAAAACGCAGATAAAACCTATATAATTCAAGCTATGAAGCCGAAAAGGATATATCTGGATTTTGCCGCTTCAACACCAACGGACCCGGCGGTAGTGAAGGCGATGATGCCCTATTTTACGGAAGAGTTTGGAAACCCCGGTTCGTTGCATTCTTTCGGACAGGAAGCGCAGGGTGCGGTGGACAAAGCCCGCGAGTCGGTTGCGAAGGCGATTGGCGCAGATTTCCGGGAAGTGATTTTTACGGGGTCGGCGACGGAAGCAAACAACCTCGTTTTACGCGGGGTGACCGGGGCGGCACGACCCATCAGGCCAAAAATCATTATTAGTAGCATTGAACACGAATCGATTCTAGATACCGCGAGAGATTTGGAGAAAGACGCCTGCCTGCGCAGGCAGGGTGTGGAGATGGTTTATATCCCGGTGGACAAAAAGGGCATTGTCGACATTGAGAAAATAAAAGACGCATTGGACGGACGAACCACTCTCGTTTCTGTAATGTACGTGAATAACGAGATCGGAAGCATCCAGCCCATTCAGGAAATTTCCAGACTAATCAAGAATTCCGGCGGGCACGCGCTCCTACATACGGACGCCGCTCAGGCATTTAACTATTTTGATTGTAATGTTAAAAAACTCGGCGTGGATTTAATGACGCTTTCCGGGCAGAAAATTTACGGTCCCAAGGGAATCGGGGCTCTGTATGTCGGTAAATCCGCGCAGGAAAAATTAAAACCCATCGTCACCGGGGGCGGACAGGAGTTCGGATTGCGTTCCGGCACCGAAAACGTTGCGGCTATCGTCGGTTTCGGGAAGGCAGTTGAACTGGCGGAAAAAAGCAGGAGTAAGAATACGAAAGAGGTCAAAGCACTCAAGGATTATTTCTGGCGCGGGCTCAAGAAATTCTATCCGCAGGCCGAGATGAATGGCGATTCAAAAGCACCCCATATCCTGAACGTTTATTTTCCCACGGAGTATGCTGGCGACCTGCTCGTAAAGCTCGATATTGCCGGCGTGGCCGCTTCCGCCGGTTCGGCCTGCTCGGCCCGGTCTTATGCTCCGTCCCCGGTCCTCCAGGCACTCGGGCTTTCGCAAGAACGGGTGCGGGGAAGCTTGCGGTTCAGTTTCGGAAAAACCCTGAAAACTGAGGATATGAAAAGGGCGTTGAAACAAATTGAGGGAGTTATTCGTTAATATAATTACGGAATAGGTTGACCCAAATCCGGAATCTCCTAGAATTATTAAATAAGAACCCTTTTGTCCAAGGGGCAGTAAGTAAAAAATATGGAAAAAACAAAACAGTATTTAAATATCGCGATAATAATAGCGCTTTTGGTCGGAGCATATTCGGTGTGGTCCTACGCCTCAAGTTACGGGGAATCGATTCAGCCGTCGTCCTTCCGGAGTTTTTCGGTTTCGGGCGAAGGAAAAATTGTGGCGGTGCCGGACGTGGCCCAGTTTGATTTCAGTGTCGTTACCGAGGGCGGTAAAGATCTCGGTTCTCTCCAGGCGGATAATACGAAGAAGGTGAACTCCGCGATAGATTTCGTGAAGACGAATGGCGTCGACAGTAAGGATATCCAGACGCAGAACTACAGCATTTCTCCCCGCTATCAAACGTACAATTGTTATCGTCCCCTCGATTCTGTGAACGTCCAGCCGTGTCCGCCCGCCGAGATAGTGGGCTATTCAGTGAGCCAGGACGTGCAAGTGAAGATCCGCGACTTCTCGAAAATCGGCGATATATTGGGCGGTGTGGTGAAAGCCGGCGCGAACACTGTCTCCCAACTTCAGTTCACTATCGATGACCCCGATTCCGTAAAATCTCAAGCACGCGCCGAGGCGATAACGAAAGCCAGAGCAAAGGCGAAAGAAGTGGCGAAGGCCGGCGGTTTCAGCGTGGGGCGGTTGTTGGGTATAGACGAATCCGGTCCCTCGCCAATCTACTATAGTTACGATACGGGTGGCGCGGCCATGGAAAAAAGCGTGGCGGCGGTTCCGGCCCCCTCGATCGAGCCCGGTTCCCAGGATGTGACGGTGGATGTAACGTTGCGCTACGAAATTCGTTAATAAAAATTAGGTAGGACAACATGAACAAGAAAATTATAGCCATAATCATCACGGCTGGGCTTATCGGCGGTTTTTTCGGCTCGCTTGCGGCCTCCGATCTAGCGAGAGCGAGCGTTTTGGATAATATTTGGAATTTCATCACCGGTTCGAACGCGACGTCGACCCCTTTAACTGCGCCGGCGAAGGCCGTAACGCCGTACGCGCCGACCATCGATTACGAGCAGGCGATAATAAGCGCAGTAGAAAAGGCCTCGCCCTCGGTGGTTTCGGTCGTCATCTCAAAAGATCTTCCGGTTATAGAGCAGTGTCCTTACAGCCCCTGGAGCAATTTGCCTCCGGAGTTCCAGCAATTTTTCGGCGGCGATAATCCGCAATTCACCCAACCATGCGATACCGGGAAGACCCAGAGGCAGGAAGTAGGCGGCGGTAGCGGATTCATCATTTCTTCGGATGGAATGATTTTGACGAACAAGCACGTGGTCTCGGACACGAGCGCCGATTACACCGTGCTCACTAACGACGGCAAAAAGTACGATGCGAAAGTTCTGGCGCGCGACCCGGCCCAGGATCTGGCGGTCTTGAAGATAGATGCGAACGATTTGCCGGTCGTGTCCCTTGGTGATTCGGACTCGATAAAACTCGGCCAGACAGCAATTGCGATCGGGAATGCCTTAGGCGAGTTCCGGAACACGGTCTCGGTAGGCGCCATTTCCGGCCTATACCGCTCCATTACTGCTTCCGGCGGCTCATTCGGTTCAGAGTCGCTTCAGAACTTGATCCAGACGGATGCATTGAACCTTAAAGGTGAGGTTGTCGGCATCGATACGGCTGTTGCCTCGGACGCCCAGAACATCGGTTTTGCCATTCCCATCAATCAGGCCAAGCGGGATATTCAATCGGTGAAGGCGACCGGAAGCATAAAGATACCGTATCTGGGCGTGCGTTATATCGCGGTCACGTCCGATGTCGTGAAGAGCCAGAAGCTTTCGGTTGATCACGGCGCGCTCGTGCGCGGAAGTCAGGACGGTCCGGCGGTGATAAAGGGCTCTCCGGCCGATAAGGCGGGAGTTCAGGCGGAGGATATAATTTTGGAAGTGAACGGCGTGAAGGTGGATGAAAATAATGCTCTCACAAATCTGGTTCAGCGCTACAATATTGGCGACACCATCACCCTTAAAATCCAGAGGGGGGATAAAACGCTCGATATTCCGGTGACTTTAACTGAACGGCCCGCGAATCAGTAGGAAAAACACTCCCGCAAGGGAGTGTTTTTAATTGGTGGGATTTCGCTATAATTAAGGGAAGTTCAATAGTTCTTTTTTAGAACTCCAAAGGTCGAGAAAAATAACATTAAAAATATGAAGAAATTTATTATTGTTGCTTCTCTCACCGTTCTCGCTATACCGGTTCTTTCTTTCGCCCAAAGCAGCTCGTCTTGTGGGATGCCGGTTAATCCGGCAACCGCGGCTGATTGGATAAACACAATCTCTTGCTTACAAAGCCGTATCAGTAATCTTGAAAGCCGCATAAGCGCTCTGGAGTCGCGGGGTATAAGTTATCCGACAACTCCGGGCGGACAGACCGTGCCGATACCAAGCTATCCAACCACTCCGACAACTCCAATCGGTGTTCCCGCCACCCCAGTTATCCCTTCAAATGGTGGAGCCACCATTCCTGGCGGTCCTATCGGCACGCCAGCCACGCCGATTTATGGCGGCGCGACAAGTGTCGGCACCGTTCAACAGGGTGTCACGAGCGATGCAGTGAAAGCGGTTCAGACCTTCCTCCGGTCAGCCGGAACGTTTAATACGGCTCCAACCGGATATTTCGGAACGGTCACGAAGAGCGCGGTTCAGCAATTCCAGGCCGCTCAGGGACTGACCCAGACCGGCACGGTTGACCAGGCGACACTGAATAAGATTCAGACGTTAGCGCCTCAAGTTGCGCCGAGCACAGCGGCGACATTACAGCAGGTAAAAGTATCGCAGTAGAAGATATCCACGGTCTTCTTTAGTGGTTCGAAAGAGGGGAATATTCACCCCTCTTTTGAATTAGCACTCAATATTGACTCTTGCTAATCTTATAAAAATCGCCTATCATCGGGTATAATAAAACAAATGCCGAATTTCCAACGTTTCACCATTAAGGCCCAGGAGGCGCTCCAGAACGCCCAAGAGTCGGTGGCCCGGTACAATCACGGGGAATTGAAAGCCCTCCATCTTTTGTCCGCGCTTTTAAGCGACGAGCAGACGCTCGTGCGGCCCCTTCTCGTGCGCTCGAACGTTAACGTCTCCGAGTTGGAACGTGCGACATCGGAAGCGCTCCAGAATTTTCCCAAGATATTCGCGGCTGGCGGCGTCGGCCAACTTTATCTTTCCCAGGAACTGATGAAGATTTTGGATAAGGCAGGCGAGATAGCGCTCAAATTCAAAGATGAATTCATCTCATGCGAACATTTACTCATGGCGCTTCTGGATGTCCCATCGTCGGCTCAGGAGCTTTTGAACCGCTTCGGAGCGCGGAGGGAGGTTTTGGGACGAACGCTTGCTCAGCTTCGCGGTTCGGTCCGGGTTACGGACGAGACTCCGGAGAGCAAGTTCCAAGTTCTTGAGAAGTATGCGGTGAATCTCACCCAAAAAGCGCGGGATGGGAAACTGGACCCGGTCATCGGCCGCGAGGATGAACTCCGGCGCCTGATGCAGATACTCTCCAGGCGGACGAAAAATAATCCAGTTCTCATTGGTGAACCGGGCGTGGGAAAGACCGCTATTGTGGAGGGCCTAGCCCAGAAGATAATTGCGGGCGATATTCCCGAAACGCTCAAGAACAAGGAGGTTGTAATGCTCGACATTGGCTCTCTCGTCGCCGGCACCAAGTTCCGCGGAGAGTTTGAGGACCGCTTCAAGGCGTTTCTGAAAGAAGTTCAAAATTCGGAGGGGAAGATAATCCTTTTCATTGACGAAATTCATATGATAGTCGGAGCGGGCCAAGCCGAGGGCGCAATTGATGCGGCAAACATGCTGAAGCCGGCCCTGGCGCGCGGCGAGCTTCATGCGATTGGCGCAACCACGCTCAAGGAATATCAAAAATACATCGAGAAGGATGCGGCCTTGGAGCGCCGTTTCCAACCGATCTTGGTTGAAGAGCCGACGGTGGAGGACTCCATCTCCATTCTCCGCGGGCTCAAGGAAAAATACGAAATGCATCACGGTTTGAAGATTACGGATAACGCGATAATCGCAGCCGTGAATTTGGGCGCGCGCTATATTACGGATAGATTCTTGCCGGACAAGGCCGTGGACCTGATAGACGAGGCGGCCGCGGCGAGGCGATTGGAATCGGATAGCTTGCCGCGCGAGATAGAGAAGGTTAGGAAGGAAATTACCCAGCTTGAGGTGGAAAAATCCGCCCTGATGAAGGAATCAAAAGGACAGCCCGGTAAGAAGAGCGTGAAAAAATCTCCGCGACTCAAGGAGGTGGAAAAAGAATTGAAGGGTTTGAAAGAAAGGAATGATGAACTCTCCGCCCAGTGGCAGGGAGAAAAAATCGGAGTGGAGAATCTCCATGACCTGCGGCGGGAGATAGAGGACTTGAAGCGAGCGGCCGAAGTGGCCGAGCGAGAGGGGAACTTCGACCGCGTGGCACAGATCCGCTACGGCGAGCTTCCCAAATCCGAAAAACGTTATTCTGATCTGGAGAAGAAGTACGAAAACAAAACGAAGGCCAAGAAAAGCGCCGGCGGACATTTCATAAAAGAAACGGTGGATGAGGAAGACATTGCGGCCGTAGTTTCCCGGTGGACCGGGATTCCGATGTCGCGGATGCTTGAATCCGAAATGAATAAATTATCCCGCATTGAAGAGGCCCTGGAGGAGCGAGTGGTCGGCCAAAAAGAAGCGATTGAGGCAGTTGCCAGAGCTCTTAGGCGCTCGCGCGCTGGCCTGGCTGACGAAGACCGCCCATCGGGCTCGTTCATGTTCCTGGGTCCCACGGGCGTAGGCAAGACCGAGCTCGCCAGGGCTTTGGCCGAGTTCATGTTCAACGACGAAAAAGCGCTCGTGCGGATAGACATGTCCGAATACATGGAACGGCATGCGGTTTCGCGCCTAATAGGGTCCCCGCCCGGCTACGTCGGCCACGAAGAAGGCGGCCAGCTCACCGAGATAATCCGCCACCGGCCTTACAGCCTGATACTTTTTGATGAAATTGAAAAAGCCCACCCCGAAGTGTTCAATATCCTTCTTCAGATGCTCGACAACGGTCGGCTCACCGATTCCAAGGGCAAGGTGGTGAATTTCAAGAATGCGGTCATCATTCTCACGTCGAATGTCGGAAGTGATTACTTCCGCGAGATGTCCGGTTTGGGTTTCAATTCCGGAAAGAGTGAGGAAGAATTTCAGAATAAGGAGGAAAAGTTCCGCGACCAGGTGATGGGAGCACTCCGCGATACCTTCCGTCCGGAATTTTTGAACCGCTTGGACGAAACGATCATATTCAACTCGCTCACTCCGGCGGTGGTGGAAAAGATAGTGGATATCCAGCTCGAGGAGGTGAAAAAACGTCTGGCCGAGAAGGGGATGACCCTGAATATCCGGGCTGAGGTCAAGAAGTATCTGGTTCAAAACGGCTTTGATCCGGATTTCGGCGCCCGACCGGTAAAACGCCTCATCCAAAAAGTGATTGTGGACGCTCTGGCCGATAAAATAGTCCGGGGTTCGCTCAAAGATGGTCAAAAAATTAACGTCGTTCTTACGAAAGACAACCGGGTGGAAATTGCCCGCTAAGGCGGGAGCGGTCTCCTTGGCGTTCGGTCTCCTCGCCTGGACCGGTTTCTCTTTCTGGCCGGTGCTGATATTTATTGTGGCGACTTCGGCTGTCTACTTTTCGGAGTCGCCGGAGAGAAAAGCTCTGCGTTCCTCCTTTTGGCTTCTCGCTGTTTTCGGATTATTGGGAGCGGCCATCCCGCTCGGTTTTTCCGGTGCGCCGTTTCATGGATTGATATCGGTTTTTATGATGGTCGTCTTCGGCATTCTCGCCTTCGGATGGCTTGGCTTGGTGAGCTCGTCATTCAACGACCGGCTTCTGGTCCACAACCTCCTGAACGCGGCCCTGGCGGCATTCTTCTTCGTCTTGGCGTTCTATCTCACGCCGAGCCTTGAAAGTGAGAGTGCCTTCGCCCTTATCGCATGGTTTTTGGCCGTTTTCCTGGGCACGCTTCTTCTTCTCACCGAGTCGCTGTCCTTTGAAGTTTCTCTTCGGGGTCGGGGGTTAAAACTGACCACTTGGTCCTTTGCCCTGATATTGGCGGAGGTATCGGTTTTAGCCTCCTTTTTACCCGCCGGTTTCCTTGATGCCGCCGCCTTTCTTACCCT
Source organism: Minisyncoccia bacterium (assembly GCA_049997815.1). Taxonomy (GTDB): domain Bacteria; phylum Patescibacteriota; class Minisyncoccia; order UBA6257; family GWB1-50-10; genus JBBTQX01. The sequence continues at coordinate 74,349 of JBEKVQ010000002.1, forward strand.
CTTCTACATACTCGGTCGGGATGCGATTTTGAGCCATTTTAGGGGTTTTTTGAGCTTCTCCCTGATCTTCACCGAGCTCACCATCTTTGCCGTGGTTTTGGGTCTGATATTCGCCACCGTAACCTGGGTGTTGCCGTAACGGCAGGACCCCTTTTTCGTTATAACTATTGACGCAGGAGAAACAGTCCTGTAGTTTGTTACAATATAAGTAGGTTTTGCTTAGAGTGAGGCTAGGCAAGGTGTCTAGCCGTTAGCGTGAGAATGCTAATGGCTTTACGTTTTAGCGGAACAAGGGAGGAATCCCGCGTTCGGCTTTGCTGGTCTCGCTTCAAGCGGGACTTTTACTTTTTAGATACTACCCCACCGTTTCCTTGAGCTTCCGCCGCTTACCTCACTTAGGCGGTGGTCGAAAAGCCGGGTTAAATGGTGTTCCGAAACCCAAAAGGTCGGCGGCTTGAAACGAAAAATCGTTTCCAAGTCCGAAAAATCGAAAATATTAAGTCGAAAACAAAACAATTAGCCGATTCAATTAAATAAGCGATTATTTCTTTGTTTTGGTTATTTGTACTAATTACAGTAATGAGTAAATTAAGTCGAAAAGTTGTGGCGGTAGGCCTCACACTCACCACGGCCGTTTGGCTCGCTGGTGCAGTGCTTCCGGCTTCCGCCCAAACCTCTGCGGCTACGATTGCCCAGTTAATGGCGCAAATCCAGGCTTTGCAGAGTCAGTTACAGGCCCTTCAGGGTTCTGCGAGCACCCAATCATCTTCCTATAGCTTCACCAGGGACCTCACCCTTGGCAGCAAAGGAGCGGATGTGACGGCGCTTCAGCAGTTCCTCGTGAGCGGCGCCTATCTACAGATGCCCGCCGGAGTGGCTTATGGCTACTTTGGTTCTTTAACGCAGGCAGCTGTGGTGCGCTGGCAGGGAGCTGCCGGCGTCTACCCCACGGCCGGTTACTTCGGTCCTAAGAGCCGCGCGGCCATCGCTTTGGCCGTCGGTACGGGTACTGGTACTGGCACTGGGGGCGTAGTTGTTTCCGGTCCGTCATCGGTGGCTTTGTCGCCGATGAATGTGGCGAACACGAACGTTCCGATTAACGTCGACACCACGCATTTTGAAGTGGTGCCGGTTTTGACGGTCCGCTTCACGGCCGGTCCGGCTCCTCTCACGGTCACTGGATTTAACGTCCAGCGCTCCGGTTTGTCCTCGGACCAGGATCTTGCGAACGTCTATCTATTGGACGGTTCCAAGATCGTGACCACTAACATCGGTATGAACAACGGCCTCGTTCAATTCTCGAACGCCGCCGGTCTCTTCACGGTGAATGCGGGCACGTATAAGGATATTACAGTGGCGGTCTCCATCTCGATCTCCGCTACCGCTTCCGGCCACACTTACCAATTCTCCGTTCCTTCCGCGGCTTCAATAACCACGGCGGGCGCGACGACGGTAGGCGGCGTGTTCCCGATTATGAGCAACACCATGACTGCCGCCTCGGTTACTAACCTCGGCGGAGTAACGGTCACGAACGGCTCGGCGGGTATCACGGCGGGTACGGCTCTTTCCGTAAACGCTGGTCAGGCAAAGTTCAATGCCGGCGTGTTCACCCTTCAGGCGAACAACCAGGCGGTTTCCGTGAAGTCAATCACTTTGACGAACACGGCAAGCTTGGGACCCTCTGATCTCGCGAATGTCACCCTTTATAACGGTGCGACGCAGGTCGGCACGGCACAGGCAATCGGCGGTGCGAACCAGGTTACCTTCGATCTAACGGCTAACCCCCTACAGCTCTCGGCCGGGCAGAGCGTCCAGCTCTTCCTCTACACCGACATTGTGGGCGGCGTGAACCGTTACTTCCAGTTCTCGGTTCAGCACAACTACGACATCGTGGCGACGGATATGATGTACAACATCGGATTCTTGCCGGCGATGAACACCGGGAACTTCCCGATGAACTTGTCCTACGTCAGCGTTCAGCAGGGTACGCTCACGCTTACCCGCGATTTTGCCTCTCCGGTGAACTATGTTCTCCCGGGCGGGACGAATCAGACCATCGCGAAGTTTGACTTTGTGGCGGGCGGTGAAGCGGTGAAGATCACCCAGTTGAATGCAGTCCTGAATACCACGGCTAACGTCACTAACCTCAAGGTTATTGATGACCAGGGTACGCAGATCGGCACGACCCAGGCTACGGTTGCAACGACCACGTATTACACGAACCTGAACTACTTGATCCCTTCGGGAACCAAGAGGGTGGTTTCGATAATCCTGGATGTCGGCACCAACTTCAGCGGCACCTTAACGGGTACCTTGAACAACATTGCGGGTCAGGGTTACACCTCGCTCGCGACGGTTCCCTCGACGGGCACGTTATCTTCAACGGGTAACACGCTCTCGGTTTCGGGCAGCATCCTGAGCGCTGGTTTGAACAGCGCGATGGGTAACACGAATGTCGTGTCGGGTCAGGTTAACGCGAGGATCGGCTCTTTCACTTTGACGGCTGGTCCCAGCTCCGGAGTGAATGTCTCGAACTTCCAGTTCACGACGGCGGCGGCCTCGTATGATCCGGCCTCTAAGTACCAGAACGTGCGCTTGATGTATGGCAACACGCAGGTCGGCAACACGCAGAACGTGTTGACGAACGGCGGTACCATCACCTTCAGCGCGGCTCAGCCGATCTTAATTCCGGCCGGCGGCCAGGTAATTCTTGATGTCTATGGAGACGTAAAGACGGGCGCCGGTAGCGGCACCTCCACTCCGGGCATTGTGACTTTGGCCACGAACGGCGTTTCGGCGACGGCGGTGGCGACCACGCAATCCGTTTCTACGGTCACGGGTACTCCAACGCCCGGCCAGACGGTATTCTTAGTGGCGGCGGGTACGCTCGCCTTCAATGCCGGCAGTATGCCGGGCACAACGGCAGGCGCTACTCAGATTGGAATGGGTGTAACGGGTGTGAAGCTCGCTTCTTATCAGCTAACCGGCTCACCGAGCGAAGCGATCACTCTCAACAACGTTTACCTCACGTCCACGTCGTCACTCACGGGCGCCTTCACCAACTTCCGGTTGATGAACGGTGCTACGCAGCTTGGCAGCGCTTTGTCCCCGAGTCAGTCGAGTTCGCCCTATACCGTAACGTGGGTAGGTTTGAACCTTCCGATATCTCAGGGCGGCACGCTTACCTTGGATGTGGTGGCGGATGCGAACACGTATTCGGCGCTTTCCCAGGGTTATACGACCAGCTCGAACACCACAACGACGGTGTCGATCTATCAGCTTGACTACCAGGGAACGGCGTCCAACCAGACGGCGAGTGTGACCGGCACAGCTGTGTATGGCAATACCTTCGTTGCTGTCCGCAATACTTTGACGGCGGCGCTCGCGAGCGTACCGTTGGCTTCATCCGTGAGCGATGCCGCTAGCGTTGCAGGATTCGCCTTCACGGCGGGTAATGCGGCAGGTACGCAGGACCCGGCTTACTTGAAGAGCATTGCGATCACCCAGATATACTCTGGCTTGAACTCGAGCTCTACGATTCCTGTTACCTACCACGTCCTTGTTAATGGTCAGCAAGTAGCGACGGCTACTAGCACGACTCCTTCGGGAGGTTCCGCGACGCTTACCCTTAGCCAAGGGCCGGCGACATCGGGAGGACCCGGTGGCACGGCTGGTCTCATCATCACCAAGGGCACTTCCCAGACTCTCACGATCACGGCAGATCTGAGCTCGTCTCTGTTCACCGAAGCGACCCAGGGCGTGAAAGGACCCTATCAGATCAAGATGACGAATTACACTTGGTCCGATGGTACGATGGCGTCCATCAACGCGGATCCGAACAATATCACTGCGACGAACCCGTTGTATGGCTCATCCGCTGCTCTCCAGTTCTAGTTCTTCCGAATCGGTTTCCTGATAGCGCATAATCAGGCACCCCGCCAGTCCATTGGACTGGCGGGGTTTGTCTTTATAGAATTAAATCTAATGTTCTATGTTTATGTTTTGAAAAATAAATTCCGGCAGATTTATATCGGATACACAGGAGATTTAAGATGAAGATTCAAGGACCATAATTCTGGCAGGTCAAAATATACGAAATTACGCCTACCCTGGACTCTGGCGTATTACGAGGCATTTTTATCATCGAAAGATGCTAGAATTAGAGAAAGGACCCTGAAAAGTTATGGAAGTACTCTGGGTCAATTGAAAATAAGAATCAAAAATAGCCTAAACGGGTAAAAAGTATCAATGTGTAGCATATCTGTATTAATCTGTTATAATCCGTATTAATCCGTGTCTATGGACTATTTAAAGATCTCGAAGCTCTTCCTGAAAATTTCGGTACTTTGTGTGGCGATTGTGACCGTTTCCACGCTTTTCCCGTTCATCGTCGGAAAATATTCCTGGTTCCGGGCGAGCGTGGATATCGCCCTAGTCTTTTTCTGTTTGGGGCTCATATTCCAACGGAACCTGGAACCGATCTGGGATCAGTTCCGGCGAATGTTTCGTTCGCCGCTCGTTTGGATGGTAACCTTGTTCATCGCCGTATTTCTTTTAGCTTGTCTTTTCGGCGTCAATCCTCACTGGTCTTTCTGGTCCAATTTCGAACGGGGCGAGGGGGGATTCCAAATGGTCCACCTTTACGTATTTTTTTTCCTTCTGGTTCTTTTGTTCCGTGAAGAAAAGGACTGGCAGAGCATCATGAAGTGGTTTTTAACCGGTGGTTTTTTGATGGTTCTCTACGGCGTGGCCGCGGGTTTCAAATGGTCCGGATTTGTAGGACCGGCTTTCGGTGATTCCGGTTATCGTTTTCAGGGATCTATCGGCAACCCCGCTTACGTTGCGATTTTTGCCGTATTTATGGTGTTTTATTGCCTATACCTGCTTTTTAACCGCTATCGCCAAAATTTGAAATCCGCCGGGGCCATAACTCTCTTCGTCCTACTTGCGGTCTTTCTCGCGACGTTCTTCGCGGCCGCGACCCGCGGCACTTTTGTGGGATTGATCGCGGCCATCGTGGTGTTTCTCGGATATTTCGCCTACAGCCACAAGGCCTGGCGCAAACGAGCCCTCTTGGCCGGCATAGTAATTATCACCTTTGTGGTTATTATGGGAATCTTTAAAGACACTAAATTCGTTCAAAGCATTCCCGGTTCGCGGGTCTTCGATCTTTCCGTGACCGCTCAGACTTTCAGCGACCGGGTCAAAATTTGGAATATGGCCTGGAACGGCTTTCTCGCCCGGCCGGTCTTGGGTTGGGGACCGGAAAATTTCATCCAGGTCTTTTATCGGTATTTCACTCCGGACTTCTTCTCGCCGAGTGTGGGATTCGGTGCCTGGTTCGACAGGGCTCACAGCTTCATCTTTGATTATCTGGCGGAGACGGGCGCGCTCGGGTTCCTGAGTTTTGCCGGCATCTTCGTCGCTTTCTTTTGGAAATTCTTCCGCTCTCAATCCCAGGATGCCGAAACGTCTTTTAGCCGAAGACCTCTCCTAGAAAGGTCCCTGATATTTGCTCTCCCGGTGGCCTATCTTGTCCAGGGATTGGTTTTGTTCGATGTTTTACCAATTTATATGAACATATTTTTCTTTATGGCTTTCGCGGTCTATTTATTTCAATCGGATCAGTCCCCAAAGAAAAACTCGCCGCAGTTTAGGCAATCATGAGAAGCTCGCTCAAATATATCCTTGCCGGCGTCTTGATCATTGCGGCGGTCTTCGCCACTGTTCGCGGTTCATTGCAGCCGTTCACGAAAGCCCAGCTTTTCATAAAGGGGCTAAAAAATCTTTCGAGCGTAAAAACACTCGATGATTTCACCGCCCAATTCGACGCCGTTTTCAACTATCCGTCGCCTGTCGGCAATGAAGAAGTAGCCAAGTTTTTGTCGGATCAGGTAACGAGCATCGTTTCCCAGCAAAGCCAGCCAGAAGACGTTTCCCGCGTCCTGGTTTCGTACATGGAGTCGCATATATCTCAGAATGATCTCCTGAGCCTTTTCACCATTGCCCATTTTCATGCGATCCTTTGGCAGAGGTTCCATAGGACAGAGGATTATTCGCAGGCGGAGCAGGCTCTGAAGAGGGCGCTTTCGATTGGCCCCGAGGTTCCTCCGGTGCTCTACAGCCTGGCCAGTCTCTATGCATCAGGCGGCGACAGGGTTAAGTTCGTGCAAACAGCCCAAACCATTCTTTCGTACTGGCCGGATGACACTCAATTAAAGAGCACTCTTGCAAACCTTGCTTCGCCGGTTCCCGCCACCTCAGCCACTAAATAGCACCGAAAGTGCAATGAGTGAATTCCGCAGGGAAAAACCAGAAAGTTTTGCGAGTCCGACCCAGCTCCCCAGAACCTCGGCCGAAGCCGCTGAATGGCAAAAGAGCAACTCCGACTGGTGGGAAAAGAATCCGATGCGCTACGATTGGAAAAGTTCCATCCCGCATGAGAAGTTCTCGCGGGAGTTTTTCAATGAGATTGACGATCGTTTTTTTTCGGCTGCCCGAGAATATCTGGATCCGCATTCGGCGATTCCTTTCGACGAATTTATCCACTTCGATTCCCTCAAGGATAAAAGGGTTCTCGAGATAGGCATCGGGAACGGAAGTCACGCCCAATTCCTGGCCCGTTATTCGAAGTCCTTCACGGGGATAGACATCACGGAGTACGCCGTAATGAGCACTAAGGCAAGGATGAAGGTTTTCGGTTTGAAGGGCGACATCGGGAAGATGGATGCCGAAAAGTTGGAGTTTGACGACGATAGCTTTGACTTCGTTTGGAGTTGGGGTGTCATTCACCACTCCTCCGATACCACGAAAATTTTGAGAGAGATTCATCGCGTGCTCCGTCCCGGCGGCAGAGCCGTTATTATGGTTTATCACCGCGGCTGGTGGAACTATTACGTCACGGGAGCATTGGAGGGCCTTGTCTCCGGTAATTTATTGAAGACGAAGTCGCTCGGCGAATCAGTTCAATTGCATACGGACGGCGCGCTCGCGAGGTACTATTCAAAACGGGACTGGATTAGGGTCACGAGGCCACTCTTTGCCGAGGCCTCGGTTTGCGTGCGCGGCCCGAAATCGGATATCATTCCTCTCCCGGCCGGCAAGTTGAAAAATCTCGTCTCCTCTTTCTTGACCGGGAGATTCGAGATGGGAGGTTTTTTAGTCTCTGGCTTGGTCAAGTAATTTTCATGTATTTAGCTTTCTCAAATGATGGATAAAAAAACCAAATTATTCATTGCGACTCTGGATCCGGCAAAGCAGGGGGGCGTTCCCACCATGGCTAAGTTCGTTTATACCGAAGCAATACGGGATGGCCTTGAACCTTGGCCGATTTACAACATAGTCCGGAGTTTCAGGCAGGAAAAAGAACCCGGAACCTTCTCTGGTGTTCTCAATGGATTTAAAGCCGAGGCGCATCAGGAGGTTCTTTACGGATTGAATGGCATCGGGATTGACAGAGTACTTCCGGAGTTGGAGTTTTTTAATTATCTCCTGAATTTAAGGGTCTGGAAGAGAATCACAAATGAAGACGGCATCTTTTTTGGGGCTTGCGGAGCTAATCTTTGCATGTTGCCATTTGCTTTGCTGAACAAAGATTTTTCTCTTTGGGTGGCAACCACGCTCTATGAGGACAAAATAGACAGGGTAAGGCGATCGTCCCTGTCCTGGAAGATAAGGGATATCCTTTCCTTGCCGATACTCCTGTGGATGGAAGGGTTCGTTTTCAGGAAAGCCAAGAGAATCTTGGCCCTCAGTACGTATACGAAAGACTGCATAATGAAAAAATATGGCGTGGACATATCCAAGATCGACGTAGCATTTTACCCGATCGACTCGAAGTCGTTTTATCCAATCCCTTATGGCAAGAGGAAAAATGACTATATCCTCTTTACCGGCCGCATAACCGATTTGAGAAAGAACGCGGCCATGCTGATATCCGCCTTCGCGAAGATACATGAAGAATTTCCGTGGGTAAAATTGAAATTTGCCGGGGAGATTCCAGGTGAGAAATTATTTCGTCTGGTGAGAGAATTGGGCGTTTCCGACCATGTAGAGTTCATTGATTTTGTGAGAGAGCGCGAGCTGCTGTCTCTTTACCAAAACGCCCTTCTTTTCGTAATCCCGTCACTTCAGGAGGGCTTGTGCATCTCCGGCTTGGAGGCCTTGGCTTGCGGCATTCCGGTTATCTCCACGAAATGCGGCGGGCCGGAGGATTTCGTCGTTGACGGCGTAACCGGATATTTAGTGAACAACGATGACGAAGGCGATATGGTGGAAAAGATGCGCGCATTTTTAAATATGAAGGAAGAAGGACGGAAATCTCTGTCCATGGGTGCGGTGGAGCATATTAAGGAGAACAACTCGATCGAGAAAATTTGGCCGAAGTTCAGGGATTGTTTTATACTTTAAGCAAGGTAAAAATCGATGAATATGGAACAGAATCGAAGATTTTATGATAAATATGTTTCTACTCATACGGGAAATCTCTACGGGCCGCAGGACCTGAAGAAAATTGAGGGGCAATTCTTCGCGTGGCGCTCGTACTTTTCGGCGTTTTTGCCGAAGGACAGGAACGCAAAGATTTTGGATTTGGGGTGCGGGAACGGCGGTTTTGTCCACTGGCTGGACTCTCTTGGCTATAAAAACGTTTTTGGTTTGGATATTAGCAATGAACAGGTAAAAGCAGCCGAGATGCTCGGCATAAAAGGCGTAAGCCGGGGCGATATCTTTGATTTTCTTCCTTCGAGAAGGGGGGAGTTTGAGGTTATTTTTGCGCGGGACATTTTGGAACACATCCCCAGGGAAAAGACGTTGGATTTCGTCGAGCTCGTAGCCGCTTCGCTCCATTCGGGCGGTTCTTTCGTGGTTCAAACCGTGAATGCCGAGAACCTGCTCTGGGGCAGGTTGCGCCATGCGGATTTTACCCACGAACAGGCCTTTACGAAAGATTCGCTCCGCCAGGTCATGTCGGTCGCCGGCTTTAAAGATGTTCAAGTGTGCCCGCAACGGCCGATCGTGCATGGATTTATATCCCTGATGCGGTATATCTTATGGCGTTCGTTCGAACTGTTCATGCGAGGATATCTCCTTGTTGAGACCGGGTCTCATGACGGAATTTTCACCCAGAATGTTCTGGCGGTGGCAAAGAAATGAGAGTTCATAAACTGGCTATCTTTGTCTCTCATCCGATTCAGTATCAGGCCCCGCTCTTCAGGGTAATCTCAGGGGATAAGAGGATAGAATCGGTCGTTTATTTCGCCGGCCGGGGAGCGACGGAAGAAGCGTATGATTCGGAATTCGGCAGAAAGATAAAATGGGATATTCCTCTTCTCGATGGATACAAACACGTTTTCTTGGGTTCAAAGTTTGAATTGCCGAAAATTATTCTGGCTGGAAAGGGGAAAGCGGATGCTGTTTTAGTTTTTGGTTGGAATTCTCTCGGGACGCTCCTGGTTTGTCTGGCGGCGATCCTTTCGGGGACGCCCATTTTAATGCGTTCGGAGAGCCCGTTAAATCAGGAGCTTTTGAAGACCGACTTTTCTCAAAATGTGAAAAGGATGTTCTTACGGACGCTTTTTAAGTTCATCTCTGCCTTTTTGTATATCGGGGAAGAGAACAGGAAATTCTACAAATATCTTGGCGTCCCGGATGCAAAGCTGTTCTTTGCTTCATACGCCGTTGATAATGCGAGATTCATCGGAGAAGCGGAAGTTTTATCGGTGCGCAAGAATGCCTTAAGGAAAGAAGAAGGCATTCCGGCAGGAGCGAGAGTGGTCCTGTTCGTCGGGAAGCTTATACTGAAAAAACGCCCGATGGATTTGCTTCGCGCGTATGCCGACCTGTCAATTGAAGACAAAGCGCTGATATTCGTAGGTGATGGAGCTCTTCGTTTGGAGTTGGAACGCTACGTGAAGGAAAAGGATTTAGGGAATGTGTTCTTTTTCGGCTTCAAGAATCAGACGGAAATAGGCAAATATTACGCGATGTCTGATGTCTTTGTGCTGCCGTCCGGAGCGGGAGAAACCTGGGGCTTGGTTGTGAATGAAGCTATGTGCTTTTCCCTCCCAATCATGGTATCGGACGTCGTTGGTTGCGGATTCGATCTGGTGAGGAGCGGTTTGAACGGTGGCATTTTTAAATTGGGGGATATCGGATCCATGACGTTATTATTGGAAGATATTTTGAAATCGGGACGGGCACATTCGATGGGCAAGAGCTCGCTCGATATTGTAAAAAAATACAGTTTCGTTCAGGATTTAGAGGGCTTGCTGTCGGCATTGGAATGGGTACAAAAATAAAAATCTTAATAGTTGGCGAGGTTTCTCTCTGCGCACCGACGCGCTTGGTTTATGACGATCTCCTCAAATTGGGGAATGAGCCGGAATTAATAGACACCCTCAAATTTTTCAAGGTTTCGCTTTTGAACAGGGTGGTGAATAAATTCCTAAAAACCCCGCATTACTTCGGTCCCGGCGTCAAAAAGCTCAACAGGTTCATCATTGAGCGCGCGTCCGCCGGAAAGTTCGAATACGTCCTCTTTTTCAAGCCATCGCTGATATATCCGAGGACGATTCTGGAGTTGAAAAAGAGCGCGAAGATATTGGGAATATACATGGACCACGTCGATTTCCTGAAGAGCGGAAGCGACCATTTTTATAAAACCTTACCCATGTTCGACCTGTATATGTCCACGATTCATTCCAACACCGAAGCGATGTACAAGTACGGCGCGAAACGCTCTACATTTTTCCCGATGACCGCCGATTCAACCTTTCTTCATCCCGTGGAAGTTTCCCCCGAAAACATGAAGCGATTGGGAGCAGACGTGATTTTTATCGGAAATTATGCCAATGAGAAGCGCGCCGATTATTTGGAAAGACTGTGTAAGGATGGATATGACGTTCGGATATACGGCTATGGCTGGCAAAATCTGCCGGCGGATTCCTGCTTACGGCGGAAGAAGAGAATATTCAAACCGGTTCTTTGTACAGACATGGCGGAAGCCTTTAGTGCAGCCAAGATAGGCATGGCTTTCATGCGCGAATGCAATGACGAAAAGATCGGCTGCCGCACCTATGAAATACCGCTTTGCGGCACGTTCATGCTCCACGAGAGAAATAAAGAGGTTGAGGAGTTTTTGATTCCGGATAAGGAAGCCGCCTTCTTCGATTCGTATGAAGAGATGAAAAGCAAGATAGATTTCTATCTGAAAAATCCGGAAATTAGGAAGAAGGTGGCGAAGGCCGGCTATGAGCGAATCTTGAACTGCGGAGAACTCATTTACGACCAGATGAGGAAGATGCCGGCGATGCTCAAGAAAGAGCTGGGTTAGATTGAAGTTTGGGGGAAGCTGCGATATCATTCCTACATGATTAAGAAGAAGTCCAAGAAGAGACCCCAGAAAAGAAAAACCGTACTGATAACCGGCGGGGCCGGTTTCATCGGCAGTGCCGTAGTCAGGTATCTGCATAATAAATACCCGAAATATCACTTCATTATTCTGGATGCCCTGACCTATGCCGGAGACATACGTAACATTCCGGAATCCATCCGGCAAAGCAAGAATTTTGAGTTCCATTACGGGGATATACGCAATCAAAAACTAGTGGAACATCTGGTTTCCCGATCGGATGTGGTGCTCCATTTTGCCGCGGAAACGCACGTAGCGCGGTCAATTTTTGATGATATTAATTTCTTCGAAACGGATGTAATCGGGACGCAAAGATTGGCGAGTGCGGTTCTGAGAAACAAGAAAACGATAGATAGGTTCATCCATATTTCCACAAGCGAGGTCTACGGCACCGCCCTTTCGAGGAAGATGAGTGAGAAGCACCCCTTAAATCCCCAGAGTCCGTACGCTGCCGCCAAGGCCGGAGCCGACCGGCTGGTCTATTCCTACATGGCCACCTATAAGCTTCCCGCGGTTATCGTGCGTCCCTTCAATATGTTCGGTCCCAACCAGCATTTGGAGAAACTCATCCCTCGTTTTATCACGAGTTGCATCTTGAATGAGCCCCTCACCATCCATGGTAGCGGAACCAGCCGAAGAGATTTCACTTATGTGGATGATCTGGCCCGGGCGATAGATATGATCCTGCACGCCCCCGCGAAAAAGGTTGTCGGGCAGGTTTTTAATGTTGGTTCGGGCCGTGATGTTTCGGTCGGAGAAATAGCTAATCTGATCATAAAGATGATGAATCGCCGCGATAAGAAGGATTCCTCGGTGCGCTACGGTTCTTCGCCGCTCAATATCGGTGACCGGCCGGGGCAGGTTTTCCGTCATACCGCGGATACGACGAAGATTTTGAAAGCTCTTTCCTGGAAACCGCGCATGGCCTTCAAAGAAGGTTTAGCTTTGACCATAGACTGGTATATAAAGAACGAGGGATGGTGGAGAGATAAACTGTGGATGCGTCACGTTCCGGTGGAGACCGAGAAGGGCAAGACGGAGATGCATTAGGTTTTACCGTGAATCCCCCCATAAAAAATAAAAAATTTACTCCGGGTAAGGACTGGATTTGGTACGCTCCGAATACCAAGGATGCTTTCGGCGAAAACGAAACGCGGGCCGTCACTTTTTCCCTAAGGAGCGGCTGGCTGACCTTGGGTGATACCGCCAAAAAATTCGAGGATAAGGTAGCGGGAATCTTCGGTAAAAAATACGGGCTCTTTGTGAACTCCGGCTCTTCCGCCAATCTTTTGGCCCTCTGCGCTTTAAAATTTCCCAAGGGTTCCGAAATAATCACGCCGGCGTGCACCTTTAATACGACCGCGGCTCCGATAATCCAAACGGGTCTCGTTCCCGTATTCGTGGACGTGGACCTCGGAACCTATCAGATGGATCCGGAAGAGATGAAAAGGGCCCTATCAAAGAGGACTGTGGCGGTCATGGCGCCGCACCTGATTGGTAATTTCATGGACCTGCCGGCCATCCGAAATTTTTGCGGGAAACACGGACTGATTTTTATTGAAGACAGTTGCGATACGATCGGCGGCAAATTTAACGGTAAGCCGTCGGGCAAGTGGAGCGATCTCACGACGACGAGTTTTTATGCTTCCCATCTGATAACGACCGGCGGGGCAGGCGGCATGCTCATGACCAACGATAAAAAACTGAGGGAAAGAGCCAGATTATTCCGCGATTGGGGGAGAGGAATCTCGCGACATGATGAGGATATCCGTTCCCGGCTTGCCACTTTCAGGATTGACGGAAAGCCATACGACAGCGCCTTCGTTTTCGTGGAACTGGGATATAACTTCAAGCCCACTGAAATGCAGGCGGCGTTCGGATTGGAGCAGTTGAAGAGATTGGGTGGGTTTATGAATTTGCGCAGGAAAAATTTCAAGCGGCTTCGCGCGTTCTTCGAGGGTTTCGGGCAATATTTTATCCTGCCGCAAGAGCTGCCCCGAACGAAGGTCAATTGGCTGGCCTTTCCGCTCACGATAAAGAAAGGTGCCCCGTTTACGAGAAACGATTTGGTCAGATATCTGGAGCGCCATAAAATCCAGACGAGGCCGCTTTTTTCCGGGAACATAACGAGGCAGCCGGCATATGCCAAAACAAAATACAGGAAGATCGGTAGTCTGAAGAACTCTCAATTCATAATGGGGCATTCCTTTCTTATCGGCCTGCATCACGGGCTGACCGAAGAGATGCTGGAGTACGTCATGGAAGTGTTTTCCGGGTTTTTGGGGAGGATAGATTCGGGCTCTTAGATCTCCGCCTCCTAGGGCGGTTTTTTATGCAGGCACTATATAATTGACAGATTACTGGTTATGTGCTATCCTTCAATCGTTGGTTACTTGACAGCTAAATAGATTTCTCACGAACTTACGCCGGAGGTGCCCAGTGATAAACATAACTAGTGCGGATTGGACCGGATATGAGAAGAGTATCGCGATTGCGGTCCTGCAAAAGATCGCATACTGCCAGGATAAGGGAAAGGGTCTACCGGTCGAGGTCTTCGAGCCGTTCTGTAGGAGTAAGAAGAACATCTCGACCGAGCTTGTGATTTTCAATGAGAAGGGAGAAATTTACCTCGTGAAGCGACCGAGCTTGAATGAGAATCCGAGCGAACCATATCCGGAACAGTATCACAGTCCCGGCGCGACACACGACAAGAACGAGACACTGGAAAATACCCTTGAACGTCTTCGCCGAAGAGAGGGAGTTAATTTTTCCAGCGTTGAGGGGGTCTACCCTCCTCGTGATTCGCGGGACAAAGAACGGGGGAGATATCTACTCTGTATTTTCATCGCCGATGCAATCGGTGCTCAGACGAATGCCAAGGGACGTTTCTTCAAACAGGAAGATATCCCGTGGAGTGAGCTTGTAAGCGTCCATCGGGAGATTATCGTTCCCGCCGCGCTTGAGGCATTCAAGAAACGGAACACAAAGCCCCAATGATGAGGGGCGACGCGTATAAAAAGAAGGGAGCAACCGCAATTGTTGCTCCTTTTTCATTTTTATCCCAGCCGATAATGGATTGACAGTTCATCAGGAATATTTTATTCTCTAAACAGCCCTGAAACAGTAGAATATCAGCCACATTTAAGAGAAGGAGTGTGATGAATGAAAACCCTGGGAAACTTCCTAGCCAGCTTGGTCGTCAAGATCTTAGTTTGGTTTCTCAAGTACCTTCCGTCTCTGGAGGAGAGGTTAACCGTTGCTTTATTGAGGAACTTACATTGGCCCCTCAAACAGTCCATATTCTCGGCCATCGTCAATAAAACCGTCTCCGTTCCGATTGAGCTCGCCGTGTTCGACGAACAGGGCCGGGTTTTGATGTTCTACCGCCGGGACGATGAGTACGACGGTTACCACATACCGGGAACCGTTCTCCGGGACAATGAGGACGTTCCGGCGGCAATCCGACGGCTTCTGAAGAGTGAAGTGGTGGGGGGTAGGGTTACTCAGATTACTTCGCTCGGCTGGATAGAAATTCCAAAGGGAGATAATCCGACCCGTCACGAGATATCGCTTCTCCACTCGTGCGTGCTCGAAGGCCCGTATAACGGAAAAAGCGGGGAGTTCTTTTTCCCCGACAAACTTCCGTTCACTACTCTCGATCATCACCACACCTTGATCAAAGAAATAATGAAAAGGTCCGGAAGATAGAGTTCCCATCCCGATTTCACAAAACGCCGCGTGAGTTTCATTCACCGGCGTTTTTCCATTTTCACTTTGATTTCGGACCGCGAATTCCATATAATACATCTGTTCACTCAATGAAAAAAATTCTCATCACCGGCGGCACGGGTTTCGTGGGCTCGAACTTCGTCTATAAATTCCTTAAATTGGGAGACGAGGTTCATCTTCTCGTGAGGCCGGAAGCGAAATTCTGGAGAATCGAGCCGGTAAAGAGCAGGGTTAAGCTGCACAACGTCGATATCACGAATGATAGCGATGTCGACAAATTCATTTCGGAGCTTAGGCCAGAGATCATTCTTCACTTCGCCACTTACGGCGCGTATCAATGGAAAGAGCAGGACGTAAAAACGACGATAGACACCAATCTCCTCGGCACCGTCAATCTGGTGAACGCCTGTAGTAAAATCGGTTTCGAGTGTTTCATAAACACCGGGAGCACTTCCGAATACGGCGAAAAGAAAGCGCCTATGAAGGAGACCGACCTGCTCGAGCCGAATAATCTATACGGCACGACTAAGGCCGCCGCAACGCTATATTGCCAGTTTCTAGCAAAAAAATTGGACCTCCCGTTAGCCACGATGCGCCTCTTCTCGCCCTACGGATATTTCGAAGGCGAGGGTCGCTTGATGCCCGCGCTCGTGCGGGCCGCGCTCTACGGAGAAAAATTCGAAGCCCCATCCCCGTCGATCGTGAGGGACTTTATCTTCATTGAAGACGTGGTAAGCGCGTATTTGAAAGCTATAGGGAAAATCGGTAGCATTAAGGGGCAGATTTTAAACATCGCATCCGGCGAAGAACATTCCATCGGGGAAGCTGTGGAAATCGTGGAAAGAATTTCCGGCGCAAAGATCGAGGCGAATTACGGAAAAATTCCGCCGAGGCAGACGGAACCGAAAAGATGGGTGGCCGACATAACGAAAGCGAAGACGTTGCTTGATTGGAAACCCGAGAATTCTTTATTTGACGGCCTGTCAAAATTCATCGCGTGGGCAAAAAATAACGAAGTATTCATAAAATAATGCAAAAGAAACAGATTCTGAATTTGGAAGAGAAAGCCAGGGAATTGCGGAGCCAGATCGTGAGAATGATCTACAGGGCCAGGGCTTCCCACATCGCCTCCGCCTACTCGGTTCTGGATATCGTGCTTTATTTGTACGGTTTTATTTTGCGCGTAGACCCCAAAAATCCCAAGAGTCCGGAGAGAGACCGGTTCATTCTGAGTAAGGGATGGGCGGCATCCGCTCTTTACGTTGTCCTGGCCGACAAGGGATTCTTTAAAATGAAGGAACTGGATTCTTATTGCACGGACGGAAGCAAGTTCATAGGTATTGCCACCATGAGCGGCGTCCCCGGCATAGAGACCACAACCGGCTCGATGGGTCATGGTTTACCAGTGGGAGCCGGCATGGCGGTCGCCGGAAAGAAACTCAAGAGCAAGCGGAGGGTGTTCGCGGTCATAAGCGACGGCGAATTGGACGAGGGTTCTACTTGGGAAGCCATTCTTTTCGCCGGCCACAATCATTTGGATAATCTCGTCATCGTCGTGGACTATAATGGGCTGCAGTCGTTTGGCCGAACCAAAGATATTCTGAATCTCGATCCCTTACCGGATAAGTTCAAAGCGTTCGGCTGGGCGGTAACGGAAACGAAGGGGCATGATTTTTCTTTCCTTGCAAGAGCGTTCGCCAAGCTCCCGCTCCAAAAAGGCAAGCCAACCGCGATAATCGCCCACACCGTAAAGGGCAAGGGCGTGTCTTTCATGGAGAACAAGAATGAATGGCACTATAAATACCCCAACGAAGCGGATTTGGCGGCCGCTCTTAAGGAACTCTCAAACTAACATGCGCGGAACTTTCGTAAAAACATTGATGGGGATGATGGAAAAAGACGAAAAGATAATCGTCGTTACCGCCGATATGGGGTACGGTACTTTCGAGGCATTGAGGGATAAATTCCCGGACCGGTTCATAAATACGGGCGTCTCGGAAGCCAATGCGGCCGGCGTTTCGGCTGGCTTGGCCCTCTCCGGCTATACCGTCTTCTTTTACGCGCAGGCGGCCTTCGTGACACTCCGATGTTTTGAGCAGGTCCGCCTGGATATTGCCTCCAACGATTTGGACGTAAAGCTGGTGGGCACTTCGGCGGGATTTACGCTTTGCCAATACGGCGTGAGCCACTTTGCGCTTGAGGATGTGGCGGCAATGCGTTCCCTGCCCAATATGACGGTAATGTGCCCGGGAGACATTTACGAAGCGGAGTGGGCGACGAAGGCATCGTGCTCATTCAAAGGGCCGGCCTACATAAGAATAGGGCGCAGCAACAGCGGACCGGACGTGTTCATCCATCCGAAGAAACCCAGTTTAAAGATCGGGGAGCCGATCATTATAAGGAAAGGGGACAAGGCGACCGTAGTTTCAACAGGGAGCATGCTCTTCTTAGCCAGAGAGGTTGAAAAGGAGCTCCATGCCAAAAAGATAAACGCATCCCTGGTTTCTATGCCGACCGTAAAGCCGCTCAACGGCCCGAAGACCCTAAACTTATTCAAGAAGAATAAAGCCGTGTATGTGATGGAAGAACACAGTGTAATCGGTGGTTTGGGTTCGGCCATTTCCGAACTGGTCACAGATAGAGGACTGCCGTACAAGGTGGTCAGGCTGGGGACCGGAGACAAGTTTTTGCATGTCGCCGGCTCGCGAGATTATTTGCTCTCGCTCCACGGGCTTACGGCAAAGAAAATCGCCGCCCGTATAGCCCGGGACATAAAGGATAAAAAATAACATGAGTGAAAATCCCTTGGTGAGTATTTGTATAACCTTTTTCGGCGCAGAAAAGTACATCCGCAGGGTTCTTTATAGTTGCCTGAATCAAACATACAGGAACATAGAAGTAGTGATAGTTGACGATGTAAGCATTGACGGGAGCGAGGAGATAATAAAGGAATATGCCAAACGGGACCCCCGGATAAAATACTTTAGGAATACCGAAAGAGAGCGTTTCATGCTGGGCCTTGCAAAGGCGTTTAAGCTTGCGAAAGGGGATTTTGTTATGTTCATCGGAGCAGACGATTGGTTGTCGAGGGATTACATAGAGAACGGGGTGCGAAGTTTCAAGGAGCACCCCGACGCTGCCGGCATAGTCCCCAGAATGATAGGTTTGTTCGAGGTGGACAGCAATAAATTCAAATTCCGCAACGAAATATTCGGAAATTTTTCCCCTCCCAAAATCTATTCTGCCGAATGGTTCGCAAAGCGCGCGTATAAAGGGATAGATGCGAACGTAGGCGCACTGGCATTAACGAGAAAAGAAGATGCGGTGAGCGCGGCGGATTATTTTATTGAGAATTACTACAATAATCCCTCCGATTCCATCCCCGAAGAATTAAAAAAATCATTTCTCAGGGGGTTCAGCAGCGACGCGATGTCGTTTTTGGAGATTCTAACCAGATATAAAAGTTTCGTTTTCGACAGTTCGTTGAATCATTTTCACACAACAGGAGGACAAACCCAGCATTTTGAGGGTATTGAGGGAAGGGAATCGCTATCCGAGATTTTCAAACAGGCTCATTATTATACGATCATATTCAAATATATTTATGAACCGAGATGGACGAGGTTTTACCGGAAAATGAAGATCTTTCTGGCGTCGGAAGCGCTATCGTCGGTATTTATTTATTTTTTGAGATCCGGCCTTCGCCCGTATTTCTTGAATATCAGGGGGGGTAGGGAAGCGATTCACGAGGTTTTCAAAGATTTTTCGATCTTTGAAACCGTGACGGTGATTTTATATTCGATTTCGTTGGTTATATATCGCTGTTTTAAATTTATCGGGAAGCTGTTTACGGAAGAGAGTGTGTATAAAAAAGAATCCCGCATATTCACGCGGGAGAACTTTCTGAATTCGGAGGGTCGTTTCGCGGAATGACCCTGGCCACTTGGATTGACAGAGATAGACCTTAAATGGTATATTTGCGACAGTCATTTAACCACGAAGTCAGAAAAACAATAGAGGAAACAAAAAATGGCAACCATTACACACATCATAAATCCAAACCCTCGGCTTACGAAACATCTGGTTTCGAAGAACGAATTCGCGGAAGAGCTGTTGACCGTCGTCGACGGGGGTGCAAAGGGTGGATTTGAAGAGTGTTGGAACTGGTATTCCGGACAGATACGGCTCCTCGGTTTTGAACCGAATGTCGCCGAGTATAAGAAACTAAAAAAGGAGATTGTGAAGGCCGGGCAGCGATATTTCCCGACGGCTCTCTCCGATAAAAAAGGGCGCCGTGCTCTCAGGATCTATGAACTTGCGGCGGCGACCTCTTTTTTGAGGCCGAATTTCCGATTTCTTAAGCGACTGCCTAGCTCGGAGAGCTTTACACTCAAAAAGAGAATCTCCGTACCCACCGATAATCTCGATTCGATCGTGCGCTCGATAGGACTCAATGCCGTGGATTTCATAAAGCTCGATACGCAGGGAACGGAACTCGAGATCCTGCGGGGAGCGAAAAGAATACTGCGTTCCGCACTCGGAGTGACCGTAGAGTGTGCGTTTAATCCGTTTTATGAAAAAGAAACGACGTTTACGGATATCGACCGATTTCTGAAACCGTTGGGTTTCTCGCTCTTCAATTTGCCTACGTTCCGTTATGCGCGGACCGAGCTCTCGGTATATCAGGGGACGAGAATTCATCAGAATACCAATCCCCATGGCCAGGTTTGCTGGTGCGAGGCGCTCTACTTCCGAGATGCGGCGGATGAAATTCTTCATGGGAAAGGCACTAAATGGAAACGTCCCCGGATTTTGAAACTTGCGAGCCTAATGGAGCTTTTCAGCTTCCAGGATTGTGCGATGGAATTACTTCGCGTCGCTTCTGAGGCAGGACGACTCAAGGGCGATGATTTGAAGCAAATGTTCGAATTTTTGGTTCCCGATGTCGATGGGGAAGAATACCCGTACGCCGCGTACGTTGAATATATGAGAGCAACGCATGAACTCGATTTCCAGAAACGGACGGAGTTCGCGAAACTAAAACGCTCATCGAAAGGAAGGAGAAATCAATCATGAGATTCGAGAAAACCAAATTGGACGGAGTCCTGCTTATCACGCCGGACATCAATGATACCGATTTCCGCGGCCCCTACGTCGAGCCCTACAATAAGAAAGAGTTCGCCGAAAATGGGATAAATATAGATTTTGTCGTGGACGACTTTTCGATGTCATTCCGGGGAGTATTGCGCGGCCTTCATGGGGATCAGGAAACGTATAAGCTTGTCTCCTGCCGCATCGGGCAGCTCTATCTCGTGGTTCTGAATTATGACGAAAATTCGCCGCAGTTCGGTCAGTGGCAGAGTTTCTCCTTAAGCGACACGAATCATCAGCAGGTGCTTATCCCCCCGAAGTTCGCTAACGGCCACCTGGCGCTTTCCGAACGGGTAATGTTCTCCTACAAACAGTCGGAGTATTATCATCCGGAACGGCAGTTCTCGGTCAGATTCGATGACTCACGGTTCAACATCTGGTGGCCCATTAAGAACCCCATTCGTTCGCTAAGGGATGAGGGAAAGTAGTACGTTCGATCATCATCGTGAAAGCCCGGAGCTATTGTGTCCGGGCTTTTTCATTTTTATCGGTGGGTAGCAAGCCGTTCCTTGACAGTCCATGTGGATTTTTGTTACTGTTTCCTCAGTTTCATTACCAATAAGACACACTAAAACAGAAAGAAAGAAGGAGGAAGGACAGCTATGGAAAACCTAACTGCTGGACGGCCGACGATTGCCGAACTGGTCGAAAAATCGAAACACATCCGCAACCTTATTCTTAATATGTGCGAGAAGGCGGGAACGGGTCACGTGAATTCGTCCTATTCCTGCATCGAGCTTATGGTTGCGCTCTATCACGGGGGAATCCTCGAATTCGATCCGAAGAACCCGAAGTGGAACGATCGCGACCGGTTCATTCTGAGTAAAGGACAAGCCAGTCCGGGACTGTATGTGGTCCTTGCTGATTTGGGATTCTTCCCGTTGGAGGAACTCGACCATTTTAATCGTGCCGAAGGAATTTTCGGCGTGCATCTCCAAAACACCGTTCCGGGAGTCGAGATAACCTCCGGTTCATTGGGACACGGTTTCGGGGTAGCGCAGGGAATCGCCCTTGCCGAGAAAATGGACGGGAAACACCACCTTGTCGTGACACTCCTCGGAGACGGAGAGTGCTACGAAGGGTCCGTGTGGGAAACGGCGATGCTTGCGAGTCATCATCGGCTCAATAATCTGGTCGCCATCGTCGACCGGAACTACATGTGCGCCATTGATTTTACGGAAGACGTTAATCAGCTTGAACCGCTCGATAAGAAGTGGGAATCGTTTGGATGGAGAGTCGTCCGCATTAACGGCCATTCCTTTGAACAGATTTTTGCGGCTTTCGACGGGATTCGTTCTCGGCGTTCGACGCAACCCCTGCTCATCATCGCGGATACCGTGAAAGGCAAAGGTGTGGGGTTCATGAGTGATTCTCCGTTCTGGCATTCGCAGGCTCCTAAGGGAAAGTTCTTTACCATTGCCCAGCAGGAGCTGAACGAGAATGTCCGGCCCCAGCGGCAGGTGGAGCATGAGATCGTCAAAAGACCCTCGATGCGGGATGCGTTCTGGAACAAGATTTACGACCTCGCGGTTCTCGACCGAAATTTAATCCTCGTCTCGGCGGATCAAAATTCGCCGACCCTCGACGATGATTTCCGGAAGAAGATCCCCCAGCAGTTCCTGAACGTGGGGATCGCCGAGCAGAACATGGTTCTCGTTGCTGCCGGACTTGCCATAGGGGGCAAGAAGGCGTTCGCGCATGCTATTGCTCCATTCATCACGCTTCGGTGTTATGAGCATATCAAAATGCAGCTTTCGGCGATGAAGATACCAGTGACGCTTGTGGGAGTGGGGGCTGGATTCAGTTATCCCGACTCTGGACCCACGCACCACACACTTGAAGATCTCTCCATTATGCGGACCCTGCCCAATATGCTGGTTCATAATATCTCGGATGACGTGATGGCTGCGGCTTTCGCTCTAATCGCCTATCGCGAACAGCGTCCACGCTATATACGTCTGGACCGGGAGGCGTGCCCCAATATTCACCAGGCGGACGCCGATTTTTCGAGTGGTGTAGCACTTCTTCGGGATGGCGACGGTCCATGCATCGTTGCTACCGGTAATATGGTTCATCGGGCGCTTGCAGTCGCCGAGAATCTCAGTCAAACGATTCCGGGGATCAGGGTTGTAGAGATATATACCTTCCCCGTGAATCTCGGCGCGTTCGCTGAAGCGATTGGTCCATCGAAACGGGTAGTGACCCTGGAAGAACACTTCCTACCTGGAGGATTGGGGAGTGCAGTCACTGAGGCGCTCGCGGATTCCGGTATTTGTGTGCCGGTCAAACGGATTGGTGTGGATCCATCGAAGGGATACTGCTACCGATACGGCGGCCGCGGAAACATCCAGTTGCAGTATGGGTTGGACGAAGAGAGCATTATCGGCAAGGTCTCGCTGTTCTTGCAGTAGGCAAAGAGCGGGAGACCATCTTGGGCCTCACTTGGAAACAAGTGAGGCCTTTTTATTTTCATTATTGAAACCGAAATTCTCAGGAATGTACTTGACACAATACCGTAAAATTTAGTATTATTCTTTCAGTTTAATTACCAATTTCACGTGCTTATGTAGGAGAATTGAGAATGAAAACCGAAAGCGTTTTGACCACAGGTGATTTTGCCAGTTTAGTCGGCACAGATATCATAGATCTTAAAAAATATCTCCAAGGCCGGACATTGGACGGCAATTTTTTATACAGAGAACGCACCGGTACCGAGCGCGATGAAGCGATTCTCTTCGTACTCAAAAAGATCGGATCCGGCGAACTTCTGGTCGCGAGAGAACAGATGAATAAAGATTACTGGACGAATTATTGGGGGGATATTCTTAAGGATTTCCTCGCAAACGGGTGTGATGTGACAAGGCTCACTCCTCAGTACATGCGCCGATATCCTTTCTTTCGGCTCTGCCGGAACTACGTCGATTCCGAAGATGCAACATTCACGACACGGTGGTTTGATGTTCTGAAGACCTGTTTGTTCAGTCAATATTTGCGGGAGGCCGATTCGGTTTACGAATTCGGTTGCGGACCGGGGCACAATCTGGTGCTCCTCGCGAAGCTGTTTCCTGAGAAGAATCTTCTCGGATTCGACTGGGTGCAGCCGTCGGCGGATATTTTGACGGCCATGGCGAACGAACACCATTACCGCCTCACGGGAGGAGTTTTCGATATTTACTCGCCTGACGAGAGTATCGCGTTTCCACCCTTAAGTGCCGTGATGACAATCCATGCTTTGGAGCAGATCGGACCGAACTTCGAGCCGTTCCTGGATTTCCTCCTCAGAAAGTCACCCGCGCTGTGCCTTCACATCGAGCCCATTTACGAGCTCTACGATCCGGACAACCTGATTGATTGGCTCGCCATGGAGTTTCACCGGAAACGGAAGTATCTTGATGGTTTCCTGACCCGTCTCAAGGAACTCGATGAGAGAGGTGTTATCGAACTCATAAAGGTGCAACGAGTGCCCTTCGGAAGCACATTTCACGATCCTTACTCGTACATCGTGTGGCGGCCGTTGCGAAAAAAGATCTGAAATCCGTCGCCTTTCACAAAACACGTTTCAAAATAATCCCTCCTCTGCCCAATAGCGGAGGGGGATTTTTATTTCACGGATATAAAAATACACCACTGTGTCAGTGGTGTATTGAATTTAAATGGGATTGCAGTGAATTATTTAGCCAGGTGATTTCTTTTCAGGCTAATTGCTGATTCCTCCTTAATCTTGTCTACGGTTGGTTCGCCGAATTTTCTGCGGATCATTTCAAGATGAGCAGGGTTAGTGAAGCAGGTTTTCCACGCCCAATCTCTGAACTGGAGAACCTGCTGGCCGGTTAAATATCGGGTCGGCAAGGGCAGGGTATTTTCGGAATGTTGCGAGTAGCCATCCCAACTTTTTGGAAGCGGCCATCCCTCCTTCACGGCTAGATTGTAGAGCTGTGAACCGGGATAGGCCATTGCCGAATAAAAATTGGAATATTCGCAATTCAATTCCATCGCCTGAGAGAGCGTTTGTTGCATCGAGTCGTAATCGTCCTCAGGGAGTCCGAAGATGTAATTAGCAGCGACGTAAATTCCGCCGTCTCTGACTTGTTTTATCACGGAAAAAACATCGCTGTCCTTGAATTCCCCTTTCCTTGCATCATTACGCACTCGTTCGCTTGCCGCCTCGATTCCGAAGCAAAGCCAACGGAAGCCGGCCCTTCTTAACTTTTCGATAATTTCGTCTCCGGAGATCGTGTCAACGCGGGTATAGGCCCAGATATTCAGGTCATATCCCCGTTCGATAATCAAATCGCAGATGCCGTTCACGTGTTTCATGTTCAATACAAACATTTCATCCGCAAACTTGATGTTCTTTATTCCGAACTTCTCGACGAGAAAACCTATCTGGTCCACAACGAGCTTTGGGTTCCAAAACCGGTAACTGTTTACTTCGGATTTGATTCCCATCGCGCCTTCCCCGCTTTTGAAAGGAGCTTGAATACAGCAGAAAGAACAGTGATACGGACAACCCAGGGTCGTGTATATTGAGGCATAAGGTTGCCGTATCAAATCTCCGTAAGAATGCCATAGGTTCGTCCTGTAGAGGTTCATCGGTAAAAGATCCCAGGCGATCCCATTCATTTCTTCGTTGAGATTTTTTACGAGAGGAGCCGGTGAGGTCGTTACCAATTCATCGTCTGATTTGTATATCAGGCCCCTGACTTTCCGGTAATCAGTTTCCCTTACCTTTATCGCTTCAGTCAGGTCGAGTAAGGTGTAGGGTCCTTCCCCCGTGCAAACAAAGTCAACGCACTCCTCGTTCAACGTTTTTTCCGGAAGAGCGGCCACATGTCCTCCGATCATGATGATCTTCAGATTCGGATCGGCTTCTTTGATCGCCCTTGCAATCCTGCCGGCCGAAGGCATTACCTGCGTTGATGCGGAAGGATTATGGCCATAGCAGACTATTGCAACGAGTTCGGGATTGATATCGGCAACTCGACTTGCAACTTCTTTCGGATCAAGACGTTCGACATATGCATCGATGATGGAGGAAGAAATATTTTTCTTTCTCAAGAAGGTTGCTAAAAGTCCTGCCCAAATCGGATTTTCGCAGGCACTTTGTCGGTTTCCCAATTCTTGATAGATTTCAACGTTGTCTCCCGGAGCTATCATTACCACATCTAATCCCTTGGTCTTCATGACGTCGTCCCCTTATTTGGTTTTTGGTTTCAAGAATCTAGTTCGAGCATAACTATTTTTTGGGGATTTGGCAAGCCCCTGAGGGTTTCGGCTCTATTCCGAACAAATCGTTCATCACCATTGGGAGGGGTTGCACACTTAGGGCGAGAGGGTGTAATTTTAATAACATCGTTACAGGAAATATTGTTTCAAAATGGCAAAAATATTAGTTACAGGTGGCGCGGGGTATATCGGTTCCGTTCTCGTTCCGGAGCTTTTGCGGGCGGAACATGAAGTTACGGTTATCGATAATTTTCTCTATGGTCAAACCCCGTTTTTGGAAGTATGCCACATTAAACATTTCACGATTGTGAGGGGAGATGCTCGTGATAGAGAACTGATTGCGAAGCATATTGTCGGGAAAGATTATATTATTCCGCTCGCGTGCCTCGTAGGAGCGCCGGTTTGCGACCGGGACCCTATTACCGCGAGGACCACGAATGTGGGGGCCGTGGAACTAATCTTGAAATTAAGGAAGCCCGGGCAAAGGATTATCTTCCCGAATACGAACAGTGGATACGGAACAGGCCGAGGCGACACGACGTTTTGCACGGAAGAGACCCCGCTTAACCCGATATCCCTGTATGGCCGGCTTAAGGTGGAGGCGGAGCGCAAGATCCTCGAAGCGGGAGAGGCGATAACGTTCCGTTTGGCAACCGTCTGTGGCATGAGCCCGCGTATGCGTTTGGATCTTCTCGTTAATGACTTCGTATACCGCGCCGTGAACGACCGATTCATCGTTCTTTTTGAAGCCCACTTCAAGCGGAACTTCATCCATGTGCGGGATGTCGCTCGCGCATTTGTGCATGCGATAGACAACTTCGAGGCCATGAAAAATAATGCCTACAATGTGGGTCTGTCGGACGCGAATCTGAGCAAGTGGGAACTCTGTGAAGAGATAAAAAAGCACGTTCCCGACTTCGTGTGCATTTCCTCCGGGGTGGGTAAAGATGTTGATCAAAGAAACTACATCGTCAGCAATGCAAAAATAGAACTGACTGGATTCAAGCCCATCACCCCTCTCGCGGACGCCATACCCGAACTCATCAAGGGGTTCACGATCGTCAAGAGGAATATGTACGGAAACGTCTAGAGTCCTTGTAGCATTGAAGAGGAGATTACGGGCCAGTATGATATTGCCAGTCTATACGTACCATAGGTAGAAAGTAACCTTAGGGGATCGTTAGGGTATTTTCGCGGCATTAAAGTTGAAACTGCTCATATGATAGAAAACCTAAAAAACCTTTTCTTTGATCAGAAAAGCCAAAAGAAGACCGTTTTAAAGAATTTTCTGTGGTTGGGAACCAGTCAGGTTGGAGGCCGACTCATTAGAGGCATAATCACGATTTATTCTGCGCGCGCCTTGGGAACTGCTGGCTACGGCGTATTTTCCTATGCGATGGGACTTGCCGCTTTCTTTATTTTTTTCAAGAACATCGGCGTGGACTCCATCCTAACTAGGGAAGTAGCACACCGGCCGTCGGAAAGAGATAGATTATTTGCGACCTCATTCTGGCTGGAGGTTGGTTTGCTCGTGATTACCGCGCTCCTCCTCCTTTTTGTGGCTCCGCTTTTTAGTCACATTCCCGAAGCTCTCGCCTTGATTCCGGCAGTGACCCTAATGATCGTGGCGGATGATATGAAAGATCTTTTTATCGCTTTCTTCCGAGGAATAGAAAAAATGGAATGGGAAGCCGTGGTCACCGTTGCCTCCAATGTCGCCGTAGTTGTATTCGGTTTTGGCGCTCTCTTAATCTCGCCGACGCCGCTCTACCTTGCCTTGGCTTATGCTGCCGCCTCCGTTTTCGGGGTTCTTTTGGCCGGCGGCATAATTTTCGTCCGTCATGTTCGGGGGTTTTTCAAGAGTTTTGATAGCGGTTTGATTGCGCCCATTTTAATATCGGCCTGGCCGATCGCCATAGGGGGGCTGGCTGGCTTGTTCTTCTTTAATGTGGATATTATCATGCTGGGCTTTTGGCGAACCACCGATGATGTCGGTATCTATGCGGCCGTTCAAAAGATTGTGGGTATTCTTTCGGTGATTCCGACCCTGATTATAACCAGCACCTTCCCGGTTTTTTCTAGGCTGGCCCATCAGAATGATTCGGTGCGAATGCGCCAGGCCATGGAAAGCGTAATTCGCATTCTTTTCCTGTTCTCGGTACCTCTTGTCTTGGGTGGCATTGTATTGGGTGCCCCCCTCCTGAACTTCATTTTCGGAAACGCTTACGGTTCGGGGGCAAGCGCCATGTCTATACTTTTGATTTCCATAATCGCCTCTTTCCCAACCGGCCTATTCTCTTATTTCATATTTGCCTATGATAAGCAGCGCAAGATGGTTTTATATCCGATTATCGCCGCGCTGATCAACATTGGCCTGAATTTATTTTTGGTTCCTCGTTTTGGCATGATCGGCGCCTCGGTGGCAACCCTTACAACAAGCGTGATTTACTTTTTCTTGCTCTTCCAGCTTTGCTTGAAGATTGAACCGTTCTCATTATGGAGGGGATTCTCAAAGATTCTGGGTGTAGCGATACTCATGGCAATTTTTGCCTGGGTAATTCAATTGTCGGGCGTGCCAGTGCTCGCGAATATCGCTCTTTCCGCTGGGCTATACCTGTTCATTCTTAAGGTCCTAAAAGAAGAATCCCTGGAGGAGATTCTTTCTATGGTTCGTTCGACGCGGAGTTAGCATTGTTTGGCGATATTTTCCAAGAGCTCCATCGTCGGCAGGACGTCCTCGGCCGTGACCGGAACCCTCTCGGTTTCGTCTTTAAGCGAAGAGATGAAGCCGTTGTAAATTTGGCGGTGCGAAAAGTTGCCGTCCTTCCTGATTTTTTTGTCTATAACGTATTGGACCATGGTCTTCACCGAATTTCTGAGGTCACTTAACGGACTGGGTGCTCCCGATTTTATTCGGAAGCTTTCCGGATAAAATCCGGCAAAATAGGTTTTGTTTTCCGACCGCGCTTCAATGAAAGTCTCGGAATGTGGCGGGAACATCTTAAGGTCAAGAATAATATCATTTCCATTTTTCGTTGCAACGGTGCCCTCCAAATTAACGAGAATCCCACTCGAATCATGCTCGGTTTTTAGCCGTTCTGCCTTTTTGAAATCTCCAGCTAGTTCCACCCCCAAATCGATGAAGTGGTAAGCCATATCGTAGAGAAGCGCGTTCTTCATCTTTTCGCGCCAACCGCCGGCGCTTTTGATGACGGGGCCGCTCCAGAATCTGACTCTAACCAAGTTTATTTTCGCGCCGTCTTTTCTCATGGCCGATTTCATCGCGAGTATGTTCCTTCGGAATCGGTAATTGTTAATGACGCATATTTTGGCGTTGCTCCCATCGGCCATCTTCGCAATTTCTCTGGATTCAAGGAGATTTAGCGCAAGAGGTTTCTCTATCATCAGATTGATCCCCGCACCGCTGAGTTCTCGGGCGATGTCGAGGTGGGTGGCGGGTGGAGTAGAGACGGCGACGAAATCTAATTTCCGGTTTTTAAATTCGCTTATCGCTCGAACCGCTTCGGCTTTCGGAAAGAAATCATCCCTTATCTGCTTTGCGGACTTCTCGTCTATATCGTAGATCGCTTCCACTTTTATTCTCAGATTCCCGATAATGACCGGCAGATGAAGCGTCCTCATGGCAAAACCGCAGCCAATTATGCCGATTCGGACCGGGCCGTAGTGAAAATCAACCATTTGTTTCATCGCTTCCCTGAAAGGTACAACGGCCTTCCAGCCAAGTTCCGATTTTAGATTTTCCGCAGAGTAGTAAATGTCTTTTTGGGCCCGGGCGAGGAGGTAACCGTATCGGCCTAAAATAGGGTTCAGCACGAAGAATGATTTTGGTACAAATAACATTCTTTTCCCGTCGGGAGCAAATTCGTTGAAATATTCGACTATTTCCCGAGTGGTCGGCTGTTCGTCCGAGACCACGTTATAAGTTCCGCTCTCCTTCCCGCTACCCTTAATGGCGGCCTTAACCGCTCCATGAAGGTCGTCAATGTGGATGTAGGGGAGGCGTTTGTCGCCCATTCCGAGATTTATGCCCACGCTGCCCCTTATGATGCCGCAGCCCATAAGCGGCATTTTCATGTTTGGAGCGTAGACGAGGCCGGCCCGGAGAATCGTGACCGGCAATTCAGAAGAATCAATTTTTGAGGCGATGGATTGTTCGCCCAATGCTTTGGTTTTCGCGTACCAACCCCGCAGATCCATGTGGGGCTCGAAGGGGGTATCCTCGGTTACAACGGAATTCGCCGCCTGGTTCAGGTCGTAGATGCTTACGGAACTCATATAGACCAATCGCTCTTTTTTGTTTTTCTCGCAAAGTTTGAAAATGAGTTCCGAACCCTTCACGGTCGTGTTGTAGTAATCGTCGTAAGTACCACCGGTGCCGGCGGCGAGATGGACGATGATATCGGATTCTTTTACGAAGTTCTCCAGGTTTTTCTCGTCGTTGATGTCACCCTCGAAGATTCTCAGTTTTTCGCCGTATCGTTTCGCTAGAAAATCTATCTTCGCTGCATTTCTTACGTAAGCGTTCACGAAGTATCCATCGTCGATGAATTTTTTGACGAAGTGCTTGCCTACGAATCCGCTTGCACCCGTGATGCCTATTTTCTTCATACGCCCTCAATCCTATCCTAAAAAAAACGGGGAATCAATGAAGTTCTTGTAGATATTCAGTCGGTGTGAGAGAATGACTTCTGTGAAGATACTGCACATAAATCTGGTTTATTTGCCGGCCTTCCGTTACGGCGGGCCCATTAGAAGCGTCCATAATTTGAATAAGTGGCTCGTAAAAAGGGGAGCCGACGTGACGGTTTATACGACGAATATCGACGGGCCGGTAGAGTTGGATGTTCCGACCGGCGTGCCGGTTTCGATAGATGGCGTCAGAGTTTTTTACTTTCCGGTACATTTTTTCAGGCATTGGTTCTATTCTTCGGATTTCAGGAAAGCGCTCGCGATGACCGCGAAAGATTTTGATATCATCCACATCACTTCGGTCTTCACGGCCGCCTCGACGCTCGGGGCGCACTATGCGAAGAAGCGGGACATTCCCTACGTCATCTCACCCAAAGGAAGCCTGATGAAGACTCCCCTAGGAAGCGGTTCGCTGAAGAAAAAGTTGTATTTATCCCTGATCGAAAGAAAGAACCTTGAAGAAGCCGATGCCATCCACTTCACCGTTCCGGTTGAAAAGGAGGAATATTTGAGGCAAGGGTTGTCATTTAAAGACAGTTTCGTCATTCCGAATGGCCTGGACCCGGATGAATTCAAAGAGGAAATCCCTCCGGGTTTTTTCCGCAAAAAGTTCGGCATCTCGGCCGATAAGAAGATCGTTCTCTTTCTTGGGCGCTTGAATTGGATAAAGGGACTGGATACGCTTTTGCCGAGCTTCAAAAGAGTAGCTGACAGGATTCCCGCGGCCATTCTGGTTCTTGCTGGCGGTGATGACAAAAAATACAAGAAAACAGTCGAAGACATGGTCGAGAAACACAAACTTGGCGACAAAGTCGTTTTTACTGGTATGATTATAGACGGGGATAAGCAAGCCGCCTTGAGGGATAGCGACGTTTTCGTCATGCCCTCCTATTCGGAGAGCTTCGGAATGTCGGCGCTTGAGGCGATGTACTCCCGCTTGCCGGTCGTCGTGACTGAGGGAGTAAGTTTGGCTCCGGTAGTAGAAAAGTATTCCGCTGGCCTTGTCGTCACCAAAAATGAGGATAAGCTAAGTGAAGCGGTCATTAATATCCTGTCCAACCCCGATTCGGCGAAAGCGATGGGAGAGCGCGGACGCAAAATAGCGGAAAGTAATTTCCTTATGCCCGTGATCGCCGAAAATTTCCTGGCTGCCTACGGAAGAGTCATAGAAACTCACAGGGGCAAAAATTAAAAAACAAACCATGTCTTATTCCGAAACCAAGCAAAAAATAAAGCGTTCCGTCTATCAAAGCAGCTTGAGGTCTCTCATGAGGCGATTGGGTTTGATCCGGTTATTTTTCGCGATTCCGAACCAGTTTTCGAACTTGGAGCACCGGATCGCCTTTTCTCTTCACAAGAATTGTCTCGCCGGCATTGAAATTTCCGGTTACAGAGCGATATTTACCGCTCCGACCTTCATTGAATTCAGAAGGACTGTCGCGATGGGGAGTGAGAAGAAAGTCATAGAGCCATTTTTGGATAAAATAAAAGAGGGAGACACGGTTTTCGATATCGGCGCGAGCGTTGGCCTTTACACGGTTTTTATCGCGAAGAAGGTTGGAGGCGATGGACGAGTAGTCTCCTTCGAGCCGGAACGCCAGTCAAGGGAAAGATTAATGGGGAATATCCGCTTGAATTCCCTTGGGAACGTCCGGGTCGTAAGCGATGCTCTTGGACGGGATGAATCGAGGCAGTTTCTGAGGCCCGACAAGAATTTCGCCTCAGGCGCCAACATTATTTTTGATGCTAAGGAAAATCCCGGAGCAGCTGGCGGCGAAGAGGTATCCGTATTTTCCGGAGATACGCTCATAAAAAAAGGAGTGCTTCCGGTCCCGAACGCCATTAAGATAGATGTGGAGGGGATGGAAGATGACGTTCTTACGGGCCTCAAAGAGACGATCCGGAGGCCGGAGTGCCGTACAGTTCTCTGTGAAATCCATTTTTCCAATCTTGAAAAGAGAGGCAGGCCCGAAGCGCCGAAGCGCATTGAAGGGATGCTCAAAGATTCGGGATTCAACCAATTGTTCTGGCTCGACCGTTCCCACATCTTGGCCGTTAAATAGAAGAAAACAATGAAATCACCCGTAAGCGTTATTATCCTCACTCTTAATGAGGAGATAAACATTGAGAAATGTCTCAAGAGCGTTGCCGGCTGGGCTGGCGAGATCATCATTGTCGATTGCCACAGTACCGACCGCACGCTTGAGATCGCCAAACGCTATGGTGCCAAGATCTTTGAGCATGATTTCAAAAACCAAGCCGTTCAGTTCAATTGGGCATTGGATAACGTGCCCATAAAGAACGATTGGATATTGAGATTGGACTCCGACGAATACGTCTTACCAGAACTGGCTGAAGAAATCCAAGAAAGAACTGGGAACGCATCTGCGGAGACAAGCGGATTTTACATTAAGCGCCGGGTTTATTTTATGGGAAGATGGATAAAGCATGGCGGTTATTATCCGACCTGGTTTCTGCGCCTTTGGCGCAAGGGCAATGCGAGATATGAAGACCGTGAAGTCGATGAGCACGTCGTTTTGAGCTCAGGCAGGGCCGATTTTCTGAAGAACGACTTTGTCGATGAAAACCGCAAGAATTTAGAATGGTGGATAGGGAGAACGAACAACTATACCACACGGGAAGTTGTCGCGAGAGGAAAAGAGGCGGAAGAATCGCTTTTGCTCCCTGGCCGGTTCTTCGGCACCCAGTCCGAACGCAAGCGCTGGTTAAGGACGAATGTTTATTATCGTTTGCCGCTGTTTACGCGGGCGTTCATCTACTTTTTTTACCGATATTTCTTCCGGCTCGGATTTTTGGACGGTAAAGAGGGATTGGTATTCCATTTCCTTCAGGGCTGTTGGAATCAATTCCTGGTTGATGCGAAGATATACGAACAAACGAAAAATAATTAAGATATGGATAAAAAATCGGAGAAACTTCATTTGGGTTGCGGCCTGATCACCCCTTCAAGCTGGATTAATGTGGATGGTTCGTGGAATGCCCTGTTGGCAAAGCACCCACTGGTCAAAAAAATATTAATGGCCCTTCATCTTGCGCCGGCCCGCCTATTCGATATTCCCTGGAGCGCTGAAGTCGTGTTCCATGACGTTCGCCGCCCTCTGCCCTTTGAAGACGATTCCATGGAAGCGGTTTATGCTTCTCATTTATTGGAGCATGTTTATCTGGAGGAGGCGAAGAAGCTTCTCGGGGAGTGTTTTCGAGTATTGAAACCGGGCGGCGTATTGAGGATCATGGTGCCGGATTTGAGAGGAATCGTTTCACAATACAATCTTCGCCAGCCCACCAATGAATCAAAGGCCGATAGAATGATAAAAAGTCTGGATTTTTGCGATACCGTACCGCCGAGCGGAAACATTTTTTATAGGTTGTATTCTTATCTAAAAGATTTGCACGCTCATAGATGGATGTACGATAGCGATTCTCTAATTTTTTATTTGAGGGGGGCGGGGTTCAACGATGTTATGGAGATGCCTCTTCATGGTTCAAAGATACAGAACATCGAAGAGGTGGAGTTGAATGAGGGGCTCTGTGTGGAGGGCGTAAAAGCGGGCTGAGGGTTTCTAAAATGGATAATAAGGAGTCGGTAAAAAGGTTTTGGAATAAAAAACCGTGCGGAACGTTCGGGGTTCTTGAAAACAAACCAAATCTTGGATATTTCGAATCCATCAGAAAGCGGCGTTATACCCTCGAACCGTTCATAAAAGTAATAGTGCCTTTTGCTGAACTTCGGAATAAGAAAGTTCTTGAAATCGGGTGCGGCGTGGGGACCGACGGGGTTGAATTCATCCGTTCCGGAGCGGATTATGTCGGCGTTGATGCCTCCGATATTTCGGTTGGCCTTGCGAAGAGAAACGTCGCCCTCCTTGGCTTTGATTCCGAGAGAGTGAGTTTAGCGGATGCGGAACGGTTGCCGTTCCCGGATAATGAATTTGATTTCATATATTCCTGGGGCGTGCTTCACCATACTCCCGATATGGAGAAAGCCGTGAGCGAGGTTCGGAGAGTTCTGAAACCGGGCGGGAATTTCTGCATAATGCTCTATAATCGTTTTTCCTTAGTTGGTTTTCAGCTCTACATTCTCTACGGCTTGCTTCATCTGAATCCATTCGTGTCTTTCGAGAGGCTCTTCTCGGAGCATCACGAGAGCCCGGGTACTAAGGCCCTTACCGATGCGGAGGCCTTGAAACTCTTCGGGGATTTTAAGAATGTTTCCGTTAAAAATATCGTTACCCCTTACGATTTAAGAATTACGAGAAATATTCACTGGCCTCTATGGTTCGGGAAAGCGATTCCGCAGAGCTTGGGATTTTTCAAAGTGATTCAAGGGAACAGATAACCGGTCTGCGTTTCGGCCGATTTACATGGCGGATGGAGCCTTCTATAATGAAATTTATAAATGAAACAGGTATTCCAAAATCCGAAATCGGGCAAGACACGGGTGGAAGAAATCATTCCGCCTATTTTGCGTTCCGGCGGAGTCCTGGTTAAAAACCGCTATTCGGTCATCAGTGCCGGAACCGAGCGGGGTATTATAGAACTCTCAAAGAAGAGCTTGCTCCAAAAAGCGAAAGAGCGGCCGGATTACGTCCGAAAATTCTTCATACTCGTGAAGACCAAGGGATTCAAGTGGGCATGGGGCGTAGCTCAAGCGAAGCTAGAAAAAGACATTGCTTTGGGTTATTCCAGTGCCGGGGAGGTGATCGCCGCGGGGCGCGAAGTTGAGGAATTTCGCGCGGGCGACCGGGTAGCCTGCGCCGGCCAGGATTACGCTTCGCACGCCGAGGTAATCGCGGTGCCAAAGAACCTTTGCGTGAAGATACCGGCGAATGTTTCCGAGAAGGATGCCGCTTTTACGACGATCGCTTCGATCGCCATGCAGGGTATCCGTCGCGCCAACCTCGCACCGGGCGAAAAGGTAGCCGTTGTCGGTCTCGGCCTGCTCGGACAATTGGCGGTGAGGATGCTCCGTGCTTACGGCCATCCGGTCATCGGCTTTGACGTGAATCCCGCGCAGCTCTCTTTTGCGAAGGAGAACGGCATGGATGAGGGGGCCTTAACGGATGATAAGGATATAGACGGTAAGGTTTCCAAATTTACGTTCGGTAGAGGGGTGGACGCCGTCCTAATCTATGCGAGCGCGAAGACCGACGAGCCGTTGAAATTGGCCGTCAAGATTTCCCGCGACCGGGGGCGCATCGTACAGATAGGAAACATCCAAGCGGATATTCCCTGGCGCGACTTCCATCCGAAGGAACTTTCGTATTTCTCGTCCCGTTCCTACGGCCCGGGCCGTTATGACAAAAATTATGAGGAAAGAGGAATGGACTATCCGATTGGCTATGTCCGCTGGACGGAAAGAAGGAACATGGAAGAATTCTTGCGCCTCTTGTCCGACGGGAAAATCTCGGTGGAAAATCTCGTTACGAAAACCTTTCCCATAAGTGAGGCTGAAAAGGCCTACGAACTCGTTTTCAATCCGAAAGGCCCGGTGCGCGGAGTGGTTTTGGAATACCCCGAAGCGGCGAAATTCGAACGGAAGATGACATTTAAACCGTTACTGTCGCAGGCAAGCAGTTCGCCTACGGAAGTGAAGATTGGGATAATCGGAGCGGGATCGTTCATGAAATCGGAAATTCTCCCGCATTTGAAAAAAACCGTTGGAGCGAAAGTGAGGGCCATTGCCCACTCGAAGGGATTGGATGCGAACGCCATCGCCAAGGAATGGGGCGCGGAGTACGTGACGAACGATTATCACGATATCTTGAATGACAAGGACATCAATCTGGTCATTTGTGCTTTGCGCCACGCCGACCACGCGAAGGTCGCAAAGGAGGCGCTTGAGGCGGGAAAGAACGTTCATATGGAAAAGCCGCTCGCTTTGGACGAAACCGAGCTGAACGAAGTGATGGAAGTGGCGAAACGTTCCAAGGGAAGGTTGTTCGTTGGCTTCAATCGCAGATTTTCCGGCCACTTCGCGGAAGCGAAGAAGGCGTTCGAAAATTGCCCCACTCCGCTTCAGGTGGTCTATCGGGTGAATGTGCCCCTTACGGAGGAGCACTGGTCCCAAGATCAGAAGGAGGGCGGCCGCCTCATCGGCGAGGGGTGCCACTTTGCGAACGCGCTCCAATTTCTTATCGGGAGCCGGCCGGTCAGGGTGACGGCATCATCGATACCGGTGGGCGGAGTAGTTAAACACGAAGAAAATTTCTCGTTCTCGGTTGAGTTCGAGAACGGCTCGCTGGGAACGGTGGTTTACTCCGGGTTGGGTAATTTCCGCCTGCCTAAGGAATACGTGGAGATTTACGCCGGAGGCAACATCTTCGTCATAGACAATTTCAAGGACGGGAGATTCATCACTTCCGTGAAAACCAAAAAATTCAACTTCTCGAGACAGAATAAGGGATATCTGGAAGAATTGCAGGGAGAGATAGATGCGATAAGAAACGGTAAGCCGTCGCCTATATCCCTTGAGGAGATCTATCTTTCCCATCTCGCCATTTTCAAAGTTGCCGAGGCGCTCAAGACCGGCGGGCATGCAGGGATTTAATTATTTCCGGCGGATTTTCAAGGTTTATCTCACCCCGGATAAGGGGTACCTTTCTTTTTGGCATGAACATCCGGCGGTAAGCGAAAACATTGATTCCGAAAATCCGGCGGGGCCGTATTACATGACCTTCCTAGACAAGGCGAAGTACGCGGGCCCGAGAGACGAGGACGGAGTCATTCTCTTCGATTATTACTTTGACATCGGCCGCCAATATAATCCGCTGGCCGTCGCGCAGTACGGCCTCGGCCACTATAATCTTTATTTGGATAATGGGGCTCCCGAGCATCTGGGAGTAGCGATAACTCAGGCGGACTGGCTCGTGAAGAATCTGGAAGAAAACAATGAGGGGTTGCCGGTCTGGAGACACAAATTTCCCTGGCACTATAAACAAGGCCTGGCGGCGGGCTGGTATTCCGCCCACTCTCAAGGGACGGGCATCTCGCTTTTGGGAAGAATGTATAAAACTACAGGTGATGAGAAATATCTCCGCGCCGCCCGCGAAGCGTTCCGCTCGATGAATATCGCCATTGCAAACGGCGGAGTGAAATTTACGGATGGGGAGGGGAATATCTGGCTTGAAGAATATATCATCGACCCGCCGACGCACATCTTAAACGGTTTCCTTTGGGCGTTGTGGGGTGTTTGGGATTACTGGCTTCTCACGAAAGACGAGGCGGCCTTCGAATTATGGAACGGTTGTATCGCAACCCTCAAAAAGAATCTGCCGCGTTACGATGCCGGCTTCTGGTCGCTCTACGACCTTTCCCGGCAGGCGCTTAAAATGATTGCGAGTCCCTTTTACCATTCACTTCATATTGTCCAGCTCGAGGCGACTTACCGGATGAGCCAGGAAGAAACATTTCGGAGTTATTCCGAAAAGTTCGCCGGCTATGCGAGTAATCACCTCTATCGGATCATGGCTCTTTTCTACAAAGCGGTTTTTAAGATATTCTATTTCTAATAAGATGCGCATTTTGATTTTCGAACAGCGTTATACGAATCCCCGGGAGGCCGGTATCGGGCGGTTTTTTTATTTTGGCGACGCCTGGTCCCGAATGGGGAATGAAGTAACGGTCATTGCCGGCATGGTGAGTTATGTCGCCGGAAAGGCGCACGGGCGCCTCAAATGGAGATTGTTTGCGGAAGAGAACGAGAATGACCGTTTTCGGGTGATCCGGGTGAATGATTCCACCATCGGCTACCGCTCTTTCGTCGGCCGGCTCTGGTCCTATTTTTCCTATTTCTTTCTGGCATTTTTTGCCGGGTTATCTTCCTTGAAGCCCGATGTGATTTTGGCTTCCTCGCCCCCGATATTCATCGGCCTTCTCGGTTACCTGGTCGCGCTTACTAAGGGAGTGCCGTTCGTCTTTGAGATTCGGGATATTTGGCCCGACGAGGCAGTAGAACTCGGATTTTTGAAAAATAAACTGCTTATCAATCTGAGCCGGGGCCTGGAAATGTTTCTCTACCGGCATTCCTCCCATATTGTCGTAAATTCGCCCGGCATCGGGGACTATCTGGTGGATAAGAAAGCCGTGCCCGGCGCAAGGATTTCTTCCGTGCTTAATCCGGTTGATATCGGACTTTTCCGGAACCTGGACGGAAGGAACGGGACCCGCAAGAAACTGGGCTGGGAAGATAAAACGGTTTTTATCTACGGTGGGGCCTTGAGCGCCGTTTACGACTTCGATCTTCTTCTGGATGCGGCGAAAGAAATGAACGACCCGACGGTTCTCTTCGCGATTGTAGGCGATGGGCGCCAGCGGGCGAAGATGAAAGAAAGAGCGGAGCGGGAGAAGATAAAAAACGTTTTTTTCATGGATGCCGTACCGAAAGCGGAGCTGCCGGCGCTGATCCAGGCATCGGATATCGGAGTCGCCGTCTTGAAAGACATGGGACTTTTGAAATATATCTACGCCACCAAGCTTTTTGATTATATGGCGGGCGGTTTGCCGATAGTGCTTGCGATGGACGGCGTGAGCCGCGCGCTCGTCTCGGAAGAGGCGAAGAGCGGGCTCACCGTTCCGCCGGGCGATAAAGAATCCTTGAAGGAAGCGCTTAAGAAATTGGCCGGCAATAAAAAGCTGCGCGATAATTTCGGGCGAGCCGGGAAGGATTTTGCGGCGAAAAATCTCGACCCCCAAAAGCTGGCCGAGGACTATCTTGAGGTTTTAAGAAAACCAGCGGTCGTACCAGAGCGATAACGAAACCAGGTTCCAGAGACGGAAAATATGGCCGTTGTCTTCATGGCGGTCAGTGGCTACGAAGCTGTTTACGTAATCGTAGTCCAGAAGCCCCCTCTCTTTGAGTCCTGACCGGCCGATTCGGCCGAGGATCTCGCGGCCGATTGGGAAATCCATCCTTAGCCACTCGTTCATCGGCGTGGAGAAGCCCTGTTTCGGTCGCCGGATTATCTCCGCCGGTAAAGTTCCCTCCATCGCTTTCTTCAAAACGTATTTCGGCTCGTTATCCTTGAATTTGATGCTGGTGGGAATCGAGAGCGTAAGTTCGACGAGGCGGCGGTCGAGAAAAGGAACGCGGCCCTCGACCGAATGCGCCATCGTCATCCGGTCCGCCCGCGCGAGGAGTAATTCCGGTAAGCGGTGTTTAATCTCCAAATAGGTCATCTTTGTGAGAAAATCGGCGCCGGGAGTCACAGAAGCCACATCCGCATAATGTTTTTTGACTGGTTCGTATCCTACGGAGAGAGGAACTCGGCTTTTAAACTGGGGTGTGAGCATCCTTTCTTTCTGATGGTCGGAAAAGGCGACCGCGAGCCCCCAAAACGGTTCTTGTCCGGCCGAGAGCCGTCTCAGGTATTCTTTTTGGAAATCCAGTTTATGGGACGGGGCCAAATTCGATAATCCGTAGATTCCTTTTCTCATCCATTCGGGTAATCTCCGGAGATGCCGCCACCAGCGTTCGTAAAGCTTATTGGCCAGAAGATAGGTGCTGTAGCCGGCGAAGATTTCGTCCGAGCCCTCGCCGATCTGGACGACAATGACGCCATTCTTGCGCGTGAGCTCGGAGAGATAATACATCGGGAAGCAAATATAGTCGCCATTCAGGTCATCGGCATGGTATGGGTATTTTTCAAGGAATTTAAGGAGGTCGTTCTCGTCCACCGCCACCTCGTGGCTTTTGGCGCCGAGGAATTCGGCCATTTTCCGGGAGTAGGTGAATTCATTGTATTTTTCGTGATGGGAGCCGGCGGAGAATGTTTCCACCGGATGGCCGAGCGCCTCGGTCATTAAAGCGGCATTGGTCGAAGAATCGATGCCGCCCGAGAGGAAACAGCCGAAGGGAACGTCCGAAATCATCTGGCTCTTTATGGAATCCTTGAGGATATCCTTAACTTTCTCCAGGTAATCGCTTTCGGTAAGCGGATTTGCCCCATAGCGGAGCGATGATTCCGTGAGAGGATTCCAAAATTCCTTTATTTCGATCTGCCCTTTCCGCACTGTGAGACAGTGGGCGGCCGGCAGCTTTTTTATATCCTCGAACATCGTAAGGGGAGCGGGTACCGAGGAATAGGTCAGGTATTGGGAGAAAGCCGTTTCATTCAGTTCTTTTCTGAAAGCCGGGTGAGCGAGGATGGCCTTAAGTTCGGAGCCGAAATAAAAGGTGCCGTTCTGGACCGCATAATAGAAAGGTTTTATACCCAAGTGGTCCCGGGCCGCAAAAAAGAGTTTTTTGTTCTCGTCCCAGATGACGAAGGCGAACATCCCATTCAATTTTTTCGCTATTTCTTCGCCCCATTCCTCATAGCCGTGGAGAATAACCTCCGTATCTCCGTGCGTCTTCATCTTGTGCCCCTTCTTTATCAGTTCTTCCCGGAGCGGTTTGAAGTTGTAGATTTCGCCGTTATAGGTTATCCAGACCGTACCGTCTTCGTTCCCCATCGGGCACGCCGCTTCCTTTGAGAGATCGATAATGGCCAAGCGTCTTTGGGATAGGCCGATTTTCTTGTCGGGCGAAACGTAGTTCGCGCCGCCGTCCGGCCCGCGATGGACGAGCGTATCGCGCATTCCGCTAAGTTCCCGATCGCTCACCGTTCCGGAATTATTGAATTTATAAACGCCGCTGATCCCGCACATGGTTTAGAAATGAGAAACGAAGACGTATTTTACGGTCTTGAAGATAATAATGAAATCGAGGAAGATCGAACGATTCTTCACGTAATAGATGTCGTAGCACAGTTTTTCGTAGGCTTCTTCCAAAGAGGCACTGGGTTTGTAGTTTATCTGCGCCCAGCCGGAGAGCCCCGGTTTGATGATGTGGCGGATTTCGTAATAGGGGAATTTACTGAAAGTTTCCGCCAGTTCCACCCGCTCGGGCCTGGGGCCGGTGAACGAGATATCGCCCTTCGCGATATTCCAGAGCTGGGGGATCTCGTCAAAATGGGTGAACCGGAGAGCTCTACCAAAGGCCGTTATCCTTGGGTCTTTCTCTTCAGTCCATGCCGGCGTACCGTCCTTACCGCCTCTCCATGTATTCATGGTGCGAAATTTGAAAAGATTAAAGGTTCGGTTATTTTTTCCCATTCGTTCTTGCTTGAAGATGGCCGGTCCCCTCGAGGTGACTTTTATGAGGAATGCGAAAACCAGACCGAAAGGCAGGAAAATGATTCCCAATATAATGGAGAGCACGACGTCCGTTAGCCGCTTGAAAGCATCGTAAAACGGCCGGTGGGTTGAGATTTTCTCTATGAACCAATTTTCTTCGAGGTCTTTCAACGGCACTTTCTCGAAAAGAATTTCGTAAAAGTCCCAGGCATTCACCAAGTTCACTTCAGTGGGGAGAAGCTGAAACACGGTTCTGAGGGTAGAAAAATCCTTGGCAATGTTGGGTTGGATGATGACTGTGTTTATTTTCTTGTCTTTTATCATCTTAGCCAAAGATGCAACGTCATTCTCCTTCAGGCTCCCGATTTTTTCGGCGATTTGGTATCCGGCGTGGGGATTCTTCTGGATGTACGACTCGATGTCGTTTAAGAGGGGAGCATCGCCGAGGATCATTATTTTGGTGGCGCCGGCGGTGAAAATATTCAGTACTAGTATTCTCCAGGCCCAGTTCACCAGGAGGAAGACGGCGCAAAGAATGAGAAGGTTGATTTTTGGCGTCAGTTCGAAAAGCTGCCCAAAGAGATAGAAGGCGGTAATGGAGACAATGCCGCTTAATACAACCGCTCCCGCAGTGCGTTTAAAGATAATGAACTTGTTTTGGAGTTCGCTGTATTGGTAGAAATTGGAGAGATAGAAAATTATCACCCAGGCGATGAAAATCAGGGAAAAAGGATAGAGATGACTTCGGAAATAGAAATTGAACTCTCCCACGGGATAACGGATTAAGAGGGTTACCGCCAGGGAAAGGTATAGGGCGACGATATCGCCCAAAAGGAGAATAAACTTTTTCAGGCCTTTCATCCCGTTAGAGGCAGGAAGCGCTTTAGTCTGTTTTTCAGATAACGCTTACCCATACCTGATTTTAGGTATCTTTCTCTCGACCTAGCATCCGCCTTGTTTTTTGAGGCTTCATAGTAAATAAGTTCAAATGGACCTCGGTTCTTGGTCCACCCAGTTACGTTGCTATTATGTTCCTTAAAGCGCTTCCGTAAATCAGGGGTAAATCCTGTATACCAGATACCATCCTTTTTACTTCGTATAACATAGACATAATAGAATTGGTTGCCTCTAACGGGATTCATTCAGTTAGATTATGCTAGTACGCTTTGGGGTTTGCAAGGTTTAACCTAATATCGATCTCCGAACGCCAAGGTGCCCGAGGATGGGTTCTTTGGTCGCATAAAGTACGCCGGCGAAGATGAGTCCGGACACTAACACGTTTAGTACGATGTTCAGTCCCAAAAGAAGGAGAGAAAAAGTGGCTGCTCCCATGAGTACGGTAGCCAGAATCGTTCTTGAAAGGTGGGGCCATATGGAAAATGGCTGAATTTTCTTCAGATAAGTCCAGTTGATTATATTCACCAATATTTGCGCGATAATGGTGGCGACGGCCGAACCGGCGATGCCGTAGATCGGAATGAAGATCAGGTCCAATCCAGTGTTGGCGAGTGCCCCAACGCTGGTTGAGAGGATGAATATCTTCTGTTTGTCGTAGGCGAATATGAGATTGCCGATGACCGTGCCGGGGAAGACGAGAAGGGTGGTAATAAGAAGGAGCTGGAATGTCAGCGTGGCATCCAAGTACTCCGGCCCGAATATCAGGCCGACGAGCGGCTGGCCGGCGATGATGCCGCCGATCGTAATGGGCAGAGCAACCGCGATCACGGCCGTTATGGAGGTCTCTATCACCTTCTTCGCCGCTTCGTGCCGGTTCTCGTGGACGAGTCTGCTGAAAATTGGGAAGACGCTCGCCGCGAATAAACTTGGGAAGAGGTAAAGAAGCTGCACCGGCCTTTGGGCCGCCGCGTAGAGGCCAATCTCTCCAGCGCTCCGGAAGATTCCGATTATGACCGTGTCTATGTTTATCATGAACCCTCCGA
The DNA here is from genome assembly GCA_049997815.1 of Minisyncoccia bacterium. Taxonomy (GTDB): domain Bacteria; phylum Patescibacteriota; class Minisyncoccia; order UBA6257; family GWB1-50-10; genus JBBTQX01. Next base: position 117,648 of record JBEKVQ010000002.1, read on the forward strand.
GGAGCCCGATTATGGCAAACGGCCAGGCCTTGGTAATGATCGGTTTCACGAGTTTCCTGTCGAAGTTGGTTAGGATTCCCTTGAACTGTTTTCTTAGGATGAAGAAGACCAGACAGAACCCAATGATGGTTCCGGCTGTGTAGGCCTCGGCCAACTCTTTGGGATGGGGAGCTACGAGCAGGGATATTATGCCCAGGGCAGTAATGAAGACGTCGGTCGCGATGCCCAACCCCGCTTCCCACTCCATCTTGTTTCGGGCTCTTGTAATCGAAAAGCCGAAGGTGCGAAGGTTATCGAAGATGAGGAGCAAGACAACGAAGGGAAGGAGAGGTCCTATGTCGACCGCCCTGGAGACGAGGGGATAGATGGCGATCATCAGGATGGTCGCTAAGGCCGTGAAGACGAGTTTCAGGAAAAAGGTGGTGGAGAGATATGCCGAGACCTTGTCCGGATTCTTGATAGTTTCGCGGGTAAGCAAGGGAGAAAGGCCAATATCGGTGAGTATTCCGAAAAAGGCGGCCAAACTAAGGGCGTAGGAAACGATGCCGTAGCCCTCAGTTCCCAGAACGCGGGCGGCATAGATGATAAGGACCGCCCGGATGAGGCGGCTAACCGTAGTGCCGGCCGTGAGCCAAAACGTGTTCTTCAGTACCGTCTGTTTGAGCGAAGTGTTCTCGAAGAGGAGGGACTTGATTTTCCCCAGATTGACTTTCATTTTGGTTACGGTTAAAATTCTATCACAAATATTATGGAACCTGAAAAACAAAAACGCGATTATCTTTTGCCGGCCAGCATCCTGATCGCCGGTCTTATGGTGACAGTAGCCCTGGTTTACAATGCCGGGAAGAAGACCGAGAATCAGGCGGCAAACCTGGCCGACTCTGCTGCGGCGAGCGCCCAACTTCCATCGCCCGCCAACATGAAACCAATTTCAGAGGCCGATCACATCTTGGGTGATCCTAACGCGCCGTTGAAGATAGTTGAGTTCTCCGACTTGGAATGCCCGTTCTGCAAGGTATTTCATGCCACATTGCACCAAGTGATGCAAACTTATGCCGGTAAGATAGCTTGGATTTATCGCCAGTTCCCGATCCCGCAGCTCCATCCGAAGGCACCGCACGAGGCCCAGGCGGCCGAGTGCGCGGCGAAGCTGGGCGGGAACGACAAGTTCTGGGCTTTTATAGATAACGTTTTTGAGATTACGCCGTCCAATAACGGTTTGGATCCGGCGGAGCTTCCAAAGATTGCCAGCAATATCGGTTTGGATGTGGCTCAGTTCAATTCCTGCCTCGCAAGCACCTATGGTCAGGATAAGATTCAGAATGACACGGCGGATGCGGGAAATTCCGGCGCGCAGGGTACCCCCTACGCTGTTGTGGTCAACAGTTCCGGAAAGAAGTTCGTGATTAACGGGGCCTTGCCTTTTGACCAGGTTAGTGCTATCATCAACACGGCTTTAAAATAAAACTCTCGGATTTCCGGGAAAGAAGCCAAACGAGCTAGTGAGCGTCAAAGTGTTTTTAAACCATTTTGCTGAATTCTTAGCCCGAAAAAGGTCGTTAAGTTTTCAGTACAATGGATTTCGATAATAATCGCGGTGGTCAGGGTTTCCAGAGGCAGATGTACAAGGGTAATTGGCAGTGCGCCAAGTGTGGCGCTCCGATAACGGAACTGCCCTTCCAACCCGACGAGAATCGCCTGGACAAGCTCTTGTGCCGCAATTGCCATCTCGAGAGAGTTCGCTCTTTCAGGAGATAGCAGTAAAGGCCCCGCTTCTATAAGCGGGGCTTTTGGTATAATAAGAGCATGAAATGGAACTACTGGACCCTGCTGGTTATAGGCCTTTGGCTCGTTATCTCGCCGTGGATTCTGGGGTTTTCGTCTTTCAATCTGCCCGCTTGGAACAGCATCCTGATGGGAGTGCTCGTCATCATCTTCTCTATCTGGAGTTTTTCCGGGCCGCAGCAATAACTTGGATTTCAAGCGGCTATCTCGGTGGGAGATCCAAAATTTGCAATCATGTCTATCATAGTTTATACCACTCCTTCCTGCGTCTACTGCAAAATGCTCAAGAAGTATTTTGCTGATAACAAGGTTCGTTACGAGGAGAAAGATGTTGCGAGCAATCTTGAAGCGCGCGAGGAGATGATGCATAAATCACATCAAATGGGAGTACCGGTCGTAGATATTGACGGCGAGATTTTCGTCGGCTTCAACCGCTCGGAAATAGCGAGCCGGCTTGGCATAAAATGAACATCTTCCACGGAATCAGGCCCAAAGGCCGTTAATAATCGTTCGCAAGTCCGCCATGTATAAATGCCCAAATTGCGGTTTTGTGTCCGAGGAGCCGGGGGAATGCCCGATGTGCCACACCCAGATGATCGAAGAGGAAGAAGAGGAAAACGGAAACGGTTCCGGTGGGGAGAAAATCGAGGAGTAATTTCCCGCTCTCGTTATTTGCCTCAGGAGCGCCGCTAATTTAGAATGTAGGACATGAATATCTATGATTTGACGATTGTGGGCGGCGGACCGGCTGGCGTTGCGGCCGGGATTTATGCAGCCAGGAAGAAGCTCAAAACGGTTCTCGTAACCGATACCTTCGGCGGCCAGTCGCTCGTTTCGGATGACATTGGGAATTGGATAGGGGAAGAGCACATCTCCGGTTTTGATCTGGCTGGGAAGTTGGAAAAACATCTCAAGGCTCATGAGGGGATCGAAGTCATTGAGGGGGATTTGGTCTCGAAGATAACGCCTTCCGGCCAGCTTTTCTCGATTGAGACGAAGAACGGAAAGTCGTTCAATACCAAGACCGTTTTGGTTACCGCCGGCAGTCGGCGGAAGAAATTGGAGGTGCCGGGCGAAAAAGAATTCGAAGGTAAGGGAGTCGCCTACTGCAGCACTTGCGATGCGCCGGTCTTCGGCGGTAAAGAGGTGGCGGTCGTGGGCGGCGGGAATGCCGGCCTTGAGGCCGTTACAGACCTTCTTCCCTACGCCTCGAAGATTTATTTGATACACCGGAACGTCGCCCTGAAGGGCGATCCGGTCACGCAGGAAAAAATAAAGAGTGACCCGAAGGTGAAGATTATTTTTAATGCGGAGACCCAAATGATTTTGGGAGAAAAAACAGTCACGGGATTGAAATACAGGGACAAGATTACGGGCGAGATTAAGGAGCTTGCGGTTCAGGGCGTATTCGTGGAGATAGGTATTATCCCGAACGGGGATTTGGTGAGGGATTTGGTATCGTTGAACTTCCGCGGCGAGATTGTCACGGACCCGAAGACCCAGGCCACTTCCCGGGTGGGCATTTGGGCAGCGGGGGACGCGACCGACGGTTTATACCGCCAGAATAACATCTCCGCCGGGGATGCGATAAAAGCCCTCCTCAACATCTACGATTATCTGAAAAAATAAATCCTTAATTACCATCATTTGCTATAATTAGCGTAATGACCGACAAGCAGAGGAATATTGTTATTATCTTCGGAGTACTGGTTTTAATCGGGATTGTTCTGGGGGTTGTCTTCAGCGGAGGCCAATCTATGATTGGACCCGGTTTGGGTGGTTCGCCGGCTGGCGGGACCGCCTCAACGTCCAAACCGATCGGGTACGTTCCAACTACCCCGCAGGGAGCGACACTCACGACCCCCCAAAACGATGCTCCTGCAAGTCCCAATATACAATCGGGCACTATGGCGCGTTTCTTTGATTTGCGCGTGAGTGCGAGCGGATTCAATCCGTCTACGCTTACTGTCAATAAAGGAGACACAATCCACCTTAATCTTATGCCGACGGACGGGAATTATGATTTTGAGATTCCCTATCTGCCGTTCTATACTTCCGCGGTGAGCATGGGGCAGTCGAGGACGTTGGTATTCGATACTGCGACTCCGGGTACTTTTGAGTTCCGGTGCCGGGATTTTTGCCCCCGAAGTGGGGCCATAAAGGGCTCACTTATCGTTCTTCCTAGGAAATAATAAGCATGAAGGACAAAAGAATCATTTTTTTATTACCGCTCCTGGCCGTCGACCTTTTATTGTTTAACGTTACTCTCGCCTTCACTGGTCCGGGAACCCTGCAACCCGGTTCGGGCGGCGGACTTCTTTTCAGTTCCAGTACGTACATTGGCATCGGGACGACGAATCCCGCCGTAACCCTGCATGTCGTAGGAGGAGTTGGAGGAATAAACATCGCTCGTTTTTCTCGTACCAATGGCGCTACCACTGATTCTTTCTTTTCTGGGTCCGGCGGTTCTTCTTTTGTGGGTTTCACCGATAATGCCAGCGTATCTTGGAGTTTAGGTAGTGATAATGGTGATAGTAGTAAGTTCAAAATATCAAAAAGCATCGATCTTGGTTCTAATTATTATCTAACCATTGATGATGCAAATGGGAACGTCGGCATCGCGACCACCTCTCCCACCTATCCGCTCACGGTGAATGGGAGCGTGTACTCGACAGGGAATTTTATCGGGGGTCTTTCAGGAACGCTCACTGCCGGGAATATTACCGGTCCCACGGCATTCGGTGCGACCTTCCAGACTGCTCCTCCCGTCGGATATGTATACGCCTTCCCGCAGGCGCTCGCAGTGGGAACGACGACGGTCGCCGGTTTGCAGACGAATATGTTGTTCGCGGCCGGTAACGTCGGTATCGGAACGACGGCACCGGTAACAAAATTGGATGTTTCTGGAGCTATAACTGCAAGAGGTGCTAATCCGGGCGGAATCGGCGCGAATGCTACGGTACTGGATTTTAGCGGAGGAACCGCTCGGTGGTTTAGTTATGGACCAGATGCTTCTACGAACGGCATATTTCAACTTTATTCTCAGAGAAGCGATGGAACAAATAATATAATTCCAGTCACAATTTTAGGAAATGGCAACGTCGGCATCGGGACGACGGGGCCGGGAGGTATGTTGCATGTAAGAGGTAACGGTGTCGCCCAGCCGATGGTAATTGTTGAGGATTATTCTGCTGCCAGCAATCCTGCTATCCAAATAAAGAACGACACGACAAATTGGTTTTTGGAAACGGTTGGGGCACGAAGCAATAATTTTGAAATTTCGCACGGTGGCGGTGCGGCATCAAATTCATTTCTGGCAATTCAAACGAACGGCAACGTCGGCATCGCAACCACCACGCCTAAATATCCACTCTCGGTCAATGGCTCTTATTATTCGGTTGAGCTTGATAAGGGAAACTCCGGTGCTGCTATAACGATTGACTGGAGTGCAGGCAACACCCAGCACGTAATTTTGACGTCTGGTCCAGGGACTCCCGTAGCTCTCACGTTCACGAATCCCCAGCCGGGTGCCCGCTATACGCTTATTCTGAAACAAGACGGCACTGGCGGAAGAACCGTGACCTGGCCCGCGACCTTCAGAACTGGTTCGGCCGGACCCATCACTCTCTCGACAGCGCCCAACGCGACTGACTACGTGGGTCTTCAGTACAACGGCGTGGACGGAAAATACGATAACGTCGCCTTCAACGCGGGATTCTAACGAAATTACTTTTCAGGTCTCGTCGGATGCGGCGGAGGTTTTTGGCAATCAGCCGCCCGACAGCGTTCGGGCTGAATTTTTTTATAATGTCGCTTTGAGCGACCATCCCTTTGCGCGCCGCTATCTCGCGGTTCTCGTATATCAATCGCATTCGCCTCGCCGCTTCGTGTTCGTCCGGCTCCGCCCATTCGTTTCCCTGCCGGTAGATGCCGTAATCCCGCTTCAGGGGAACCAGTTTGTAGTTTATGGGGAAGCTGTTCATCTCATTCATGAAATCCGCGTTCCCGGACCAGTTGGTGGCGATGACCGGCTTCCGGAGAGCCATCGCTTCGGCGAGCGGCAGGCCGAACCCTTCCGAGCGGTGAAGAGAAACGTAGCAGTCGCAGACGTTCAATAAACTCGCGATCTCTTCGCGGGCCAGATAGCGGGGGATAAGGTGGATATTGTGTCCTTTCGCGGCGTCCTCGAGAAGCCGAAAATTTTTCGGTTCGACCTTGGGATTGGAACACTTTATAACAAGATGAACGAGCTCTTCCGAAGAGAACGCTTCCTTGAAGGCGCGGATGGCCGCGAGCGGATTTTTTCTCTCAAAGATGCTGAAGAAATCGAACATAGAGAGGAAGAGGATATGTCCTTCGGGCAGTTCGAAGTGCGCGCGGGGGAAAGGATGTCGTCCCACCTCAATGGCGTGGGGGATGACGGTAACGGGGATGTCAGGCCTTAGGCGCTTTACGGCATCTGCCACGAAAGAACTCGGCACCCAAACTTCGTTTACGCGGTCAAGGAGCTTGCCCCATTCGGGCGGCATCTCCGGAAGTTCCCAGGCCCAATAGGCGATATTGTATTTGCCGGCGAATCTCTCTTCCCCGAAGTTTTCGAGTTCTATCCCGAACATGTCCCCGTAGATGGCGATGAGATTTACCCGATAGGGATTGGTCTTGGCGAATCTTTTGGAAAATTGATTCTCGTTCCGCCGGTGGGGAACGCGGGGACTATTGAGGAGGGCGGAGGGAATGCCGGCCTGGTCCACGGCGCGGATAAGGGTCCGAGCGGCTTCGCCGACGCCGCTTTCGGAGTCCAGAAACCCGAAGATATTCACTCCACTTCTGGCGTCTCGCCTGGAATATCTTTCGGATAAGCGATTGCCGGGGGAATCGGCAATTCGGATTTTGTCCAAGCTTTCCTGGTTTTCTTCGCGAGTCTCCCCGGTTTTTCTTAACTTCTCTCTCTGCTGTTCCGCCGAAAAACTTTCCACATCGATTTTCCCGGCTCGGCGGTTGTAGAGTAGGTGCATTCTGGTGGTGAGATATTTCACAGGACCGTACTCCAGATACATCTTCGAATATAGTTTTACGAAGAATGTCGGTTTGCCGCGGACGAGTTTTTTGGGATTGATGCGTCCCAGAACCGCATTTTGAATATGTGAACCCTCGCGTCGGAGCGTTTCCATTACCTCGGCCGGAAACGGTTTCCCCGTTTGTGTCTCGATCGCGCGGAGATAGAAGAAAAGTTGGGAGAGGGCGTTGCTCCGTCTTCCCTCATCGATAACCTCCCGCCAGTTCGGTTCGTTCTCCTTTAGGAAGCTTGCGGCGGCGGTTATCCTTCGGCCACACTTTTTGAATTGCTTCGGAAAGTGGTAATAAGAAAGTTCAAGGCATAAAAGGCAAGCATCGGTCACGAGCGCACCGGGACCGTTTTGAAGAGCCATGTCCGAGATTGATGAGAGCGAGAACGGTAGATTCGAGAGGCGTTCGGAGAGGGACAATCTGTCGCCCTGCCTCATCATATTCACGGGCGGCAGGATGACGCGGTGTTTGAAGAGATTAAAGACGGGCAGAACCATCCTGTGTTTTGCGAAGTTATAGACGGGCAGAACCATCCTGTGCTTTACCCAGTTAAGGGGAGGAATGAATATCGGCAGGATGATCTTGTGTTTCAGAAAATTGTATGGGGGTAGTACCACCCTGTGTTTCACGAAATTGAACGGGGGGAGAAATAACGGCAGCACCACCCTGTGTTTCATATAGTTGAAGGCCGGAAGGATAATCTTGTGTTTCGCATATTCCAGAGATGGAGGAAGACGGTGGTACTTTTGCATCGGCCGCTTGGTGGCGCGCCGGGGTTCCGCGGGAACGGTGAACCTGTTTTTTTGTTTTTCTATCCAGGCCCTTACCGGGGTGGTGTCCTGAGCAGCAAGCTCCAAAATGAATTGGTCGGTTCTCTTCCGGCTTCGCTGTATCTTCCGTCGTTCCTTGAGGGTGTTTGGCAAATGCAGGATATTCCATCCCAGAGCCAAAAACGGGATTGAAACGTATGTGAGTTTCTTTCCCAAAGGGATCTGATATTTGCTGGTCTGGAAATATCCGACAATGGCGAACCAATAGCCGATGAGTACGTACGAAATTTGCCTGGGGAGTTCGGGCGCCCCGTAGTTCTTGATGGCCGATCGCAGGGCGTTTTTCTTGCAGAGATAAAGTTTTTTGTATTGGGCTCCCCGATAACTCGCGCTGTGTTTGTGATAAATGACGGCGTCTTTTTCGAAGAATATGTCGTAGCCCATGAGGTTGGCGCGCCAGCTCCAGTCCAGGTCCTCGAAATAAGCGTTGAATTTCTCGTCGAGAAATCCGACCTTCCGGAGCGCGTCGGCGCTTATAAGCGACGCTCCCCAGCACGCCCCCAATACCTTAGAGCTCCTTTTCTTGCCGAACTGCCTCTGAAGGCCGAAGTTAGCGTCGTAACCGTCGCCGTTCCAGTCTATCGTTCCGCCTTGGCTGTTTATTATCTCCGGATGATTGTAAAAGAGCATATTGGAGGTTACCGCGGCGATGTTTGGGGCGCTCTTCGCTCTCCGGACGAGTGCGGCAAGCCAAGCGCTCTCGGCTCTCGTATCATTGTTCATGACGGCGATGAAACCGGGATGGTACTTCTGGAGGGAATAGCGCAGTCCCGCATTCACCGTGCGGGCGAAGCCCCGATTTCGGGGAAGAATGAGAATGTCCACTTCCGGAAAATTCGCGCGGAGATATTCCTCGGTGTCATCGGTCGAAGCATCGTCGGCGACGACGGTCTTAAAGTTTTGGTACGATTGTCCGCGCAGGGAACGTAAGCATTCATCGAGAAGCTGTCTGCCGTTGTAGGAGGGGATGACGATTATCGTTTCGTAGGCCATCTTGTCGCTTAAAGTCCCCCGTATTGGTCTAGAACGTCCTTCGTCTTTCCGAAAGCTTTCAATTCGCCTTTGTCGAGGAGAAGCGTGCGCTCGCAATGTTCGGCAACGGCAGTCAGGTCGTGGCTAGCGAAGATTATGGTTTTTCCCCTTCGCTTGTAATCCTCGAATACGGAGAAGCATTGCGGTTTGAAATCCTTGTCACCCACGGCGAAGATTTCGTCCAGAAGAAGCACGTCAGGGTCGGTTTGCACCATCGTAGCGAAAGCGAGGCGTGCTATCATGCCCGATGAAAAATTCTTAACCTTCATATCCCTGAACTTTCCGACGCCAGCGAAGTCGAATATCCGGTCCAGCTTGTCTTTTATCTCTTTCCGCGGCATGCCCAAAATGGCGCCGTAGAGGTAAAGATTTTCTTGGGCGGTAAGTTCATGATGGAAACCGACGCTCAAACTTAGAAGAGGCGCTACCGTGCCCTCGATTTGAAATTCACCTTCGGTGGGCGGCACTATCCCCCCCAGAATCTTAAGAAGAGTGGTCTTTCCGCTTCCGTTCTTGCCGACCAGCCCCACCATTTCGCCCTTGTCTATTGAGAAATTCACGTTTTTTAGGGCATAAAAGTTCTCGTAGGTTACCTGGTCCTTTATGTAGCCCAAGACGAGCTCGAAAAGCGTCGTCGTTTTCTCGTGGGGAATCCTGTATAACTTTGCGATGCCTTTAGCTTTAATCATGGTTCATAGTTCGTCGATGAATGTGCGCCCGTATTTTCTGAATACCAGCCATCCGCCAGCAAAGACAACGGCCGTTATCGCGATGGTGATGAGAAGTTGTTTCGCCTCCGGGAAGAAGTTGTAAAGGACGGCGTTTCTGGCATCGATGATTATGCGCGCCACCGGATTCAAAAGATACCACCGGCTGTACGGCTCCGGCACCAAGGTGTACTGGTAAACGATGGGCGTAGCCCAGAAAAGCATCTGGAGAAATATGTCCCAGATGTGTCCGAAATCCTTGAAGCGCATATGGAGCGGAACGATAAGAAACGAGACGCCGGCGGTTAGAATGATGAGTGACGGAACTAAAAGAAGGAGCGTGAGCGCGCTCCAGGTCAGGTGAAGGCCGAGGGCGAAGAAGAAAATGAAAAAGATGGCGAGCGTAATAAGAAACGTCCAGAGCGAATGGACGATGACGCTCGTGACGACCACGAAGGGCGGCAGGTTCGTTTTTTGAAGGAGATGAGCCTTTGTAACCACGCCGACCGTGCTGTCCTTCGTGGTATCGGCGAAGAAGTTCCAGAAGATGATGCCTAAGAGCAGATAAACCTCGTAATTTTGGATGCCTACCTTGAGGAAGTAGAAGAAGACGACATAAAGTATGGCGAGCATCATGAACGGTTTCAGGAAGCTCCAGAGGAGCCCGAGCACCGAACCGTAGTATTTCAGCTTGAAGTCCAGGCGGGACAGCTCGTAGATGACGTTGAGGTAGTGGCTTAGTTTTTTCTTTTTCATGGTAGACTCAGGCTTGCGGGTCAAACCCATTCGTCATTATAGTTATTATATTATGCGCATTCTGACACACCCTGTACATACCGCTTGGGAGTACGAGTTCGCTAAAACCGGGCACGAAATATTCACGGTGGCGCCCGACGATTTCAAGAAGCTAGCTCCCGATTGGTGGGGCGTTTGCCGGGGAACATTGACGGGTGGACCGGTGTGGGACACGAAGAATCGACCGTTGCCGGATAACGTGAGAGTGATATCTTTGGATGCCGCTCTTCGCATGCATTTTGATGTTTGCATCGTCCATGCCTTGCCTTGGCTTGAAGAATTACGGAACGTATCTTGTCCGATTATCTACAAAGCTCACGTGATTCCTCCTGCCGACTTTCTGCCTAAATGGGCCGAGAAAGTCATATCTGCATTAACTTTTGGCAATGAGGTAACGATGAATAAAATCGTTACCAAGCGCCCGATTTTTAGGAATGTCATTCGCGTCCCCATTGACTCCAGTATATTTGACGGTTATGTCGGCGGTACAGAAAGATGCCTTGCGATTGCAAATCTCGTTCGGGGCCGACCGGATAAAAGATTTGATCGTCTGGACAAGATCGCTTCAGTGGCGCCGGTTGACCTCCTCGGTGGCGGGAACAACGGGGTCTCCTACGCCATAGGAGAAGCGCGGTCATTTGACGAGCTTTTGTCGTTCTATAGAAATTACGCCGTATTTCTGGAGGCCGGTGATTATGTCAGTATGTCCTGCCGGGAAGCGATGATGGTGGGCATGCCGGTGGTGTTATTTCTTCATGAAAATCGTAAGCAGAAGCTTTTTAGAAACGATGAAAATTGCATTATTGCGGAAACGGAAGAGGAAGCCGCGGAGGCGATTAAATCGCTTTTAGGTGACCCAGCGAGGAGAAAGAGGATCGGCGCGAACGCCCGTTCGTCCGTTTTGGACCTTTTTGACGTCAATACATTCCGCCGTCAGTGGAACGATTTATTGCGGAAAGTGGTTCGAGAACATAAGATTCTTTCTTTGTCCGATAAAAAGGGGTCAAAATTTTAAAGATAAAAATGGTTTCGAAAATAATTCTTATCGGTCTCTTCATTACGTTCGGCCTCTACATTGCGCTTCAAGCCGTTAGTCCGAATTTGATCAACTCCGGCAGCCCTGGGGTTTCATCGTCAACTCCGGCAAAACTCAATGTGGCCAGTAGTACCGACGGAAGTAGCATTGATGGTCAGCCGTTGAAACCGACCTGGGATGCGAAGACATTTGATTGCGATTCACCGCCTAAAGCGGCCGGTGTTGCCGACCCACGGGAGATGGTTGCTCTCTCTTGCCCCGTTGGAGTAACGGGAGACGGCGTCGCTCTCCCGGAAGTCAGGGATGCGCTCTGTAAAGCTGGCGAAGCGGCCGCGCGCGAAGGATATGTGATCCGCGTGGCCTCAAGTTTCCGTTCATATGAGTCACAAGTTGCGCTGTGGTGCGGAAAGGAGGGGGACTGTTTTTCAAAATATCCGGATGTCAATGAACGCAGGGGGTACTGCGCGGTTCCCGGCTATTCCAGTCACGGATTGGGCCGAGCGATCGACGTAGTGCTTATGAAGGACGGCAGAGCGCTCTATAACATTGATTACGGAGAACAGTGTTCGATGGATAAAACCGTTATTGGGAAGATTGCTCAGCTCATGTACAGCGGGGGGTTTGTCCGCTATGAAGGTGAAATTTGGCACTTTGAAGTTGGGACTAATCTTGCTGCCCGCGGGAGGTACACAAGCTATCCGGCAAAATGCGGTAAGTAGGGATTCCGGAGCGGGAAAATATCTCAGCGAGATTTTTAGCGTTCGTGTGAATTGTAGCGCGCCGCTAAATTGCCTTTCCCGCTACACGTTCATATAATGGTATGAATAGAAAACGCTAAAAGATGAGAACGCTCGCAATTATAGCTCTTCGGGATGAAGAACGTTACGCGCCCGGTTATTTCGATCATCTTAGGAGGTTTGTGGATGGGTTTGCTGTTGTGGATGACGGTTCGCTGGATAAAACCCCGCTCATTATACGGCAGGAGCCGAAATTGAAGTTTAGTTTCAGACGGGATGTTCGCGAGCCCGACCATTTTTTTGAGGTTGATAACAGGGAAATACTAATGAATGCCGCTAAGGACTTGAATGCGGAGTGGGTGCTTTGTTGCGATACCGATGAGCGTTATGAAACACCTTTTTTGGAAAAAATAAATTCCGTTCAGGACGAAGCCGACAAGATTGGCAAACCAGTCGTGGGATTTCGCGTACTTAGTTTGCGTGAGAGCCTGAAAACCTACTATGCGGTCGAACAAAGCAGAATATTGACGAAATTCCTAATGTTTAGAGTTCCAAATGAGATTTCGTACGCGGATCGTCCAAGGCGCGCACTGCATACTCCATGGTTGCCGGCCGGGTTGCGAGATCAACATCTCCTATGGTCGACCGAATACCGAGTGTATCACTTTTGCTCGCTCCGCGCCGAGGATAGGCGAAGGCGATACGAGAAGTTCAAGCGTATCGACCCCGACAATAAATGGCAGCCCATTGGTTACGATCACCTGATTCAGGAAGATGGAGTGAGGCTGAAAGAAATAGAGCCGGGCCGGGAGTTTGATCTCCATTCGGTGCCGCCCGACCTGCTTACTTGATGACGGGAAAGTTTATCGTTTCCTCCAGATACTTTTCCAGTTCCTCGGCCGCCAGCTTGTTTCCGGCGATATTCCAATGGATGTCGTTGGGTTTATAGAGCTTGAGCCCCCGGTCGTGGGCTTCCTGGAACGGTTTATAAAGGTCCAGGAACGGTACATTATTTTCCCGGAACCATTCAGCGAGCGCAGTGTTAGGATATGAGAAGTCGTACTCCCCGCTGTATTTGTCGTCGTTTACATTGGCTTTTTGGATTTCCTCTCGAAGCGCCGGGTCTATCTGCATTTGCTCCGGTATGACGACGAAAGCGATTTTAGCGCCGTTCTTTTCGCTCAATGTCTTCAGTGCACCAAGTTGGGCCATAACTTTCCCTCGGATATCTTCAAAAACGGGGTAGGTTTTTCTGGCGCCGGCCAGTATGAATACGTAGGATTCTCCTTCCTCTACTTTTATGAATGCATTCTGATTGAAAGCTGGTCGGTTGTCGTCATAAACATCGGCACTGAAGTCAGTTCCCTGGTAAAGGGAAGGACGGATGAAAAAGACATAGCGCAGAAGAGAGGCGACGTAGGAATATTCTTCCGGCTTATCTTCTTTATTTGTGGTGAGGGTAGTGAAGTCATTGCCCATGAAGAAGGAAACCAAAACGAGGTCGGGGTTCAATTGAAGCCCCTCATTCGCCAGGACCGATACGTAATCCTGCGGGCCGGTCTGGGGTATTCCCATGTTCAGCACCTCAACGTTGTAGCCCTTATCCTGGAGTTGTTTCTCCACAAGCTTCAGATAATTGTTCTCGCGGGGCACTACTCCGAAGGCAAAGGAGTCGCCCAGGGCAACGATACGGAATACACCCTTTTTCTTTGGCTGGAATTCCGCGTCGTTGAATCCCCGCGAGTTCAGCTTGGAGCCGTAAAGCTCGGAAAAGGGTTTTCCCCGGAAGCGGTTGTAGGATTGGTCGTAGAAGATGAAGGAAGGCGAGTATGAATTATAGACCCGAAGCAAAACCTCGGAGAGACCAAGACCGATGGCTATCATAAGCACCGCGCCGAGAAATCTCGTCAGGTATTTTCGTTCCATATCAACTGAATATTATACCTTCCATTTGTCTGGCGCTCTCGTCCCAATCGTGCGTTCTCGCCCACGCTCGGCATGCTCTTTCCTTTTCGCTGAGCTTTTTAATACTGAGCCACTCGGTGATTGCCGCCGCGAAGCGGGAAGTGTCGTAACAATCGACTAGGAGACCGGTTTCTCCGTTCTTTACGGATTCCTTAAGTCCCGGAACGTCGTTTGCGATAATGAAGGTCCCGGTCGCATTCGCTTCCAGGACGGTAATGCTATACCCCTCTATTCTTGACGGAGCCACGAAAAGCCAGGCTGTCTTTAGAAGCTCCCGCTTTTGCTCTTCCGATACGAAGCCCGGAAACGATATTTCCCTGGGCGAATATTCACGGCGGTAGCATTTTAAAATGCTCCGAGTGCGGTTACTCCCGAACGAGAATTCTCGCCCCGCTATGACATATTGAACATCTCCGATTGCGCGTTTTACGAGCGGGTAGGTTTTCAAAAGAAGGTCGGTGCCTTTTCTTCCCTCAAGGCGTCCCAGAAAAAGGACCGTCGGCCGGCGGGCGTACTCTTTATTTATGTTTAGAAGATTTTTATCAATTCCGTTCAGGACCTTATAGACGTTGGAAAATCCGTTGCCCAGTAACTCCTCGCGCATCCATTCGCTCACCACCACCACGGTTTCTTTTTTATAGAGCACACGGAAGAACGCCTCTGCAATGACTGAAATTAGGGCGAAAAACGGCCTTTGGGAAGAAAAAGCATGTACCCCGTTGAAGTTATGGATCATCACCGCCTTATTTTGTTTTGGATAGAAGAGGGGTGTGAAAAGGGGTATGACGCTCACGTCTTCAAAGAGAACGTCTGGCTTGAGCGTTTGCAGGTATCCTTTGAGCACAAGTGGCAGAAGCAGATGGATTCGGATGACGTTTTCCGAACGGGGACTTCCGATTCGGATGATATTGATGTTCCGATAAATTTCCTCTCTTTGCGCTCCCGGAAACATCGCCGCGAGAAGAAAAACCCGATTGTGCGCACCGATGCGCGAGAATATTTCGGCGAGGTTTTTTTCGGCGCCACCCGCCTTCGGGTGGAGGGGACAGAATTTATTTATGATGAGTATCGTTTTTGCCATTCTTGTCCGATATCCAAATTATCGCATTTTTAAGATACAATGTGCATGTGGATGAGGTTTACGGTAAACTGAAAAAATTATCGCTCGGCCTAGGCCGAATTATTTTGGGAATTGTCGCGGTGCTTCTTATCGGAGAGGTCGTCTCAATATTGCTTTTTACCGTAAAGGATGGGAAATTCATTCCCGCGAAGGAAAGATTCCTTTCTCGGGCTGACGCTTACGTTCAGGAACTCAATGGCTTGACCAACGATAATTGCACTGCCGACGAGATGTACGCGCCCCATCCTTATCTCGGATATGTTTTGAAAACCATTGGCCGTTGCAGTGTTCCCACCGCGAACAGTAGCGGTCTTTTCGGAGATAATCCGCCGCTTGAAAAATCCAAGGATAAGTTCACCGTTCTTTTGAGCGGCGGCTCCGTCGCGACCGAGTTCGGACAAATGAGTCCGGGCGGGCCGAAGTATCTGGAAGAAGCCCTGAATGCCAAGTACATTAGTCCCAACGGCAAGCCGTTTTTGGTCTTGAATGGGGCTATCGGGGGATGGAAAGAACCGGACCAATTCATATTGTTTTCTCTTTATGCGAACGTCCTTGATGCCGTGGTTACTTTGGATGGCTACAATGAATCCGGAGTGATAATGGTAGACCATCGGTTCGAATTTCCGCCGCCGTATTACTTCTCGGCCAATCCTCAGGGTTTAGCGGGGGGCGGATATGCTCCGGCCCTTGTGAGCTGGATAGCCGACAGCATATACTCGGCACTCTTAAAGAACGGCCTGACCTCCAATTCCCATTTGGCGTATCTTTTGGGTACTACGGCGGAACATGTCGCGAAATACTACGGTGCCGGAAACCCGGGGGGCGAAAACCTAGTCGATTCGGTAATGAAGTTGCCCTCGGATTGGAGTCCCGACAAGCGCTTCGATTGGCAGATGAACCAATATAAGAGCTATATTAGAATGATGAATTACATCGCGGAACGCATGGGCATAAAGACCGCGAATTTCATCCAGCCGATGCCCCTTATCGACAAGCCGCTTACCGAGGAAGAAAAGTTGAATAGCGACGAGAATGAGAATCAGCTCTTAAAACAAAATTACGCGAGGATGACGGATGATCTCATGAGCTTGCGCAATGAGAATATGCCGATTTTCAGCTTGCTTGATATATTCGCGAATGATAAGGAAACCATTTATCGGGACCATATCCATCTGAACGATGAAGGTTACCGGATTATGGCCGATGTGATGGCGAAGGATATCGGTGAGGTTTGGGGGTTGAAAACGAAATAACATAGAAATTCATGTTCAAGGATTTTTTCAAAAGTACTTCAACATATACGAGAACCATTGCCAATCTCTTCCGTTTCCTTTGGAACAAGCGGCTTTGGTTCCTTATTCCTCTTGTCATCGTACTCGTGATATTCGGGCTTTTCATATTTTTGGGTCAGACCACGCCTCTCGGTCCTTTTATCTACACTATTTTTTAGATGCTAGGCCGCCTCTCAAGGGGATTGAAGAAATTCGGCGATTTCATCTCCACCTTTATCTTGGTGATTTTTTATTTCACGCTCTTCGCCGTCTTCGCCGTTTGCGTAAGGTTATTCTCGGATTTTTTGGGAAAGAGGCCCAAGAGTTCGAATTTCATCGGAGTTCGGTCCCGCTTCGAGGATTTGGAAAGTTTCAGACATGAGGGATAAAAGCGTGAAAATTCTGGGGCTTTCGTTCTTCTACCATGATGCGGCGGCGGCGCTCTTGATTGATGGCGTGCCGGTGGCGATGGCGGAGGAAGAAAGATTTTCGAGAAAGAAACATGATTCCGGATATCCCGAGAAAGCGATTGATTTCGTCTTGTCCCGGGCGGGCGTTTCCCCCGAAGAACTGGATTACGTGGTCTTCTACGAAAAACCCTTCGTAAAACTTGAACGGGTTTTAAAGACGCTTATCGCCACCTGGCCCTGGACGCCCATCGTTTTTGCCCAGTCCGTGAAGAGCTGGTTCATCGATAAGTTGTGGATAAGGAACATTATCGCGCGCGGACTGAAAATCGAATCAGGGAAGATTCTTTTCTCCGATCATCATCTTTCCCATGCCGCTTCGGCATTTTTCTCTTCCCCCTATGAAGAGGCGGCGATTTTGACGATTGATGGAGTAGGCGAGTGGGCCACGATGTCTCTGGGCGTTGGCCGGGGCAATAAGATAGATATCCTCAAAGAAATAAACTTCCCCCATTCGCTCGGCCTCCTTTATTCCGCATTCACGGCATTTCTGGGGTTTGAGGTTAACGAAGGCGAATATAAGGTGATGGGAATGGCTCCTTACGGGAAGCCCCGGTACGCCGACGAAGTGCGTAAAACGGTGAATGTTCATCCGGACGGTTCATTCGAATTGAATTTGGATTACTTCGATTTCTATCGCTCGGAGAAGCGCTCTTTCTCCGACAAGTTCGTAAAGCTTTTCGGAAAGCCCCGCGACCCCAAATCGAAGTTCTTCACGCGGGAGTCCGGCTGGCTTACGTACTTTGGGGAGAGGCCGGATAATTGGGAAGCGCTGGCCGAAGAACAGGAACGCTATGCCGATATCGCCGCCTCCGTTCAGAAGGTGACTGAAGATATTATTATCGGCCTTTCGGATACAGCTTGCCGGGAGACCGGATTGGACAAGCTTTGCTACGCCGGCGGCGTTGCTCTAAATTCGGTGGCGAATTGGAAGATCGTTCAAAATACTTCTTTCAAAGAAATTTTTATCCAGCCGGCGGGCGGAGATGCCGGCGGGGCGCTGGGCGCAGCTCTCTATGTTCACTATGCGCTTCTCCATACTGGAGAAAAAAGGAATTTCATGTTGAACCATGCTTTCTATGGCGCCGAGTACGGGGAAAATGAGATAAGAGGTTTCTTAGATAAAAAAGGTGTCGCTTATTCCCATTTCGACAAGGAAGAAGAATTGCTCACGCACGCCGTCTCCGCCTTGACGCGAGGGAAGGTGATGGGTTGGTTTCAGGGAAGATTTGAGTGGGGTCCCCGAGCGCTGGGTGCGCGCTCAATTTTAGCCGACCCGCGCAATGCCGAGATGAAGAATATTGTGAACGTGAAGATAAAATTCCGCGAACCTTACCGTCCTTTTGCACCCTCGGTCTTGGCGGAAGATGCCGAAGATCTATTTGAATTCCCCGATGCTCTGCACCACTTACCCGGACGGTTCATGCTTTATGTGGTTCCAGTTAAAAAAGACCGCCGGAAAGAAGTTCCGGCCATTACTCACGTTGACGGAACCGCCCGGCCTCAACTGGTCTTTAAAGAGACGAGCGAGCGGTACTATCGATTGATTAAAAAGTTCAAGGAAGTTACCGGCGTCCCGATGGTCCTTAACACCTCTTTTAATCTGAAAGGGGAGCCGATCGTGAATACTCCCGAAGATGCCTTGGCGACATTTGAAAGAAGCGGGCTGGATGTCCTGGTTCTGGGGAACTTCGTGGTTACGAAGAATTGATACCCCGGTTATTTTATGGATAGCGTTGAGAGAACGATGGAGTTCGAGATGGTCTCTAGGCCGATGATGGTTGAAACGAGCATCGGGTCGAAAAGGGAGGAGTCCGCTCCGGCTATCTTCATTATTACGGGTACGCCGATTAGGAGAGACCCCAGTGTAAGGGCGGACGAGAGGCGGAATCGGGCGTAAAACTTTCTCAAGGATTCGTTGGTCTCATTAAATCGCGTCATCAGATAGGTTTTTGCGAAAAGCCCAAGGAAGAGTATCTGAACCCCGAAAATGGGGAGAAGGATTCTGACCGTGGCGGTCGCAAAGATGGGACTGATCCCTTCGCCGGTTGCGAGTCCGAAGATTCCCAAAAGCAGGAGAATGCCACCCACGGCCAAATAGGCCGATATCGGCGTCTGGATGAGTATGTACTTGACGTGGGAGAAGCCGTCCCGGTAGGGCCTTAACTTAGAGGCGCCTTTTCTCCTGAAATAATTGATGGGCATCTCTTTAATTACAAGATTCCTTTTCTTCGCTTTTATGAGCATTTCCGTCGCGAATTCCATCCCGGCGGTTTTAAGTTCAAGCTCGTCGAAGGTTTTCCGGCGGAGGACCCGGAAGCCGGATTGGCTGTCGGACATTTTGATTCCGAAGAATAAAAGAAGTAAGGCATTGATTATCGGAGTACCGATGAAGCGGTGCGAGAAGGGCATTGCTCCTTTCTCGATATTCCCCATCTTCCGGCTTCCAATGACAATGTCGGCATCGTGAAGCGCGCGGACAAGATTCGGAATTTCGGCGAAGCGGTATGTCCCATCCCCGTCTGCGTACGCCAGAATTTCGCCGTGCGAATTCTCGACGCCTTCCCGGATAGCCACCCCGTAGCCCTCCTGGTCGTGTTTCGCGACCGCCGCCCCCATGTCCTCGGCAATGCGGCGGGAACCGTCTTTTGAAGAATCCGAAACGATTATTTCACCGTCAATGTTTTCTTTCGCCAGCACTTCCTTGATCTCTCGGATGCATTCCCCGATGGCTTCCTTTTCGTCCCGGCACGGCACGATGACGGAGATTTTTATGCCTTTCATCCGTATTAGCTTATAATAGAAATATCCTCATGTCGATTTTGATTGCTTCCCCGCTCATTTTTCTTTTGCCCGGCTATGCGATTACTCTCGCGATGCCATGGGTGCGTCGCGCAATTGCGCGGCTGGGATACGCTTTGGTAACGAGTGTTGCTCTTGGGGTGGTTGTAAGCTCCGGAGCGGCGTATGCAAAATTTCCATTGGGAGCTTCGCTTTTTGCATCGCTCGTCGCCGTAACCCTTCTTTTCGGATTGGCGTTCAGGCGGCGGATTACGCAGGTAGCGGAGGAGTGGCGGGACATGGCGAGGGCAGAATGGCTCTTCCTCGGATTCGCGCTTCTTATTGCCGTAGCCGCGGCCGTTTTCATCGCCGTTCCTCATTTTAATTATCCATGGCCGAGCCACGGGGATGAATGGTGGTCGGTTGGCACCGTTCAGAACCTTTTGAGCGGTAAATCTATCAATACCCACCCTTATCTCCCCATAGATTTTCCGGATTATAAGCCGGGTTTTTACAGCTACATTGCTTCCGTCCTTAATCTTGTGGGCGCTGATCCGGTGAGTTCCTGGGCTTTTTTGCCGGCGCTCAATGTTTTTCTGGTTTCATTCGTGGCCTCGCTCTTTCTCTTCGGACAAACGAAGAGATCTTTTGCGGGTTTGCTCCTGCCGGTTTTTTTGGTCGCTCTGCGGTCGGATATCAACATTCTGGGTTGGTGGTTTTTCGTTCCCTCAATGTTCGCGTTCTTTTTTATCCTGCCTCTACTCTTCGGTATGCGCGATTGGCTCCGCTCGTCTTCCGGTCTCGGTTGGGCGGCTTTGGCGCT
This sequence comes from Minisyncoccia bacterium, assembly GCA_049997815.1. Taxonomy (GTDB): domain Bacteria; phylum Patescibacteriota; class Minisyncoccia; order UBA6257; family GWB1-50-10; genus JBBTQX01. Next base: position 138,064 of record JBEKVQ010000002.1, read on the forward strand.
TGGCGCTCTTTTTCTCGTTTACCTTCCCTTTGGCGTTCTCGCCGTTTTCGCGTTGGCATTGTCCGCCGTCTTTATCTTGGATAAGCGTCGCCGTATTTTTATGCTGGTTGTTATTTTATTTCTTATTGCTGCGGGAGTCGTCATGGGGATGGCGTTAAGCCCCTACCAGGTTTATTGGCAGATAGCGAACTTCCATTTTTCTTCTCCGCTCGCGGAAAAATTTGTTTCGTCGTTCTTCGTGCCGGCCGGAGCGACAGTGCCGGATCCTCGCCATGCATTCTTGGGTTTTCTCGGCCTGCCCATCCTCGTACTGGCGGTGATTGGGGCGTGGTGCGTGCGGAAAGAGAAGTGGATGTATGGCGTGCTTACGGCATTCGCCATGGGCGCACTCAATCTGGTTTTGCTTTGGATAACCGATGTTTCTTTTCTGGTTTTCTATCAAAGGAACTTCTATCTCCTCGGAGTGATGGCGGCGGTTTTGGCGGTTTTTGGTTTGGATTGGTTGATTGGGAAAACCATGGCTATCCGGTTCTTCAAAAATATCGTAGCCGCCCGTTTTTTAGTTCCGATCATAATTACGGCGGTCGCGATTTGCTGGATGTTTGCCGGCTATTTCAAATTGCCCGCCGGCGCCCAGCTTTACTATTTGGTGGACCGGGAAAACCTGGCCGCTACCCAGTGGCTTCGCGCTCAACCTGAGTTGAAGGGCAAGACCGTTTTAGCCGACGAGTTCACGGGAAGCATTATCACTCCCCTCACCGGACTCTACTCCAAATTGTCTCTTCTTACGTCGCAGAACATCCAATCGGTCATCAATCCCCTTGATTCGCTGTTTTTCCTGAAATCGTGCGATATAAAGAAGGACATCATACGGCGGCTCGCGGCCGACATCGTCTATTCAAGAATGCCCCTTGATTGCCCCTTTTTGAAGGAAATATATAGCTCAACCAGTACATTCATATACTCTACGGAAATAACGCCGGTGCCGACCGAATAAAATCTCTCGGGATGGACGAAAACAGACCTCCATTTTGTTATAATAAACAATAATGAAGCAGGAGGACGAAACTAAAGCTGGAGGAAAAACCTGGCGATTGGGTGCGGTAATCTTGGTGATAGTTGTCGTCGCAGCCGGACTTTATTATTTCTCCGGCATCCAGAATTTTTTGGGCGGAAATCAGGAAAATACGCCCGCGGTCGGCGTCCCGCCCATGGGCCCCAAGTTCAGCCCGACCATATCTACCTCGACTACAACCTCCACTGCCCCCGAAAAAATTCTTACCGACAAACTCACCGGACACAAGGAATCCTTGGCGGTTTATAATATCGCCGCGGAGAATTGGGCCTACACGCCCGACCGGTTGGTGATAAAAAAGGGTGAGCAGGTGAACGTCAATTTTACCGCCGTTGACCGCGACTATGACTTCGCTATCGCTGCCCCCATCGGCGCGTATGTTTCCGTTAAAAAAGGGGAGACGGCGACCATCGGTTTCGGAGCGGATGTTGTTGGTACTTACGAGATGCGGTGTCAGAGAATATGCCCCGATGGAAGAGATATGAAGGGAGAACTCGTGATAATGAAATAAAAGCGATATGAACCGCCAAAAAATATTAATCGGTCTTCTGGTGGTTGGCGTACTCGCCGGTTCGGTGTTGCTCTTCAGAAGCGCGTCGGCTACCAATTATCAAACCGTTAACATTTATGCTACTACCGTATCCGAAACTCAGATTAACATAACTTGCAGCGGCGCCCCGAGCGGCTATGCAGACGTTTATCGGAACGGTAGTTATATAGGTTATTTCCATTGCGGGAACCAGTTTACCGACACGGGAAGGGCCTGCGGAACTTCTTACAGCTACATGGCTTATGATGACTCCGATTATGACTACTACTCCAGCACGATTAACGGTTCCAGTGGAGCATGTACGCCACCGTCGATTTCTTATAGTCCGCCTTCGCGTTCTTGGAGCAATACAAGTGTCACTGTTACGGTAAATGCGTCGGACCCCGCAGGTATGAATGCCTCGAGTCTGTGCTCATGTGTTACCACTTCCGCAGCTGGCAGTTGCGATCCGGGCAATCCCACACAAATCCTTTCTTGCGGATCTCCGCCGGAAACTTGGAACATAACAGGTGAAGGCAGTTACATTACTTGCTCCAGGGGTGTGGACACCCTGGGGAATGTTACTCCCAGTCCCGGGGTTTGTTCCGGCGCTTATCAAAAAGATGTCACTGGACCCACTGCTCCGACGCTTACCCCCTCAACCCTATGGACGAACGCCAGCAGTATAAACATTACGTTTTCTGGTTCGACTGATGCTCTCTCCGGGGTGGCATCATACGAATCTTGCTGGGTAATGGATTTGCCCGGTTGTACGCCGAGTGTCATCGGTTCGAGCTTGACGTTGTCCGGCTCAAATAGTTTGTGGACCGTTTGTGCGAATGCCACCGACGTGGCGGGCAATACCGGCGCTACCACCTGTTCTAATTTCCACGCTTATGAAACAGACCAAATCGCGCCTACTCCGAACCCGGAGACGATTTCCGGCGTCGCTCAGAGTGCCTCCCTCATTCATTGGACTTTGGGCACCGGTTCAGATGCTGGTGGTGTCGGACTCTCGGCAACTCCGTATGGTATCTCCGGGGATAACGTTAATTACAGTTGGATATCCAGTAATACTTGGGACCAAGCCACCGTTTGCGGCACGGCCTACACCATTTATGGGAAACTTCGCGACGGCGTCGGCAATATGACCAGTGCGGGCTCTGCTACGGTTACCACTCCGGCGTGCAACCAACCGCCGACCGTAAACACTGTCAGCTGTTCGGTGAACGAAGGGCAAGATTGTTCTTTTACCGCGAATGGAAGTGATCCGAACAGCGACCCCCTGACTTACTATTGGTATGCAAACTCGACCAATTGTAATGCGCACACTTCCCAGCTTGGAACAGGAAGCACGTATGATGCCGGCACGCAGGGCGAACCGACCACGGCATCGTACTACTACGCGGCCTATGACGGTTCTCTCTGGTCAACGAGTTGCGCTCCGGCGAACGCCTCGTGGGCAGATCTCCCTCCGAATATAACCAACACCACGAATGGCTCTGGAAATGAGAATACCTCTGTTAATGTAAGCTTCACTGCTGCTGACCCGGGTGGCGGTGCACTCACATACAAATGGTTTCAGAACAGCGATTGTTCGGGAGAAATCGGTGGGGCAGTAAGCAATACATACTCTGCCCCCGCGCAACCCGAACCGACTTCAATCACTTATTATGGAAGAGCATATGACGCGCAGGGAGCTGGTACGGGGTGCGCCGCGGCTCCGGCGAACGCCTCGTGGACGAATGTTGCCCCGACGGTTTCGGTGAGTAATAATGCTCCGGTGGCATGCGGCAGCGCCGCTACTTTTACCGCAGCTGGGTCTGACCCCGGCGGTACCACCTTCAGTTATCAATGGTATTCGGATGCATGTACTACGCCAATTTCTGGCGCCACCGGTTCCACGAGAGGTGAAACCGTAGGTTACGGCGGCTCCGTAACTCGCTATGCCAAAGTTTGGGATGCGCAAAGTCTTTCTTCAAGCTGTTCGGCGGCCTCAACCGCAACTTCGTGTACTGACAATACCGCTCCTACCATCAGTTCCGTTACTGCTAGCTCGCCATCTTGCCAGACGGTACGTTTTACGGTGAACGGCGCAAGCGATCCCTACTCAGGCCTCCACAGCAGCGCCCCGTACTCGTTTAATGGGGGGTCGAGCTGGCAGGCAAATAATTACGCGGATTTTTCCGGTACAAGCTATACTCTCACTGCCGGCAACATCAAGGTGCGCGATAATGCCGGAAATATTTACACGTATGGGAGCGATGCGAGTGGCACAGCTTCTTCATGTAATACCGCTCCCTACACTCCCACGTCGCTTTCGCCTGCGAATAATACTTGGGTCAACTCTCACGTTTTCTGCGCGACGGTATCTGACCCCGATGGGGGAAATGTTACCGGTCACTTCGTTATTGGCGGTAGCGACTATACGGGTTCCACGGTAACAAGTGGTTCGCAGAGTTGCTACACATATGGTTCCGATACTCCTATGGGCGGTACATCTTGGTATGTATATGCCAAAGACCCTTCAAATGCAGTTTCGGGAAACACCACGACATTGACCGCGAAGATCGATACAGCCGCGCCAACTCCCGGCGCCACCTGGACGCCCTCATCCGGTACTTGGCACAATACATCAACTGGTACCACCTTTACCCTGACCGGATCAACGGATGCCTTGAGTGGCATGGCGGCAGCGAGTTATCAATGTACGACCGCCGGGACGAACGGCGCCACATGCACGGTCACTGTCTACGATGTTGCGGGAAATTCCGCCGTCTCTGCGGCAAGTCCCCCAAACCCCGTTGACCTTACTGCGCCGTCTTGCGGCAGCACTTGGACGCCCTCGTCCGGCACCTGGCACAACACGTTAACCGGTACCTCTTTCACTTTGACTGGCTCAACCGACACTGGCGGCAGCGGTATATCTGCGGGCAGTTATAATTGCACAACCGCCGGAACGAATGGTGCCACGTGTAACGCAACCATCGGCGATAACGCCGGCAATACGGTGAGTTGCGGTCCGAGTCCGACGAACAACGTTGACCAAACAAATCCCACCACAAGCGCCCTGTCCGCGAATCCATCGGGTTGGACGAATGGCGGGAGCGCAACCATAACTGGCACGGTTTCGGATGCCGGCGGCTCCGGAGTTGCGGGATATTATCACAAGTGCACCAGCGGCGGGTCCTATACCTACTCCGCCGGCAGTTCCATCTCTTTCTCGTGTTCGACAACCGGGGGACAGACCGCCTACGTTTACGGAACTGACAATGCAGGAAACAACAATTCCGGTTCCCCGTCATCGGTGAGCTACTATATTGACACCTCGGCCCCCACTGCGAGCATTACCGGCAACTCTGTGAATGAAGGCAGTGCAATGACGCTGAATTCCAACGGCGCCGATACCGGTGGGAGTGGCGTTGCGAGCTACGCTTGGTATCAAGGAACTATTTGTTCCGGCACGGTTCTGGGCTCGTCGGCCACATTTCCGGCCGGAACCCAAAATGAGCCGACTAGCGGTGGCTATATCTCCGTTAATGTAACCGACGGTGCCGGTAACAGCACCTGCGTGAACGCGCTCATTACCTGGAATAACGTTGCGCCGACCGCCTCGGCTTCGGTAAGTCCGAACCCCATCTGTAACGGAAGTTCGACGACATGGACCGCTGTTGGTTCCGACCCCGGTGGGACCACATTCAGTTATCAGTGGTATTCGGACGGAAGTTGCTCGGCATCAATCGGTGGAGCCACGAACTTAACGCTCGTTGACACCGGAACTTATCCCTCAACTGCCCGCTCGGTTATCGTGAAAGATGCCCAAAGCGCTGCCGCTTCGTGCGCTCCGGCGACAGTCACCGTAAACACTTGTGTTGCCGCGCCCCCCACGCCGGCCCCCTCCACTAATTTGGATTCCGGCCGTCCCCGGGTGTCGTTTAGCTGGTCTTCCAACGCAAGCGGATACCAAATCTGGCGTTATGCGCTCGGTGCTCCCAGTTCAACCAGGAGTCTCTATATAGATACCACTAACTCTTCTGCGACGATAAGTTCGCTATTATGTCCCGCCGGGTACACATTCGAGTTCGTGGCATATAACGCCGATGTGTCCGTAAGCGGCGTAGATAGCTCGTGTGCTCTTTGGGGAATCTCCGGTTCGAAGTGCTCGGTCTCCTCAGTAGCCAATACCAAAGTCGATTTCTGCACGAAGCTGTTCTTGAATCAATAAGATAAAATAAAAACATGGTAAACACGGTTAACACGGAAAACTTGGCAAAGGGGAGTGGAAAGAAAAAGGCGATTCTCATTTTAGTGATCGTAGTTGCGGTAGTCGTGGTCTTGGGGATTTTGTTGTGGCAATCTCCCTCTATCCAGAAGAATTTGGGCATTCAACCCATCGATAAGCTGCATGATGTGAGGAATCGGACGCTTCTCACGGCTCCCGAGAAGGTTTTATCGACCACTGCGCAGTTGGGGAACACGGATGTGCGATTCAGGATTTTCGATATAAGCATGAGCAAGAACGGCATAACGCCGTCCGAGATCATCGTGAACCAAGGCGACAGGATTCAATTCAACTTCAAGGCGATAGACGGAAAGTACGACGTAATGGTGAAGCCCTTGGGTTTTTATTTGGACCCCGTGCCGCAGGGCCAAACGAGCGTCGGGAGTTTTGATACGATAAACGCCGGTGATTTTCCGATATCCTGTTGGACTGCTTGCCCGCCGGGAGCCAAGAGCGCGAATCTCAAAGTTCTGATGTAGGGAATTTTAAAAAAAGAAAAGCCGATGTGCATCATGTGTGCGCATCGGCTTCTTTGTATGAATGGTCTTGCTCATCTCAGGAGAACGACCCTAACTGTTTTTGAGTAGTTCTCGAGAAATTTATTTATCCTCAGGAATAGAAAATATGTTCCTGACGACAGGTCCGGCGGGGCAGATAGGGTAACCCTGTACGTGCCCGGTAGCATCTTGCTATTCACCAACGTGAGGACCCTTCTCCCCAAGATGTCATATAGTCCCAGTTCGACATCCATCACGTCGTACGGATCTCGGCCAGTCACTTGGTAGATAACTTGCGTTGAAGGATTGAACGGGTTTGGAAAGTTTGCTATTGTTGGTGCCTCCGGTTTCCGTATGTCCCCGTCTCCAAAAGTGTCCAAAAGGTATAGATTTCCCAATCTCTCTTGGACTAGATTGTCGAACTTGACCTCGCATGCCTCGACGTCGAAGGCTGTAACTTCCACCGTGACGTTTCCTATTTCGTCGGGCATATCTACGAGTCCTGACCGCGAATACAAGGTTTCAAAGAAGAAGTTCTTTTCCCGTATTCGAAGCCATTTTCCGTTGCTTCCTTGCGGAGATGGAACGGTCAGTGGATAGTCGTAATCCGCCCGAAGAACCTTTCCGCTGTCCTCAATGTCGATCCTGACCCAGACATATGCATTGGGCCCGCTCTTCAAAAGCGTGACCTTGATGTCCAGGTCTAGTGCCAGGTCGGAGCCGTATAGAGCGAACGGGACCTGAAGCGTTTTCTTTATCGTTGAAATTCCGCTTCCAACGATTACCGACAAACTTTTCTGGTCCAGCTGTCTCACTCCGTCGATATAAAGGGGAATGGATGAGGGCTCATCGCTGATCTTTACCTCTTTCGCTGCGCCGCTCACTTCCCACTTCCATGTTTGTCCGGATGCTGCTTCCGCAAGGCAGAAGAGCATCGCGAGTATAACCCATGTTCGTTTCATTTCTGCCCCCTTAAGTTCAATTGGCGTTGTAGGCGCGAAAAACGCCTAAATTGTTTGACATCGCCGTATCGCTCTTTATTCCGGAGCTCACGGCAGTGATGACATAGTATATCCCGTCCACTCCGATCAAATTGCTCGGCAATGGGTCGTGGTACTCTCTCGTGCTGGCTTGAACAGTGGTAACATTCGTCCATCCGTTCGAATTGCCGCGGGAGATTACAAACTCGTCCACGTTCTGGCCCGGATACTTCCAGGTCAAATTGGACAGGTTCGGCGTGATGAGATAAACACTGACATTTTCGGGCGGTTTCGGTTTCGTCGCCGTCGGTTCTGTCGGAGCGGATGGTTGGGGATTGAATCCCTGACATCCGATGACGAGCAGGGAAAGGAAAAAGACGAAGGTTTTCATCCTCGTACTCCTATGGTTAGTTTTCAGTTCTCAAGTTGCGTAGTTGTATTATACTCTTTTCCACTGCTTTTGTCAAAGTAAGGTAAAATCAAGGTTTTTTCCGCCATTCCGTTTGTTATAATGTCTCTGTGACAGGAGAACCGGAAGAGGAACAACAAAATCGTTCTTCGGATAATGTAAAGAACTTCTTGATGTCCGGGAGATTTCTCTTCGTAATCGCCCTAGCGGCGGTTATTGTTTTATTCGTTGCCGTCGGTACGGTGCGCCAATCGGCAGGGGATTTTATCGCGAGCACGCTTGGCATCGTTCAGCGCACTTTTTCCCCGAGCGAAGTTTATGTCGGAGAAATCTCCCTGGATAATCAAAATAGCCTTGCGAGCTCGGCAAAGCCAAAACCGACCGCCACTATTATATATAATAGTGGTGCTCCGGTTTCAAAAATTAGTTCATCTATTAAAACAACCCCGGCCGATTCGAAAGACAAGGAAATCGCCGCATTGAACGATAAGATTAACGCACTTCAGGTCCAACTCTCGAACATTTCTTCCACAGTGCCGGTGGTCCCACCCGTCGTTTCTATCCCATCAACCTCGACTCAGAGTCAGAATCAGACGCCCGTGTCTGAAGTTCAGGTGGTATCCCAACAAACCACTTCTCCCAATCCAACCGGAACGGGGAAGGTTTTAATAAGTGAAATAATGGCCGGAGCGGACGGAAATTCGAACTACGAATTCATTGAACTCTACAACGCCGGTTCGGCGCCGGTAGATCTGACCGGCTGGAGTGTGAAAAAGAAAAGTTCGACGGGTAGCGAATCCTCGCTCGTGGCCGCGAGTCGTCTCTCCGGAAAAATCGTCAATCCAGGGAAATATTTTCTTCTGGGTAATGAAAACGGATACCAAGGGAGCGTCGGCTTAGATGTGGCGTGGCCATCCTCCTACACACTGGCCTATACGAATAACTCCGTCGTTCTGTACAATAATGGCATTAAAGTTGAAGAAATCTTCTGGGCTGAGATACCCAAAGGGCAAAGTTTTGCGCGAACCGACTGGGAAAATAGCCAATTCACCCTCTCCGGTTCGCCCACGCCCCAAAATTCCCTAAGTCCATAATGGACGCAGAATCTGTTGGCGGGTTAGTAAAAATTACCTGCCTCATTCTGTGTACATATGTACACAGAATGAGGCAATGAAAAAGTTGTATTTAAAGCATTAATTTTTATGGCAAAAACATCTCGTGATGCACGAAAGCATATAAGGGAGCTAAGTGAATTATTCTCTGGCTTTGAAGCCGTTGGTTATGCTGTAGTTGAAAATCTTCTGAAAAAACGCGAACAAAGAAAGTATTTGAAACAAAGCTTGAGGAGATTGATTGATAGCAAGTTCCTTATTGATAATGGGGATGAATTTGTTCCAACCGCAAGAGGTGTTATACATTTCAGTAGAATTCTCTCATTAAATAAAAAGATATCATCGGCCCCGAGGCCTTGGGATAATAAATGGCGTCTGGTCTCTTTCGACGTACCGGGCCAATACAATAAAGATCGTAGTCAAATACGTTCCCTTTTGAAAGAATTCGGTTTTTGTTTATTGCAAAAGAGTGTTTGGATATGTCCCAATTCAATTTCAAAGAAGTTCTGGGATGTTTTAGTAAAGAGTAACCTGGATAGATATTGTAAAACAATGGTGGTTGAGGTTATAGAAGGAGATGAGGATTTGAGGAAATATTTCAGGTTAATTATTAGCATATTGGCTGCAGTTTTTCTTCCAGACCTTACTTCCTTTTAAGTCCCCCATATCCGGCAGGCCTCATCTAATATCCTAATGATGTATTCCCTACCCATTTTTACCTGCCTCGTTCTGTGTACATATGTACACAGAACGAGGGTGGGGATAAGTTAGTTTGACGAGGTGTTGATTTGAGACGGGGCGAGGGTACGATTAATATTGATTTGAACGGAAAACAGAGAGTGCTGTTTTCTTTTTATATATAAAAATATGGACAATCAAAATTCAGGCCAGAGCCAGTTGCCGGAGAATATGCGAGTAAAAAAGAAGATCTGGCCCATCGTTCTCGCCGTCGTAATCCTCATCGCCCTCATCGGCGCCTGGTTCGTTTGGAACAACTACCTAAGCCCTGCCGCCCAAAGCCGTCTTCAGTTGGAGGAGAATTATCAGAAATATACCTCACAATAAGAATGTATAATAAATCGCCACAGAAATGACGATTTTACTAGTGGTAGCTTTTTATCAGAAGTAATGCTGGCTGTCTTGGACGATTTTCGAACGAAATTGATAATAAAGTAATAATTTAGATCTATATGTGTTGATATATCCCTTGATCTTTATCGATAAGTTTCATTTGTCCGGATTTTAAGAATAAAAACTTTATAAATACTTCATCAATAATATTCACACTATGGCCTTGTAATATTTTTTCTGCTGTAGTTGTGGCATTTGGAGGGAGTGCTTTTATTTCTTCTAAAATAGTTTTCCCGTTTTCTGAATTAAAAACTAATTCCTTAAGATATTCTGGATTGTAGTAATATTTTAATAATGCTAGTGATAGAGAGCCAAATGTCCTTGCCTTTCTAGTATCTTCTATAAGATTTTTATAAGCCTCGATTAAGTTATCACGATCTTTAAATGTTGATATTAATACCGTGTCCTCATCTATTCCTTTTAGCAGATGATAAAAGCCGATTACTGCCATTATTGTTGTTGGATTTAATAAAGTAAGATTATTTGAATTTCTATTGTAAAATTCTGCCTGCGTTCCTCTAATACTAAAAAGAGTTGTTGCTTCCTGATTAACGAGGGAGGCTTCAACTTTTTTGATGTTGTTAAAATTATCATCCCCTAAGGTGTCGTACAAATTACCTTCTATTTCTGAAGAAAGTAGCTCAACTGTTATCTTTCTAGAATCTTCATTTTCGACATAACGCTGGTATTCCCAAACACCTACGGTAATTATTAGCGTTAGGATACTCCCTAAAATCACTGATTTTGAAAATAAATTTTCTTTGTTCACAATTTTATTGAATTAATTGAGCTGGCTGTCTTGGACAATTTTCGAACTGAATTGGCTTATTAGATTAACTTACTGTAATCTCTAAATATCGCACTCATATCATTCTCTAATAATATAATCCCATCTAACGTAAATATGTTTTTGCCTCTATAGTTGATTTTTTTTGGTGCCTCCTCAGGCGAAAATGAGTGCGCTAGAGGGTTTCTAATACCATCTAACTTTTCAAGTATATTTTTGTGTTTCTTCCAAGACGATTTGATTTTTACGACTAGCTCGAGTTTTCGTCTGAATGGGATTCTTTCTAGAAGATAATTCTTAAAAATTGAATATTTGTTTGAATACCAATAAATACGTCTCTGTTCTCTCCTCTTGTGTTTATAAAAGAAATAATTTGATATAGCATTATCCATAGTTTCGTCAAAGAATGAATGCCACATTATTACTCTACCTCTAATTATTTGCTCCTTAATCGCCTTTAGGCGAGCTGTCTTTTGTTTGTATTGATTAGTATTTTTATAATCGAAACCAACAACCTCTATGATTCTATCAATCTCCTTAATCAGGGCATTATGTTGTTTTGTAAGTGACATGGTTCAATTATTGGCTGTCTTGAACGATTTTCGAACTAAATTGCTTTAGGTTCTAACTTGCCCAAAAGCTTTAGGTATTCATTACGGATTTCATGTTCCACGAATTTTTCATTTACAAGCGGGCCAATATAACCGTTATTGTTCAAGATGGTATTGCATGGTTCAAAGAAGAAGCCATCTGGGGAAGCTACGAATAACCAGCAGTGATTCCAAACCTTCAGAGTTTTCTCACAAATATTTTTTAAGTCGTTTTGATCTCGGTGATTACGATATTTCACTTCCACTAGATATACCTCCTTTTTGTCTTGGGAAATTAGGACGAAATCGGGTGCGTTTCTAATGTTTTCAATCACAGCTTTGATTTCCGCAAAATGCTGATATTGGGCAAGTTCTGGGAGGGTATATTCGTAACCAGAGTGGAGAATAGTGTGTCTTCCAGACTCTCTAAACATTTGCTCGAATATAATTTCAGCAATTTTACCCTTAATTAGATCTTTTACGAATTCCTCGTGTTTTGCATCCATGTTTAAATTATACCTCTCTTGCTATCTATATCACGATCTTTGCTATAATTAGTTCAAGCAGGGGAATGTCCCAGTGTGAAAACCACTCAAAGCCGGCGCTTGCCGGTTTTTTCTTTTATAAAGGTCGGAGGTATAAAGAATTACACTATGGAAAATAATTTGCTCTCGCAGATCTTCAATGAACGGAAGCTCGAAGTGGAATCCGCAAAAGACCACTGGTTTTATTGGTTTATCGCGAACATCATTATCCTATTTGTAATCGCGGTTCTTATATTTATTGGGCTTACGATAGGTACTGGTTTCGCTGCTGCTTCGTGGCTCGAATTTGGAGTAGCGCTTCCTTTATCCTATTCTGCTATTTTCTTCCACGCTCAACACGCCAAATCGAGAGAGTATTTAGAAGAATACTCGTTCAAGGCCATGATAGCTCGTTCGCTGGATGATTGTCGGAGACTTTTAAAGGAAGATTTGAATAGTAAAAACCCCGACGAACAAAGGAGGTACTTGGATTTCCTGATTGGCTCGATGAATGGACTTTTCACGCCGCCTCGAGAAATAATATCCAAGCATCCCGTCAAAGATGAGGAAGACGTGAAGGTGGGTGTGGTGGAAAAACTTGGTGACGTTTTCAAGAAATTCGTTCCAAAACTCTGATTTTCTAGGAGGATGTTTTTTGATAAGTGAGCTTTTGGCTCGCTTATCCTTTTCCTAACTACAAGAAGAGTATCCTTTTTGTTAAGAAAACTGTCTCGCAGGCCGAGCGGGCACGGTTCGAGCGAAACGAGAGAGCGAGGCCGAGAGCAAGCGCAAATTCCACGCTGGGGAATTTGATAGCGTGTTTTTGGATGAAAAGGATACTCGCCCCATCTCTATCCCGATGGCTACTGGTCGGGGAATCCCAGCGCGGACGCGTATTTCTATATCCGTTGAGTTGAAAGAGTTCATTGACCCTAATGGGCTCTTCTGATATATCTGATTGTAGTCAATTGATACAAAACAATAATCTAGGGAGGCCCTATGGCTCGGTTCCTTTCGTTCGAAGAATTAAAGGGCGGTTTGATACCGACCCCGGAACTCGTGTCGGAAGTCGCTAGAGATATCATGGAACTTAACGGTTGCAGGTTCGGAAGCGCGATAATCTTCGGTTCAACGGCATGGGGCGTGCACAGCTGGCGGAGCGACATAGACGTTGCCGATACCGCTCAGGAAGGAGGGGGCGGTGAGATAAGAACCCAAATCTTCTTTCATCTGGAAAAGAAATACGGAGGTGATCATGGTTTTCTCCTCGATAGATACATGATAGAGATTCTGGATTCGGAGAATGAGAATCACAGAGACGGGCTGTATTTTTTTCCGGAGATATCTCCGTCAACCCGGGACCATTTTCGGCTCCTTGCGGAAGTGAAGGGCGGACACTGGGAATCGTTCTATCGGCGCCTGAAAGTAGTTCCTTCCCGTTCGCGATCTGATGACATCAGAATATATCTGGAGAGGGTCGAATGGCTTTCTCAAAACCTTCTCAGGACAAGGGGTGATCTGTCGGAAACCTGGGTAAGTTGGAATACAACGAGGATGTTGCAGGCGTTGGAGAACTTTCCCAAGCAACTGGCCCGAAAGATATTGGGAAAAGAAAATAAACTTCCCTGTCCGGACACGGTCGCGAACGTGCTGGCGGAGTTTTCCAAGCTCAATTTCGATTGGGCGGGAGAAGTGATAAAGGATTTCGATCGCTTTCTTAAGATATCCAATTTTTACCGGATTCTGGTCGACCAGAAGAAGGGCAGGGAGGATTACAGCGAGGAAAAATACATGAAGGATATTTTGGGGTTCTTCACTGACATACCTGAATCAATCTCGCGTATTTGTGATACAGTGAGGCGAGAATATCTTAGAATACAGTAATGTGATGTGGTAAAAGGCCGCTCGAACTTCCCAGTTCCCGGCTTTTTTATTTTACGCTCCAGGAATCCCAGCGCGGACGCGTATTTCTACATCCGCTAGGGGATTAAGTTGACAAATAGCGCAGAAATGTGCTATATTGTTTTTACTTAACAAAAGAATATCTGACTGAATTCTAACCCCATGGAGGCGTTATGACGATATTCGGAATCAGCATTGACCAGGAATCAATGAGATTCTTGGGACAGATGTTTCTCACACTCTCTCTCGGAATGATGATAGTGACGTTGTTTAGTGTCCTTGTTATCGAGACAGTCACATTCCATTATCGCGCATCGATTGTGGCAGGAATCTTCCTGCTTGCGTCAATCGTATGTATCGCACCTCTCTCTAAAGTGAGTGCGATAGTGATGTCAATCGTGCTGATATTGTTGATATTTGGGATAAAGATAATGCGTGATGTGGCCCGTTTGCGATCGAAGGCGAAACATCCTCTTGAGTATCCCAAATCGTTGCGCTTTTGGCAGGTTGGTTAATTTTCCGCATACACTTCCCAAGGAGGACAAGATGAAAATGAAAGACATCCATCCCGGCACCCTCGTGTGGTGGGATGAGCAGATTGGGGTATTGGCTTTCACGGAGATAGGGAAAGCTCAATTTAAACTTCTCTCTCTGCGCGATTTTCGAGAGAGGACATTTGCTCCCACCGCGGGAATTTCTGTCCTCAAGGACTCGGATTTTATCCTGATGCGGCCCGCCACCATTGAAGAGGCGCGTGAAAGCATCAGAAGGAGAGAGGAAGAGTTCTCGAGCGAAGTCAGGGGGAAGCAGAATGAATTGGACGCGGTGAAGGGAAGGCTCGACGCTTACCACGAGAGAGCCAAAACTTTCCTCAAGGGACGGGAAGCCGAATCCGTGCCATCTGCTTCATAGAAACTCAAAGCGTAAGAGATATCATAGGGCCAGTGGATCGTTTCTGATTCACTGGCCTCATTGTTTTTCCGGCGGGCGAGATTGACTACACGGCTGGCTGGGTGCTATTTTAACTCCAGTTGTTTCAAGATTCGGTTCGCTAGCCGCACACCCACTATCCCCGGGAGGTCCCATGTTATTAGCCATGAATTACCCACCGTTTCGGGAAAGAATAGCCCGAATGCTTAAGCTTTTTGGACAACACAGACCAGAAGGGACTGAATGCAGGAGGATTGTTTCGGAAGAAATGAGGAGGTACACCGAGATGAAAAGGTTCACCTCGGCTGTCAGGGAGGGCATGAGTTATGAAGAATTGAAGGAATTGTCCAGGGGGTTCGATAACGTGGTTGTTTTCAACTCTGACCGGGGGGAGGATTTCCATCGCGATGGCATCCCAGCCCGCCATGAAGTCAGGCATGCTCGCCATGAAGTCAAGCTTGATTGTCACGGCTTTTCGGTAACAATCGGCTTCGGAGACACCTCCGAAGAAGCGGCCGCGGATGCGATAAAAAACCTAAAAAGGTGGCATTCATAGAGTGTCGTTGGCGTCCGTTCCTCCGGAAGATACTAATTTAGCCCCAAAAGGCCCCACTGGATTAAGTTTTTCCAGTGGGATTTTTATTAGGCGGAATTGACCGCGTAGCCGGTTCGGTGCTACTTTGACCCTAGTAAATTAAACCGCAGTCAACGATTCGCTAATCTTTCCGGAGGACGTATGAAGGACCATGAAAGCGAGGAAGCGCGCAAAGAGATGTATAGGGAGCGCCATACCCTGATGGAGAACGGAATGGAGTTCTTGCTGAACAATCATGGCAAGAGCCCGGATCTGTACAGCACAAATGCCCACATGTACCTGATGGAACACGGCTGGGAACTAATGTTCCCGCTGAAGAAAGAAGAGTGGCCGCCGGACCTGGACAGCGGGCGGTACATCAAAGAAATGAAGTGGCCGGGCTGGACGATGTACAACTACGTGATGGATGTCGTCGCCCCGCCGATGATCTCGCACCTCAGGCTCCATTTCGGATACGCCGTTCTCGAGGGGAAATTGGTGAAGTGTGCTTTCTTCATCACCTTCAGGATGGTGGGATATCAGATTATGCCCCAGACCATGGTTATCGACCCCTTGGCCGTCCGGGACGGCAAGGAGCCGGACTTCTACATCGGCTGCCCAGTCGGTAAAGAAGACATTCTGAATTGTTTGACAATGAAAAAACACCCTCTCGAGATGTATGTGGCGAGGACGGAAGCAGAAGAACAGGAACGCGATTTGGATGTAGCTTACATGGAGGCGTATTGCTGGCAAATGGCGACGCATCCTAAGCTATGCCCTCCGGAATTGAAAGAGTGGGCGGAGGGAAAGAGGAAGAGGAAGATTAGGGATGTCTCGGTCTAGGATTGATGAAGATGTGTTGAGGGATATCGCAATACCGGTGGATTAACCCGATCCACCGGCCTTTTTTCACTCGAATGCCCAGCCAGCCCATAAAATCCGATGATTGACAAGGGTAACATAATATGCTAAGATTTTTTCAGAATCGAGATTTCGAGGAAATCAACCATTTACATAGCCCGGAGGGCAAAAATATATGGATGAGAATAGACACGGAATCTGTAACGCGGCTCGAAAGTTGGTACCAGGACGTCCGGGAATGAACGAGGACGGACACCAGTGTGTGGATTGCGGAGATACCATTTATACCCCGAGACCACGTAACAGCGGAGAAATCGCTGGAATGAGAGAGACACTCATTCGCAATGGCGGTTATTATTTTGAGAGAGATCCGAGGAAAATTCTGAGGGCCTGGTTCGATTGCAACGGCTTGTATCCCGATTTTGTTCAGGAAAGGGAAAATGCCAGATTGAAGAAAGACCCTCTCCTCATTTCCGACAATCTATTTTCTCAAGTCGCTTGAAGTTTTCGGCTCACGGCGATTCCCCCCCGCGCCTTCGTGACGCCGATGGTCCTCCAGACTCCCCTAACGGAGGACATGTGACCCCACCTGAGCATCTCGGTGGGGCACTTTTATTTTCATTTGGCAGTAGAATGGCCGTGTGATAGGATTATTCTGGAATTTGGGTGACGTAGACCCATTGAAAATTCGGGAAGGCAACTTCCAAAGAGCTTGGCTGTATTGAATGCCAAGTAAGTTCTCCATTCCGGAAAGGTAGGCAAGTGTCGAAGGCGCTGGAGCGGAGAATGTATACCAAGTTGCTCTGGGTGGTGGCCGCAGCTTGGTGCGATACTCCACAACCCCGTAACATATGTAAGAATCGAAAAGTGGAGTGCAGTGGGAGGAACGTACAAGGCTCCAGTCGGAGGGCTACATAACCCAAACCGACTGGAGCATTTTTTTGTTAAACTTAGAGCATGAAGGAAATCGTCGTTCTGCTTAACGATATTCGAAGTTTGCACAATGTCGGTTCCATCCTGAGAACCGCGGACGCGGCGGGCGTTTCAAGAATATATCTTTGCGGAATCACGCCTGCGCCGGTTGACCGCTTCGGGAAAATCCGGCCCCAGCTCGCGAAGGTATCGCTTGGGGCGGAAAAAACAGTGCCATGGGAATCGGTCAGGGCATCCGAAGAAATAAAACTCATCAAAGAATTGAAAAGGGGCGGCTATAAAATTCTGTCCGTGGAACAATCCAAAAAATCCGTCCCTTATTTCAAATTCAAGTCCACGGGCAAGATTGCCCTGATAATGGGCAATGAAGTTAAGGGTCTTCCGAAAAACATATTGAAAATCTCCGATGAAATCCTGGAGATTCCGATGCGGGGCCGGAAAGAATCGCTGAACGTAAGCGTCGCTTTCGGCATCGCGATTTTTGGACTATTATATAAATAATGTATACGGGCCACAGGGGAGTCATCGGCTTCGTCGTTTTTATCGTCGGTTTTACCGCCGGCGTGACCGTGGCCTCGCTTTATTATCTCCAAAGAATTCAGACGGTGACGGACCGCGTGAACATAAAGATAAACGACCAGTATATTGTGGCGGAAATAGCCAAAGACGAAGCTTCCCGAGATAAGGGATTGAGCGGCCGCGATTCCATCGGTTTGAACGAGGGAATGTACTTTATATTCGATGCTCCCGGTTCCTATGGCTTCTGGATGAAGGGAATGAAATTCCCGATAGACATCGTTTGGATATCGAACGGAAAGATCGTCGGGTTTGAGGATAATATGCAGCCGCCCGCGGACCCGAACGCGTCGGACAGCACTCTTAAAAATTATCTTCCGCCCGAACCGATTGACCGTGCCTTGGAACTCCACGCCGGCCGGATCGGCCTATTGAAAGCGAAGGTGGGAGACAACGTCTTAGTGAAGCCGCTTTTGCCGACGCAGCCCGTGGCGGCCGCCGCCCAACAATGATTGGGTTGACACGCGTGAGCGCGAATCTAGAATTAAAATGATGACAAAAATTGCAATAAACGGTTTCGGCAGGATCGGAAGGTTATTTCTGAGGCAGGCGCTCAATGAGAGAAAAATAGATGTTGTCGCGATAAACGACTTGGGCGATGTCGGAAATCTCGCCTATCTTTTGAAGTACGACACGGTTTACGGGAGATACGGCAAAGAGGTCAAAGTTCAAAAATCAAATCTCGTAGTTAACGGGAAAAGCATAAAGTTCCTGCAGGAAAAAGACCCGGCTAAGCTGCCTTGGAAGAAATTGAAAGTTGATGTCGTGGTTGAATCCACGGGGTTCTTCGAGTCATACGCAAAAGCGAAGGTGCATTTGGCGGCCGGCGCGAAGCGGGTGGTCATCACGGCGCCGGCGAAAGATAACGACTATGCCGAAGCGAAAACGGTTTTGATGGGCGTGAACGGCGGGGAGCTCAAAAAGACGGTGCTCTCGTCGAACGGTTCCTGCACAACGAATGCCGCTTCGCCGGTCATACAGATAATGTCCGAAAAACCGGGCATCAAAAAAGCAATATTGAATACGGTTCACGGATACACGGCGACCCAGAGCATCGTGGACGGGCCGACCAAGGGCGACGACCTTCGGCGGGGCCGGGCGGCGGCGCAGAATATCGTGCCTTCAACGACCGGCGCGGCAATCGCGGTGACGCGGGCGATAAAAAATCTGGAGGGAAAGTTCGACGGAATGGCGATGCGGGTGCCCGTCGTTTGTGGTTCCATTGCAGACATCACTTTTATCGCGAAGAGGAAGACCTCTGTGAAAGAGATAAACAATATTTTCAGAAAAGCGGCAGCTTCTCCGCGCTGGAAGGGGATTATGAAGGTAACCGAAGACCAGCTCGTCTCGTCCGACATCATTGGTGAACTCTACGGCGCGATAGTGGACCTGTCTTTCACGAAGGTTGTGGACGGCGATTTGGTAAAGGTTCTTTCCTGGTACGACAACGAGGCGGGATACGCATCAACCTTGGTAAAGCACGTATTGGCGGTTGCGGCACTGGTTTAGAAACATCGGAAGAGGCCCGGCTACCAAGAGCCGGGCTTTTGAATTAAAATAATAGCGATGCTTATTTACATCGGCGCGGACCATCGCGGTTTTGAATTGAAGGACAAGCTGAAGAATTTTCTGAAGCTGCGGGGATACACCGTGGTGGACCTGGGCGACGAAAAACACGACGAAAATGATGATTACCCGCTTTTTGCGATAAGGGTTGCGAAACAGGTAAGCCAGGAATTCGAAACGGCCAAGGGTATTTTGATCTGCGGTTCCGGAGTGGGCGTGAGCGTGGTGGCGAATAAGTTCATGCACATTCGGGCGGCCTTGGCTTCTTCGCCGGACCAGGCCTATGACAGCCGAAATGAGGATGATACCAACATTCTTGCACTCGGCGCGAATTATCTGGACGAGGAAGCCGCGAAGAAAATCGTCCTGACCTGGCTTGAAACGCCTTATGCCGGGGAAGAGCGTCTCCAGCGCCGGCTTGAGGAAATTTCCCGGCTGGAAGAAAAAATCACGCTTGAGATTTCGGACGACGAAAACGGCGGAGTGAAGCCCCCGTCAAAAATAAGCTGGTAGAATGGAAATTATTCCCGGAATCAATTGCTCGGATTTCAAATGCGTGAGTGGATATTGGCATAAAGCCGCGGCATTGGGGGCGCACGCCGTTCAGATAGACGTGGCCGACGGAAAGTTCGCGCCCGTCAAGACCTGGGATAATCCTGCTGAGTTAGCCGATTTAATAAACAAAAATCCGAAGATGAAAGCGGAGATTCATTTGATGGTAGAAAACCCCGAGGAGGTCTTTGAAGAATGGGTTAAGGCCGGCGCGAAAAAGCTGGTCATTCAAATTGAGAGCAAAGGAAATCTGGAATCAATAGAGAGAATTGTTAAAACCCGGGGCGGGGAGGTGATTTGGGGGATAAAGTCGGGAACTCCGATCGAAGAGCTCTATAAGCACATTAAAAGAGAACGGGGTTGCTCGGTCCAGTTTTTGGATGTTTCACCGGGGTTTTCGGACCAGAAGTTCGACCCGAAAGTTGCCGACAGGATAAATTTTTTGCGAACGGAGCGGCCCGATGTTAAAATCAGAGTGGACGGCGGAATGAACCCCGAAACAGCGAAGCTGGTAAAAGATGCCGGAGCGGATGCTGTAATATCGGTGTCCTATATTTGGGAGAGTGAATCGCCGCAAACGGCATATCGGGAGTTACTTAAGGTTTAATTAAATGAAACCAATTCACGAAGGGCGGCTGGAATATCTGGAAGAACTGGCGAACAGAATTCGCGAGAAGGTGATTGAGACGCTTCTTGAAGCCGGTTCGGGCCATTCGGCCGGGCCCTTGGGAATGGCGGATATTTTTACCGCCTTTTATTTTCACATCCTGAAGCACGACCCCCGTAAGCCGATGTGGCCGGACCGCGACCGGCTGGTTTTGTCCAACGGCCATATTTGCCCGGTGCTTTATGTGACGCTGGCTTACGCCGGCTATTTTCATTTGGAAGAACTGAAAACTCTAAGAAAACTGGATTCCCGACTTCAGGGACATCCGCACCGCACGGCTCTGCCGGGACTTGAAACCACGTCTGGTCCCTTGGGTTCCGGACTTTCGCAGGCGATCGGTATGGCGCTTACCGCCAAACTGAACGACAAAAAATATCGCGTCTATTGTCTAACCTCGGATGGAGAACACGAGGAAGGCAATCACTGGGAAGCGGCGATGTTCGCGGGAAAGAACAAATTGAATAATCTTACGGTCGTCGTGGACCGGAATAATATCCAAATAGATGGCTTTACGGAAAACGTAATGCCGCTCGAGCCGCTCAAGGCGAAATATGAAGCGTTCAATTGGCATGTGCTGGAGATTGATGGGCACAGTATGCAGGATTTGGTGGATGCGGTTTCAGAGGCCGAAGCCATCTACGAGAAGCCGACCGTCATCATTGCCCACACGATTCCTGGAAAGGGCGTGAGTTTCATGGAACGCGATTACAAGTGGCACGGCAAGCCGCCGAACAAGGAGGAGGCGAAAAAAGCGCTCCATGAATTGAGAACACTGGGTCGGAGGATAAGGAGCGAACACGAATAATATGTTAAATCCCGAATTAAAACTGAATCCCAAGCTCTTTGATGAAGATGTGGAACAAAAACCCATCCGGGATGGTTATGGCGAGGGTTTGGTTTTAGCCGGGGATGCCGACAAGAATGTGGTCGCGCTTTGCGCCGACCTTACGGAATCCACCCGGACGGAGGCCTTCGCCGAGAAATATCCCGACAGATTCTTTGAATGTGGGGTTGCCGAACAGAATATGGCGACGATTGCCGCAGGGTTGGGCGTTTCCGGAAAAGTCCCCTTCATCGCTTCCTACGCAACGTTCTCTCCCGGAAGAAATTACGAACAAATTCGGACCACGATCGCCTATAACGACTCTAACGTGAAAATAGCGGGGCATCATGCGGGTATCTCCGTGGGGCCGGACGGCGCAACCCATCAGGCCACCGAGGATATTGCGATAATGCGGGCGATGCCGAATATGAAGGTCTTCGTGCCGTGCGACGCGGTTGAAGCCAAGAAAGTTACGCTTGCGGCCGCCAAGCTCTGGGGTCCGGTTTATATGCGGTTTGCCCGGGAAAAATCGCCGGTTATCACGACCGGACACACGCCGTTCACGCCGGGGAAGGCGCAAATATTCTGGCAGTCCAAGAAACCGCAAGTGGTCATAATCGCCTGCGGTACGCTCGTTTATAACGCGCTCGTTGCCGCGAAGGAACTGGAAAAAGAAAAGATCGGAACGATAGTTTTGAATAATGCTTCCATAAAACCGATGGATGAAAGGACCATCTTGGAGTTGGCCGAGAATTATCACGCGGTCGTAACCGTTGAAGAGCACCAAATAAGCGGGGGAATGGGTGGCGCGGTCGCAGAACTTTTCGCGAAGCATCGCCCAGTGCGGATGGAGTTCATCGGTTTGAAAGACACTTTCGGCGAGTCCGGCAGTCCCGATGAATTAATAAGTAAATATGGGATGGGCGTGAAGGACATAAAAAAGGCAGTAGAGAAGGTTTTGAAACGATAAAAATAAATATGAGGTCTGAATCCTCCTTCACCCTCATAGAGCTCCTGGTCGTCATAGGCATCCTGGGAGTCCTCGCGACAGCCGTCGTCCTGGTATTGAACCCGGCCCAGCTCCTCGCCCAAGCCAGAGACAGTACCCGTCTCT
>JBEKVQ010000003.1:0-77320 GCA_049997815.1 Minisyncoccia bacterium
CTCCACCTTCCTATTATTACATAAAAGTTTAGGTGTTAACATGTATATAATTCCAAAAAAACAACCCCCGTATTAGACGGGGGTTGGAAAAAAATTTACAAAAACGCCGGGCTATGCGCCCGGCTTGGAAGTTTCGCTTTCAGTCGGGGCTTATCCCCTTTCGTCGTATTTATCGTATATCATACCCCCATTTTTGCCAGAAGAGCAAAAATTGACCAATACCACCAAAAGGTGGTATTTTCTGGTTAGCCATCAAACAACTGAATCATTTACCGATATCCGACTATTTCAGAGGAGAAATCACTATGGAAGACAATCGGATTGTAAATCGCGGCGACAACAAATTTCTGAGGATGAATGTAGGATACTCAGGAGACGGAGCTGGGAACATACTCGAGGAAGAGAATGGGAAACGAACGCTCTTTCTCGACTATTGCGAATTCATTGCCGGCGTGTACTGGGTAATGCCGCACTGGAGCCCCAAAGATGGAGAACCGCTGGTCAAGACCATTCGTGAAAAACTGAGCGCTGTTAGATTGATAACCTTCCCTCGCACAAATCCCGATGAGCACCACAAAAAACAGATCCCAATCACGCTTAACAAGCATGCCGTGCTTATCCATCATCCGCACTTCCTCGAGATTCTCGTGCCGGTGTCGCATTTCTCTCACCAGGTCTTCAAGATTTTGAATAACAAGACCGTGAAATCAATCGACCTTCGGGTAATGGTCTACGAATTCTCTCTGGCATTCGAGAAGCGGTGGAAATCACTTGTACTCAAGGAATTGAGGGACGCTGCCTAAACAACCGAATTCCATGCCGCATTTGAACCCTGACCACGCAAAAGTGATCAGGGCTCTTTTTATTTATAGTGAGTTTATCCAACTATTCCCCCGCCCTCATCCCAAAAACCGAAGGTCATGAGCAGCGCCGAATGATTGACGCATACCTCTATTCGGTGGTATTTTGCTTTCAGCTCAACAAGAACCAAATATCACCCAAACAACCCAAGGAGGCACCGATGAAAGACCTTCATGCAATTTCCGAAAAAACCGGAATATCCGAATTTCTGTTCAAAGACGCGCTCGGCATTCCTTCAGAAATCTGCTCTGCGGCGACGATTGAGGAGGCGCGAACCGCTTACGAACAATCCGCCAGTTCCAGCGAGATGGAAAGAGCAGCGCTAAAGAGATGGCTTGAGCTCTGCACGACCATTGAGGGGGTACAAGAGGTTTGTGGCGTCGTTCCAAGTGGAAGCGGTATAGAAGAAGAGGCGTTTGCAAAGCTGAACGTACTTTTCAGCGAAAAGATTGATAAAGCGCAAACCCCCGAGGAGATGGCAGATATCTTCAATGACATCTCCGACGACAGCCCAATGAAAAAAATAGCTCTCGAAAGATGGAATTCGATTTCCATGGAACGGGCCAATGCCGCGATGAACATAGCAGAGGCCAAAGACGCCTGCGAAAATGCCCCCGAAAATAGCGAGGCGGAAAGAATCGCTTTATTCAGATGGATATCTCTTTGTACAACCGTCGACGAGATACAGGAGGCCTATGAAAAAACTGCCTGCAATACCGACGCAGAGAACGTAGCCATCGAAAAATGGGACGCAATATCATCCGAACAGATCGTGGCCGCATCAACCATCACCGAAGTGCGAGAGGTCTATCGCAAAACCTACGATCACGGGAAGGCAGAAGATATCGCGCTTGAGAAATGGTTCTCCTTCTGTACAACCATTGGCGAACTTGTGGATATCTACGATCAATTACCAGGGGGCAGAGAGATAGGGAAAAAGATCCTTCTCAAAATATACGAGCTCTCCTGATTCTTGCAGGACGGAAGGTTATAACGAACATGAAGTAAAAGCCGCTGTATGTAATAGGCGGCTTTTTTGTTTTCCCTTTCCCATTCCAAAACAAAAGCCCACCAGTTCTATATATAGAACTGGTGGTTTCTAGGCCAAAAACCAAAGGCGCTATAGTTAACTATAGCGCCTGGAAGTTTCGCTTTCAGTCGGGGCTCATCCCCTTTCGTCGTATTTATCGTATATCATACCCCCATTTTTGCCAGAAGGGCAAAAATTGACCGATACCGCCTTTCGGTGGTATTTTTTGGTTAGTCATCAAACAACTGAGTTGCTCACTTTTTGATCTGGAACATCCCAGAGAGGAGACAAGCATGCTCGACATTATTAACTTCCTAATCGCTCTCTTCGGTTTCCTATGGATCGTGTCATTTATCCTCGTGGCACTGTCCGGCATAGGTCTCTTGGGGCTAGCGTTATTCTCTTACATCACGGACGCGGATTTCAGGAAAATCATGAAACAAGTACCCGTCAATCTCCGTGACTTCTGCTTCCCCATTTCTCTTGGCCGAACCTAAATCAGTCTCAGTCTCATTCTCTCAAAGTCCCGTTCAAGGCAAAACCTTGCGGGCTTTTTTATTTCCCCGCCCCAAACCCCCACCGGTTCTAATATTAGGACCAGTGATTTCCCGAAAAAATTCAATTCCCCCATCTCCCGGAGCGTAATATTGACAAATAGCACATTTTTGTGCTATTTTGGTTTCATTAACATCGGTTAATTCCCACCACTGGGATTCAGTGGAAACCAGCACATTGAAAGGGTTAAAAATGCTGACGACGGCATTATATATCGCGGCTGCCATCCTTGTATTTGCGGCATTATTCCAAATCCGCCTAGTCCGCGCAAGAAAAGATTTCGCGAGGTACTTCACGTCTCTTCAAACCAGCACGGAAGAAGTGTTCGCGAAACTGCTTCGACTCCGTAAGCTGGCGGAAGACAGCGACCCGCGCTTCAGTCGGCCGGGAAAACCCGCAAGCAAGCCCTACCCCGGTTGGCTTGATATCGCCGAGACGAACTGGCACGAATATCACTGCGCCAAACGCGCAGCTGCCATTTGTTCGTTTTTGTGAATCGTGATAATTGATTCGTTTCAATCGATTTCACAATCTAGGGCTCAAGGAGGCCACTATGAAAAAAGATAGATTCGAAATCATATGGTTGGTGTTCATTGTCCTCGTCTACCCGATCAGTTGCGTAAGATGGTATAAACAATGCAAGGAAGAGAGGAACGCACGTGAAAAGGACTTCATTTTTTACGGCATCCTGGGGACAGTGGGAATCTCAGCGCTTATAGCTTCCTTCTTCCTTATACATCTCATGGGGCGGAATTCCATGTTCATAGAATTTGCCGGAGGGATCCTTTATCTCTGGGGCCTCAAATTATTCGTCGATTTGGCCCTCAAGCTAAGAAAGAACAGCTCGGCTCATGGAAAGACCGAAACCACTATTTCTTCCTAAGGAGGTACTAAGAGTATGAATATCCCAAGAGACAAAACATATCCGGCTGACAGCGTCCAATGCAACGAGTGTGGTGGGAATGGATGCAGAAAGTGCGACAACAAGGGTTGGCTGACCCCCCAAGACAACCCAGGGGGACGACGATGCGCGAACGAATCTTGCAACAAACCGATTCCTCCGTCGCATGTTGCCGTCTATTGTTCTGACGAATGCGCACTGGCTGACGCTTAGGCAGCATAAATCTACAGCGGTTAAAAGAGACCACCGCTTAAACAAAAGGTCTCTTTTTATTTCCCCCGCCCGAATTCCAAAAAACCTTGCCTACCGAAGCTTCAGCGAAGGCGGGACCCCGGGGAGCAAAAAACAAAAACGGGAGATGAATTCTCCCGTTTTTGCTTCAAGATTGGGTTTCTAAATCAAATCTAGAATCCGAACAGATGGCTGAAGAAGTTGCCGATGGAACCCAAGAAACCCATGCGAGGCTTCGGGGCATTATTCTCTCCGGAAGCAGCCGACGCCGGCGCGCTCCCCTGGTCAATGACGGACGAAGCGGTTATGGACGTACCGTTCACCGTGCCCTGCACCACCAGATTATCTCCCACCGCCACGTTGGAAATTGTTGTGCTCGTGCCCATCTTTATGATTGAGGCGTTCGTGGCGTCAACCGTATAAACGACGTTGCTCTTGTTCGTTACGGTCAGAGTATTACCGTTTACGGCGCTCACGCTGCCACCAATCACGGGCTGGCCATTTCCCTGGATAATCGGATTTTTGGGAATATTCTCCGGCTTGCCGGATTTATCTCCCTGCATCATTCTTCCGATGCCATCGCGAATCATGGTCGCCGTTACGTTCGTGCCGTTCACCGTACCCTGCACCATAATGGCGTCGCCCACTACGATACTTGATACGGAAGAGGCCGCGCCGTTTTTCGTAACCTTGGCGTTTCCGGCATCAACCGTGTAGGTCGTTGCCGCTCCCCCCTTCGGTCCGGTCTTTCCGGCAACCGAGAGAGTCGCGCCGTTAATGGCGGAAACCGTCCCGAAAACGCCGGGGGCTCTGCGCATTTGCCCTCCCATCCTGCCCATCCAAGCACCTTGCGGAGCCGGATTCTGGGTGGTTTGAGCGAAGGCCGGAGCGACTAGGGCGAAACTTGCAACAAGGCCCGCTATGACTATTAACGAAGAATATTTCTTCATAAATTGAAGTTTAATCAATGTATTTACGGATCAGCTCGACCAGGCCAATCTGTATATACTACGGATTGGCCGACAATTTTGTTGCATCCCCTACTGGTAAATAACTCCCCCGCTCCCATTCCCAAAAACCACCAGTCCTACATATAGGACTGGTGGTTATATATCTTCTTGACCCTCCGTTTCTCCCGATTTTTTGGATTCTTTCTGGAGAAATTCAAGAAATTGCTCGAGCCGTTTCATGGCCATCTCGAGATCTGCGCCCGCTTCGGCTTCTTGCCCAACCGAAATCCATTCTTCCAATATTTCCGGGCTAAAGCTCTCGTAGTCGTACGAGTACAAAACTCCAATGCCCTCATCGATTTTTTGCTTAAGCGCTTCTGTCGCTTCGGGCGACAATTCTTTCGGGTCTGCTTCAAGCCCAAAAGACAATCTCCTCTTTCGTGTTATTTCCGCGGCCTCTTCGGGGGTCGTGATTTTTTTCTCCGGCTGTTCGGGCGTTTCGCCCATTTGTTCGATAGGCATAGTATTTAAATTACACTACTTCGGCGTTATAGCAAGATTCGCAATATACTATTTCCTTCCTCTCCGGAGCGTAGGATGTCTCAAATTCGTTGGGGCAGTGGCCATCTCCATGCTGATGTTTGACCGTGTTCGCATAAACTCCGTTCTCGTTTTTTGCGCCGGAACACTGGCATTTACGGTGCCAAAGCTTCCGGGGATTCCGAAGCTTGAATCTGTCCGTCCGGCGGCACGGGAAACATTTCGCCGGAACCGGAATGCCCAGTTTCCTGTATAACCCGATCTCGAGCGGCATAATCCGGAACGCGGTCGTGCACCCCGGATGATCGGCTTTTTCCTTGTCGGAAAGTTGGGACGCGCATCGAATCACTTCGCCCTCCATTGAATCGGCGGTATCCGCGATTTTTTGAGGGAGAGCTTCCTGCTCCATGGTGGGGATATAGTTCCGGGAATCTTCCCCATCATGCCATTTATAGCCCCGGCGCAACGCCTCGTCCTTCGAGAGCGGGAAATAATCCTGCGCCATGGATTCGTTGTAGGCGAAGGGCGAAACGCTCGGCGGAAAATACTCGCCCCACTCGCCTGTTTTCCGCATATGCGCGATTATTCGTTCTTTCGTCTTTGTATATTCTTCTTTCGAATATTGTTTGTTCAAAATGCAATATTCCTTGGATTTAAGACCAAAACAACCGAAACAATTACGCACGCCGAAACACATATCGCAATAACAAGAATCGGTTATGGTGTTGAAACAGCTTCGCGCAACGATAGTTCGATTCGGGGCTTCAACGCCCTGAATCTCGTAGGACAACTCGCCAATAATGACCTCCGTACAATCCCGGCAATCCCCCATTTGTTGCCAGGCGTCCTGCATATAAGCGGTATCTTTGTTATCGCGGCAGTTAAAAGCAACTTTCGCCCGCTGACTGTTTTCCAAGTAGTCCCCCGAGGAATTTTGAATCTGAACCCCGTGGTAATGCTTCACCGGAATACTCAATCTCAACTTCATAAGCTCTGACTGCATATCCTTGATGGCATCACGAGACCATGGAAACTCTTTCAGCTTTCTTTCATAATCCTGCTTTTCGAGTTGCGTATTGAACCAGCAATATTGTTTTTTGCGCAAACCCACGCAACCGAAGCAATTTATGCACCCCCGGCAATCATTGGAAAAATAGACCTCGACGCAATCGGAACAATCGTAAATCCAAACGCATTTCGAACATTTTTTCAGATTGATACATTCATAACAAAGCTCGCATTGCTCAATCATGTAGCAATCCGAACATAAGAAGCATTTAAATTGATTCCAGCTTCCGTACATGCACTTTTCATTCGAACCGCTCGTCACCAACATGTAGCAATCCTTATTGTCCTGGGATTGATTCGTGTATTCCGAGTTAACGCTCCTTGAGTTTACTAAGGCGAGATGCGGCACCAAACGGCGAAGTTCTTCATATTGGTCGAAAAACGGCCGGTTAAAATCGAGGTCTCGCCCATATTCCATCGCATCCCAAGCATCCGACCTCCAATAATCCTGTTTGTAAACCGGGAAGGGCGCATCGGGACGGTAGATCGAGATGATGCTCTCTTGCGTGGCATCGCATTTCCGCTTGCAAAAGTTATACTCGTTCCTGTCCAAAAGCCGCCGAATATAACGGCAATCTGGACACAGGGTTGGCGCCGGGACGCCGATTTTTTCGTAAAACCCAAAATCGTCGGGCTCAATGACGAAGTTTTGCTTGCAATTACGGCAATTTTTTGTTTCCGAATTCATACTATCTCTGAATTATAACAGCTCTCGCAGTAGATGGGCCTCCGTTCTTTTTCGGTGAAAAATGTTTCAAATTCGTTCGGGCACCGCTTGTCGTGATTATGGCCGGATTTCGCACAATCACACCGCCGGTGCATAAAGTCGAAACCTCCCCGCATTTCCTCACGCTCACTTTGTCTGCAAAAGAAGCATCTGTCCGGTATCGGAACGTGCAGTTGTTTATACAAGGCAAGTTCGCCTGGAAGAACGTTATAATTGCGTCCGCAGGATAAGCAGGCCAAAATCTCGTTTATGAACGTATCCGGCACGTCGTCTATCGAATCGGGCACTTTTTCTTGCGACAGCGTTTGTTTGCCTCTTGTCTGTTGTATATTATCAAGCCAATTATACCCGCGGAAGAGAGCATCTTCGCGGCCAATTGGCCATTGGTCGAATGCGCGAGTTTCATTGAAACCGAACGGAGAAGAACTTATCGGAAAGAATTCGCCCCATTCTCCTCTACGCTTCATATCGGCGATTATCTTTTCGCGCAAATTGAAGTACTCTCCTTTTGGATATTTTTTGTTCAATATGGAGTACTCACCCTTTTTTAAGCCAACGCAACCTAGAACATTCGAGCAAGAATGACAGTCAGAACAATAAGAAGCGTTGTTGTTCTTCCATGAATAAACCGTGGCCATGCTCAGGTACGATTGGTCCGGAGTAATGGATTCATAAGCGAGTTCCGTTTCTCCGGCTCCGGCACAGTCGTACGATTGTTTAAACGTGATGCCGTTATGCACGTACTTCGAATCCTCGGAAAGAGATGCAAAATTGGCACTGTGAGTATTCTTCGATCTGATCATATCCGTCCCTGAACAATTGGAGCAATTGCGTAATTCGGCATACTTGCGGGGAATATCGCGAAGAAACATTTTAAATTCTTCTTTAGCCCGACTGTAGCCAGACCTGGCACGAAGATTATATGAATCGAGGGTTTTCTTGAATTCCTCCTGGGTAAGTTGCTGATTCTTGAAATAAAAACGTTTATTCCTAAGCCCAGCGCACATAAAACAATCGGAACAGCCGCGGCAGTCATAGCAAAAATTGCAATCCACGCAAGAAGATACCCAATAAACGCTTTTACATCGGGAATCCTGTTCGATCATCAGTCCATCGTAGATATATTCGCATTCCGAGTGAACACCGAGACAATCGCATAAATATTTCCCTGCGGCTAGGTAAGAGGAGCAGAAAACGTTTTCCAATCTCCACGCGACGAATGTCATTGCGCAATTTTTCGAAAACGCAACATCCTGAGTGTACAAACAATTTACGCTCCCGATATCGTTATCATTAACGATGCCAAGTGCTGGCGTGGTCTGAAAAAGCGAAATGAATTGATCGATAAATGACCTAGAAGGATCATATTCTGCGCCACATTCATATGGATCCCAATTATCACCCCAAAAACATTTGGGACAATAGGCCCTAATCTTAATCTTATGGCTGGGTGAGTAGATGGAGATGAATTTTTTCTTGCAGAGATCGCATTCGCGAGGATACAGATTGTAATCATTCCGCCAGGAAAGTCTTCTCATGCGCCGGCAGAGCGGACATAATTTCGGTGCCGGGACGCCGATTTTTTCGTAAAATCCGAAGTCGTCGGGTTCGATGACGAAATCCTGTTTACAATTTTGGCAATTCCTGGTTTCGGAGTTCATACTAGAATATTTCCTTTAGATAGCATTCCTTGCAATAAATAACAGACGCGTCCTCCTTTCGATAATTCGTCCGGAATAATTTGCCGCACCTATCGCAATTCCGCTCTATGAGCGTCATTTGCCAGGCCCAGCGCTTAACCTTTTCTCCTATGCGACAGAAAGGACAGCGTCTCG
Organism: Minisyncoccia bacterium; assembly: GCA_049997815.1. GTDB lineage: Bacteria > Patescibacteriota > Minisyncoccia > UBA6257 > GWB1-50-10 > JBBTQX01. The sequence continues at coordinate 8,699 of JBEKVQ010000003.1, forward strand.
GAAGGGGAAAATTGTACTGTCTTAGAAACCCTAGTTCTTGCGGGGTGATCTTATATCCCCTTGGGCATGTCGTGCACCTAATAGATTCATTCAGAATATCGTCCTTCGCGTCTCGGATATGATCCGGCAAATCAGTAGCCATTTTGGTTGTCACGTGCTCGCTCGGTGAGATATCAACCCAAGCAAGACCTTCCTTTAGCGCCTCCCCTTTCTCAAGCGGATAGAACATATACGCAAAAGTGTCGTTGTAATCATGCGGAGAAAGTTGCATCGGAAAAAATTCTCCATATCTATATTCGCGCCCGGCTGCATCCTTATACGGCATCTCGTTCATCTGGGTGATAACCTTCTCCCGCATTTTATGGAATTCTTCCTTATCGTATTTTTTGTTGAGGATGTAATAACTCTTACTCCTTAAACCCGAACATCCCAGAAGGTAGGAACTTCCCATGCAGCTCTTGGAGTATTCAATATTGTGGCTATCGTGGATATCCTGGCTGAATTTCACGTCGGCAACTTTGTTGCCTACGGTAATCCCTTCGTAGATGCGCTCCGCGCCTTCTCCCCAATCGACGTAATCGTAGCTGTCTTTCACACTCGGGGTCTTGATAAGCATCAGATATTTGGAGTCCTCACAATAGCCGCATTCATAGCATTCTTTGCAGTTCTTGGAATAAAACACGTAATTGCCGGTGCAATTTTCTACAAAATCCTGATAGTGGGGGTATGGAATGGAGTTTTTCCAAACTTCTTCCGATTTTGTTTTCATCTCCTGATAGGTTTTATATGAACCGAGATCAATGTTCTTGACGTTTCGTTCATATTCATCTTTCGTTAGCTGTTTATTGAAAAATACGTGCTTTTTGTTGTGTAAATTTGCCGACCCAAAACAACTTTGGGCGTTTCTTGAATCCTTGATGAAAAAACAATCGAGCGAATTATGAACATTGCCTCGAGAACCGTGTACTCGGTGATTCCGCCAGCTGTTCATGATGTCGTAGCATTGCTCGGACTCAAACGCAACGCTGCAATCGAGCATGGATTTGTTTTTAGTTATGTAAAACCCATACTGGCAATCCTCGTCGTAGTCGGAATAAAAAATGAGGTAGCAATTCTTGGAATGGTCGCAGTGATTAGTGTAGGGAGAAAGCTCCGTAACACTCTTCGTAACGGCAATCCCCCGAATGGGGATCTTGTGAAGATGCTCGTTAAGCTGTTCAAAGAATGGCTTTCCGAAATCATAGTCGCGGGCATAATCCTCCGGGTCCCATTTATCACTCCACCAGCATTCGGTGCAATAGACCGTATACGGCGCATCCGGCCGGTACATGGAGATTTTTTCCTTGCCACACAGATCGCACTTGCGCTTATACAAGCGAAAACCCTTGAACCACGCCAGGCGCCTCTGAAGCCGGCACCGAGGGCACCATGTCGGCAGTGGAACGTCTATCTTCTTATAAAAATTAAAATCTTCCGGCTCTATGACAAAATTTTGACGGCAATTTTGGCAATTCCTAGTTTCGGAGTTCATTTTTATGATTTATTGAGTGTTATCAAGCCGTTCTCGCGGCTGGCCATGAAACCGACGTATTTTTCCAAATCGGGCACCTTAACGCCCACATCTACAACCGGTTTAGAGAAGAATATCTTGGTCTTGAATCCAAGCGGAGTTATCTCTCCGGCAAAACCTACCCCATCCAGATCGCCCGATAATATGAGCTTATTATGGCCTTTTACGGCAGAAAAGAGCGCTTTGGTGAGGATGGATTCGATATTCTTCACGAGAACAACCCTGTCTTTAATGTCGGGAAGCGTTCGGAACGCTTTGAGGCAAAGTTCGGAATCCCCACTCTTCACTATTACGGTGCAAAAATCCGAGGCCTTTTCGATATCTTCCTCCCGCTCCAAATAGAAAACATCTTTCTCTTTTCCGGAACCGGAAATCTGCGTCATGAATTCTTCTCTTGCCATCGGGTAAGCCGTGAAGAAGAGGAGTTTTTTGCCGGCCAGAAACATCTGAACCGCGACGGTAACGGTGAAGAACGACGCCCCGGTCTTATGGGCGCCGTGGATCAAGAGCGGCAAGTCCGCCTCCGAAAAATGAAATTCCTTTTTATCCAAAAATATCTCCATTACAGTTCTTTTCTAAACACCCGCATCGGCTTCGAGCGGTCTTCCCCGGCATAAACCGTTCCCACATTCTTATATCCCATTTTCTCATAAAAACCGTACGAAGTATCGCGGTACCGCTCCGCGCTTCTTGCAAGAACCTCCGCATAACCTTCTTTTCTCGCTTCGTTTTCCAGAAAATCGACGAGCTTCTTCCCTATTCCCTTCCCTCGATATGCACCATCCACGTACAAAATTTTGAACTTTCCGGGCCGACTTGTTTTCGCGAATGGCAGAACCTGAGGCAACGGGTCGCAAAGGCCGACAATCCCCACTGGCATGCCGGAATATCTCGCCACCCAATAGTGGGTGTTGAACTCTATCTTTCTGGTAATTTCATCTTGAATGCGCTTTACGTATTTTTCAACCTCGGGATTGTCCGTCCACTGGGCCAGTATCTTCCTTATCTCTCCCAAATCGCCTAGCTTCGGTTTGTCTATTATAATTTCCATAAGTTAAACTACTTCGGCGTTATAGCAACTTTCGCAGTAAACGGATTCGTACTCCTTGGGGTCAAAGACCGAAACGATGGCCACGCCGCACTTTTTGCAATGACGAGCGTAGGTATGGATGAGGAAATCGTATATTTCTCTGAACCTCGCCAGGCGCTGGAGCGGGTGTATTCGGGGCAAAGGAAACGAATTCCTTCTATAGAAAGCGAGTTCGTAGGGAACGATTCGGAAGTAGCGGTTGTTCACATCGTCAAATACGGCTTTCTTCAGCATGGAGTCATCAACGTCCTTGATATCTTCCGGCAGATCGGCAGCGTTGATGATTTCCCCCTCCGGTTTCTCGGAGACCGCCGCCACGTCCCGGACGTCGTAGCCGTACCGTTCGGCTTTTTCGTAATCGCAAAAATTGTTGTAGGCGGTCATAAAAGACAGTTTGTATGGGATAGGCATCAATTTAGGCGGAAAGAATTCTCCGTACTCACCATTTTTAAGCATTGCCATCTTCAAATCATCAACTGTCCGCCAATAATCTCCCTCCGAATACTGCTTGTTTAGAACGCAGAATGATTTGTTCTGAAGTCCAATACAGCCGAAACAATCGTGGCAATTGCGGCAGAGGTCGCAATACTCCACGTCGCGGGCTTCACCCATCTGGACCGAGAATTTAACGTTATAATTGCCCGTAGTGCTGATGCTCGTGAATTCGTAGCAAAGCTCGCCGCCCCCGCCGCCGAAACCGTCATAGCTGTCCTTGTAATAACCCAGGCCGAACGAGTAGTTGACGTTCTCGGCATCAACAAGATAATTTCCGGCGTGGCAATTTTTGGAGTTCAAAATGAAGTCGCCGGAGCAATTCACCGATTTGAAGTTGTGGTCGGGCTTGCGAATAGCTTCTTTCTGCAATTCATCGAACTGGGCGAGGTATTTAAGGAATTCCAAGTAATTTCCCAAGTTTATCTTTTTCAGTTCGGCCTCGTATTCCTCTTTGGGAAGCGGCCGGTTCATGAAGTAGTACTTCTTGTGCCTTAAATTAGAAGACATAAAACAATGGTCGCAATCCCGACAATCAAAGAGAAAGAAGGAATTAAGGCAATTGCGGCAATCCTCGCAGACGGCGCATTTATAGCAATCGTAGACCAGCTGGCTGTGATAACAGTCGGTCGCATTCCAGGCGCTTTCGCAATCAACGCAGTCCTTGCTTGAATCGCAACAGTCAAAATAATAGAGATTCTCGCCGCTTAAGGTGCTGAAAGTAAAGTAGCAATCCCTTAGATTAATGGAGGTGTTAGTGTAATCGCTCCCGATGTTCGTGGAATCAGTGATGAGATTCGGGCGCGGCACCGCTTTTTGCAATTTTCCGAATTGAGCGAAGAAAGAGTCGCCGGTCGGCGCGAATCCGTAATCGAGCGGGTTCCACTTGCCCGAAAACCAGAACTTGTGCTCAAAAATCTTGTAGGGCGTGTCGGGCGGGTAAGCGGCCACAATCGGCTTTTGGGAATGGGCCGAGGAAATCTTGAAAAGATTGTAGTTATTGAGATAAGCGCCCCGGCGCCGAAGACGCTCGGCGGGCGAAAGTGTCGGCAATGGCACGCCAATTCTCTTATAGAAACCAATGTCTTCCGGCTGGACATAAAACTTTTCGCCGGAAAAACGGCAAGTCCGCCACTGGCCGCCGTTCTCGTTCAGTTTCAATTCTCGGTAGTAATCTTCCAGGACCTTATCGAAATTCGGCGTCTTTGAGTTCATACTACCTCTTTGTTATAACACTGCTCGCAGTAGACGATATCTTTGCGGTCGGGCGAATAGCTGGACTCGAATTCATTCGGGCACTCCCCCGTTCCATGGGAATGCTTCGCCGTGTTTTGATAGACGCCGTTTTCGGATTTTCGGCCGGCGCATTGGCATTTTCTTTTAAAAAGCTTGATGGGATTCCTTTGGGCGACCCTCATGGCATAGCGGCAATTCGGACAAAGACGCGGGAGCGGAAGGCGCATTGCCTGATAAAACTGGAGCTCCTGCGGCGTGAGGCGGAATGCCGTCGTGCAATGGTCGGCACACGTTCCGGCATGCGCGCAAGAAACGACCTTATTCTCGAAATCGGCGCTTGATGCCTCTTCCGTGATATCGTCGGGAAGCTTGTCGCAAGATATGTCCACTCCGTAGTTTCTCTTGCCGGCGCTCCTCCAGACGAATCCCTTGCTGATGGCATCCACCTCGCTTAACGGAAAGAAATCCTCCGCGACCGTATCGTTGTACGGATAAAGAGACAGCTCCGGCGGGAAAAATTCTCCGTACTTATACACCCGTTTCTTATCGTCGATATACGGCATCTCGTCCATGTGTTTAATGATCTTAGGCACCAAATCCTCGTACTCTTCTTTGGAATATTGTTTGTTCAAAATGCAGTATTGTTTGTGATGCATTCCCACGCAGCCGAACATATGCGACGAGTTGTTCACGACGAAAGAGTACTGCACGTCGCTGCAATTCTGGAACGCCTCGAAGCAGAACTTTATCCGGGAAATGTGGTTTCCGCTCGCCGTGGCTTCATAAACGAGCTCGCTGTTAAGACCGTAGCGGAAATGGTCGTAGGAATCGCGGGCGCCCTTCGAATACAGACCCTGGCAGTACTTCAGATTTTCGCCGTCATTCACGTAGTAGCTCTCGCGGACGTTCTTGGAATTCGAGATGTATTCCCCGGTGCAGCGTTCGTTCTTTTGTCCGCGCACGTAGCGGACGGGGAATTTCAGCCAAAAATCGCGCACCTTCTTCTTTATATCTTCAAGTGAAGAGTGCGAATTCAATCTGAATTTATTCAACTCCTCTTCATACTCCTCTTTCGAGTATGGCTTGTTAAAAATGTGGTATTTTTTGTTCCTTAGCCCGACACACCCAAAACAATTTTCACAGCCGATGCAGTCGCGGCAGAAATAGATATCGTATGAGCTCTCACAGTAAGACGAGAAGAAAGCCCGGAAGCATTTCTTGTTGAAAATGGATTCATAGGATACTTCGCTGTCCGTGATATACGAGCTGTCGAACAGCTGGCGGCTCTGGGTGGAATTGCCGGAGTACGCGCTGTCCTCGATAAAAGTGCAGCCGAAGATAAGATATGAATCCTTTATGTCACTTGCGTTGTTGCAGTAATCGCTGTTTACAAGATTAACGACGAATCTGCTTGGAATGAGAGCGTTCTTTAATAATCTTTTGAATTGAAGGAAGAATGATTCCTCCCAATCATAATCCATCCCCGGAGCGTTCTGGTCCCAATTGTCCGAGAACCAGTAATCCTTATCAACGGCCTTGGCGCCGGAAAAACCATGCGTCCCCGAAAGAATCTCCTTGCCGCTTACGGCATCTTTGATGTGATAGAGGTTTCGCTCGTTCCACCAGATCATCCTCCGCTGCAATCGGCAATCCGGGCACCAGGTGGGCGGCGGAACGTCTATCTTCTTGTAGAAATCGAAATCTTCCGCTTCGATTGTGAAGTTTTGCTTGCAGTTCTGACAGATTTTGGTTTCGGGGTTCATAAATTACAGCAATTTCTCTTGTTCCTTTCTCTCGCTTTCGCTCATTGCCGCAGGATTGCTTTTTAATTTCTCCCGCCTTTCGGCCAGGAATTCATCATACTTGCCGGGCAGAAGCTTTAATTTGTGGAAATCCTTCTCCAACTCCTTTAAAACCCCCGTGGAGCGGAGCGCGGCAGCGGGATGATATAAGGGAATGACCAGCCGCTCGCCCCACCAGAAGACCCGGCCGTGGTCGTTGGAAATCTTCGCATTCGGCAGGATGTAGTTCATTGAGTACCGGCCCAAGGGAACGATGATCTTCGGGTTCAATATTTCAATTTCTTCCGCTAGATACGGCCGATAGGCATCGAGCTCTTCCGGTAGGGGGTCGCGATTTCCCGGCGGTCGGCGCTTCACGATATTCGAGATATAAACGCTCTCGCGCTTCCAGCCGACATCATTAAGCAGTCTGTCCAAAAGTTTCCCGGCGCGCCCGACGAATGGCCATTGCAATTTATCTTCAAAAAAACCGGGGGCTTCCCCGACGAACATCACCTCGCTCTCCGCACTGCCCTCTCCGAAGACGAAATTGGACTCCTGAAGGGGAAGCGTCCTGTCGGCCGACATTCTTTCCTTCAATTTCAAAAGCGTATCGGACTTGGACATTTTTATGGGTTCAAAAGTCCTTTTATATAACTTAGGACATCCTCTCTCGGAACGGCCTCTTGCACCCGTTCCCTCATGTTCTTTATCTGAACTATTCTTTTCTTCCTTTCTTCTTCTCCGATTATCAATACCACCGGATAGCTCTGTTTTACGGCGTAACTCAACTGGCCCTTCAGGTTCTTTTCTTGGCCGAGATAGATCTCCGTCGAAACGCCATCCCTCCGGAGATCGGACGCCAGCTTTTCGCAAACCTCCTCCGATTCCCTGTCGAAATTAAGGAGCAAAACCTGCGCCGGCGACTTGAAATCCGGCAGTAATCCGAATTTTTTGAGCGCCACGAAGAGCCGATCCACGCCCAGCGACGCCCCGGTCACGGGAATGCTCGCGGAACTGAAACGGGATATCAAATCGTCGTAACGACCGCCGGCGAAAACGCTGCCCAACTCCGGATAATCCGTAAGCACCGCCTCAAAAACGGGTCCGGTGTAGTATCCCAATCCGCGCGCGACCGATAGGTCTACCATCCAATTCTTATCGGGAACGCCGAGCGCTTTTACGTTATTCGCAAGCTCCCCCAGTTCCGAGATGCCCTCTTCGGCCGTCTTGGAAGCCTCAAATAAGGCAGATGCTTCTTTCAGGATTTTTTTGCTATCACCCTTCAGTTCAACGAATTTTTTAAGCGAGCCGACAGCATTCTTATCCAATCTCGTTTCTTTGACGAGTTCCGATTCAACGTCTTTCCATTTATTCTTGTCCAGCTTGTCCAGAATCCTTAGAACAGTTTCGGTCTTGCCCTTCGGGAAATCCGCATAACCGGAAAGCACATTCAATATTTTTCTATTGTTGACCTTAATGACGAATTTCTTGAAGCCCAGAGCAGACAGGGTTTCATAAATCAAGGAAACGATTTCTGCATCCGCCATCGTTCCCGGCGCGCCTACGATATCGGCGTCAATTTGAAGAAATTCACGGAAGCGACCGGCCTGAGCGCGTTCTCCCCGCCAAGCATTACCGGCCTGATATCGTTTCCAGGGTTTTGGCAATTCATTTTGATAGGCCGCTATGACGCGCGCCAACGGGACTGTCAAATCAAAACGCAGGGCAGTTTTTTCATCCTGACCGCTTAAATTCAACTTGAAAATTTGTTTTTTGAAGTTCGGGTCACCGCCCGTAAGGATCTCTTCCCGCTCCACGCCGGGCGTTTCGAGCGGCGCAAAACCGAACCGCTTGAAAACGGTCTTTATCGTCTCCACCATCCATTCCCGGGCCGCCGCGTCAGACGGCAGATAATCCCTGAAACCGGAGGCCAAATTGGGCTCAATATAGTTCTTCATATTGGCTTTTTCATTTTATCAGCTTTTTCTCATAAAAACACCTTTAGCTCCGCCCACGTTTCCTAGAGCACCGGACGTCGCGGTGCTCCGGCGGCACCGCACATCCTACGCTCTCGGCGAAAAATCCGCCCATGGGGCGGAACCAAGCTTTTTCGCCTCCGAGAGTTGCTTACGGAAACATGGGCGAAGCTATTATCCTAAACATTTCGGAAAATCGGCAAACCCCAGCCAATATTCATTCAATAGAATTTTCGCTGGGGTTAATTACAAAACGAAAATCAGGCATGCCACGGCGGCCGCAAGCGTGAAGACGAAGGTAAGCCAGCCGAAAACGTTCGAGATGCCCGAATTCGTCCTACCCCGCATTATCTTCTTGTTGTTGGCCATGCGGATGATGAGATATACGAGAGGGGGCGTGATGAAAGTGTACAAAACCGCCGCATATATCAGGAGCTGAATGGGGTCAATATTCAAAAAATTCATCGCCGCACCCAGAAAGGTGGCAAAAATTATGACGAGATAAAAACCCTTGGCCTCGCGGAATGTCTTGTTTATCCCCTCTTTCCAATTGAAAACCTCGGCCAAAACATAACCCACGCTTCCGGCAAGGACCGGCACGGCCAGAAGCCCCGTACCAATGATTCCCAGTCCGAAGATGAGGAAAGCAAAATTGCCCAAAAGCGGTTTCAGAACCAGGGAGGCTTCGTCAAAGTTCGAAGCCGCCGCGATACCGTAAATTCCGGCCACCTGGCCGGCAGCCGCAATGATAAACCAGGTAATGAACTGCGAGAAGAACATTCCGAGAAGCGTATCTTTTCTCAAGTGCTTTAACTCGTTCTTCGTCACCAGAAATTTTTTCAGGCGCTTTTCCTTTTTCTCCTCGTCGCGCTCTTCCACCTCCTCATCGGCCTGCCAGAAAAAAAGATAGGGCGATATGGTCGTGCCCAAAAACGCCGCAAAAAGCAGAACGTAATCCTTGGTGAAACTGATGGAAGGAATGATCGTTGACTTCAGCGCGCTGATCCAATCCACGTGAAGATACAGCGCCGTCGCCACGTAAAACAGGAGCGAGAGCGTGAGCCATTTCAGGACGCCCGCGAACTTCGGATAGGAAAGAAAAATGGTGAAGAAGAGGATAAAAACCGAGATAGCCGGGAGCCAAAAGAACCTCGAAACGAGCGTAAACTTTTCGGCAATGACGCCGATAGCCGAGAGGTCGGCACCGATATTCACGGTAATGACGACGACGGAGACGAACCCCACGGCATAAAGGATCCACTTGGCGTAGTGCTCTTTTATAACCTTGATAAGCCCCTTGTCGGTCACATAGCCTATCCGCCCGGACATCTCCTGAATGGCGTACATGAGTGGCAAGCAGAAAAGCGTGAGCCAAAGCGTACGGAAACCGAATGAAAAGCCGGACTGGAGATAGGTCAGAATCCCCGAGGGATCGTCGTCGGAGGCGCCCGTGATAATTCCGGGCCCGGCGCTTTTACCAAGCGCCTTTATCTTTTCCCAAAGTACCATTCATTTAATTATGCCACAAACAAAAACGCCCCCTAAGGGGCGTTTTCTTAAACAAACCCTAATGAGCAACGGAGCAACACTTGCAATTGCCGCCCATGAGCTTAGTCAATCCGCCGATGATAACGAGGATCGGCCAAATAATGCCTACCACGTCCGCCGTGAAGACATTTAGGGCGCCCAGCAAGAAAACGAGGCCGAAGACCGTAACGAGAACGGGCATCACCTTGTGATGAGAGCAGGTGCACTTTCCGCCACCCATATTCATATTTCCTTCCATAAATTTGTAAAATCTAAAACCGACCTTTACCCTTAACTTAATTATAGCAAAAGCATCAAAATCCCAGTTTTTCCCTCACGATTATCATAGTCGTCCTGCTGGGGACGTCTTTGTTTACGATGAGAATTTTATTGATGCTACTTTCCCGGCCGTAGGTCTTCTTCGCGCGCTCGTTTTCGAGCGGAAAGACGTATTCCTGAATGCGATCCATCCCCTCATTGAGGTCCTTCACGAACTTCTGGGCCCCAACCACCCAAATCACGTTCCCCGCTCCATAGGCATAGGCCGGCAATTGGCTGCCAGTTGCCGAAACAGAGATAATTCTCCCGTCTTCCGTAACGGCATTAGCGCTCCCGACGGCCCAATCCGGCGCGGCTCCCATCATTTTCATTTTCTTTCCGTCGGTCTTGGCATCCATAGACATGAATTTTTTGCGGACGGAATCGTATCGGCCGGATTCCGTTATCTCTTTCACGGCGCCGATGGCTTCAAGCGTCATCGAGGTCATGTTCATCACTTCCGCCCCCGGAGGAATGAGTTCCAATAATTTCTTTTCCGCTTCAGCGGCATCCCGGACGATAAAAGTTTTTATTCCGTTATTTTCGAGCGCGAGAGCGACTTTATTCACAACCTCATCGCTCGGCAATACGCCGTATTTTTGATTTGGTTCCATGTCTATAACTATAGCGAAAAATCCAGTATTAAGGGAAGGTGGTCGGAGACCTCGACTTCCGGCAATTGAAACGAGCCGACCTCAATATCCGGCGAGACGAACATATAATCCGAGATGCTATCCGGCACGGCTTCCCCTTTGTATCCTTCATAGTGGATCCGGCTACGCGTGGTTCTCACATTAAAATCCTTAATGAGATTTTTCATGGTGTGGCCCAGAACAGCGATGCTCTTTGTATCCGGATAAAGATTGAAATCGCCACAAAGAATTTTATGGCCGTCAACGCCATTAAGAAATTCTAAAATCTTTTTCGACTGCTCAAGGCGGGCCGCATTATCGTTCTTGGGCCAAGTTGCTATTCCATGGAAATCGCAGACGGTGAGGGATGCGCCTCCGACATCGAACGTCTTATATTGCAAGAGGCCAATTTTATGCGTCTCATCGCTTTTTATCTTGTAAAGGGAGCCATAAGCGAAAAAACTTCCTTCTTCCTTAAGGCGAAGATTCTTTCTGTGGAAAATCGCGGTACCCAAAACGACTCCCGAAGCAGCCCCCCCGGTGAGCTTATCGAGAGAGACCATCGGAGCAAAAGAACCGCTGAAATCCGGCAGTAATTCTTCCAACTCTCTCAGTAAAAAAAACCGAACACCAATTCCATCGTTATATACCTCTTCGGCCTTAAGCGCCTCTTGAAAGCAAAAGATGTCGGTCTCTGGTGACATATCTTCTATGAATTTTTTCAGAGCTTCAAACCTTTTTCCACACCAAATGTTCAGACAAATTAACTTCATTTGTGCCCCCACTAGGGATCGAACCTAGGACCCACTCCTTAAAAGGGAGGTGCTCTACCAACTGAGCTATGGGGGCAATTTATTTTTTAAGATTTGCGATCTTTCTGGATGATCTTCCAGTGATATATGAACAGCGGCGTTCCGATGATTATCATTGCGAGGGCATTTGAGGCGGTGCGCTCCCGGTCGCTCTCCCTTTGTTTTTCCTGGGCCGCCGCTTGGTCCGCGTTGTACTTCTCCTGGTCCACCGGGGTCATAACACTGCCTTTAACGTCGGCAGGCGCGACCAGAACGGGATAGGAGGGATACATTATCATTTGGTCGGCGTTCTTAAACACGAAGGCCTTCAACCCCAAGTCAACTAAGTTCACGAGTCCGATGACCACGATCACCAACCCCACGAGCGAGAACAGATACAGATAGATTGTACGGATTAATTCCTTGCGTTCCATGCATTATTAATATACACATAGACGCTTTAATTTTCAACCTGATCCACCTTAACACAAGGTGTTATAATTAGATTAATGAATAAGATCTGTAAGAAGCACGGGCTTACAAAACACTTTAAAAGAAACGATGGGTCTTGGCGTTGTAACAGGTGTGCTTCCCTATGGGTAGTGGATAGTCGGATACATAAGAAGGAAAAATTAGTAAAGATGTTTGGCGGTAAGTGCAGTAGGTGTGGATATAATCGCTATATTGGTGCATTGGATTTTCACCATATTAACCCGGCAAATAAGTCTTTCTCTTTAAGCGTAAAGGGTCTCTGTTATGCCTGGGACACTATACTTGCTGAGGCTAAGAAATGCATATTGTTGTGTAAAAACTGTCATATGGAGGTTGAAAAAGAATCGGCTATGATACATAATAAACGGGCACATTAAGAGATTGATTCCTCGGTAGCTCAGTGGTAGAGCGGCTCCCTGTCAGAAGGCAGCTTTCCGCCGAGAGGCGGTTTGAAAAATTTCGGGATAACGGTGAAGGCTAAATCTTAAAAAGATATGCGAACACCGTGGGAACCCGCCAAGATTCTTAAATTTAGGCGGGGCACCGTAGAGACTAGATACCGAAACACCTTTAATATGGTGATGATATAGTCCACCCCTTCAGGAAACTTTAGGATACGTGTAAGGAGATGGTCGTAGGTTCGAATCCTACCCGAGGAGCATAGGGGGTAAAATTGCCCAAATGCGCAAATTTACCACACTTGCGATTCTAACATCGTCCCAAACGGAAATGTTTAGAAATACATTTTTTAGAAAAAGAAATAGACTAGGGATTGGAAAAGAATCATACTCTACACCAGAAGCGCGTGAATTGGGGAGGTTACTAAAAAATTATGGCTGGAAGGTAGAGCTAGAAAAATGGGATGGGCATAAACATATTGATATAGCAATTACAGAAGCGAAAGTTAATATCGAGGTTGACGGCAAACAGCATAATCTTAGTCCAAAACAAGCACTTGCAGATTTAGAGCGAACTTACTACTCCTTCAAGAAGGGTTATGTAACTTTAAGAATTCCTAATGTTTTGGTTCGGGACGCCGCAACAATTGAAGATACAGCGCGGTTTATTGATAAATTCTTAAGAGAAAGCGATTGGCAGTTAGACCATTCAGGCTGATGCTTATTGGTGGTGTCAAACAGTTATGATTTGTATGTTAAAATGACATTGATGGGCAACGACGTGCAAACAAAAGTTGTTGATGAAACTCCAAAGGTTTCGAGGGGGCAGCGATGGTTTGCTGGATATATTATCGCAGGCATCATTTGGTATTTGGGGCAGAGTTTCAATAGAACTTCATATGATGGAATTATTATTCTGGCGATCGCTATTCTTTGTGGTATATTTTACCATCGGCTTAAAGAAAAGATAAAAATCAAGCAGGAAGGTGTGAGAGTTGTGGTCACGTTTTTAGTTCTTGAAGTGATTGCTGGTGCATTAGTAGGATTTTTCACGGCGTTATTTTAATTCATACCTGGTTCTAGACCTACCCACTCCGCAGACAAGGCATAACTATCGCACCAACCTCGTAAGCCGGGATTCTAGTGTAACCGAGGAATCCTATAAAAAGTACGGGTCTTAAGATGACGACGGCCTTCTAGACCTACTTGACATAATTGGCATATAGACTACCATAGAGTCATGGCCAAAACAAAAGCGAAAATGACTCTTCCCAGCGGTACCCAGGTTGTGATTGAAGGCACCCCTTCTGAGGTTGCTGCGATTGTACATCAGCTTGGCTTCAGATCTGAAAAGATTTCATCAAGTGAACGAGTGAATGTGCCCACTGGTCGGAAAACTGCAAAGGAAAAGAAAATAAGAACTTCCCCGACAGATTTAATTCTTTCTCTTGCGGACGGAGGATTTTTTAAGTCCCCCAAAGACCTTGCTTCCATAAAGGAGGGACTTGCAGAAATAGGTCATATCTATCCGATCCAAACCCTATCTTCCATAGTGTTCAAAATGGTTCGACGGCGATATTTACGCCGAGTTAAAGAGGACGGACGCTGGGTTTATATAAGATAACTATTATGAAAAAGAAGAAACAAAAAGCGAGCGTTGCAGAAAAAGTTATAAAAGTACTCGACAAACAACCAAAGACTGCTCAGGAAATTAAAAAAGAATTAAAAGACAAGTTTGGGCATAACGAAAAACTTGACAATATCAGGGTTAATTTACTCTATTTACTAAGGCGAGAGAAAATCAAGCGTAGAAAAGAAGAGAAGATATACAAATATTATATTTAGCTTCTCATGGATCAACAAAAAATAAATAAAAAGGTTATTACGCAACTTATCGATCATGAAAGGCGGATTCGTGCACTCGAAACTGACGCACGGTCCGCAGAGGAAAAAGGAGTTGAAAAGCAGACCAGAACCGATGATTCGGACAATTTAATTTTGGCCATAGTCAATAAAATCGGTGAGTGCGATGAGAGCGAGGAAATACAGAACAAAGTTCTCGATCAAAGGAGTACAGAGGGGAAAATTTTGCTCTGCTTCTATATTTCGCATAAATATTTTAAAAACACTTGGTTGACAACGGGCGATATAGAAAAAATTACATCTGGTTTAGGGACTAAAATAGCTATAGGTAATGTTTCAAACAAAATAAAGGGAGAACTGAGACAATACCTTGAAAGTGGGGCAGTGAGAAAGCAAGGACAACCAACCCCATATCGCCTTAATCGTAAAGGGGTGAAAAGATTTGAGGAAATGCTCCGCGCTGAAAAAGATTAACCCAAACCATGCTGGAAACCATTAAACAGGAACTAAAAAAGAAGGTAAACGATGATGATCTCATCGATAATTTATTTTCTAGTTTTCAGAAAATTTCCGAAGAGTTTGTAGCGCAGAAACCAGTGGATCTCTTGCAGAACACCGGTTTATTCGTTGAGTCTGCTCTAAGGGTGGCGGAACATTTTGTCCTGGGCGTACATACTCCCCTCGGGAAGAAATTCAATATTGATACCTGCATTCAAAAATTAGAGGGGGCTTCTGGCTCCGACGGTTTAAAGATCCATACGGCGCGCTTAAGCCGAGCGATTTATGACTTTCGATCTCGGAAAAAGTCAGTGCATCTTAAAGCAATCGATCCACAAGCTATTGATGCAAGCTTGGTTTTTAATATCAGTAACTGGATTCTTATAGAAATTTTGAAAGAAAGTAATGTTGAAAATCCAGAGAATGCAATCAAAATCCTATTTACGAGAAAAATCCCCCTGGTTCAGAGTGTCGGGGGCATACTGCGCACAACAAATCCTGAACTATCTGGACCACAAAGAATTCTGCTTCTTCTTTATTCTGCCCCGGAGGGTTTAACCGAGGGTCAGCTATATGAAAGTACACGACAGAAAATTAGGGACAGCAATCATCTTAGGACAAACCTTAGGAATATGGATGCCGCCGACCTTGTTCACAAGCTTCCAGATGGCCGATGGACTCTTTTCGGCCAAGGTTTCTCCGAAGCAGAAATGCTTATTCAAAAATTCAGCTAAAGAGGCTGGAGTCGATTGGGTGTATGAGACCGAGACGCCCAAATAGGCCACCACAAGAAGTTTTAAGAAAGCTCTGTAACGCCTCACATTAAAAAGTCCGAATTCTGGTACGCCACACTAGAGCAACAGATCAACCCTATCATCACCCCCGTTCTTTCTCTTCGCATCCCAGAGTGCCTGTCTCACAAATAACCAGGCCAGCTGTTCTGCCGCCTTCTCAATCCGTTCTTCTTTAGTGAGTGATGGATACCATGGTATCCCCTCTTCCCGGAGCTTCTTCATTCTCCTTTCCCGTTCCTTTTTCCCTTGTGGCATGTTCGGTAACGTACCACTGTAGCGTACCGTAGGCCCATTCTACAAGTAAGGAGGGTAGGAATGCCGGAAAGAACAACTTAAGCCGCGAGCGATACCGGTTTCTCCCCAGAGAGTTCTTTAATCATCCTCACTTTTTCTCGCACGCTGGCCATATATGCTCTATCAAGCAATAATATGGAAAGCGCTGGACTGGGGAGCAACGGTTTTTAGTTAGCATTACTTGGGGTATAATCTGACGACATGGATTACGAATTACTTGCCAACGTGGTGATGGTCCTTCATGCTTTATTGATCGTTTCCATATTTTTGGGAATTCTTTTCAGCATTAAGATTCGTTGGTTTAGGCCCGTTGAATCCTTCGCGTTACTGACGGCTATCGTCATCTGGTCCATATTCGGGGGATGCCCGCTAACCTTCGTCGAAAATTACTTGCGACTGCACACTTCTCATCCCATCCCTTTATCAACCACCGGTTTTATACCCTACTACCTCTATAATTGGTTCGGTCTTCAGTTGTCCAACTCAGCATTTGTGCTTGGAACATACTTAATCGCATTACTATTCTTTTTTATCGACTTGGAATGGCTCTCCTCTTTTTTGAAGCGGATATTTCTGAAAAAAACTGGCAGACATACTAGACCCTAAGGAGAATTTGTTCACGGTCTAACTAAAACCGTTCCAACATCGTCCCACTCGGAGAGCAAATAAGCCCTGAAATTTTCCAGGGCTTACTGATTTTCGCTTTTACTATCCTTTTTCTTATCTTCTTCCTCCTTCTCCATTCTAGCTTTAAGAATATGCCTCGCAGCAAAGCCCTCGGGACCGCCATTTTCAATGTAATATATTTCTGCTTCTTTATCGGTCGGAGGGTGACCAAGTTTCTCTCCGGCAAACCATTTATTCTCCGGACTGTGCATTTCTTCTTTCTCTAGCTCCAGATATTCCCTTAGGGGAAGAGGTTTTTCTTTTGGTTCTTTTTCCATATTTAGACCTCCTCTACGGGATAGGACTTTATTGAGTATAACACTCTGGCGTTTTTATTCCCCTCCATTAAAAAGAAAATCCCCATCGAGTGATGGAGAATTTTCCGGATTGCACCTAGGTTAATTTCCCGAGGCCTCTAAAGACGAATTTGAGCCGTCTCCCGTACCGTCTGGCGCTTTGCACGCCACTGCCACCGTCCTGTACTTGGACCAGGCAGCATCGCGAGCGGATTGCCACGCTTTGCGGGCTGACTTAACCGAAGAATTGAATGTTGACCACGCAGTCTTAACCGCCGTCCTTAACGCGCTGAGAGTCGTTAGACCGTACGCTTGTTGGAGGGCGGTAGCTCGTGCCGAATACGCCGCGTTAGACGCTCCGGTAAATGCAGTCATGGCCGTATCGATGGCTTGTTCGCGCGCATTCACTGCCGCTCCCACGCACGCAATTTTAGCGGCAACCGAAGAGGTCACGACGGCAGTAGTTTGCGCAATGGCTGGTGTTACTGCCGCCAACATGAGAAGAGCCGCTGAAACCGCAATTGTGTTCTTGAGCATGGTTTGTTTTTTTGGTTTGCTTTAATAACTCGACCTTTCGGTAATTATAATAATTCTTTCGGGGCCGTGTCTAAACCCCGATTAAAATGTATATGGCGCACTTCCCTATTTCCGGAAGCATTCCTCCTTCTATGCTCTCGTTTATTTTATCAACCGAGACCTTGCTGGTTGAACTGCTTTCGGAATGGAGATAACCGCCCTCAATGTAGGCCTGTTTATGCCCATCCGCGCCGTAGACGAAATCCCCATCAAAGTAGCCGAGTCTCTTGCCGTCGTGGGCGCGAATGTGATAACCGTCAATCCAGCCCACCCTCTGCCCCTCTCGCCATATATCATGGCCGATTATTTTAAGCATATTTCCATTATACCAGAAACTCTTTTACCATTGTTTTATGAGCAGAAAAACACTTGTCTGGCTGGGGCTTTTCATCGGTTCTACGATCGGGAGCTTTATTCCGGAGCTTTGGGGCTCCGACGTTCTGTCTTTTTCTTCAATCATCCTTAGCGCCTTGGGCGGATTAGCCGGCATTTGGATTGGTTTCAAATTTGGCGAATAGACCATATATTTGATTTAAGCTATTTAATACTTTTCCACCCTGAAACTGTTCTCCAGAAAAACGAACCTATCCTGTTTCAATACCCCGAGAATTTCCGGCACATCATCGTAGATATCCGGCAGTTTGAGGATCTTTTTCTCGTCTATCCATTCATTCTTACCGCCCACAAATCTTTCGGTAAGTTCCCCTTTCACCTCTTCTCCGCGAAAGATAAAGAAATACTTATCCTCCAAGAGATTCCCGTCCTTGTCGTGGTCCATTTTATGTTCGATTCCCGCAAAGAAAAGCTTGGCACTTAGACCAGTTTCTTCCTTCAATTCCCTCTCGGCCGTCTCTTTGGGTATCTCGCCCCACCTCAACTTTCCCGTGACGAAGCCGTGAAAACCGTAGTAGGGCTGTTTCAGACGCTCCTGAACCAGATACTGCGTCACTCCCTTTTCTTCCCTAGCGCAGCCGACAAGCACGCCCAATTTCGCCTGGCGTTCCAGAACAACCTTCCGGGTATCGGTATCGAAACGATTGATGAACTCCTTGCCCTTAGCGGTAAGCCGGTAAAGGTTGTTTTCGGTCTTCTCCACGAGCTCCAATTCCAAAAGCTTTTTAAGATGAAAGGTAAATTGGTCGCTCGAAATTCCATCCACATTCAACTCCGAGAATCTCGCCTCGGGAACATATTGAAGGGTTCTCAAGATACTCGTTTGGATGGGATGGACCTCGGAATTTATACTCATGCCTCAAGTTTATAGCCAAGCCCCAAAAAGTGTCTAGTGAAGTCCGCTTCACCGAAAAATTGCTTCAGTGGCCGCGCTTTCTGCCTTTTGCCTTTCCCATTTTCCGGATGTAGGATTTGGACATGGAGCCACTCGCTTCCAAAATCAGGCCAAAGAACCTCTCCGAATTCGTGGGACAGGAACATTTGGTCGGAATTGGAAAACCTTTGCGGATCGCGATAGAAAAAAAGCATCTTTTCTCTTTCATTCTTTGGGGGCCGCCCGGCTGCGGAAAAACGACGCTGGCCAAGATTTACGCCAAAAATTTGGACGCTCAATTGTACGAGCTTTCCGCCGTTTCGGCGGGAAAGGACGACGTGAAACGCATAGTGGATGAGGGCGCCGCCGAGGGCAAACTCTTCGAAAAAACGGAGAGCCGCCCGAAGGTCCTATTCCTGGACGAGATCCACCGCTTTAACAAAGCCCAGCAGGACTTTCTTCTGCCGTACGTCGAGAAGGGAACGATAACGCTCATCGGCGCCACGACCGAAAATCCTTCGTTCGAGATAATCGCGCCGCTCCTTTCGCGCTGCCGCGTCTTCGTTCTGAACGAACTCTCCGAAAAAGAGATGAGAATCATCGTCCGCCGCACCAAGGTGAAAATGGAGAGCGAGGCGGAGGATTGGCTCGTGGCGATGGCGAACGGCGATGCCCGGCAAGCCATCACGATGATAGAGAATGCCCAAAAATTTTACGGCGAAGTGACGCCGGAATCTTTGAAAGACACGCTCCAGTCGAAATTCCTGCGCTACGATAAGAAAGGTGAGGAACATTACAACACGATAAGTGCCTTCATTAAGAGCATGCGGGCAAGCCAGCCCGATGCGGCGCTCTACTATCTGGCGCGGATGGTGGAATCCGGCGAGGACCCGAAATTCATTGCGCGGCGGATGGTGATATTTGCTTCGGAGGACGTTGGAATGGCGAATCCGACCGCACTTGTCGTCGCAAACGAGGTTTTCCGGGCAGTCGAGGAGATCGGCCTTCCCGAGTGCGGGATAAATCTCTCGCACGGCGTCGTATATCTCGCACTCGCCAAAAAAGACCGAAGCGCTTATAACGCCTACATAAAGGCCACGAAAGATGCGAAAGAACAGGGTAACCTGCCGATACCCCTCAAGATTCGGAATCCGGTCACGAAACTGATGAAGGAACTGGATTACGGAAAAGGGTACGAGAGATACACGAAAGACGACCTGCTTCCCGAAAAATTAAAAGGAAGGAAATATTACGAGCCCAAAGAATGAGAGGGACTATCTTCGGGACCAATGGGAACGCGTATAGGCCTCAACTTCGCTGAATTTCAGGTCCGTGGTGATGTTTCCAGTCCTCACGTAGAAACGTTCACTGTCGTTCAGTTTCAAGTAAACCGGGCGCGAGCTCGGCGCGACCTGAACGACGCAGACATCTAAACCTTCCATTTCATAGAACCACAGCTTCACGAGGTGCCGGAACTCCGGACCGATCATGGCGTTGAAAGTTTGGGTAAAGTGATTCTCTAAACCGTCGCCATCCTTGCGCTGAAGGGTTTCGTAATCGTCCCGGAGCCCCAGTGGTTTTTTGGAATCATCCATCCCTATAACCAAGTAGCCGCCCTTGGAATTCAGAAAGGCGGCAACGGTCTTCATAGCCGCTTTCTCAAGTTCCCGATTCAATTGATTCATCCGGCGGTCGAAACGGAGCGATGATTTGAATTCGAGCTGCTCATGCTCTTCCTGGGAAGCTAATTGGGAGATGTCCGGCTTCTCGACGAAACTCTGCATATTCGGGTCTATATTCTTCTCGATTATTCTGAGATAACCCTGCGGGCGCGATATGGTAGCCAAGACGATGGAACTGTAATGGCGGCTTTCGAGATGAATGGAACCATAGTGAAGCGACTTCCCGACCGGCCCCGAAGAGAACGTTACGGTCATGGATTTTTCGAGCGGAAAATTCTTCTTCCTTTTCCAAAACACTCCCCGCGAATGGGACACCATTCCCGGGCGTATTTCGTAAAGCTCGTAGTACCAGCTGAAGAAAGCGTAGATGGTTATCAAGAGCTGGGCGCCGGACAAGAAAAACAACTTAGCCGTATCGTAAGAAATAAAGTCCGAGAGAAAGAGCTGATTGTAAAATTCGGACTTGTAACTGCCGTGGCCCGTTACGAGAAAATACAAGAGAAAGGCGAGAACTTCTATAAAGATGAAATTCCTGATGAGTACTATCGGACTGCGCCTAATGGTAGCCGTATTCATGGGAGGGGGTGTACTTAAATGCTAAACTCCCCTATTTATAAGGGCAAGCCCGCCGGGAACCGGCGGTTGCCGTTATTGACATATGATGGCCGGTCTGCTACTCTGAAAACCGGATAAATTAGAGATGTGGTCGGGTTTCTAAAAATCAAAACGCAACAATGAACGGAAAAATCAAAACCTTAACGGATCGGGGATTCGGTTTCATCGCTCGCGAAGGCGAAGCGAAGGACCTTTTCTTCCATTCCAAGGACTTGAACGGCGTGACATTCGACGAGCTCAAGGTTGGCGATGAAGTCACCTTTGAGGTCGTGCAGGGCGAAAAGGGCCCGAGCGCCAAGAACGTCAGCCGAGTCTAAAAAGGTAAAGAAAACCGTCGCCCAAAAGGCGACGGTTTTCTTTTTCCGGCAACAGCAAACCATCCATCTAAAATACAAACTCGCCGCCCTCGTAAATCAACTTCTCACGCCCGTTCTTTAGATGGGCCACGACTCTTCTTGGGGAGGTGGAAACGATATCTTGATGCACCGACGAATCGTTGAAGCCGAGTCTATCCCAATCGCGCTTCTTCAATTTATTCGGGTCACCGGCATAACATCCGTGAAAAGACCTACCGATAGCGATATGAGTATTCCCGTTCGGACCGCCCAAGTTTTCATCATAAAGCGTTTCGGCCATGAATTTATTGATGTTGGAAAAACGCCGGTCGGTGAGTGAAAACTCCCCTACTTTATTCCCGCCGGGAATTTTTGTTTTTTGGAGAAGGAGCGCACGGTTTTTCTTGGCTCTGACCTCAGTGACAACACCCCTTCTGAATTTCAAACTTACGCCACTTATGATTTGGCCATCGGCATAGACCGGATTATTGAATCGTATCCAGCCCTCCGTACCCCGCCAATCGGGCGACGTGAATATCTCGAAGCTCGGTATGTTCCGGCCTCCTCCGCCATCCCACAGCCTTTTCCTGCCAAGAGACATCCATAGATCGGCATCCGGTCCACTTACGTGCAGTTTTTCTATTTTCAACCCATTGATGCGCTTCACGTAGGCGCGGACCTTCTTGTCCACACCTCTCCATTTTTCTATCGGATGGGAGTTGTCCAAAAAGCAGGCTCTCACGATCTGGCCCCAGTATTCCTTTTCGCTTAGGCCAGCCTCCTTGGCCATCGCTTGGGTACCGTAGAGAGCTAACGTCCAATCGAATTTACCCCGGTTCTCTTTTTCGTCCCGCCAATCCCGGAACGGTTTCATCGCCTCGCCTCTCCGCATTATCTTCTTGGGGTCGATCCCTTTGAGCGCCTCCATATCCGTTTCGCTCAAAATGAAGAGGTATTGATCGACCTGATCAATCAGCCCGCGAAGGTATTTACCCGGGAAAAAATCTATCTGGTGTTGTTTCGCATTCACGTAAAAGTCGCGCGGTATGTTGAACTCACGGTCTTCATTCGGAAGATACTGCGAAATGGAGTGACCACCCGCTTTCGTAACGGCGTTCAATATCTCTGCGTAAAGCGGCTTAGCATATTCGTAAGCGACAACGTAGACCACATCGCCTTTTTTCATGCCTCGGCCGTTCCTGAACGCGAAGTTCACGAGAACGTCGGCATATTTTTTAAGAACATTTTGATTTGGTCTGTAGTGCATTCTGATATCTTATCACAACCGCCGTAAGCGACGGTCTGGACCGTTAGAGCTTCAAATGAAGATTGAAGAGCCGGAGTGAGTTTATGAGCGGTAGGAAATCCGTGACGAAGTTGTAGGCCGCCGAACCATTCGGACCGATGATTCTCGCAAAAACGAGAATTAGACCCAGAGCATTAACAACGCCCCAAATCCAGAAATCCTGCCGAGCCACCCTCCGCGTGTAAAGGCCCAACTCCATCGTTTCGGGAATTTCCCGGAGATCGTCCCTCATTAGAGCGATATCGGCCGCTTCGATCGCGGCATCGGAACCTATCGCCCCCATCGCTATGCCCACGTCCGCAAGCGCTAGTGATGCCGCGTCGTTCACACCGTCCCCCACCATCGCCACCTTAGAATCGGGGCTCAGATACCTTTTCACGTACTCAATCTTATTCTCCGGAAGAAGGTTCGCGTGGAAGTGCGTTATCCCCGCCTCGCTGGCGATTCGTTTCGCCACCTTTTCATTGTCGCCCGTGAGCATGACCACCTTTTCTACGCCGAATTTCTTCATCTTTTCGATGATTTCTTTGACGTGGGGGCGAATCTCATCAGCACAGTTCAGAATACCCACCAGTTTCCCTTCATAGCCGACAAGCGTTACAGAGTAACCTTCATCTTGCATCCGAGTTATATCTTCCCTTTCTTTAGGAGTGATTTTGATTCCCGACTCCTCCAAAAATTTCACCTTGCCGGAATATATAGTTTTGCCCTTATAAACGGAAGCAATTCCCTTACCCGGCTTTTCTTCGAAATCGAGCGGTTTTTCGAATTTTATTTTTTTATCCTTAACGTAATCCGCAATCGCCCTGGCCACCGGATGATCCGAGAAGAACTCCGTCATGCCGGCAAAGGCCAGGAGTTCGTTCTCCGAATAGCCGTTGTAAATCAAGAAGCCCTCTACCTTCATTTTCCCCCGCGTAATGGTACCGGTCTTGTCCATAATGAAGGTTTTCACTTTAGTAAGACCCTCGAGATAATTTCCTCCCTTGATAATCACTCCTCGCCGCGCCGCATAACCCACGGCCGCGAGAAAGGCCATCGGGATCGCGATTGCGATGTCGTCGGCGCAGGCGACGAGAAGTAGGGACAGAAGCAAATTCATATCCTGAAAAACAATATAGATGACGAGAGACGCCGCCAAAGTTAAAACTATGTACCAAGCAGCGAACTTATCGGCGGTGGTCCGGATCGAGGCCTTTTCATTTTGGGAACTCTCGACCAGAGAGATGATCTTTTCGAGCGTGGTATTCTCGCCAACCTTGTCCGCTCTTATCGTGAGCGAACCGGAAACGGCCAAGGTGGAACTGAAAACCTTATCGCCTTTCGATTTCCCCACGGGAACCGATTCGCCGGTCAAAGACGACTGGTCTATGCTCGCTTCTCCTTCTAAAACGCTCCCGTCCACCGGAATACGCTCGCCGGACTCCACCACGACCATGTCCCCGACCCTGACTTCGCGAACGGATATGTCCAATATCTTCCCCTCGCGCTTCACTTTCACCTTATCCGGCCGAAGTTTCAGCAAACTTTTTATGGCTGCTTTGGCTTTCGCCTCCGTATAATCGCCGAAGATTCTCGCGGAAGTGAGCATTAAATTGATGAATACGGCCGAGGCCCATTCCCCGGTCAGGAGCGAGGCGATAAGCGCGATTGAGGCCAAGAGGTCCACCGATATCCTCTTTTCTTTAATGGACCTGAAGGCGCTCAATAATACGGGCAGGGTACCGATTATGGAAACGGCGGCTAGTAGGACATTTCCTAACCCGGATGGAACCAACCGGCTGTAAAAAACTACGAGAAGGGCACCCAATAGGATAAGAAGAAGCTTATCCCAATTCAGAAACTTCGAATTTCCCATTTGCTTCATTCTACCATTAAAAAATGGCATCGCCACTCTGTGGAGTGACGAGGCAAAAGAAATTTATCTTAACCTTTAGGAGCAGCCGCCGGATGAATCCCCGCACTGGAGGCAAGTCATGCAGGTGCCGGTGCGCACCATCATACCGCCGCATTTCCGGCAAACCGTTTCGCCCGGTACCGAGTTTACGTTATTTTTATGGGTCGAGCCGCCGTTATCGTTTTCCGTTTTAACCGCCGCCGCTACCGTTACTCTTACCGATTCCTTAGAACCGTCCGTCGAATGGTCCGCAATCGCATGGCGTTCCATTCCGAACTCGGCTAGTTCGGCGTCGGAGAGGAAAGCCAAGGCCAAATACCGAAAGATGTAGTCGATGATGCTCGTCGCTATCCGAATATCGGGGTTCTCGGTGAAGCCCGCCGGTTCGAAACGGCTGTAGACGAATTTGTGGGCCAGGGCCTTCAAGGGCACGCCGTACTGAAGCGCCATAGATACCGAGATCGCGAAGGCATCGAGAAGCCCGGAAAGGGTGCTCCCCTGTTTCGCCATCCGGATGAAGATCTCCGCCGGCATTCCATCCCCGTAGATGCTGTAAGTGAGATAACCGTCGTGGCCGGCAATCGAGAACTTGTGGGTCTTCGAAACGCGGGTAGCCGGCAATCTTTTCCGGATAACTTCCCCGACAGTTTTTATTTCTTTACCGCCCTTCGACTTGGTCGCCGAGGTGCTAAGGGGTTGAGTGGCCTTGGAACCGTCGCGATAAACCGCGAAGGCCTTGATGCCGCTCTTCCAAGCCATCACATAGGCCTCTTCGATCTCTTCTTTCGATATCTCACTCGACATATTGAAGGTTTTAGAGATTGCGCCGGACATGAAGGGCTGGACGGCCGCCACCATTTTCACGTGGCCGCGCCAGGAAATGGTGCGCGTTCCCTTCACCGGCTTTACGGCGCAATCAAATATCGGCAAGTGCTCGCTTTTGAAACCGGGCGCACCTTCCACCATGCCGTTCTCAAAAATATAATCCACTATCTTTTTCGCGTCCGCGCCGGAATAGCCGAGCTTCAGAAGCGCGTTCTCCGCCCCTGCATTCACGATCTTCATCCAGCCGCCGCCGACGAGCTGTTTCATTTTGACGAGCGAAAACTCCGGTTCAATACCCGTCGTATCAAAATCCATCATAAAGGAGATCGTACCGGTGGGAGCGATGACCGTTACCTGCGAATTCCGGAAGCCGAATTCACTTCCGAGAGCCAAAGCCTCGTCCCAAATCCTGACCGCCTCCAGCCCCAGTTTCTTATCGTCCAGATATTCCCTTCTTATCTTCTTGGATTCCAGACCGTGATTCTTTATGACGTTGAGCATAGGTTCGCGATTTATGGCATAACCCTCGAAGGGCCTCATCCGCTCAGCAATCTCGGCTGAATAACGGTAGGCTTCGCCGGACATGAGCGAAGCGATGGCTCCGCCCCAGGCGCAGGCCTCATCGGAATCGTAGGGGATACCCTTAGTCATCAAAAGCTCGCCCAGATTGCCGAACCCTAGGCCCAGTTCTCTGAACTTGCGCGCGTTTTCGCCAATCTTCTCGGTCGGATAACTGGAACCGCTGACGATTATCTCCTGGGCCAAGATAAAAACATCCACCGCATGTTTGAACTCACTCACCGCAAAAGTCCCGTCTTCGCGCAGGAACTTCATAAGATTGATGGACGCCAAGTTGCAGGCCGAATCGTCCAGGTGCATGTACTCCGAGCAGGGATTCGAGGCGTTGATCCGGCCGGAATTCGGACAGGTATGCCACTTGTTTATAATTGTATCGAACTGAACGCCCGGATCTCCGCACTCCCAGGCCGCTTTCGCGATCTCGGAGAGCAGTTCCCGCGCTTTGTAAACCTTCGCGGTCTTGCCGCCCGTGATGAATTTCGTTTCCCAATCACCGTCGCGCTCCACCGCTTCCATGAATTCATCCGTAAGCCGGACGGAATTATTGGCATTCTGGTACTGAATGGAATTCCAGGCGTCGTTGTTCAGGTCGGCCATGTTATAGCCGGCATCAATCAAGGCCCGCACCTTATTTTCTTCTTCCGCCTTGGAACGGATGAAATCCATCACATCGGGATGGTCAATGTTCAAAACCACCATCTTCGCCGCGCGCCGCGTCGCACCGCCGGACTTTATCATTCCCGCCACCGAATCCGCGCCGCGCATAAATGAAACAGGACCGGAAGCATAACCGCCGTGCGAGAGATGTTCGGTCTTGGAACGTAAGGTGGAGAGATTCACGCCCGCGCCGGAACCATGCTTGAAAATCATTCCTTCGGTTTTTATCCAATCCAGAATGTCACGCATGTCATCCCGGACGGAAAGAATGAAACAGGCCGAACATTGAGGGTGCTCTTTCGCTCCGACATTGAACCACACCGGAGAATTGAACGAGCCCTTCTGATGCAAGATGATGTGCACGAGCTCGTCCTCGAATATCTGTGCTTGATTCGCCGTCGCAAAATAGCCGAACCTTTCTCCCCACTCACGGATCGTGTGAGCGACCCGCGTTATCATTTGCTTCAAGCTCGTCTCGCGTTCGGGCGAACCGAGTTTACCACGAAAATATTTAGAGACGGTGATGTTCACCGCATTTTGGGACCAGAAGTCGGGAAACTCCGTTTCCTTCTGTTCGAAGATTATCTTCCCCGCTCCGCCCACGACCGCATCGCACTTGACCCACTCCACTTCGCTCAAGGGACTCACGCCGGTCTTCGTGAACAATCTCTTTATCGGCAGAGAAATTTTTTCTTTACCCTCCTTCCGAAATTTTGAGACGCTCGTTTTGGAAATTGTTTTTTTTGCACTCATTTTTTTGAACCTGTTCGACTGGCTATTTAGACGTGAACTAATTCTAAGGCGGCGGGGCAAACATGCAACGGTGGATAACTCGCTAAAAAACAAAAAAACCGGACTTTTGTCCACCCCTCGCCCTTCGGAAATCACAAATCCATGGAAATCCCATGTCATACAATTCCGGCTTACCTAAGTCAACAAAAATCCCCGCATTATTGCGAGGAAATGTGTAACGTTACATTATTCCCAAAGGGTGATAGGTTGACATTTATTTCTTTTTCTTTCTTAGAAACGTCGGAATCTCCCAGGGCTCGTTCTTATCAAGCTTTGGCGGGTTGAATTTGGATCCCCTTTCTTTCTCTTCGACGCCTTCCTCCGCCCTTTCTTGCTTCTCCTCTTGACTTAATCCGGTCTTCGTATCTTTCTTAGCCGATTCACTCGTTACGAAGAGCGAGGGCATCATGGAACGCTGGGGGAAAACCCCGTTAAAACCCGTCGCTATCACCGTCACCTTCAGGGCCTTGTCCTTTAATCCGCGATCGTGATAGGCGCCGAAGATGACGCGGGCGTTGGCATCCAAATTAGCCGAGATGGCCTTCGCGATCTCGTTTATCTCTGACATTTTCAGATCTTTCGTGCCGGCGATACTGAAAACGATCCCCTTCGCTCCGTCCAAAGACACTTCGAGAAGCGGCGAGTTGATTGCCGAGTTCACCGCTTTTATGCTCCGATCCTGACCCGAGGCCGTCCCGATACCGATTAGGGTCGTTCCGGCATCTTTCAAAACGGTTTTCACGTCCGCAAAATCAACATTGATGATTCCCGGCATGTTCACGAGTTCGGTGATCGCCTGCACCGCCTGCTTCAAAACGTCATCGATGAAAGAGAAGGCCTTCAAAATCGGCGTATCCTTGTCAATCAGAGAAAAAATTCTGTCGTTCGGAATGATAACGAGGGCATCAACTTTTTCTTTGAGCCGGCTTAATCCTTCCTGCGCGATACTCATGCGCTGCGCGCCCTCAAAAGCAAATGGCTTCGTAACGACCGCAACCGTAAGAATTCCTTTTTCCTTCGCGATCTCCGCGATGACCGCGGAACCGGAGGTTCCCGTACCGCCACCCATGCCCGCGGTGATGAAAACAATATCCGCTCCTTCAAGCGCCTCGCCAATCTCGGAACGATTTTCTTCCGCCGCCTGCTTTCCGATCTCGGGATTCATGCCCGCACCTAAACCCCGCGTAAGCGCCTTTCCGATGTAAATCTTTTTATGGGCTACCGTATAATCCAAATCCTGGGCATCGGTATTCACCGCAATGAACTCGACGCCCCGCGGTCGTTCGCCCGCCATCATGCGCGATACCGCGTTCCCGCCGCCGCCGCCAATGCCCACAACCTTAATGCGCGTGAGTCCCTTTCTAGAATCACCCGATTTTTTTGTTTTGGAAACCGCCGGTCTCTTATTCGTTTTTCTCTTTTTCTTACTCATATTTTCGATATGGATAAATTGTAACCAAAATAGAAATTAAGGCAATAAATTCCGGAAGAAATTCTTGACCGCCTGGCCGCCCGAAACGGGCTCGCTTCCCTCCAACTGGCCCGAAATAACCAAGCCGGTCGCCACCGCGAACTCCGGATCATCCATCATCTCCCGATGAGCGGGATTCAGGACGTCAAAACCGCTCAAGTTCGGGAAGCCCGTCTGAACCGGCAATTTCAATTCCTGCTTTATCAAATCGGTCATGCCCGCCAGTTTTACTCCCCCGCCCGTCGCGACGACACCAGCCGGCAATTGAAAGTCCTTCCCCAAAACCTTTAATTCATCTTTGATGAGTCCCAAAATTTCAGCAATCCTAATCTCGATTATCTCGGCCAAGAAGTGCCTGGATATCTCACCCTCGCTCTTGCCGTCCACTTCCTTGAGATTAATCATCTCCCGGCGGTTAATGTCCTTCGCCAGGGCGCAACCATAAGATGTCTTCAGCTTCTCCGCCATTTCGATGGACGTTTTGAGCCCGATTGCGATGTCGTTAGTGACGTAACTCGAGCCCACCGGCAAACTGCGTACGTGAAGCACTTTGCTCTCTTCATAAACGGCCATGCTCGTCGTACCCGCTCCGAAATCGATGAGGAGAACTCCCAATTCTTTCTGTTTCTTAGAAATTACCGAGCGCGCGGCGGCCAGCGGATTGAAAATCACCCCGGCAACGCCGACATTCAATCGCTCCAACGTTTTTAGGACGAGATTTACTTGGGGGGCGAAACCCTCCACGATGAGCGTCACCACCTCGAGCCGGCTGCCATTCATGCCCAGCGGATCCGAAATGTCGCCCACGTCATCCACGAAAAATTCCCTGACGATGTTGTGGAGCACCATTGAATTCGGCATCATTTTCACCGCCCGCGAGGCCTGGATCACCCGGTCTACGTCCTCCGTTTGGATCTCACGGTCACCCCGCGCAACCGCCGCCACCCCCCTCGATGCCCTCGCTTTCACCTGCTCGCTCTGAACGCTTATAAAAACATTCTGGACGGATTTTTTGGATATCTTTTTTAGGTCGGCAACGAGCACGTGGAGTGACTGCGTCGCTTCTTCCACATCAACCAGAACGCCGCGTCGGAAACCGCTCATCGGCTGCTTGAAAACAGAGATAACGGAAAGAATTCCGTCTTTTTTCACTTCCGCAACGACGCCTTTTACCTGCGACGTGCCGATATCCAGTCCGGTAATGATGTTAGACATAGGTCGGTCGAATTTTTAGTTCTTTGCACAATCGTTCCTCCAGCCTTTCCATCTTCATCCTATCACGCTTCCTCTTGTGTGTATATCTCAAAAGGTGCAAAAAACCATGGACGAAGAGGAATTTCGGATCATCTCCCCGAGCATTCGCGCAATCCGGCGCCAAAAAAATTTCACCCAAATAACGGGTGTTTCTCTTCAGGTCCGGCCGGACCGAGCCCGTTTCGGCTTCAAAACTCAGGATGTTTGCCACCTGATTCTTCCCTCGGAATTTACGATTCAGAGCTTTCATTTCGGAGTCGGATATCAGGTGAACCTCCAAGCCGATGTTGTTCTTCTTTAGGAGCCCAGGCAACTTCCGACCGATACTTTTAATACCGCTCGCATCTCGTTTATATTTGCCGCGAGAAATGAAAACCGATATAGAATTCGCCATATTGAACCGCTAAACCAATTTCTCCTTAATGAGTTTGGTCACCAGGGCAGGGTCGGCAACGCCCTTTAGTTTTTTCATCGCTTCCCCCATGACCCTGCCGAAGTCCTTTGCGCCGGCGGGCTTTGTCATCCGTATGGTTTCATCCACGATCTTTAGAACCGCGGCGGCATCAAGCTGAGCCGGCAAATAACCTTCGAGGATCCTCAGCTCGCCGGCTTCTTTCTCCGCCAGTTCCGGACGCCCGCCCTTCACGTAAATTTCCATGGCCTCCTTCCTTTTTTTGGCCTCTTTCCCCAAAATATCCAAAAGTTCTTCGTCGCTCAGCTCGGGATTTTCTCCCTTGCCTTTCTTTTCAATCTCCCGATTGTGAGCGCTCGCCAAAAAAAGGCGCAGAGTACCGACCTTAACGTCATTTCTTTGCTTAAGGGCCTGGATCAGTTCGCTGTTTATTCGTTCTTTGAGTCCCGCCATTTTTTAAATCTAACGATAGCCGTATTTTTTGAGCCGGGAAATTTCCGCCTTCTTGTTCTGGCGATAAAGCGCGCTCAAGCGGCGTTTCCTTTTGTTTTCCGGGCGGGTGTGAGCACGGCGCTTTTTGACCTCTTTCAAGACCCCGCTCTGCTGGATCCGCTTCGAAAAGCGGTAAAGAAAAGAGCCGACGTTCTCATTCTTCCTTCTTTTGACTTCCATTGGCATAATTTTTAATTTGTTTTTTAGGATTCTATTGTAATTCGACCGTTTAGCTCGCTTTCAGTATTTTTTCTTTGATCGATTCAAGGTCTTCTTTCGGGGGATTCTCCACCAGCGACTGAACGGCACTGCCGCCGTCGTTCTGCCATCGCGGAATGATATGAATGTGCAGATGTTCAATCACCTGGCCAGCCGTTTTACCGTGATTGATGCCAATCGTGAATCCGTCCGGACTCAGGGATTTTTTCAACCTGGCGGTCATATCTTTGACCGCTCCAAACAGAGGGCCCGCCAATTTCGCATCCAAATCCAAAATATTTTCGACATGAACCTTGGGAATTATGACCGTATGGCCCGGCGCCCGAGCGCCAACATCCAAAAAGCCAAGTGTATCCTCGTCCTCATAGACGATATAAGCCGGGGCTTTTCTCGATGCTATGTTACAGAACAAACAATCCATAAATTTAATGAAGCCGTTTTTTAACTTCTTCAACCAATTTTTCCGTAAGGACCGTTTCCTGAACACCCGAGACCATATCCCGAATCATCACCGTCCCTTCAAAAACTTCCTTCTGACCCAATAAAAGCGCCAGGGTGATATTCATCCGCTCCGCAATCTTGAGCTGAGCCTTTAGGGTTTTCTTGCCGACCACCTCGACGACTGCAACGCCGCTCGAGCGCAACTGATTCATCAATTTCAAAGCCGACTTCTTGGCCTGGTCACCGATCACAACGAAGAAAACCTTGGGTTTGGACTTGGCGTGCGGCACGATTTCCTGCCGCTTCATCGCTTCTATCACTCTCTCGATCCCCAAAGCGCCACCCACCGAGGGCGTCACCCGCCCGCCCAGAGCCTCCGCCAGATAGTCGTAGCGACTGCCCGTTGCGACCGGTAATTCAAAAGGCGGAGCGAAAATTTCGAAGACCGTCCGATTCATGAAATTATCCGTCGGAAGGAGATACGGGTTCGGTTCGTAAGCTATACCATTGTCCTCCACTAATTCTAAAACAGCCTTAAGGTGATTATTACAACTTTGGCAGAGATAATCAAGAATAATCGGCGCTTTCTCTTTCACCGGGCGACACTTTTCTTCCGGGCACGCCGCAAGGAGCATGGGGTTCCCATCCAGGTTCTTCACGCAATTCCTGCATATTTCATCTTTATGGTTACGGTAATAATTCCGGAGCTTCTGCGCGAAGCCCGGCCGGCAAACCCGGCAACCTGCGGTACCTATCTTCAAGACCAGGTTCTTCAACTTCAGCGCCTTCAAAAAATCGATTATCGCGAGGATAACCTCGCCATCGTAGATAGAATCAGCCTCGCCAATCACTTCGAACCCCCAAACGCGGAACTGCCGGTTGAATCCGGGCTTTATCTTTATTTGCCGCAAAAAGGAACCGGTGTGATACACCTTGAGCGGAGAGGCAAAATAAGCCAAACGATGCTCGAGATAACTTCTCAGAATCGGGACATATGAATTGAAACGCAAGGCCAATCTTCCTCCCTCCCGGTTTTTTATGACATAAAGCTGCTTTCCAAAATCTTCTTTGAGCGAGCCTGCGGCCGACTCGAAGAGTTCGGCCTGTTCCAGAAGCGGAGTTTCCATAAAATAAAAATCGTGAAGCTCGCTCACCATCTGGCCGGTCTGCCAGATCACTTTTCGCCACTCCTGGTCCTTCGGCAATATTTCACTCACGCCGTTCGGCCGCTCAAAAAGCGTTTCCCGCGGAATCTTCACATTCTTCCTCACTTTGGATTTGTTCGCCATCTTTAATAAGCGGGGGGGGTGAAGGCCATTGCCTCACTCACCGGCCAGAGCCGGAAACGCACAACTCCAACCAAATCGTCTTTGGGAAGCGGACCCCAACTCCGGGAATCAAAACTAAAGTTCCGATTGTCGCCCATCACAAAGTATTCGTCGGGGCCAAGTTTTTTCGTGAAATCGGCCACATCCATTTTTTGAAGGATGTATGGCTCGCGCAAAATCTGCGGCGAACCGCCGCTCATAATCTCGACCTGGCCATTATTTACTTCCACCGTTTCACCCGGCAGGCCGATAATGCGCTTAATGAAATAGGAACTGGGGTCCTTAGGATATTTGAAAACAACCACCTCACCACGCTCGGGATTTCGAAAATGATAGGTTAACTCGTCAACCAGGAGATAGTTCCCGTTCGAGAAGCCCGGTTCCATGCTGGAACCGCTTACCAAAAAGGGCTGGGCAATGAAGGAGCGCACGATGAAGACCGCCGCGACGGCAATGATTATCGTCTCAACGACCTCAAAAACGGACCAAAGGAACTTTTTCATATATAATATAGTTGTATATTAGAGAATAATGACGAAAAATTCAAATTCCACGGCCAGCCGAAAGGAAAAAGAAAAAATCAGCCCAGTACGGGAGTTCGATCCTAGCCGGATAAAAATTGTGGCTGGGCTCGGGAACCCCGGAGCGACTTACCGCGCCACCTATCACAATGTCGGCTTTGCAGCCCTGGACCGAATCCTCAAGGAGAATGCCGAGAGATGGAAAGAGGCAAAGAATTTTTTCTACATAAAATCCGGCAATTTCGTATTCCTGAAACCGAACGTTTTCATGAACGATTCCGGCGAGGCGCTCAAGGAGGCTCTCCGCTACTTCAAATCCAAGCCGGAGAATATGCTCTTGATCCATGACGACTCCGACTTAGAGATCGGCAAGTATAAGATCGAGTTCGGCCGAGGCGCCGCCGGCCACAAAGGCATCGCTTCCGCCATTAACCGGCTGAAAACGAAAGACTTCTGGCGGGCACGAATCGGCGTAAGGAGCGGGCGAGGTAAGGCCGGCGACTTCATTCTAAAAAACATGAATCGAGAGGACGAAAAAATCCTAAGCTCGACTTTCGAGGACGTCGGGCGGATTCTCTTTCCTAATGGTTGACCTTGAACTGCAGAGAGAGACTGAATGAGGCGGTGCCGTTGGTGCCAATGGAAATCTGAGTGATCGGCAAATTGACGTTCGTGAATTCCGAATCGGAAGCCAGGGCATTTTTGAAATCAAAAGCGGTGTCATAGCTATCTGCCGTACCATAGAGATCAATCGGCGAACTGATCGAAGAAATGCCCAAGCTCTTTATCTTCACATTATTCGAATCGGCCACTTTCCCCAGATGGCTCAGCAACTCATACCAAGGCGAGGCGGTTCCCCGGACGCTTCGGATGGTTGACACCAGGCCATTGAACTCCGTCATCTTCGCACTTAAATCCGAAAGCTCTTTTTGACTGCCGGAATAAGAAAAAGCGGCTAATTGATTCTCCAGTCCTCTCGATTGACTTATTAAGAAGCTGTCCGCAAAAATGAAGCTTATCATCAACACCAGAAAAATCCCGGCCGTGACGTCACGCCACAGGGATATAAAACCGAAAATCTGTTCTTCATAAATGGCCCTCGTCAGGCTCTCTCCACCCAGATTTATCGCTTCAAAATCACCTTCCTCCGATTCCTTTCTGCCTCTCATTGCAGCTCCCAGCGCGGTGTAAAATGCTGGGGTGGCATCATTCAGGACCAGAGGCACGGCTTTAATGTTGAAGTTTTTCTCCAAAAGTCCTATCACCTCGGATTCAAAACCCGGTGCGATAACGATGGTCCCGTCGGGCGCTTCGTTGAAACGGCTCATGGAAAAATCCATAACTCTCTTAACCTCATCGATAACCACCCCATCGAAAGCCTCGCGGGAGATCGTTCGTGCATCTCCCTGAATCGAGCGCCACGAATGGAAATAATTAAAATAGAGGCGTCCCTCTCTTAAAATGAAAATATCCAAACCGTCGCTCGATATTTGAAATACCAGAGTTGACCGCTGATTCAGCTTTACCGAACGGCGAATCAGCCTCGTAAGCGAAAGGGCCGGAAACTCGAAAGCAATGGGGGTAAAATGAGCCTGGGTTATCAAATCTTTCAATTGGTTGACCGTATTCCTGTCAGCGAAAGCGCCAAGCAGATCGTAACGATCCGGCGTCTCTCTTATTATTTGAGCGCTCATATTCGCATCGGCCACCGGCATGGGCGATATCATTTGGAGATTCAGGGTAACCGTTTCCTTCATCCTCTCCTCCCCAACATTCGGAATATTGAAACTCTGCGTGTAAACGGAACCGGGCGGCAAGACGAGCGTTACTTTCTGTATCCGCTCCGGATCATCGGGCGCGACAAGTTTGTGCAATCTATTCAATGATTCCAGAAGTTGATTCGGTTCCTGAAGCTTATTATCCTTAAAAATCCCCGGCGGCAGGCGCAAGGACACCATTTTCGGCTTATCAAACTCCATGAAAACGTACTTCAGTGCGGACTCGTTTATTTCCAAGCCGTCAAACTTGGGGCGAGAACTCAATTTTTCAAGAAGAAATTTAATTTTTCCGAGAATATTATTCATAGAATCAATATCTAATTTATTGCAAGGATTGGTCAACCACCGACTGAAGCTGGATTTGTCCCGTGGTTTGGTTCACGACCGCGGTTGCCACTATATTTTTCTCCCTTGTACCCGCCATGCCCAAAGAGGTAATGGTGTAAACGTAAACGCCAGCGCTATCATTTAAGGTTCGGGAGACGCCTATGGTGTCACTGTCGCTGCCGACCGTAAGCCCGTAATTTTGAGTAGAGGCGCCAAAATCCCGATTGCGGGATATCTTCACCAGGGCATCCGAAACGCCTGAGTAAGCGGCGCTCGCCGCCCGGGACTGCAAACGTTCTCCCAAGCCGGAACTGCTAAGAAAGTATGTTACGAAAGAACCGGCGATCACGACCTCAATGATAACGCCGCTCACTAAAAGAATGAATGAAAGTGCGACTTGGCCGTTCCGAGAAGTCATGCTCAATAATAATGATACCAAAATCCCCCGGCTTTGAAAGCCGAGGGATTCTTACGACAGAGAGCGGGGATTATTTTGTGTTCGAACCGGATGAACCGCCGTTAGATTTGGGCGCGGGCTCATTTGAGGGGTTCGTTCCCGAGGGCTGGGACGGCTGCGGGCTTGCCTGGGAAGGCGCCAGTTCCGGATTAGATTCGATCAAGCGCACCAGTTGACTATCGTTCCTCAGCTTGGAATACCACACCACCTCTTCCCGATTTATTTTAATGAAGTCCTCCGGACCCCAGAAAACATTCGAGAACTTCTGGACATTCACTGGATTCTGCTGATTCTGGGAATTCACCTGCAAAAGATAAACATGGCTTAAACCAAACGAAGGAAAACGGCTCAGTTGGCCGAAGTAAAGATCGCCGGTCTTCAGATAAACCGCATAGTAGGAGGGGGTTCCTCCCCACATCTTCCAGGCGACTATCCCGACCAAGGCAACAAGGAGAACAATGATAACGACCAAAAGTATTTTATTGATGTTTCGCATAGAACGAATTGGATTTTAAGAACAAAAACGTAAATTTCAGAGCGACCTTTTGTACAAGATTCATTATAACATAAGGAGCGAGGTTCCATCGCCATCCATCGATGTTTCCGCCCCAAGGAACGCGCGGGATTTACGAGCCAATGAACGCGCCGATAAGAAAATGCGATTATTTGATATAATTTAAGGGATGAAGGCAATCAAGATAATTTTCTGGATAGCGGTAATCGGGGTAATCATCATCGCCCTCTTAATGACACTAAGGTCTTCGCCCGCGAGAGCCATCGGTACCAATATTAATTCATCTGTCTCCAGTTCGGCGGCTTGGAGCGACGCAAGCAAGTGGTGGGATTTTTACGCCCCAGGGAACGTTTTGGTCCAAGGAACAAGACTTCAGGGATATGCCAGCTCTTCCTTGGGAGATATATCGCTAGACTGCGCCACAACCAGGATCGGAAATGTCTGCGGTACGTCCAACTACGGGGTCTGCAATGGGCCCGGACCCCATAACGCCGACGGAACCTGCCCGAACGGGGATGCGAGCGGGAATCTCACGGGTTGGGGATGGAATGATATCGTCGGATGGATAAGTTTCAATTGCGACCAGAGTTCCCAGGGCGGAACCAATAATTGTGCCAGCTCTCCTTATAAGGTAAGTATCGTTCAGAACACCGGCGATTTCAGCGGCTGGGCCTGGAATGATTTGGATGGATGGATCAGCTTCAACTGCGCCAACCACGGCGGTTGCGGAACGAGTAATTACAATGTAAATACGCTGTGGCGGGCCACAAGTACGGCGGGATATCTTGTGTCCTCTGTTTTTGATACTCTGGACACGAGCGGGGCGACCATGAGCAGTCTAATTTGGGAAGGAAATTCTCCGGCGGGCACCTGCGTCGGTTTCCAAATTGCGACCTCGAGTGCCCCGGGCGGCCCATGGAATTATGTGGGACCTTCCGGCGACAACAACACATATTACGGTGCGCCGTGCTCGCAGAATATAACCGGCGGTATGGGTTGCGCTCCCCTCGATACGCCCGTCTGCGTAAATGCGAGCCAACTCAACAATGCCCGATACTTCCGCTATAAAGCCCAACTCCAAAGTAATCTGGTTCAAACCCTTTCTCCAAGGGTGGATGATGTAATTTTAAATTTCAGCCAATGATAAAAAAGACGAAGATAAACAGAATAACCTGGTTCCAACTCCAAAGCCCGAAGGAAAGGGATGTAAAAGAGCTTGAGGGCCTTTTTGAAATTCATCCGATAATTCAGGAGGAAATCTATCGCCCGTCCGACCGAAGCAAGGTGGAAAATTACGGTGATTACGTATTCGCGGTGTACCATCTGCCAATCTACAACGAAAAAGAAAGGACCTCTAGGCGGGCCGAGTTGGACTTTATCGCCACCAAAGACACGGTTATCACCGTGAGTTATGAGAAGATCGATCCGCTCGCGGAGTTCGCGAGAGAGGTTGGAAAAAATGTCGGGCTCAAAAACAATATCCAAAACCCAGCCCAGCTCATTTACTACGTACTCCAGGAAGTGAATGTCTTCTCGTTGCGCCAGTTGCGTCACGTGGAAAAGAAAGTGAACGTGGTCGGCGCAAAGATATTCAAACAGCCCGACCAAAAACTCCTTGAGGAGATATCCTATATCAAGCGGGATCTGCTGGACTTCGGAATCATCGCCGCCGCCCAAAAAACCACATTGGAATCGCTGCTCCGCGTCGGCACCAGTTTCTGGGGCAAGGAAGTGGAGATTTATCTCTCCGACCTGCTCGGCGACTTTCTGAAGGTCCACTATCTTTTGGAGAACCTCCGGGCCACGATAGTTTCTTACAGCGAAACGGTCTCACAGATATTCCAGTTCCATACCTCGAATATCGTCCGGCGCTTTTCCATCCTGGGATTCCTGAGCTTCCCTCTTCTTCTTTACGCAACCATTACTCTCCAACCGCAGATCGCGCCGACCTTGTTTGCCGACCCGCGGGAATTCTGGCTCATCTTCATCCTTATAATCGCAATCCTCATCGGACTGCTGATAATTTTCAGGAAGAAGGGCTGGTTTTAGGGGCTCGGAACCATTCTCTTCAAAAACACGCTATCAAATTTCCCAGCGTGGAATTTGCGCTTGCTCTCGGCCTCACTCTCCCGCTTTCGCTCAAACCTTGCCTGTTCGGCCTGCGAGACGGTTTTTGAAGAGGCTGGTTACTCATTTTTGTTTGATTGAAATACTACAAACCTATAAAATGACAACATGCGGATCTGGAACACTCTTTCCGGAAAGAAAGAGGAACTCATAAAACCCGAGGGACGGTCGCTCCATTTGTTTGTCTGCGGACCGACCGTCTACGATTACTCCCACATCGGGCACGCCCGAACCTACATCGCTTACGACGCTTTCGTTCGCTACGTTCGGGAAAAGAATTGGGAGGTATTCTATCTTCAGAACATCACCGACGTTGACGATAAGATAATTAACCGCGCCAAATCCGAGAATAAAAAACCCGGAACGGTGGCCAAATTTTTCACTCAGGCTCACTTAGACGACATGCGCGCCTTGGGAATCGACACCGTCGACAAATACGCGCCCGCCAGTCATTTTATTCCCCAAATCGTAAAGCAGGTGGAAACGCTCAAGAAAAAGGGGTTCGCTTATGAAATACCGGGCGACGGAATCTATTACGACATCACGAAATTCCAGGACTACGGAAAACTTTCGCATCGCACCACTCTTCAAGCCGAGGATGCAGTTTCCCGCATCGATGAGAGCGTAAAAAAACGCAATAAGGGGGACTTCGTCTTATGGAAATTCCCCAAGACCCCGATAGCGGAAAAATTGTTCAGTTCTCTGCGCCGATTCACCCATACTAGGGATGGCGAACCGGCCTGGAAAACTCCGCTCGGTTGGGGGCGTCCCGGCTGGCATATCGAGGACACGGCGATTACCGAATCGTTCTTCGGGCCCCAGTACGACATTCACGGAGGAGCCGTCGAACTAAAATTCCCCCACCATGAAGCCGAAATCGCCCAGCAGGAAGCGGCCTCCGGCATAAGCCCACTCGTAAAGGTATGGATGCACACCGGGCTTCTAACGATAAACGGCCAAAAAATGTCGAAAAGCCTGAAAAATTTCATTTCTATCCGCGACGCGCTAGAAAAACATTCACCGGCCGTATTAAGGTGGTTCTTCCTGAACCATCACTATCGCATGCCGATGAATTATTCGCCCGAGGATATCGGACAAACGAAAGCTGTATATAATAAAACGAGAATCTTTCTCGATAAGATGGATTTTGTTTCGAAAGGGAGCGAAGGGAAAAAACTGGGCATGGATAAATTCATTTTGGAGAGCCGAAAAAAATTCGAGGGGGCGCTCGAGGACGATTTTAACACACCGCTCGCCATATCCGTCCTTCTGGGCACAATGGGAGAATTCCAAGAGAGGATCTGGAGCATGGAGCCAAGCGAGGCGCGGGAGATGGAGAAACACCTCGCGGATTCATTTAAAACCTTAGGTATCGACATAAAAACTGAGGAAGTGCCCCAGAACGTGAAGAAACTGGCCATCGAACGGGAGTTATCCCGTACTAATAAACAGTTTGTCCAATCCGACGCCTTGAGGGAGAAAATCCGCGTGCTAGGATATGGTATAGAAGACACGCCTCACGGCCCCTTCGTTTACAAGGAATAAAAAAATGCCCCCGGAAAAGAAAACAAAAAAAGCGTCGGAACTGAAACTGCCGCCGCAGGATCTGGAATCCGAGCGCTCGGTTCTGGGCGCACTCATGTTGGATAAGAATGCCGTCATTCAGGTGGCGGATTTTCTGGCGCCAACCGATTTCTACGAAACCAAGAACCAGAGAATATACCAGGTGATAATGGAACTCTTCACGGGCGGCGAACCCGTGGATATCCTTACCGTCTCACACATCTTGAAGGAAAAGAAGGAATTGAACTCGGTGGGTGGCGTAGATTATCTGACCGAGCTCGTTTCCGCCACGCCCACCTCGGCCCACGTGGCTCACTACGCCAACATCGTAAAGGAACAGCGGGTGCGCCGGGACCTCATCCAAGCCGCCTCCGAGATAAACGAGAAGACGTTCGACGAACGTAATTTCGAGGAACTCTTGGAATCGGTTGAACAAAGGATTTTCAGCATATCCCAGCGCTCCCGGCCGCAAAAATTCGTCCAGTTGAAAGACGAGCTTCCCGGGGCATACGAGCGATTGGAAAAACTTCATCGCGGGGAAAAAGGCGCGCTTCGCGGCGTTGCAACCCACTTCCACGCCCTGGATGATAAGCTCTCGGGGCTCCAGGCATCGGACCTCATCATCGTGGGTGCCCGACCCTCTTACGGAAAAACGTCCCTAGTGCTCGATATTGCGCGCCAAGCCGCCACCCTGGGCAAGAAATCCATCGGAATATTCTCGATAGAAATGTCCCGAGAACAGGTAATCGACCGCCTCATCTCCGGCCAGGCCCAAATCCCGCTCTGGCGCCTCCGCACCGGCCGCCTGAACGACGAGATGGAGTTTGCCCTGGTTCAGCAGGCCCTGGACGAACTTTCTAAATCCAAAATTTTCATCGACGACACGGCCTCCCCCACCCTGCTCCAGATGCGTTCGATGGCCCGCCGGCTCCAACTTGAGCATGGCGTAGATCTTTTGATAATCGACTATCTCCAGCTCATCCAGCCGCGGACGGGAAGCGATAACATGGTCCAGCAGGTCACGGAGATCTCGCGCGGTTTGAAGGCGCTCGCCCGGGAATTGAACGTGCCGGTCCTAGCCGTCTCCCAACTTTCCCGAGCTGTCGACCAAAGAGAATCGAAGATTCCACGCCTTTCGGACCTGCGCGAATCGGGAAGTTTGGAACAGGATGCCGACGTCGTACTATTCATTTACCGGAAGGATAGAGATCGATTGGATGCGCCCGAGAACGAAAAGAACATCACTGAAATAATCATCGCTAAACACCGGAACGGGCCTGTGGGCAGCGTGAAATTGATGTTCGACCCGGAGAATGTCGGCTTCAAGAATTTGGATACTCAGCACGTCCCCGAAGAATGATCCCTAAACCCATCAAAAGGTTCATCGACGCTTTTTCCCAGTTGCCCGCCTTGGGTCCGCGTCAAGCTACCCGGCTGGCTTTTTATCTCTCGTCGCTCCCGAAAGCGACATTGGATGAATTGGAAAAATCGCTCAAAGAACTTAAAAACCTTGAGAAATGCGAGCGGTGTTTTTTTCTCAAGGAGACCGGCTCCAAATTCTGCCAGATTTGTTCCGACCCAAAGCGCGACGCCGGAGTCGTCGCCATAGTAGAGAAAGAAACCGACCTGATCTCGCTCGAGAGGGCCGGCAACTACAGCGGCCAATATTTCATCTTGGGAAAACTGGCCGATAAGGGGACACTTGAAACCGCCCAAAAACTGAGATTGGAGAACCTGAAATCAAGGATAAAAAGCGAAGGCGGCAAGCTCAAAGAGCTTATTATCGCCCTGAATCCGACCGCACTCGGCGACTTCACCGCCGACCTGATAAAGAGGGATTTCAAGGATTTGGCCGAAAAAATCAGCCGCTTGAGCCGCGGTCTTCCCACCGGGGGAGAAGTGGAATTCGCCGACGAAGCAACTCTTTCAAGCGCCTTGGAGAGAAGATACTGAAAATGAAGCCCGGCACTGCCGGGCTTCATTTATTTTATGGATTTTATCCTTACTTCGGTCTTGGACTGGCGGTGGCCCTTGAATTTGCGATATCTGGTTTTGGAGTGATAGCGGAAGACGATCTTCTTGTCTTCCCGCGCCTGTTTCAAAACCTCCGCCTCAACATGGGCGCCTTTAACGTGAGGTGTGCCCACCTCAACCTTGTCTCCCTCCATTTTCAGGAGAACCTCGCTGAATTTAAGGGCTTGACCCGGTTCACCGGAAAGTTTTTCTATACTCAACTTGTCACCGATTCCGACCTTATATTGCTTCCCGCCGGTCGAGATGACGGCAAAATTATCCTTAGGCATAACCCAGTAAAGATAACAGAAGCCGAATTTATTTTCAACCCCAAACGAAAATCCCGCCGGTTCATGTGGGCGGGATAATCGTTTCTCCAATTAATAGAGATTAGTGTTCAGTGTGCTCCCGAAGCTTGCTGATAAGATATTCCGCGTAACTCCTGCCGCCCAAACCGAAGGCTAAGCCGAAGGCTAAAGCGAGCATTGCAATCAATCCCGTTATCAGCGCATTCACGACCGCTACCGCCACACTCAATTGCGAGAGGGCCGCGAGAAGTCCAAAGATCACTACTGCCCACCACGTCAAAGACGCGAGGAAACCGGCGCCGTGAAGATGAGCGCTTTTTACAGAGGCGCGCACCGTTCCGCGCAGGAAATGTGCAATCATGAAGGCGGCGAGCATAATAAGGATCGCCACGATCACGTTAGGCACGTACAGAAGTACACTTCTGAGGAAATCGGAAAGCGAGTAGAAACCCAGAATATCGGTAGCCGCCAATAAGAAGACGACGACCAGGAACCAGTAGACCAATTTGCGGAAGAATTTTCCGCTGTTGATTTTCAAATTGGCCCTGTCAAAGTACTCCTGGAGCCCGACATT
Organism: Minisyncoccia bacterium; assembly: GCA_049997815.1. Taxonomy (GTDB): domain Bacteria; phylum Patescibacteriota; class Minisyncoccia; order UBA6257; family GWB1-50-10; genus JBBTQX01. The sequence continues at coordinate 51,746 of JBEKVQ010000003.1, forward strand.
AACGAGCAACTTATCCAACTTAATGAAGTTGATGAGTTTTTCGACGAGCGCTCCTATTCCGGACGCCACAATCAACCCGATAAGAAGGATTATCAAGGCGCCGACTATCTCCGCTAGAGTGCCGATGAAGCCAATCCACAGGTTCTGCAAGGAATTTACCACCACCGAAGCCCAATCTTGAATAAACATAATTTGCATCCCGTAAATTACTCGACCTTTATTATTAACGTGACTTTATTATAGCAAAAACGGATTAAAACTGAAAGAATCGGGCTGGGGGGAAGCGAACGTCGCTCGCTTACGCTCGCTCTTTAAAAACCCTCGGTTTCTAAACGCTTCGACCCCGGCGTCGGAGCTATTTCCGACACCCCTGCCTGTCGGCAGGCAGGGGAAACCAAACGTTCTCCCGACCCCACACTCCAGTTTGCTTCCCTGGACACAAATTAAAACTGCCCAGCGTTATGTCGGGTAGTTTTAGTTTGTGGACCCTAGTAGACGACGTTAGAACTTTCTTCAAGGACAAACCCCTGGAGGACCTTCAGAAGTTCCTTCGTGCTCATGGTTTTCCGGAGGTTCGTGACGAGGAGGATAAAGAATCACCCGAAGGACATCGGCGAGCCGCGTGAACTGCTTCCGGGCCTCCTCCCGACTGATCTCTTCCCCGAATTCTTGCTTATAGAGCTCGATGTACCTATCGAGCGTCTTGTCACTAAGCTCCATAGTACCGCATGGTAACGTACCGGTACAGGAAAGGAAGGTGGGAGAAAATGCCCTTCGAGGTAACTATTTAGGCGATGGCTTCGCTTCTCGAAAACAAGATGTTCGCGTCAAACTCCATGCTTCCCTTGTGAGATTCATCAACCTCTCTGATGGTCTTGTATCCCAGGTAGTGTGTCACTTCATTCATCCTCAGTGCGACACCAGAAAATGACGGCCGCTTGAGTTCCTCGAATACCTTCCTCTTTTTGTCCTCCGGGGCCACGATAAACAAGGGGTAATTCGAATTCGGATTCTCGGCCCGCAGATCGGCCAAGCGAAGGATGCCAGAGTACACGGATGTGGTATTCTCGATTTCGAAGGCGGACTTGATTGAGTATGGTCCGAACTTCCAGACTACATCGATGTTTTTGATTGTCGGTGGAACATCCACCGTCTCGTGAAATTCAGGCAATACGAAATCTCTGAAGATATGCCCATCAAACTGTTTTCCTTGATCGTTCCGGGGCACCCAGATATCTAGGCGCGCCAGCTTGCCGAGCCGTATTAACCGCCACTGCATTTCGGTATGCTCGGTCGGAGCTCTTTCGATTTGGTCGTTGATATGCGCATGTTCAATTTCCCTTCTTTCAACAACCCGCATAAGTGGCTCTCCCTTCTCCAGGGTTTTCAAAACACCCAAGAGGTCGCCATAGTGACGAGCGAAGTCTACCACCGCATTCTCATTGATCATTGAAAAACCACGCGGAGCATAGGTCTCAGAGTAACCGAAGTAAGGATTGAGCTTGCTGAGCGGTACACTCACCTGCTCCTCATTCACAATGAAATACATGAGTTCCCAGGTTTCTCCTTCCGGCGTCTCACGCCAGAAGTGTTTGGCGAGATCTTTACTTCTCACCTTCGCTGCTACTTCACCAACAAATCGGATCCGGCTACGGTTGTAAATAAGTACAATATCGCCCGACTCCATCCTGTTCCACCGAGTCTCATTGAGAGGCCCGGGCACAGCGCCCCAAACAATGAAGGGTGAATCATGATAGATTTCCTCTAGATTCTTAATCTCTGAGACTGGAAGAAACTGGCGCACCTCATTCAGGTGTCGTTTGTGCTGGATTGTATCCTCAAAGTGTCGTTCTGCGGCGGTGTTTCCACCAGCGACAACAATGAAAACCTTTCGGACTCTATCCATAGTTGCTATCCCCAGCTCTCGCCGAGGTATTTCAGGAGCATCCCACACAGTTCGTCTTTCGAAATCAAATCGGTATTGTTGGCCTGCGCCAAGGCGTGGGCTTCCGGCGTGAAAGTCATTGAGGTTGTGATAACCATCGTCTTGCTACAATCATAGAATTTCATAGCTCCGACCACCTGCTGAACAGCCTCGTTGCCGACAGACCAGTCACGATAGCATTTAGCTTGAATGAGGATTCGCTCCCCTTCTCTGTTCGCGATCAAATCTCCTCCTTGGTCGCCGGAACGACCGATGTGCTCAACTTTGTAGCCCATCGCTTCAAAGAGCCGGTACAGCAATTTCTCAAAATCGGTTCCGGACAGATACGCGAACCTCTGTGGCTCTTTCTTTATACTCTCCCGGGTGAGACTCTCCTCCTTCCCTTGAACATAATATTGAAGCAGGTCAAAAACGTCCCTATCGTCCGAGGTGACGCCGGCCTCTCCCAATATCTTCTTCAGGTCGTTTATTCTGTCCCAGTCAAAGTAGTGGTTCCGCACGTGATACCTGTCGGCGCTGGCTTTCTCCAGACCCCAGCGGCTGATGAAGTTCTTAAGATAATCCTCCCTTCCTGATTTCTTTAGATTTTCGAGCACCCATTCGAAATGTCTCCCTGCTTTCTGGCGCCTGGCTATTTTCAAGAAGATGACTAAGGCCGCAATCACGACGATCGCTACCACCATATAAATCATGATGCGCCAAAATCCTGCACGGTCTGTGAACCACAATCCGAAAAGATAGAGAAAACCAATCACAAGGATGAGCGTGAGGAGACGTTCGACGATATCCTCTAAAGAATCGCTTTTTCTGTAGTATCTCCGATGACGTTTAGCCATGATTTGATTTTAGCACCTTTGTTGAGAATTGCCCTCGAAAGAGAATGCACAGAGGGAGTGGGGAAAGTTGCTTAGACGGCGCTCCACCTAATTTGAGTGTCCACTATTGAATATCTCTCATCAATCGAGGTAATTCACTCGGAAAGGATTTGGCACGATCGGATAAAAAGTAGATCTGTTTGTAATATTTTATTACCCGGTCCCGCATCTCTTTGTCACACGTCAATATTTTCGCATTTAGACTTAGTCCCTCTGTCGCAATATAGAAATCTGCACCCTTGAGTTGACTTATTCTCAGCCTTGAAAAGCTCTTGTGCTTTTCGATTAACTTCTTAGTCGTTAGCTTCTTCTCCTCGAAATAATGAATTGTCTCTAAAAACGAATTTAGGATTTTGTAGCATTTGCTGAAAGCGATTCTCTGTCTCCGCAAAGCAGACAAGGTCTCCATATAAACCAGAATTGGGATATAGAACGCTGGTCGGTATGGTAATATTGCCCCTAGCGATGATTCAACAGAAACATGATTTCTGTCCTTACTATTCAGTTTTGCTAGCAACCAAGAGGAATCTGGAACAACCCTGAGTTCTTCTTTCTTCTTTTTAATCTTTTTCTTCGTGTTAGCCATTACCTATGCTGATTATATCGGCGCCAGCTGGAATGTTTGGCTCTACTATGTCAGAAATAAACTTCTTGTCCCTTGCCTGCTCGGCATTCAGTATCACACCCCCATCAATCATCAAACTCTCAACTTCTTTAAAGGCCATCCCTGAGTAAGTACTTATGGCTTTTGCTATGTTTTCTTTTGACCTTACAGATCCCTCATAAAATTCTTTTAGTTGCGATTCAACATAGTTTGCGGACTGCAACATCGTTGCGATGCCGTGGAACATAAATGAGGCGTCTCTGCTTCCGATTCTCTCTTTGCCGCTCGCGAAGATTGCAGTCGCGACTGAATCAACCTGTCCTATGTTGTGCATAATCGTTTTCATAGGGAGAGCGTTGATGTAAGCCGCCAGGTTTAATCCCTCAAAAACATTGCCACCACCCGAAGAAATAAGAAAGTAAAGTTCCTCATACTTCTCGTTTATGCATGTGGTAATTACCTGCCTTAACTTAGCTGACTGTGCAGTTTGAACATCAGCGGTGAAAACAATGTATTTGATCTTCGCCATATATTTTTTACCTGCAAAAATCATACAACAAAAACGCCTCTCCAGTAAGGGGGTTAGATTACCTCCTCTTGGATGGCCTTTGATAAATCAGCGAATAGGACTTCGATCGGGGTTTGATAAAGGGCCGAGAGGCGGATGATGCTCACAAGATTCGGCAATGCGTCTCCATTTTCCCAGTGAGAGATCCATGTCTTATCTTTGAAACCAAGAGCTCTGGCAACCTGCAGTTGGGTCAGCCCTCTCTCCTTCCGATATCGCTTGAGAGCGTTCGGGATCTTCTTATAGCGGTCGTACTCCATGATTGGATGGTAGCCAGGGAATCTCCTTGCCATAAGGAGGGTAAAATTGCCACAAAGGGAAACTTTTTACAGTAGTTGGGGATAGTTACCGCGGGGATCCCTAGACCACAAGAGGTTCGATTCTCCTTGGGTCGGCAAAATCAAGAACCCTCATGTTCTCAGGGTTGTGGGAGTACTCAACGTTGTGGAGGCTAGTCCAGGATGTTCGAACTTTCTTCAAGGACAAGCCTCTGAAGGATCTCCAGAAGTTCCTTCGTGCTCATGGTCTTCCGGAGATTCGTGACGATGAGGATACAGAATCACCTGAAGAACATCGGCGAGTCGCGTGATCTGCTTCCGGGCCTCATCCCTACTTATCTCCTCCTTGAACTCCTCTTTGTAGAGCCTGATGTATTCATCAAGCTTCTCGTCGCTCAGCTCCATAGTACCGCATGGTAGCGTACCGGTACCAGAAAGGAAGGTGGGGAAAATTGCCCTTAGGGGGAAGCTAACCCATCTACGCTCTTGAAGGAGCTTATGTTTAAGGTATAGTTTTCATGCGATGAGTAAAGAAGAATACGAGAAATTACTTAAAGAAGTTGACACACGACTTGCTGAAATTGTGGACGAAATGTCCGCGGCAATTGGAACCCTTAAAAATGATGAGCGTTTTGTCAGAACAAGACTGCTCATAGCGTTTTCGTTTTCGGAAATAGTCTGCAATCTATACAACGCATACTTCAATCTCGGCCTAGCCAACCGTCAACTAATGGAAAAATGGTTCAAAGAATATTGTTTAACAGACAAAAACCCTACCTACAAAAAACACCATTACTTGGGAATGGTGGACGAGGCGTTTATGTATAAATTTAGGTGTGCAATCGTTCATACTTTCGGTCTGCCTGAGCCGGAAAACGGAGTTTCAATCACCGTACCGAATGGTATAGAAACTAGCGAGGTAATAAAGAAAATGGACGAAGGGTTTTCAAAACGCGGTCACAAGGTAGCTTTTATATCCGCTGATAGCTTGACCCAACTTTTCATAGACGGATTTACTCTTATGCATCCAGAGGTATTTAAGAAAGTCGAGGTGGCTACCCAGCCTGATTTCGACGGACTAGAAAGAATCTCCAAGGAGTTTGAGAGACGTGGCGCGAGAGGCGTCCCACTCGATGGCCGTTCGGCCTAAAGGAGTGAAAGTCCAAATAGCACTACACCTATAACGAGAGTTACATACAAAATTTCTGGCCACCAGTCGGCCTCAAAATCTTTTCCTTCAGAACGACTACTCCAATCTAACGATGGGAGGTCTTTTATCTTTTGAGTAATAGCAGCTATGTCGTCTCGCAGTAGAAAAAGATGGCGACCGAGGCTAACGAGAGCGGTAGAAGCTAAGAGCAAAAACGATAGTAAAGCCAAGTGTTCGTTCTTGATAAGTTCACTCCTAACAGCAAGAGACACACCGACGACAGCGAAACTAATAGAACTGATTGTAGTTAGGGATTGATATCTAAGAAGTATAAGTTGATATAAGACGTCAATCTTTTTCCCAAGGGAAAATTTTTTTGCCCCGTTTATATTATCCAAACTATCGTCAAGGTTTTTCATTCAAAAAATCTTTCGCTAAAGAAATACAGAAATTGCGACATGCCACATTCCTCTTTGGATACCGTTCGTCCCCATCGTCCAGATACTGTAATCAACAACACACCATCTCAACATATGAAGCTGCTGCCATTCCACGAGTGCCTTTTTTAGTTTCTGTGCCGTTTCTTTATTCATATTTTTTTCAGAGAGCAAATCAATGAAGAAGGTAATTATTGCTGATTGTGCCAGTTTTAAATCATCGAGAAAACCGACCTGTTTATTACCAGTTGAGTCATATTCAAAATCGTGTGTCCCATCCTCAATCTTCTTTAGTATTTCCCATATAGCGACCCCGCTTATTTCATTTTTTGTGAGTGAATCTACGGTTCCTCGAATAAAGTTATCGTAATTGTTTGAGATGCTTCCAAGGAGGTAATCATATCGTTCTTCAAATTCTTCAAATTTCGTGTGGATTTCTTTTTCGGGGAACTGAATCGGGGTTTTCTCTAAATGTTCACTTATGATTTTCTCCCTATCTTTTATAGCAAGATTCAATGAATTAACTATTTCAATTTCATCATTTTTAGTGATAGTTTTCTTGTCTAAATCGTTTGGGTCAGGTTCGTATTTAGAGATGAAATTATCCATCATGCAATCTCCGACCGTAATTTGTCGCCTCTGATTTCGAGTGCCTACATATACACTGAAAACACGCCCTACGTTAATATCTTGCTTCATTAGATACCAAAAACTCCTTTCGTTTCTGATACTATCGATAATGTTTTGGACTCTCTCTCGCCAGATTCTATCAAAAAGACCACGAGCAATAAAACGGGCGAGAATAAAAATTAGGATAAGAATAATTATGTCCATGATTTTTGATTGTACAACAAAAACGCCCATCTAGTAATGTGGGCGTTTTAGCCTGGCAGTTCCTAAAGGTTCGATTTCCCTTAGGGTGGATTGACGAAAAATAAAAATCCCACTGTTATAGTGGTGATTTTTATTTCTCTACCTACAGATTCGAGATGTAGCGTATATGAACATCTTGTGGACCTGGGGGGAATCGAACCCCCGCCTCAGCAATGCGAATGCCGTGTAATGCCACTTTACTACAGGCCCATTTGATATTTAAACTTTCAAAATCCTGGCGATTTCCTTGGATTTCCTAACAATCACCTCATTCCCCTCCTTCAACTCGATACTTTCCAGTTGGTTATCAGCATACACAAGAGCCGGGCCGCGCGCAATTTTTATCCTTATCTCCGAATTTTCACTCAATACCAAATGGTCCGACTGCTCGGTGCTGTTATTGAACGCCACGCCGATGCCCACCTCAAAAAAGCTGTCTGTGATCGAGCGATAATATCCTGTTGAGCCGAGTGGCGTTGCAATCACCACACCGTCCCCTATAATCTCACCCCCAACCTGGCGACCGTTTATAAGGATCTCGTAGCGGATGGCGTGCCGCGGGTCGCCGTTATGGACAACGATATCGTTCAATCCGCGCAATTTTTTTCCTTTGGCGCTTGATTCCAATTTCGTCAGCTCTTCAATTTTATACCGGCCGGATTTTACTCTGGTTAGAATCTCATCGTTCGGCAAGTCGGCACATAGTTTACAGATGCGACTTCCCTTCAGAACCAGTTTCGGAATACCCGGATATTCAAACTCGGCGTGCATCAGCGTACCGTCACCTCCGTAACTTACAACAACGTCGGGATTGCTCGCGACGATCTCAAAACCCAACTTCCCAAGAAGCTCGCCGATGCCTTCGGTTTCCTTTCCGAAAATAAGGGCTTTCATTTGGTCGGGGCGCCGAGAATCGAACTCGGTCTACACGCACCCGAAGCGTGCGTACTACCGGCATACTCCGCCCCGATGGTGTTTATAGATTACCGCAAACCACAGCGGGGGTAAATCCCCCATCCTGCCTATTGCTTACCGGCACTCTTCTTCCGTTGGTGCATTTTTTTGGACTTCTGCGTTAGGGCAAAAATCGAGAGCACCATAATATAATCTGCGATGGCTTCGGAAGAAACCTTGTGGCTGCCATTCATGATAGCGGAGAGGATTATAAGACCGAAGATTACAACAGTCCAAGCGATCACGAAAATCTCGCCAGGGTGGCGACTTTCGTGAATATCGTACCAGCGGTCGAATTCCTTAGTCCCGACGTAAAGCCCTAGAATACCAACGTAAATCACGCTCGCGGGAGCGATCAAAAAATCGAACCGATTGTCCATGAAAAAATTCATTATCAGGAAAGCTATGAACATCACGGTCCAGAAATTGGTCAGCACCCGCCAGATCTTTTCGTCCCTGAAAGAAAATAAATCTTTCATAAAGACATTATGACACATAATACTTTTTCTTTCACCCCGTTAAAAATCTCGCCCGCGCGCAAGCGCGCCCCGCGAGGGGCCTGGGGGCGGGCTATTTCTGACGGGGTCAATTTCTTCTTACTTAACGAAGTATTTCTTTTTCATGCTCTCCTCCGCATCTGATTCAAATTCCTCCTTGGTCTCCCTCGCCTTCTCGGCCAATTCCCCCAAAACCTTATCTGAAAGCCCGCCCAAATCTTTCACCCGCTTTTCGAGATAAAATCTCTCGTTCTTTTTCGGGTCATCCAGCACTTCTTCTAAAAGGACTCCAAGAATTTTTCCGATTTTCGGCCCCGGCTTCAACTTCAGAATATCCATCACGTCCTCGCCGCGCACCTTGAGCATTTTCGGATGAATCGGGTCGTGCTTCACCTTTTCTATCATGAAAAGCAGATGGCGAAGCTTATAGGGGAAGGCTTTCGGCACGTTGGAACCGATGCGGTCCGCTTCGCGAACTTTCATTATATCGTCAACGTACTCCAGTCCCACCCGCGCAAGGAAACGCCGTACCCCCGCCGGGCTCACCTCGCCGACGCTGTAATAAAACATATGGTAGCGAATGAGGCGAATAACCCGTTCAGCGACCTCCTTTGAAAACCGGAGACGGTCAAGAATTTTGACCACCATCCGCGCGCCAGCCACCTCGTGACCATGAAAAGTTGAATCGGGTCCTTCTCCGCGTTTCGCCCGCGGCTTCCCGATATCGTGGAAAAGGGAGGCTAGACGGACCTCGAGAGAATAATTTTTCTCCGCCGCGTAATTCAAGGCCCGGACGTTATGGTCGAAAACCGTGTAGATGTGATGCCTATTTTGAGTGCAACCGATGCCCTCCCGCAATTCGGGGACGACGTATTTCAGAAGTCCCGTATCCTCGAGAAGGATTATTCCCTCCGCCGCCCGCGGCGCCATGATTATCTTCATGAATTCGTCCCGAATGCGCTCTTTGGCGATAACTTCAAGCAATCCCGCTCGGTCTTTTATCGCCTCAAGCGTGGGGTGGTCTATCTCAAATCCCAATTCCACCGCAAATCGCACGGCGCGCATCAGCCGGAGTGCGTCTTCTTTGAAGCGCTTCCCGGGCTCCCCCACCGTCCGGATAATTTTCGTCTTCAGATCCACTTGGCCACCATAAGGGTCGATTATCTCTTTTTTCTTTTGGCCAAGGTCGAGCGCGAGGGCATTCACCGTGAAATCCCGGCGGGCCAGGTCGTCTTCTATCGTCTTCGCGAACTTCACACTGTCGGGATGGCGCTTGTCGCTATATCTCCCCTCCAGACGGAATGTGGTTATCTCGACTATTTTCAGCTTCTCATCCTTGGAATCGGTTTTCACGCCCACCGTCCCGAACTCGTTTTCGTAAACGCTCTCGGGGAAAATCTTTTGGATATCCGCCGGCTTTGCGTCCGTCGCGATGTCCCAGTCCTTCGGCTCCCGCTTCAGAAAGAGGTCACGCACGCAGCCGCCCACCAAATATGCTTGATGGCTATTTTCGAGAAGTGCTTTGGCGATTTGTTTTATCTCTTTCGGTACCTTGAGTTCCATATTCCTATTCTATCGTCATTTTGAAAATAACGAAAATAGTTCTAGAATCAGATGGAAATGCCCCTGTAGCTCAATTGGATAGAGCGCTTGGCTTCGAACCAAGAGGTTGTGGGTTCAATTCCTGCCGGGGGCACCATGCATACTATTGGCGTTCTCTGCGCACTCGGCGCCCTCGCTTCATGGGGGGTGGGGGATTTTTTGATACAGCGGAGCGCGCGCAAATTCGGCGACACCATAGCGCTTTTCTACATCACGGCTTTCGGCGCCGTCATCCTTTTACCGTTCATATGGAATGAGATCATCGCAACCGTTTCGAACGCCTACTCACTTTCCATTCTCCTCATTACAAGCGGCGTTATCCTTTTTGCCGCGCTTTTCGATTTTGAGGCGCTCCGCGTCGGGAAGATTTCCGTAATTGAGCCCGTTTATGCGTTCGAGGTATTAATTACAACTATGCTCGCTTCATTCATCATCCGGGAAGAGCCTAGTTTAATTCAATTCATTCTTATTGCGGGACTACTCGCCGGCATCTTCCTCGTCTCAACGAGGTCGTTTCACCACCTGAAATTACTCCATCTTGAGAGAGGGGTGCCGCAAGCCATACTTGCAACCGCAGGCATGGGATTCGTGAACTTCCTGTTCGGCGTGGGCGCGCGCGAGACGAACCCGATAATGATAAACTGGTTCACGAACCTGTTCCTTGCTGTCGTCATGCTCGGCTACATTCTCTTCCGCTCAAAGTGGAAGGAGATGGTTGAGGATTGGAAAAAGAACAAGGAACTCATCACGAGCGTGAGCTTTTTCGACAACCTCGCCTGGGTTTTCTACGCCTACGGCACCACCTACATTCCCATCGCCATCACGACCACCATCAGCGAGGGATACATCGCGTTCGCGGCGGCATTAGGGCTAGTGTTCAATAAAGAAAAACTTCAGTCCCACCAGTATTTCGGAATGGTGCTGGCGATAGGGAGCGTCATCATCCTTTCGGCGATAACATAAAAACAAAAAAACCGGGCGGATCCGGTTTTTTCGTTATTGTGCCCCCAGAGGAATCGAACGTCGCTTCGCTCCCTGACACCTTGCGGTTTCAGTGCTTCCACCACGCCTGCCTGCCGGCAGGCAGGGGAAAACTCCCGTTTTCCCGACCCCTTTCCCGTTCGAATCCTGAATACAAAAATAAAAACAACCAAGGTAAACTCGGTTGTTTTTATTTTGTGCACTCTAGTACAGGATGTTCGAACTTTTTTTAGGGAGAAGGCCCAGGGAGAGAACCTCGAACTCATCTGTCATGCTGCTTAGTATAGAGGATGGGATTCCGCAGGGGAAGGTGGGAGAAAATGACGGAAAGGACAAAAAAATAAATGGGTTCACAGAAATGTGAACCCATTGTTTCTCAATGATATTTTACAGATTACTGAATGAACTGTCTGTATGCCTCAGACCCACGCAGTCAGTAAGGACAAACGATGTGAAGCGGCGCTTGGCCGAGTTCTTCAACGTAACTAAGGGATTCCTCGGAAAATGGGACAATAAGATCAGCTATTATTTTCAGATCGTTCTCATCTGATTGTTCCAAGTTGGCGATAAGGAATCTATTATGCGACTTGAACAAGAAATAGGTAAAACCGGGATGTGGCCGAAGTTTGTGACGATACTTCTTCGCAAAATTTATTATCTGATGTTGGGTAAAGCAAAGTTCGTCCAGATTCGGGTTTATTGACCTTAAAATCTGCTCAATCGTACCAGCTTTCACTTGTTCACAAACGATAACCGGCCTCTCTCCCGTCGGTTTACCAGGTTCGTTGGCACCCAGCTCAGGATCTTCCAGTGTTCCGACATGAGGAGGATCAAAGAAGAATCGAGGACTAACGGAAGCAAATAGTTTGTCCATATGGTCCATATTTGCGAACGTTTGCGAACCATCGACACCGTCGATTACCATTTTACCCTCTTTCCAAAGAGGTTTCGCATATTCATTGGATTTAGGATTTGGTGGTCCTAACTTGGGCGCGTAATTCACCATATCGGAAAGCATTATTGACACCAAATTGGTGATACCTTGACCGTTATTCTTCACGGCATTAATAACGCTTTCTGGTGAGAGATTGGTTTTTTCAACCGCGTCCGGTATTGCTTTGACGAACACAGACTGGATCTGCGCTACTTGCTGGTGTGTCCATTCTTCTTTTCGGGGTGTTCCATGATTTTTCATGGGGGTTCCCTTTCATTTCTAGTTAGTGATGGGTTTTGAGTTTGTTAAGATGCTATTCCTGATTTTCAGGAACGCTGCGATTTTACCACATCGTAAATTGTATGTCAATAATGGTGATCTAAACCTGTAGGCGCTTATCACACAACAAGAATATCCACTTAGTAAGGTGGTCGTTTTAACCTGGAAGTTACCGAAGGTTCGATTTCTCCTAGAGTGTATTGACGAAAAATAAAAATCCCACTGTTGTAGTGGTGATTTTTATTTCTATACCTACGGATTCGAGATGTAGCGTATATGAACATCTGGTGCCCCCAGTAGGATTCGAACCTACGACCTTCTCCTTAAGAGGGAGCAGCTCTACCAACTGAGCTATAGGGGCTTAGATATCGTTTATCTTATCCGATTCTGCCGATTTTTCAACTTATTTTTATTCCACTCCACGAGCTTCCCTGCTTTTATTTCTATCGGAGCCGCCGGACGAAGACGGCGAACAGATTCCTTATTCAAAATTTTAACGTGCGGCGAGTCCATAAGAGCATCCAGGATTTCGGATAAACTTTTTCTTGATGTGACCCAATCATCCCCGTACTTGGTCAGGTCAAACGGGGACGAATAAGCGCGCAATGTTTTTACGCCGTTATCCATAAAATACTCGTTGAAATACGACATCACAAGCTCCTGGAGAGAACCGTAAACCGGGTCCCGATACTTCAAAACGGCGTGATTGGTCTTCGTTATGGCTCCCCACCTGCCTCCACGCCTGAAAATCGCGAGAACGTGGCCGTAGTCGTCGGCAGTGGTCTTCAGGTTCACGAGAAGCGGGCGCTCGCCGTTATGCCAAAGCGCGGCCGCGGCCAGCACGGCACCTTCGAAACAATGGGCTTCTTTATGCCTTAAAACCATGAGCGGTGAATGGTCTGTCTCTCCGTTCGGCTCGAAGTTTATTTTGAGCTTGTCGACGAAATCCTGGATCTTTTCGGGTGTTTTAAGCTTCTTGAAGACCTTGAATTCTTCAAAATCGACTTCAGGAAATTTCCGCATATAGTAATGATAACAAAAAATGGCAGGAACTCCGAAAATCGGGTATAATATGCGGCAATGTTAGACCTCCGCACACCTCTCGCCGAAGTGAACGGCATCGGTCAGGGCTTCATATCAAAACTGAAGCGGCTCAATATCTCTACCGTGGGCGACCTTCTTTCGCACTTCCCCACGCGCTACGAGGACTTCTCCCAAATCTATAAGATCGCCGATTTGATCCCCAACCAGGAAGCGACTATACAAGGCCGAGTGGAAGAAATCGAAGGCCGACGGGCCTGGCGCCGGAATCTTTACATTGTGGAGTGCCTTATTACCGACGACACCGGCTCAATCAAAGCCGTCTGGTTCAATCAGCCGTATATCAAAAACGTTCTTCAGCCCGGACGACTGGCCAATTTTTCCGGCAAGGTCACCGGCCGGGACGAAATCCACCTTTCGAATCCAACCTACGAACTCATCCGGGAACAAGGGACAAGAGACGAGAGACGAGAGACAACTCATACTGGCAGAATCGTGGGGGTTTATCCGGAAACCCGAGGCCTTACCTCCAAAGGCATCCGCTATCTCGTAAAGCCCATCCTCGAGAACCTGAAAAGAGTTCCCGAGCCCTTACCGGAAGAAATTCTAAAAGACCAAAACCTGCCGGACGTGAACCGCGCTCTTAAACAAATTCACTTCCCCGACGAATTGGAAAATGCGATGAAGGCCAGAAAGCGCTTCGCATTCGAAGACCTGTTTTTGCTCCAGCTTTACAATTTGAAACAGAAGATTGCCCTCGCCCGGCAAGAAGCGCCGCCGGTCGGAGCCGATATTCCGTTCGTAAAAGACCTTTTGAAACATTTGCCCTTTACGCTCACGCTTTCACAGAAGAAATCTTTATGGGAGATCCTAAAAGATATGTCCCGGAACCAACCGATGAACCGGCTGCTCCAGGGCGACGTCGGTTCGGGGAAGACGGTCATTGCCGCAATTGCCGCCCTAAACGCCGCCCACGGTGGCTTCCAGGCCGCTTTAATGGCCCCCACGGAGATTCTTGCCCGCCAACACTACCAGACCTTCCTAAGGTTCTTTCCGGGGTTCGAGGGGGGTGTAGCGCTTGTAACCGCCAGCCAAGCGCTGGTTTTCTACGGCCACGGCCTCACTGCCGAGACGAAGAAAAAACAGGTCCAAGAGGATATAAAGAACGGAAAAATAAAAATAGCGATTGGCACCCATTCGCTCATTCAGAAAAGCGTGAATTTCCGTTCGCTTGCCCTAGTCGTGATAGACGAACAGCACCGCTTCGGGGTGAATCAGCGGGCATCGCTCACGGACAAAAAAACACAGGGAGCGATCCCCCATTTCCTTTCAATGTCCGCGACGCCCATCCCCCGCACCCTGAGTTTAACCATCTTCGGCGACCTGGACCTCTCCATAATCACGGAGATGCCCAAAAATCGGAAAACCATAGTAACAAAATCGGTTGATGTAAAGGAGAGAACCAATACATACCAATTCATCCGGGAAGAGATAAAAAGGGGGCGCCAGGCCTTCGTGGTCTGCCCGCGCATCGAACCCAACGAGAAAACCGAAACCACTCTATCCCGTTTCGAGTGGCAAAAACTGGAACTGAAATCCGTGAAAGAAGAATATGACAAGCTCTCCAAAAAAATCTTTCCCGACCTGAAAATCCTGATGCTTCACGGAAAGATGAAAGCGGCGGAAAAGGAAAAAATAATGCGGGATTTCTTGGAAAAGCGGGGCGATGTCCTCGTGACTACTTCGGTCGTTGAAGTCGGCGTGGACGTACCGAATGCGACGATAATGTTCATTGAGGGCGCCGACCGCTTTGGCCTGGCTCAGCTTTATCAGTTCCGCGGACGAGTCGGTCGGGGCGAGAACCAATCCTATTGTTTCCTCTTCACAGATTCATCTTCTCAATCCACCAAACAGAGATTGAAATCCATCGTTGAAGCCAAAAACGGTTTTGAGCTCGCGGAAAAAGATTTGAAGCTCCGGGGCCCCGGCGAGTTCTTCGGCCAAGCTCAAACGGGAATGCCGGATGTCGCAATGCAGGCCATTCAAAATCCGGAAATGGTCAAGGAAACGCGCGACGCGGCGGTCACGATAATAAAGAGCGACCCGAATCTAAAAAAACATCAGTTGCTCGGCGAAAGGGTGGCGGAGTTCCAAAGACAGATACACTGGGAGTGAAAACTTGAAGAAAAATAGGTATACCCGTAGAATAACCAGCGGTTCATCACCAGTACTGGAGGCCAAATGAGAACCCTGCTCGTAGGCTTTATACTGCTTACTTGCCCCAGTTCTCATTTGAACGGGGCGATAACGGATACCACAAAGATTTCGGCTCGATACGACATCGAGGTTACCGATCTGCCGGTAGTCCCGAAATTCCTCTCAGGAGTCATCGGAAAAGTTTTTCAATTCGTGAATTTCGCTCCTAAAGACTTGAGCTATTTTGAACTCATCACGGGACTGAAAAATGAGAATGACGACTTCCTAATGGAGCTCTGGGACCAGGACGGCAAAAAATGGCTCCACGCCACGTCGAATATTTCGGAGACTTCGTTCGCCGAACCGCCCAAATCCAAGCGGGATACGTTAAATTCCAATGGTGTCAAGTTCATTTCGGAATTGAGGGAGTTTTTCCGCAGTCCGAAGACAATTTGGCTAAACGCCTCATTCCGATTCGGAAAAGACACTCTTAGGATATCGGTGTTCCATGACACTTCGGCAAAATCAGACACGGCGTACCGGGCATACAAACCATCCCTTTACAGATTTTCGAGTTCAGATGACAAGGGTAAACCGTACCTGAGATGCGAATTCCTGGTAGGATCCAAGAACGGCATCGTAGTATATCCCAGGGTCGATGCTTATCTTTATGATAAAGGCATCGGACTCAAGATGACCCTGAGACAACTAGAGATAATTGGTAAATAAAAAAACCGGGATTCCTTACGAGGAATTCCGGTTCTCTTTTTTCGTTCTTACCGGACTTCCGCCCGGAACTGCTTCTTGGTCTCCTCAATTATCTTATTCTGAATGGGATTTATCTCTTCTATGGTAAGCGTCCGCTCGTTCGAACGGTAGATGATGCGATAGGTGTAGCTGATTTTCCCCGCACCGAACTTTTCCGCATTCTCATACTTGTCCAAAAGCGAAACTTCTTCCACGATATCACCGCCGACGTCGCGGATAAGGTCGAAATAATCGTTCGGCACGAAACCAGCCTTGACCACGAAAGAAATGTCGCGCGTGATGGGTGGATACTTGCTGACCTCCACGAATTTTCGCCCCAAATGGAGCTGTTTCTTCACACGAGGGTCATCCGACCAAAGCAAGCGTATGTCGGGCAAATTCATACTCGCGATCGCCAGGCGCTCCAAGCCGAAACCGAAAGCCCAGCCGGTATAATTCGACGAATCGACTCCGAGTTTCTCGAGCACACTGCCTTTTACTACGCCGCAGCCAACTACTTCCACCCACTTGCCTTCTATTTCGACTTCCATTTCCAAAGACGGGTCTGTATATGGGAAAGTATCCTTGTTCAAGCGATATTTGACGTTCGGCCCAAATACTGCGACCGCGATGTTGCCCAAGGCCTCTTCCAATTCCTTCTTGCCTATCGTCTTTACGGATTCGGGCGCCAGATACCAGCCATCAATTTGGTGGAATACATTCATATGGCTCCTGTCTATCGCGTCCCTGCGGTAAACTTTGCCGAAACTAAAGCATCCAACGGGCTTATTCTCCGCAATCCGTTTTTTTACACTGTCCTCCAAAAGGTAGTAATACCACATAATCGTGGTATGGGTTCGCAAAATGTTATTATCATCCACGTAATAAGTGTCCGAGCGGCTCCGGGCCGGATGGTCGGCCGGAAAATCAAATAGGTCAAAACTTACGCTCGCCGGCACAATCTCGGGGGTTCTAATTACATCCAAGCCCTTGAAATAAGGGCTGGCCAATATTCGGCTGACGATCTCCGCAATGGGGCTCCCCTCTATCCGTGAGAGGTCCGGCATATTCAAAAATCTCTTCATGCGCAGACCATCAGTGTCCGTTCTTTTTTCGAGTTCGGTCTTCAGTTTCTTTTCTTCCGGGGAATCTATGACAATTTCTTCCATAATTTTCCTCTTGTGTCAGGGGTGGGGCTCGAACCCACGACCTAGGGGTTATGACTCCCTCGCTCTACCAGCTGAGCTACCCTGACGTTTCCGATTTTGAAATTATAAGCCACCATTTCGAAAATGCCAATATTTTGGAAGCGATTGTATTTTCCGGTTTTTCTTGATAATATGCGTTTGCGGGGAGGAGCAATCTGGTCGCTCGTCTGGCTCATAACCAGAAGGTTGCAGGTTCAAATCCTGCCCCCGCAACCAAAATCAAAAATTCTGCCGTTTCGGCAGTTTTTTGGTTTCGATGTGGTAGGATTTAAACTGGGAAAGGGGTCGGGAAAACGGGAGTTTTCCCGTGGCGGAAACACTAAAACCGCTGGGTTTTAGGGAGCTCCGACTCCGTCGGAGCGACGTTCAACTCCCGCCCCCGCAACAACTTGAAAAATCGCAAAGGCGATTTTTCTGCGTTTTAGACACCCACGGTTTCTAAACGCTCCGACCCCGGCGTCGGAGCTATTTCCGACACGGGGAAAGCCTTCCGCTTTTCCCCGACCCCCTTTTGAGTTGCGGCCGGATTTGAAAAATGGTTCAATATGAAATAAACTGAAGTTAGTCAATTGCAGCCGTAGCTCAATTGGTTAGAGCGCTGCCCTGTCACGGCAGAGGTTACCGGTTCAATTCCGGCCGGCTGCGCAAATGAAAATCGGACTTAAAAAAGCCCTCCGTAAACACAAGCACGGAGTAGATATTTGGGTTTATAAAACCGGACGCAAGGATATCGGTTTTGTGTACGAAAAAACCACCAAGGGACACCTTGAAGAGTTCTATCACAAGAAAAGTACATATCTTTACTATGTTCTCAAGGGGAAGGGTAAATTCTATCTAAACGGCAAGGGGTTTGCCGTGCGAGTTAATGACATCGTCGTAGCACCTCCGCGCACGAAGATTTATTTTCTCGGCAAGATGGAACTCTTGCTTATTACCGTTCCCGCGTGGCAATCTAAGCATGAAGTTCACGTACGCAACATAAAACCAAGATAAATATGAAAGCTATCATTCTAGCCGCTGGAGAAGGGGTAAGGATGAGACCCCTCACGTTAGAAAATCCTAAGCCATTATTGAAGGTGGGCGGAGTTCCGATCATTGAACGCCTGATTGCCCAGCTTCCCGAGAAGGTGGATGAGCTTATTGTCGTTATCGGCTATCTCGGGGAAAAGATCCAAAACTATCTGGGCGATGAATTCCTCGGACGGAAAATCAATTATGTCTGGCAAAAAGAAAGGCACGGCACCTATCATGCAATTGAGCAGGCCCGCCATCTTTTAAATAACGAACCGTTCGCGGCCTTTTTTGCCGATGATATTCTGGACCAAAAGACAATCCACGAACTATTGGAACACCCGCTTGCAGTCGTGGCAGCCGAAGTGCCGGATGCAAGACCTTTCGGGGTCATCGTTCTCAATCCCGACGGCACGATAGCGGATGTAGAGGAAAAGCCGGAGATGCCAAAAAGCAATTTGGTCCTCACGACCGCCTACACCTTCACCCCGCATATTTTCAGATACGCTCCGGCACCGCACCCGAATGGTGAATTTTACCTATCTCACGCCCTGAGCAAGATGGCGAAAGAACACCCGATAATGGTGGTAAAAGCGAGGATGTGGTTGCCCATCGGCAAGCCAGAGGACATTTTGAAAGCTGAAATAGCCCTAAAAAATCTCGAAAATTAGATCTTTTCGTACTGCTTCCCGATGCCGAGAATGTCCGCTTCGCGGAAATGTTTCCCAATAAGTTGGAATCCTACAGGTAATTCTCCTCCGCTAAGATTGTATTTTTTGACCGGAATGGAAATACCCGGTAGGCCAGCCAAATTCAGAGAGACCATGAAGATATCCGAAAGATACATCGCGAGCGGGTTATCCGCCTTTTCTCCTATCTTGAAGGCGGCTGTCGGTGCCACGGGAGTTAAAATCACATCCACCTCTTTGTAGGCCTCTTTGAAATCATTTTGGATGAGCCGGCGCACCTTCTGGGCCTTGGCATAGTAAGCATCGTAGTAACCGGCAGAAAGAACGAAGGTACCCAAGAGAATTCGCCGGCGGGTCTCCGCGCCAAACCTTTCGCCCCGATTTTTGAAATAAATGTCGCGCAGGCTTCGGACCGCCGATTCCGCATCCCGAATCCGGTCGTAACGAATACCGTCGAATCTAGCCAGGTTGGCGCTCACCTCAGCCGGCACCACGATATAGTAACAAGCCAGGGCATATTCGGCATGAGGCAGGCTGATCTCTTTGAATTTGAAACCCAAGCTTTTCAGCTTCGCGATGGCTTCGTCCACTCCGTTTTTGACATCGCTGCTCAACCCATCAATGAAATACTCCTTCGGGAGGCCTATTTTTAATTCCTTCAATCTTCTAAAATCATCTTCCGGAACGTAATCTTTATCGGTGCTCGTGGCATCGAACGGGTCGGCGCCCCGGATGGCATTAAAGAGGACTTCGGCATCCTCCACGGTTTTGGCAAAGGGACCAATCTGGTCCAAGCTGGAAGCCATCGCAATCAAACCGAAGCGTGAGACCCGGCCATAGGTCGGCTTCATCCCAACTACTCCGCAAAAAGCCGCCGGTTGGCGGATTGAGCCGCCCGTGTCGGAACCCAAGGCGCCCAAAGCGAATCCGGCTGCAACGGCCGCTGCCGAGCCGCCCGATGAGCCGCCTGGCACCCTCTCTGAATCGTAAGGATTGCGCGTCACGCCAAAAGCGGAGTTCTCCGTCGATGCCCCCATCGCGAACTCGTCCAAGTTCGTTTTTCCTAAGAATATCGCCCCTTCTTTTTTTAGCTTCTTGATTACCGTAGCATCATAAGCGGACGTATAATTTTCCAAGATTTTGGAGCCAGCGGTCGTATGGGTTCCCTCAATCAGCATGTTGTCCTTTATCGCCAATGGAACGCCTGACAGGATGCCGATTTCTTTTCCGGATGACAGGTCCAAATCCACCCTTTCGGCCCGTTCTACCGCATCGCTCTCCAAAAGCGCAAGAAAAGAATGTATTTTGCCATCCTCTTTTTTTATTCTGTTAAAAAGCCCCTGAACGACTTCAAGCGCCTTGAATTCTTTATTTTTCAGGCCCTCGTGAAACTTTTTTATCGTAATATCCTCAAAATGCATACGGACGTAATTAAAATACGGGCGGAACCCTAAGAAACCCCCCGCTATTTTCCGGAAAGGCCTCGATCGCCTTATTCTTATCTATATTCGAACTCCCGCCATCTTCTCTCAAAACATTTTCGGATTCCGTACCACCGGTCATCGGAGAGACGCCTTCAGTGTTTACCTCTTTCAGTTTTTCGAAATAATCGAGAATCTTGCCCAAATCCTTGAGTAGTTTTTCTTCTTCCTTGCCGTTCAGTTCCATCCGGGACAATTCGGCCAATTTCTCCAAGTCTTTCTTCGTAAGCATGAACCAATTATATCTTCAAAATTAAAAACAAGAAACCCTTTCCTCAAGAAAACTGTCTCGCAGGCCGACTTGCCTGCGCAAGCAGGGCGGGCAGGGTTCGAGCGTAAGCGAGAGAGCGAGGCCGAGAGCAAGCGGCCAAACCTCGCTGGGGTTTGGCATAGCGTGTTTTCGGAGGGAAGGGTTTCTCGAAAAATCAGGAAACTAGATCCAGAAATTCTTTTTCACTTAAAACTCTCACACCCAACTCCTTGGCTTTATCGTATTTGGAGCCGGGATCACTGCCGGCCACGACGTAGTTGGTTTTGGACGAAACGCTCTCGGAAATCTCCCCACCCAGGGCCCGAATTTTCTCCTTGGCCTCGTCCCGGCTCATTCCAGAGAGCGAACCCGTGAGAACGAACGTTTCTCCGGAAAGATTTTGCACTCCCCTCGCGCGGTGTTCCCTAACGATGCTTATCCCCGCCTTGTCGAGCTTCCGCAGAAGCTCCAGATTCCTCGGCTCGCGGAACCAACCATAGATACTCTCCGATACCTTGGGCCCGATATCGCGCACTTCTTCAAGGTCTTCCTTTGAAAGTCGAGAGTATTTTTTGACGAATTCACTTATGGACGAGACCGGAAACTGCTTAGCCAAATCAATAGCCGTTTCTTCTCCCACATTCAGAATTCCCACGCTGTATATGAACTTGGCGAGCGTGATCTTTTTCTTTTCCCCGATTTCCCTCACGATATTTTCCGCCGATTTCTCCCCAAAACGCTCCAAAACCTCAATGTCGCCCCTCTCAAGATTGAAAATGTCGCCCGCATCCACTATCAGCCCTTCATCCAAAAATCGGTCGATTATTTTTCCACCCAGCCCGCGGATATCGAAAGCCCGGCGAGACGCGAAGTGATAGAGCTGTTCCCGGTGGCGCGCACCGCAACGGGGGTTAGAACAGCGATAAATGGCCCCCTCGTGTATTATCTTCGAACCATCCACGGGGCACTTCGCTGGAACACGGAAATTCTTTTCTTTACCCGTCCTTAGGTTCTTCAAAACTTTCTTTACCTGCGGGATCACGTCGCCCGCCCGGGAGATAATGACCGTATCGCCGATCTTCAATCCCAATCTCTCTATTTCGTCAAAGTTATGGAGCGTAGCGTGCGTTATCGTGATGCCGCCCACGCCTACCGGCCGCATTACCGCGACGGGCGTAAGCGCTCCAGTCCGGCCCACCTGCACCTTTATCTCTTCCACTACTGTTTCTGCCTCGCGGGGAGAAAATTTGTAGGCGATGGCCCCGCGTGGCGATTTCCCAGCCACGCCGCCTGCCTCAAACGTGAGGTTATCATTCACAATTACCACCGTCCCGTCTATTTCGTAGGGAATCTTCTCGCGATGCTTTATCCAATGGTCGCGGAATTTGAAAACCTCATCAAGAGAGTGAACCAATTTATTCCATGGATTTATTTTGAATCCGAACGATTTCAAAATGTCGTGCTCCTCCTCATGTTTCACCTGACCTAGGTCCGAAGTAATGGCGTATTGGAAAGAATCCAGTTTGCGGGCAGCGATCACGTTCGGATCCAGCTGACGGACAGAACCAGCTGCGATGTTCCGCGGATTCGCGTAGAGTTTTCCGCCTTTCTTTTTTTGTTCCCTATTTATCCGGTCAAATTCTTTCTTCGTTATGAAAACCTCGCCGCGAACCACGAGCCGTTTGGGCACCGGGTGCTTCGGGTCCGTGCTTTCGATCTTGAGCGGTATCGCCTCCACCGTGCGGAGATTCTGGGTCACATCTTCGCCAATTGCGCCGTCGCCGCGCGTGGAACCCTGGACGAAAATTCCGTTCTCATAAACCAACTCTATCGCCAAGCCATCAATTTTAAGCTCGCAGTAGAATTCTGGTTTTACTCTCCGTTTCAGGAAATTCTCGAGACGCGAGAACCAATCGCGCATATCCTCTTCGGAGAAGGCGTCGTCAAATGATATCATCGGCCTTTCGTGCCGGACTTTCTTGAACGCCTTGAGCGGCTTCCCTTCTACCCGTTGGCTGGGGGAATCCGGCGTCACCAGATCCGGAAATTGGTGTTCCAAATCGAAAAGCTCCTTCTTCAAGGAATCGAGCGCTTCCGCGGATATCAATTCCTTGTCCAAAACGTGGTAAGCATAGCGATAGCGATTTATCTCGTCTCTTAATTTAATGAGGCGTTTATTGGCTTCGTTTTTATCCATAATTTAAACGTATCGCTCTTCGGCTCTAGAGCTGGTTGGAGAAAACGTTTTGGAGGGCCCTTTCGGTCTTGCCGGAAAAACCGTAACTGTTCTGAACGAATCCTGATACCTTGTCACCGTTAAACGTGAACGTAAGCGACGATTGATAACTCGCTCCGTTCAGGAAAGCCGACGAACTATCGCGACAATACGGGATGTTCAGTTGGGGAGTTTGATTGGAAAGGAAGTCTTCCTTGAAATAACAATAGGAACCCGCCTCAAGTCCGGCATCGGCGGCGAATACGGCCATGCCGGAAGCGGAAGATTCGTTCGCCTGGCGAAGCTGATAGAACATCAAGAGCCCGGCAACCGCGGTAGCGGAAAGCATCATGCCGCCCATCATTATAACCATCATGACCATGGCTTGGCCGGAAGACCTGTCGAAAATTGAATTTTTGATTCCTTTCATCGGATTTATTCGCAATATCTAAAATCGCTCGTGACCTTTTCGGATAGAGGCATATCCCTGGGCAGGATCCGAGAACTGGCAGTGGTTTGGATAGCGGTCGAAGCCACTACAGCACTCAAGGGAAAGGCGTCCACCGTCGCTGCAATCGTTACCCGCCAAGGACTGCATAAACTGGTACTATCCTGGCTTACCAAGAAACAAAGTTTGCTCACATTGACGTTGTCCGCGGTAAGATTTTGGCCGTTCCTCCGAATCACTCCCCTGCTACCGACGGAACTCAAATCATAAGAGACGACACTCGAGACCCCGGAAGCCGAGGTATTGAAAGAAATCGAATTTCCACAAATTGGCTGAGGCGAGAATAGATACCCCGTCCTTATTTCCCGGGCCATTTGTTCCAGAACCGAACTCGCGTTATTGCTTACGGTCATCAGGGAGGTTAGCCGCCTTTCGCTTCTTAAGGCCTGGATGAAGGCACCGACCGCAATAGTTATCAGAATCACGAATATGGACATCGCGACCAATAGTTCAACTATTGTAAATCCGGATTTTTTGTTTTTCTTGGGAATTTTCGTCATATTCATGCGCTAAATATTCGGACGCCAATCATAAAAATGGTCCTCTAAAAGAACTTGTTTCTGACTTCCGTTCTCGTTCCAGCTTACATAGGACAAAACACTCAGATATCCGCCTGCATCATTTATGTTAACTATCCTTCTGAAAATTGTGTTAATGCCGGTGCTACCATAAGTGCCGCTCGTAGAGTCGAATTTCACGAACTGCGCAACCGAGGGCGTTGGCGGGTTCGGGATCGGAGAGAGGGAATCGGCGGTAGTTCCAGAATCAAGATAATACCAACCGTTTGCCGGCGGATTCCATCTGTCGCCGCCCTTCACGTAATTGGTATCGATGATATTTTTCACTACCTCTATTCCCTCCGCCGCAAGATAGGTTGCCTTCAGATTGTTAACCGATGAATTATAGAATCTGGAAGAATTGGTAAGAAAAGAAACTATGCCCAATATGCCTATTGTGACCAAGCTGATGCCGACAATGGCCTCTATTAGAACACTTCCTCTTTTTTCTTTTATTTTCCGGGTGAACTTCATGATCAAAGAGACGATATGCTGCCCCCTTCCGTAACTTGCACGCTGGTCCTTTGCGCACCGCCATTTATACCAAGAGTGATCGTTACTGCCCTATTCGCTTTCAAATAGGGGGCTTGGAAAGCGACATCCAATAATGGAGATGATGGAGAATCAACGAATCCAATCCGCGGGTCAAGATTTATCGTTTCGATAATAGTATCGTTGCCTAGAATGTAATCGTGCACCTGGGTATTGCAGGACCCAAGCGAAACCTGAGAGTCCTGATAGATGATGAGAGTATTCTTTCCCTTGTCGAAATGAACTCCGAAACCGCAGGGTAAATCGCTCGGGACTGAAGTTTCGGTGTACTTCGCGAGCGTCAGGGCTTTCGCGCGATTCAAAACGCCCGCGAGCGTCGCCTGGCCAGTTGAAAGGGCGACCTGAACCGCGCTGTCCCTGCTGCCGGTCAAGAGCATAGCAGAGATGATGGCCATTATGGATATCACAACCAAGATCTCGATGAGCGTGGTTCCGCTTCTAGGATCGTTTTCCATCAATTCCGCGCGAGATTCTTCACGGTTCATTGTTTTAAATTATACAACAGTTGGAACCAGCGATAAATGAACAAAAAAATCTTCGCCTGGCAGGCGAGTACGAAAAAGGCGCGTGAAATCCTTGGTCTGAAGCGCCGCCGGAAATCAAATTCCGAAAAGCCCGAAATATCCGGTTACGATGGCGTGGCCGAGAAAAACCGTGAGAAAGCTCCCAAGCACAAAAAACGGCGCGAAGGGAAGCTTATCCTTGATATGTTTCTTTCCCCCGGCCAAGAGGATGCCCCCGGCCAAACCGCCCAAAATGAACGCGATGATGGTTGAAAGAGCAATGTCGGGCCAGCCCAAAACCAAACCCGAGGCCAGGGCCAGTTTCACGTCTCCCATCCCCATACCCCGCCCGCGGCTCAAAAATACGAGCAGCCCGAAGAATAGGCCGCCAGCGACCATTCCCAGAAGGCGATTCAGGATTAAATTCTGAAACGGGGAAAACACCAATCGATACTGCTCAAGGAACGAGTCCCTAAAAGGAAATAACTTCCCGCTGTAGTAGAAGAGGATTGCGGCGATGATGACCCCGAAAATGGCGAGAAGAGCATTTAGTTCGTTGGGTATCACGTAATCCTTGAGATCAATGGCGGCTATGACGAGAAGAGCGAGGAAAATGAGCACCCAAATGAACAAAAGCGCG
>JBEKVQ010000004.1:0-42240 GCA_049997815.1 Minisyncoccia bacterium
TCCACCTTCTGGAGAGTGGAGGCGGGAGCGCAACCGTAGGACCACCCTCCGGGGAGGGTGGGGAGGCCCAGATTCAGACAGGTGGGAGAGGAGTCGGGAACTGATACATAGACTACGCTCGATGTTCCCAGGGAGCGGTTGTACTGGTCCGTCTGGAAGAGGGAGAGGGTCTGGTTCAATGAGGCCAGGTCCGAGAGACGGGTACTGTCCCGGGCTTGTTTCAAGAGCTCGGCGGGGTTCAGGACCAAGACGACGGCTGTCGCGAGGACTCCCAGAATACCTATGACGACCAGGAGCTCTATGAGGGTGAAGGAAGCGGTGTTCCTTACCGAGAACTCAAAATTTCTTTTGCTGTTTCTTTTTCGTTCCATGGAATTGTTTTTCCCTTCGCGATGTGAATACTCATCTCGCTGCCCTTCCCGGTTGCGATAACCGCGTCCCCGCTTCCCGCGAGACCGATGGCTTTTTCGAGCGCCTTCCGGCGGTCCAGAATCTTAAAAATATTCTCCGGTTTTACTTTTCTATTCTTGGTCTCATCTATTCCGTATTTTATCTGCTCCAAAATCTCATCCGGGTTTTCGTCATAGGGGTCTTCATCCGTAAGAATGACTGCATCGCAATACTCCGCTGCGATTTTTCCCATTGCCGGACGCTTCCACTTGTCACGCCCACCGCCCGCCGAGCCCAGAACGCAGATGAGCTTTCCGCCCGGCTTTCCGGACAGAACCTCGGGCCGCACGGCCTTATAGATCGCCTCGAGCGAATCCGGAGTGTGGGCATAATCCACGACAACCGCGAATGGCTCTTTCTGTACGAATTCAAACCGGCCCGGCACGCCCCGGAAATTCTCGAGTGCTTTTTTGATGACCAACTCCGGAATACCGAGTTTTTTCGACACCTCGTAAGCTACCGCCATATTCTCCCGGTAAAAATCGCTGTTTAGGTTGGGGTTTTTGATCTGGAGACCTTCAAGTGTCATTTTAGAAAACGGATAAACCTTGTCTTCCGGCAAATTCTTGGAAAAGAATTCATAACTCTCGCTGTCCTTGTTCAAAAACGCCCGGGCGCCTGAACGCGCGGCCGCTTCCAGAAACTTGAGTTTCGCCGCCCGGTAATTTTCGAACGAGCCGTGAGCTTCGATGTGTTCCGGCGCCAAGTTCGTGAGAACGGCAATTCGCCAATTGATGAAACGGTGCCGGGAAAGCATCACACCCTGGGAGGTGACTTCGATGATTGCGTACTCGCATTTTTCTTTTGTGGCCTGGCTCAGGAAACTTTGAACAAAAAACCGCCCGGGCATGGAGTTCCCGAAAGCGTTCTTTTCGCTCTTCTCGCCAATCTTCACTCTCAGAGAAGAGAGAAGCGCCGTCTTCTTGCCCGCCGCTTCCAGGATGGAGTTAATGAGCTCTACGGTCGTGGTCTTTCCTTTGGTGCCGGTAACGCCGATGACTTTTATCCGCCGTCCGGGGAATCGGTAAATAACGACCCCAGCCAAACCCAGGAAAAAATGGTACGCCTTTGGTGCCCAAGAAAGGCGATAAAGCAGCTTAAACAGCGGGAATTTTTTAAAACTCTCCAATATTCCGTTCGCTTTGCTCCAAGTATCTTTTGCCATGACCTAGCGCCGCCCCAGGATCTTGAGCGCCTGACGCAAGCGGTCCTCAAGCGTTTTGAACTCCGGGGCAACTTTCGACATGATCTCCCGGACCGCAAGCCGGCTGTAACCCAAGCCAACGAGCGCTTCTTCCACTTCTTGGTTCACGTCCATCGCTTCGGTCATGCGCTTCGTTCCGCTCGGCATTTTTATCCGGCTCTGGAGTTCCAATATTACCCGCTCGGCGGTTTTCAAGCCGACGCCCGAGGCGCGCGTCAGAATGTCCGGCCGCTTCCCTGCGATAGCCGCGATGATATTCTCGGTCGCATCTATATCCAGAATCGCAAGCGCGCTCTTCGGTCCGATGCCAGAGACGGAAATAAGAAGCTCAAAGAGCTTCAGGGCGCCTTCTTCCAAAAATCCGTAGAGTTCCAATTTATCCTCTCGGACATAGAGATGGGAAAAAAGTTTTACCTCTCCGCCAGCGGGCGCCCTTGACGCCGTCCTCGCATTCGTAAAAACCTTGAAGCCAATTCCGCCCGTTTCAACCACGATGTAGCCCTCCCCCCATTCCGTAAGTTTTCCCGACAAAGTGTGAATCATACATCTATTATAGCGCCGATCCATGAGGGTTTCATGTGGCATTGACAGAATATTATATTCATGGTACTCTTCAACCAGAAACTGCTGGAACTGAATATCAACCAATTCAAGGATACAGCCATGAACACCGGACTTGATTTGCAGGTTTTGGGACCCGCCGGACTTAAAACGCTCCGGAAGGCTCCCCAAATCCAAGGTTTTTCATATCCGCTCACACTTCTCTTCCTCAGACGGCTCAAGAAACTCCTGGAAGATAAGACACTATTTGAGAAAGAGGCAGGGATGAGGGGAGAAAAACTTCTTCTCAAACCAGAGGGATCTGCGCTGATTGCTAATCTATCACGTATGCTCTTTGGTATGGACATTTTGTCAGGTGTCATGCGTGGGTATGGTGGTGACTTCTGTTTCAATGGAGATGAACCCAGGATGAGCTTCACTGAGGTAGAGTACGTAGCTGAAGCGGCAGAAAAAATTCTTGCGTTATTCTCCTCAGAAGCACTGAAAGATGCGTAAACGAAACCAAATTAATGCGCGGCACTAACCCCCGCGCCTTCCTTCTAACGAAGAGTGAAAGGGAACGAAAAGTGATTGGATTGGATTTCCTCTAACGAGGGAGTGAAAAGCCCAAACAAAACTCCGGTTGAACGGGCTCCGAACAAGGTGGGTAGTGGGAACCCCGCTTGGAACTGAAAGCTGCCTGCGGACAGCCAAAACCCATAATACGAACTTAGCTCCACAGAGACCCTGTGGAGCTTTTTTTCGCCTCCATCCTTTTGACATAAAAATCTAAAAAAGATAATATGAGACCACTTAAATGCCAATTACCAAATCAGCCAAAAAGGCCTTCCGCCAAAGCGTCCGCCGGCGCGAGCTCAATCTGGGACGCAAGAAGAAGATGCACGACGCCATGAAGGAATACAAAAAACTCGTGGCCTTGGGAAAGATGGACGAAGCCCAAAAGTACCTGCCCCAGGTCTTCAAAACCCTTGATAAGATGACAAAGGTGGGACTCATTAAGCGCGGAAAAGCCGACCGCTACAAGTCCCGCCTCTCCAAAAAACTGAATTCTAAGAAGCAATAACGAAATCCAGAAGCGCTTCCTCGTAGTCCAAATTGCCGCCTTTTATGGCGGCATCGTAGTCCGCGAGCCGGATGAGTTCCCGCCCTCGGGCCGAATAGGCCAGGGAGTTAAAGATGTAAGCGGGCTCTTTTTTTTGCAAAAGGAGTTTTTCCAGAAGTTTTAATTTCTCCGCCCAATTCCGGGACCACATTATCTGCTTGGCGATGTCAAAGACCTCGTCATTCGAAGCCGAGGCGATAACCCTCCTCAATTCTTCAAATTTTATCGGCTGAGCCAAGCCCAGAAGCGAAAATTTATCGAGTTCACTCACCGCAATCCAGCTTCGCTCGTTTAAGGCCGAAAGATAGCCCAGAAAGAAATCCTCGGCTTTCTTTTCGAAAACGAGTCCCCGCGCCCCCGCCTCTTTTTTTATGAATGCCTCCAGAAGCCGGCCATCCAACTCGCCGAAGAATTGGCTCTTGGCCGGGGGCTCCAGCAGAAACCCAAACGCCTTGAGCGGCTTTTTTTCGTCCGATACGAAGATAAAAGTGTGCGGGGATTCAAGATTGGATTTCAAGACCTTCTGCCATCCCTTCTCCGAGACCTCTCCGCTGTTCCGGAGAACCAGAACCTTGGAATCAACGAACATCGAGGGCTGGTTCAAAAAATCCCTAGCTTTCATCCAGTCATCCGGCTCTCCCGCGAGGTCGAGAACGGCCATGTCCGAGACCGGATATTTCTTTTTATACTCCGCAATGGAAGAATTCAGTTTTTGGTTCCGCCGGTACGAGTCCGGCCCGTAGAAGAAATAAATCATTTCAATTTTTGGCAGTGCGGGCAGAAGTGAGCCGAGCGCTGGCCGATTTTGATCCTCTTTATTTTCGTACCGCACCGGCGGCAGGCCTCATTCTCCCTATGATAGGCCTGATGCGCATTCTGGTAAAATCCGGCCCGGCCCGAGGGATCGCGATAATCGTCCACCGAGGAGCCACGCATTTTGACGGCTCTTTTTAAGACCTTCCGCAGGGCGTCGTAAAGCCCGAGCAGCTCCGTTTTCTTCAGGCCATCAACTCTTCTAAGTGGGTGGAGCTTGGCCTCCCACAAAGATTCGTCCGCATAGATATTTCCCACTCCGGAAAGAATTTTCTGATCCAGCAGGACTTGTTTTATCTTGCCTTTCTTATTCCTGAAAAGCTCCAGGAATTTTCTGAACGTGAGCTTCGGATCTATCGGTTCCGGTCCCAGTTCTTTCAATTCCGGCAAATTCAATATCTCCTTTTCCGGGCCGAGCATGAGTTTCGCAAATCTTCGCAGATCCGAGAGCGCGAGCATCTCACCGCCCGAGAGAAAGAACATGAGCCGAATGAATCTGTTCCGGTCATTCCTAAGCGGGCCTTTCTCGTCTACGGGCACCCATTTCTGTCCCAGCCAAATTTCTTCTTGTCTCTTATCTCTTTTCTCTTGTCTCTTATTCTCCTTCCACTTCCCAACCAAAAAATGCCCGGTCATCTTTTGATGCGCGAGCATTATGTAACCGCCCGAGAGGCGGAAGAGGATGTTTTTACCCTTCCGGCCAACCGAAAGAATTTTTCGGCCGAGAACGGCTTTCCTGAAATTTTTCTCGCCTTTCATGGGTTTTCTCCCTTCGGGAGATCCACCGTAGGTGGAAAAATATTTGGGCCAGTCGGTCCAGAGGTCTTTTATGACCTTGTTTTTTACTTCTTTATTCAGATGGACGGCGGTCGTCTCCACCTCGGGCAACTCCGGCATATCTGTTATGTTAGCAAAAAACGCAGTGCGGCCAAACCCATTAAGGATTTGGCCGCGAAATATGCGACTTACTTGATAACGAACCGATGAGCTTGAGGTCCCCAATTGGGATTGGGCCCGATGTTGACGATCGTGGGGTTGTTCCCGTTTCCCACCCAGTACATAGCACTTTGATCGTACTGACCATAGGTGGAAATATGGACCTCGAATGACCCAAAGTCGAACGGCGCAATCTTCTTCTTGCGACTCTTCACGAGGCCGTTTTCCGTGTAGGTACTCGGATATACTTCGTACCTTGCCAGGTTTGATCCCATGGGGCCGACTTCCGTTACGGTGATCTCCGACGACGTCAGATTGACGAAGTCCACCACCGTCGAGAGTTCGCTCTGCATCGTGGGGATGTTCACCTTCCGAACCTTCTTCGGGTCCAACACGGGGTCATCCGACGAACTGTTTCTGGGACGATAACTTTCATCCAAAAAATATATGTCGTTAACATCCAACCGATTAGTGGGGCGCCCCTTCTCGATCCGAAGAACGTCGCCTGCAAGCCCGATTAGATGCTCACGGGACTCGTCCGAAAAGACCTTGATTTCTACCGGCATCTGGGAATAGTAAAAACCCACTCGCCAGTAGTCGAATATGATGTCACTTGGATCAATATCGAAGGACTCCCCCAATATCGATGCCCTCATGAAAAATGGGGTCGGGTTGGCCAAAACGACACTCGTCACCTGGCCGACTCCGATAAGTTCCGCGACAAGCCTCGGCGCACCGGAGAAACGGAAGATTATTCCGTCCTCGTTCAACTGGGCCGGCAGTTCCTGAATAGCAGCAAAAAAGAAAAACAGTATGAAGAATGACTTTTTCATGGTCGTTTCCTTGAACTGTGGCTGATAGTAGTTACTGGCACAATTATACTATAAATATACTATTTGTCAATGTGAAGGGCCGGGAGGAGAAAAAGCGTTGAGTAGCCCGCCAAAAAAAGCTAGAATTAACCTGATGTTTAAATCCCGAGATCTGGACAACCAGCTTCAAAAACAACGCCGCGAGGCGGAAGAAAAAGACGCCCAAAGGCGCGCCCAAAAGTACGACTTGGATTACCTGGACCTCGTCTCCTCCAAGGTACCCACCGAGATAAAGGCGATGGAGCTCGTGCCCGAGAAAGATGCCAGGGCGGCTCTTCTCGCTCCCCTTCAAATCGTCCGGAAGACACTCGTGGTCGCGGCATTCGACCCGGAAGAAGAAAAAACCAAGAAGATCGTCGAGGCATTAAAAAAGAACTACACCGTGAAGGTGGTGGTCAGTTCTCTCTTCGGTCTCAATCACGCCTGGGAATATTACCAATACGTTTCATCCCAGAAAGAAATCAGTGGAACGGTTGAGATAGACGAGGCCAAGCTCCACGAGACCCAGGCCATTATCAAAAGTCTGGACGACCTCACGAAGAGTATTCGGGATTTCAAAAGCCCGTACACTTCCCAAATACTAGAAATAATTCTGAGCGGGGCGATGGCTCTGGGCGCCTCGGATGTCCATCTGGAACCGAATGAGAAGGCCGGCGACCTGCGCCTCAGGATAGACGGCCTGCTCCATACGGTTTTCTCCGAGCTCAATCTGGTAGTCTATAAATCCATAATCACCCGCGTCAAACTTCTTTCGAATCTGAAGTTGAACATTCAGGACCAGCCGCAGGACGGGCGCTTCACGATCTCGCTCACGGACCGCGCAATAGAGATCAGAACCTCGATAATTCCCTCGGAGTATGGCGAGACCGCGGTTCTCCGAATTCTGGACCCGCTATCCTTGAAGGTGAATCTGGAGGAGCTGGGCTGGCGCGCCGACGACCTCGCTATCGTCGAAGCGGAGATAAAGAAGCCCAACGGCCTGATATTGAACACGGGCCCGACGGGCTCTGGGAAGACGACGACCCTATACGCGTTCCTAAGGAAGGTAACCCGGCCGGAGATAAAGATAATCACGGTCGAGGACCCCATTGAATACCACCTGCCGGGCATCTCCCAGACCCAGGTTGATGCCGAGGCCGGATATACTTTCGCTTCCGGCCTGCGCTCGATATTGAGGCAGGACCCGAACGTGATCCTCGTAGGCGAAATACGGGACAGGGAAACGGCCGAGATAGCGCTGAACGCATCCTTGACCGGCCACATCGTTTTCTCAACACTCCACACGAACGACGCGGTGGGAGCAATACCGAGATTATTGGATCTGGGAATTCCGACCAATATTCTGGGGCCGTCGCTTAGCCTCGTGATCGGCCAGCGTCTGGTGCGCCGACTCTGCCCGAAGTGCAAGGTCAAAAAGAAGATTGACCCAAAGCTCGAAGCGAACTTAAAAAAATTGATAGCCAGTATGCCAAGCCGCGTGAATAAGGGCGACTATGCCAAGTTGGATATTTACGAAGCGAGGGGCTGCGACGCCTGCGGACATCTTGGCTACAAGGGCCGCACATCGATATTCGAACTGCTACTGGTGGACGAGCCGATGGAGGCGGCGATCTATCAAAATCCGACCGAGATCCAGCTAAAAGACCTGGCGAAAAAACAGGGGATGGTCACGATGCAGGAAGATGGCGTACTCAAGATCGTTTCCGGCATCACAAGTTTCGAGGAAGTGGAACGGCTCACGGGCCAGATCGTCTGGGAAAAATAAAGGCCCCGGCCTTTTACGACATCGCTCGGCTAAAACAAAAATCCCAAGGAAAGATCTGTGGGCAGGTTGCCAGATTGCAAAGGCGTTTAAGATTTTTTTGAGGAGTCACCCAGCCGAAACCAAATGATCCTGGGCTGAAAAAAACCTCGTTGCCCACAGGTCCCTCATTGGGATTATTCGGCCATCTTATCACAAATGATTTTAAATGTCAATAGCTCATATGACGGGCTATTGAAGGGTAAATCCATCCTAGGAATGGACAAGTTTAAGTAGTAAAATTAAGGAAAATCGGGTCCATGGAAAAAGAAAACAAGAAAACCAAAAACGACGACATAAATCTCGAGCTTCTCCTGCGCCCATCCCGCTGGGACGAATATATCGGCCAGGAAAAAGTTAAAACCAATCTGCGCCTCATCATCGACGCGGCCCGGGGCCGGAACGAAGTCACCGACCACCTGCTGTTCTACGGGCAGGCGGGCTTGGGAAAGACCACCCTTGCGTATCTCGTGGGCAAGGAGATGAACGCGAATGTCCGCTCCACGTCCGGACCCGCACTCGAGAAAGCCGGCGACATCGCCGCCATCCTCTCGAATCTCGAACCGAACGAGATCCTTTTCATAGATGAGATTCATCGCATTAACAAGCTGGTGGAAGAAATTTTGTATCCCGCGCTCGAGAGCCGGAAACTCCATCTTATCGTCGGCAAGGGCCCCTCGGCCAAGACATTCAGTTTGGACCTGCCGCCTTTTACGGTCATCGGCGCGACGACGAGGATCAATCCCCTTTCCGCTCCGCTCCGATCGCGCTTCGGGGCCATATTCCGGCTGGACTATTATCGGCCGGAGGACATCGAGAAAATAATCAAGCGATCGGCCCAAATTTTGGGCGTCAAGATAACGGCTGAGGCGATAGAGAGGCTCGCCAAGGCATCGCGCTTCACTCCCCGCACCGCGAACCGCCTCCTGAAACGCACCCGCGACTATGCGCAAGTAAACGAGCAGGGGGCAATAAACGAGGAAACGGTCCGAAAAACGCTCGAGATGCTCGACGTGGACGAATTGGGTCTTGAGGAAACCGACCGGGAGCTTTTAAGGATAATCGTGAAGAAGTTCAACGGCGGACCGGTGGGCCTGAAGACCCTTTCGGCCGCTTTAAATGAGGAGGTGGAAACCATCGAGGGCGTTTACGAGCCATTCCTCATGAAACTCGGGCTCCTTCACCGCTCCCCCCTCGGCCGGATCGCGACTCCGCTCGCCTACGAACACCTGAAGATCCCTC
Organism: Minisyncoccia bacterium; assembly: GCA_049997815.1. Lineage (GTDB taxonomy): Bacteria > Patescibacteriota > Minisyncoccia > UBA6257 > GWB1-50-10 > JBBTQX01. The sequence continues at coordinate 8,982 of JBEKVQ010000004.1, forward strand.
GCGACAAGAAACTGATTTAAAGACAATGAGATTCGTGAGTGATTCTCCCGCCAAGACCAAACAACTGGGAATGCTTTTGGCGAAGGAGATCTTAAAAGACAGGGGTGGTGATTCCGCGATCATCGCCCTTCGGGGAAATCTCGGCGCCGGAAAGACCACGTTCATTCAGGGCTTCGCTCGGGGGTTGGGATTGAAGAACAAGATAACGAGCCCAACATTCATAATCTTCCGGCACTACCGGCTCAGAAACAGGCATCGGAAACATCTTTTCCACGTCGATGCCTACAGAATAAAAAAGATTTCCGAACTCGGTCCGCTGAACCTCAAGGAGATATTTTCCATCCCAAAAAGCATCATCCTCATCGAGTGGCCGGAAAAGATAAAAGGGGCGCTCCCCCAAAAAACCGGCTGGCTGGAGTTCCGCCACAGCCGGAAAGAGAACGAGAGGATTATCAGTATTAACGTAAAATGAATCCCGTTAGAGACAACTAAGCTATTAAAATTATGAACAATATGAACTACCAATGGGTCGGAATAATCAAACCAAGCGATGTATTACGGATGCACTTTTTAAGCGCATCCTGTCTCTAACGGGATGAAAAAACTTCTGCTCATTGACGCCAATTCATTGATCCATAGATCGTTCCATGCCCTGCCGCCACTTACGGCCCCGGGTGGCATACCGACCGGCGCCCTTTATGGTCTGGCGGGAGCGCTCATTAAAGTTTTGGACAGCGAAAAGCCGGATTACGTGGCGGCGGCATTTGACCGTCCCGAACCGACCTTCCGAAAAAAGATGTTTAAGGATTATAAGGCCCATCGGCCCAAGGCGCCCGACGAACTCGTGAGCCAGATAATCGAGGCCCACAACCTTTTCGGACAGTTCGGCATCAACTTCTTCGAGGCGCCGGGCTACGAAGCAGACGACGTAATTGGAACTTTCGTCGAAAAATTCGGCGGCGGAAAAGACCTTAAAACGACGATATTGACCGGGGATTTGGATACGCTCCAGCTCGTGAAGGACAGGAGTATAGTCGTCGACATCCTGAAGAAGGGCGTGAGCGAAACGGCTCTTTACGATGAGGATGCGGTGATTGATAGGTACGGCCTGAAACCGGTTCAAATGACCGATTATAAAGGGCTCGTCGGCGACACCTCGGACAACATTCCCGGCGTAAGAGGCGTGGGACCGAAGACCGCCGGGGAGTGGCTCAAGAAATACGGAACGCTAGAGAATCTTTTCAAAAAAATGCCCGCCTCCGACCCTTCCGCAAAGAAGATACTGCCATTCAAGAAAGAAGCCCTCTTCTCCAAAGAGCTCGCCACCATCAACCGCAAGGTGCCGGTCGGGGTGGCGATTAACGACCTTAAGTTCGAGGGGGTGAACAAGAACGCCCTTATTCCCTATTTCAAAAGTCTGGGCTTTGAAAGCCTGATAAGAAGAATGGACGGTGAAAAGAGAATGGCGGAGAAGCCGCTTACTCAAGGGCTCTTCACATTCGAACACGAGGGCGGGGAAAGTGAAACGAAAGCGATATTCATAAAAGATGAGAGCGACGCCGAGACCAAAGAGCAGGTGGGAGAAATTGAGGTAGCCTGGGAATGGAAACCGATGATAAAAAAGATGATTTTAGAGGAAAAAGAAATTCCGCTCCGCCTTTTCGATCTGGGAGTGGCCGGGTGGATCCTAAATTCCGGAGAGAGTGATTTTTCTCCCCAAGCGCTTAGAGAAAGATTCCTGAAACATGCCGGCGACGCCGACGGGAAGAGTTTAATGAGGCGCGTCTTTTCTGCACTAGAGGCCAGAATAAGATCTTCCGGGTCGGAAAACGTCTTCTACAGGATAGAGATGCCGCTCATTCCGGTTCTGGCTCAGATGGAACTCTGGGGAATAAAAACGGATAAAGCAAGATTGGAGAAATTGGGAGCAGAAATGGAAAAAGAACTCTCAAAACTCACCAAAAAGATCTACGCGGCTTCGGGCAGCCATTTCAACATAAACTCGTCCCAGCAGCTTGCCGAAGTTTTATTCGAAAAACTTAAGATAAAAACGGATAAGAATAAGAGAACGGGAACGGGCCGGCGCTCCACTTCGGAGGACGTCCTCATTCCAATCGAGGATTCCCATCCAATTGTAGGCGACATCCTCATCTATCGGGAAACATTCAAGATAAGGACGACTTACATCGAGCCGCTCCTATCGGCCCGAGGCAAGGACGGAAGAGTAAGAACGAACTTCATCCAGACCGGAACGACGACCGGGCGCTTGGCTTCCGAAAAACCAAATCTCCAGAACATCCCCCAGGAATCCAGGTGGTCCGAACCGCTCCGGCGGGCATTCGTGGCCGAGCCGGGATTCTCTTTTGCCTCGCTGGACTATGCCCAGGTGGAACTGCGGCTTCTGGCCCACATAACACTTGAGGATGAGCTTATAAAAGCCTTCGACGACAACCGGGATATTCATGCCCTCACCGCCTCGCGTATTCTCAGGGTTCCCCTCGATAAAGTAACCAAGCAGGAGCGCAGACTCGGAAAAACACTCAACTTCGGGGTCGTCTACGGAATGGGGCCGCGCGCCTTCAGTCAATCGGCCGGCGTGAGCTTTGCCGAAGCCAAAAAGTTCATCGCCGACTATTACCGGGAATTCCCGAAGGTAAAGAAGTGGCAGGACAAGGTAAAAGAGGAGGCCCGGAAGAGGGGCTTCGTAGAGAACCTGAACGGGCGGCGGCGCTGGTTCTTTTCCGACACGGAACATCCCAAAGAATTGGGCGAAATAGAACGGGCGGCGGTTAATATGCCGCTTCAGAGCCTGGCGGCCGACATCCTAAAGATGGCAATGATAAAATCGTTCGCGCTGCTTCGGGAGAGAGATTGGCTCGAAAATAAGGCCCGGCTGGTTCTTTCGGTCCACGACGAATTGCTCTTCGAAATTCGCGATGATATTCTAATGGAAGCTGTACCAATGATAAAAGGACTAATGGAGGGAATTTACTCCCTGGCATCGCCGCTTGTGGTCGAAGCCAAAACCGGCAAGAGCCTGGGGGAACTCAAGAAATACGAAAATGTTTAATTTTCTCTCAATATTCAAAAAGAGTGCGGAGCCAGTGGACCAAGCTAAGAACTTCGAGCTTGAAGCAATCATGGAGAATATCCGCGACGGGGTTCTGGTTTACGATCCCAACTTCAAGATATTGAGCCTGAACCGGTCGGCGGAGAAAATACTCGGGCTCGAGGCACGAGAGGTCCTCGGCCGAACGATGGAACCGGGACTCGTTAAGGACCCGCATTTTCGGGCCATTACGGAAATAATTTTCCCGTCCCTAGCGTCGTCAATGACAACCATATCCGACGCCGACTGGCCGAAGATAATCGACATTACCCTCGATGAACCGAAAATGGAACTGCGGACGGTCCTGAACAGAATATCGAACGACAAGGGCGAGGTGGTGGGATTTTTGAAAATCGTCACCGATCTCACCCGCGAAAGGGCGATTATCGAGTCCAAGTCCGAGTTTATAGCTGTGGCCGCACATCAGTTACGGACCCCGCTTACCGCCCTAAATTGGTCTTTCGAGAGTCTGAACAAAATCTTGGCCGAGAAAAATCCTGACACAAGGGGAGCAGCCGACATAGTAAAGCAGGGCTGGCAACTGACCGAGCGATCGCTTCGAATCGTGAACGATCTCCTGAATGCGGCAAGAATAGAAGGGGGCCGCTCTGGTTTTAATTTCGAGCAAGTTGAGTTTTCCGACTTCCTGAGAACGATCGTAAAACAGGCAGAACCGATAGCGAAGGAATTGGGCATAAAAACGGAACTTAACCCGGGAACGCCGGGACTTGTAGTCAAAATCGACAAAGAACTCATGGGTATGGCGCTCGCGAACCTTATAGATAACGGCATAAAATATAACATCAAAAACGGCGAAGTTAAGATTACCGCGGGACCAGACGCGAATCCGGGATTCATAAGGGTGGATGTGAGCGACACGGGTGTGGGCATCCCCCAAGATGGGCTCTCGAAGATATTCCAAAAATTCTACCGGGGCTCGAACGTAGTTCAGATGGAACCGAACGGCAGTGGCCTGGGCCTTTATATCGCAAAGAACATCATCGAGGGCCACGGCGGAAAGATAGCCGTTGAGTCCCAACTGGGCCGGGGTACGCACTTTTCGATAATACTGCCGATCTCGTCCGTTCCCGAAAAAAGAAACTAAACCAATGGCCGGCCACAGCCACTGGAAACAAATAAAAGTAAAGAAGGCCTCGAGCGACAGGGAACGAGGGCGGAATTTTTCAAAACTGCTGAATGCCGTCTCGATCGCCGCGCGCGAAGAACCAAATCCGGATTTTAATCCCCGGCTGCGAGCGACCATCCAAAAGGCACGGGAAGCGCAGGTACCGCAGGAAAACATCGGGCACGCCATAGAGAGGGCCAAGGAAGATTCTGCGAGCCTGACTGAATTAATCATGGAGGCCTTCGGACCCGGCGGCGCTTCCATTCTAATTGAGGCCATCACCGACAGCAGCAACCGAACCGTGAATGAAACCAAACAAATCTTGAGGGGGGTCGGCGCGAAGTGGGCCGAGCCCGGCAGCGTCCGCTGGTCTTTCGAACCGCCATCGAAAGATTCTCCGGGGTGGCGGCCGAAGTTCAAAAAGGAGCTGAACGAAATAGACAAAGATAAACTGAGATTAATCGTCGGCGCCCTGGGGGGTCAGAACGAGATCCAGGAAGTTCATACTAACGTCGACCTATGATAATTCTAGGCATCGATCCCGGTAACGTTCGTGCGGGCTACGGGATAATCAAAAAGGAGAAGGGGAAGCTGACCCACATCGAGAGTGGCCTTATAAAGATTCCAACTGATGCTGATACTGGCGCTCAGCTCTTATTCCTTGAGAGCGGGCTTGAGTCGATAATAAATAGGGTGCGGCCGGATATCGTGGGTGTTGAGAAGATATTTCTAACCAAGAACAAGAAGACCGGCGTCTTCGTGGCCCAGGCGCGGGGGCTCATAATGAAGATTATCGCTTCTCACAAGCTCAATTTAGTGGAATTTTCCCCGCCCTCGATAAAGCTCGCGATTGCCGGTGACGGCCGAGCCGATAAGAGGGGCGTCGCAAAAATGGTCGGCCTATTCCTGGGTATTGATACCAGCGGGCTAATAGATGACGTAACCGATGCCCTGGCAACCGCTATCGCCGCCTCGAGTCAGACCCAGCGCTAACGGCGTTTAATCTGGGGATTGACATATCAAAATCGTCATTTATACTAACCCAAACTAAACGGAGAAAGGTCGCTTTATTCGAAAAAGATAATGATTATTACAGAGCTAAAGCCGCTCACGCCGAGTCTTTCGACTTACGACGAAGACGAGGAGGAATCACTTGATGGAGACGAGGTGGCCCCGTTACCCGGAAAAGACGACGGCTCCGAAGATGGTGCCAATGGAGACGACGGCGGCTTCGGGCTGGAGGGCGACATGATAGAAACACCCGGCGAAGAGGAATTTTAACTCTTGAGGAATCCCCGCTTGAAATTCCTTTCGGGCGGGGTTTTGATTTGCCCGAACCCGGGTCAGGTTATAGAATTTAAACATCGTCATGAAAAGGTATGGGGGGAGAAGCGATATTTTGAAGAGAAGGAAACGGAAACGTTTCCTTGTATCTTCTTTTCTGGTCGTCTCTCTGGTCGCCGTAAGCCTTCTAATCCTCGGGGTGATATACGTGGCGGTATTGGTCCGCGAACTGCCCTCTCCAGAACAGTTTGAGACCCATCAGGTCAGCCAATCAACGAAGATCTATGACCGCACCGGCCAGACCCTGCTCTACGAGATACACGGGGAGGAAAAAAGAACCATCGTTCCGTTCGGCGACATCCCCGATAAGCTGAAACAAGCGACTATCGCCGCCGAGGATGCCAATTTTTACACCCGGCCGGCCTTCGACTGGCGCGGCATTCTGAGAGCCCTCTGGGTGGACATAAGAGGACTTAGTCTCTCACAGGGTGGCTCCACAATCACCCAGCAGCTCGCCCGAAACGTCTTCTTGTCGCCGGAAAAAACCATTACCCGAAAAATAAAAGAATTAATCTTGGCAATCGAATTGGAATCTAAATATTCGAAAGATGAGATACTCGGCCTTTATTTGAACCAAATACCCTACGGTTCGAACGCTTACGGGGTCGAGGCCGCAAGCCAGACATTTTTCAATAAGTCATCAAAGGATCTCGACCTGGCCGAATCGGCGCTCTTAGCCGGACTGCCTAAGGCACCGAGTTATTATTCTCCCTGGGGCAGCAATGTCCCGGACCTCTTGGCAAGAAAGGATTATATTTTGGACAGGATGCTTGAATTGGGCGATATCTCCCAAGCCGAGCACGACAAAGCTAAAAAAGAAAAGATCGTTTTCGCGCCGCCCTCCTTGGGTTCCATTAAGGCACCGCACTTCTCTCTCATGGTCAAGGATTATCTTATCAATAAGTACGGGGAAGATGCTGTGATGAACGGCGGACTCCGGGTCATTACGACGCTGGATTGGGAAATGCAGCAAGCAGCAGAGAAGGACGTTGACGATGGCGCCACGAGGAACGCGACTCTTTATGGGGGAAAGAACGCCAGCCTGGTTGCCCAAGACCCAAAAACTGGCCAAATCCTGGCCCTGGTGGGTTCTAAGGACTATTTCGACACAGATAACGAGGGTAACTTCAATGTGGCCGTCCAGGGCCTGCGCCAGCCGGGCTCGGCCCTAAAACCATTCGCATATCTCACTGCCTTCCAGGGGGGGTATACGCCTCAGACGATCCTCTTCGATGTCCCGACCGAATTCGTTCCGAACAATCCGGCCTGCCCGATTGTTCCCACATTCAACGAACTTCAAGACACCAGCTCGTCGACCGACTGTTTTCACCCGCAGGATTTCGAATCATTCCAAGGGCCGATCCCCATGGAGCAGGCGCTGGCCCAATCGGTAAACGTTCCGGCCGTAAAGACCCTCTATTTGGTGGGTATCAAAAATTTTTTGGACACCGCCCATAATTTCGGAATCACGACACTGAACGAGCCTTGGCGCTATGGTCTTTCTCTCGTATTGGGCGGCGGAGAGGTAAAACTGATAGATCTCACAAACGCCTACGGAACGCTTTCCCAAGACGGGGTGCGCCACAACCAGACCTCGATTCTTGAGGTTGATGACAGTCGCGGGGGCGTGCTTGAAACATATCACGACAACGCCACGAAGGTGGTCGACCCGCAGTATCCCAGAATGATAAATAAAATACTCTCCGATAAAGACCTGCGATCCGGCCTCTTCCTGAACAGTTTGGGGCTCACCGTGTTCCCGGGTCATGATGTGGCCCTCAAAACCGGGACCACAAACGACTACCGCGATGCTTGGTCGGTTGGATACACGCCATCACTGGTCGTGGGGGTTTGGGCCGGCAACAATGACAACACGCCAATGCAACGAAAGGGGACGAGTATCCTTGCCGCGGTACCGATATGGAGCGCCTTCATGAATCAGGTGATACAGAAGTATCCGTCGGAATCATTCAACGAACCGGACCCGGTCCCACTCCCGAATAAACCAATGTTGAACGGCCAGTACGCGATTCCGTCCAGTATTAGCGGGGTAACCCTGCCCCAAATTCACTCAATACTCTACTACGTGGATAAGAGTGACCCCCTGGGGCCGATCCCCCAAAACCCGTCGGACGACCCCCAATTCATAAACTGGGAAACGGCGGTGATGGATTGGCTGAGACAAAATCCGACCTACTTCCTAACGAGGGGAAATTAATAGCAGCATCGCCTAACCCTTGATGGGCATGGCGACGTAGATTTGCTGCGGTTCGGCGTTGCTTTTAATAATCACGGGGCGATCCGGGACATTCACCCCCAGAACGATCTCCTTGCCATCGTAAATCTTCAGACCGTCCAACAGGTAACGCCAGTTAAAAACGAGTGAGAATTTTTCGCCCTTCAGCTTAGTCGGTATTTTGTAGCGGTTCTCACCCAAAGCGCTGTCGGCGGAATATATCTCCAAGAATTTTTTGTTTTCACCAATGCTCAGGGTAACGTCATTAGCCCGGCCAGCGAAGGCGCTGGTCAATTTTAGGGCGTTAATCAGTTCGCTCCTATCAATGGTTGCTTCGTTCTGGAGCTGCCTGGGTATCACCGCCTTATAATCCGGGAATGTTCCGTCTATCAGGCGAGAGATTATTTTCTTGTCGGGGATAGCGAAAAGTATCTGATTGGAATCAATCAAAATTTCCAACTCATCGTTTCCATTCGTCATTTTGGAAATCTCGGCGGCTGTTCCCAGAGGAATTATAACGGATGCATCGTCCAAATCCGAGTGGACCTGCTTCGAATCTATCTTTCTCTCCGATAAACGAAAACCGTCGGTGGCGGCCAGGGTCAGAATATTATCAGAGTAATTCAGATAAACGCCGCTTATCTCGGGGCGAATATCTGAGTATTGAGCGGCCACAATAACTTTGCCAAGGGCGTTTTTAAATTCCCCAGCCCTGATCTTTATGCTTCCCGCTTTCCCACCGATCGATGGGATTATTGGGAATTCCTTCGGATCCTGAATTTGGATGGTCGCTTCATAATTTTCCGTACTGACAATGAGTTTTTTATTCTTTTCCTCAAGGGTTATCCTCTCGGTATTAAGATTCCTAACAATGGAGCTAAAAACAGAGAATGGGGCGGTCGTTTCTCCGTTCTTGACCACTTTCCCGGGAATGGAACATTCGACTGCTAACTCAAGATTGGTCGATATGAAATCAATCTTGCTGCCGTGGGTTTTAATGAGAACATTCTTTAAAATCGGGAGATTGGTGTTCTCGCTTACGGCCCGTTCAACGAGTGCGAGGGCCTCTAGTAGGTTAGTTCTTAATATAATTAACTCCATAGTAGTTTCAGTAGCTTTGTTGATAACTTCATTGGTGCCATCTTTTGTTTATAGGATTGAATGATTTCGATATTGCCGCCGATGAAAAACTGTTGATAATTTTTTCTAAACCCAACTCCCTTTATTAAACCCCACCCGTAATTTTTTTCTATCCCTAGGATATACCCAAGCCATCCACCGATTATGATTTATACAACCTTTCCTTGATCAGCATTATCTTTTGGTTTAGGCCTGGGTTTTGGCCGATTTCCCGCTTTATCTTCTCACAGGCATGGATGGCTGTCGTGTGGTCACGCTTACCGAGCTTCTCTCCGATATGTGGGTAGGATACCTTGAGAATGTCCCGCATCAGATACATAGCTATTTGGCGCGGTTCCACCACCTCCTGTTTTCGGCTCCGGTTCGTCATGTCGGACGTTGGCACCTCGAAGAAATCGGCCACTGACTTTATAATGTCGTTCACGGTTATATTCCTGGGCAGGACCTGAACGGCCTCGCTGATTATTTCCTCGAGTTTTTTGTCACTCATTTTTTCGTTCTTATACTGTTGGTAGAAAACTACCTTATTTAATACCCCCTCCAGTTCGCGGATGTTTTTCTGGACCCTGGCGGCGATTTGCTCCAATATCTTATCATCGATAAAGACCCCACCTTGGTTGGCCTTTGCCTTCAATATCGCCAGCCTCGTTTCATACTCTGGGTAGGATATATCCACGATCATTCCCCCCTCGAACCTGGAACGCAGGCGCTCCTCAAGAATGGGTATGGCGGATGGCGGCCGGTCGGAGGAGATGATTATTTGTTTGCTGTTTTCGTAAAGCGTGTTGAAGGTATAGAAGAATTCCTGCTCCGTTGTTGGTTTTCCTCCAATGAACTGGATGTCGTCGACGATTAAGACATCGATATCCCGGTATTTCTTTTTTACGTCGTCCATCCTTCTGTTTCTCACGGCCCAAACGACGTCGTTTATGAATTTCTCGGACGTTGTGTAGAGAACTCTCACCGAATTTTTGTAGAGGTTGAGCATCTCGTTTCCCATGGCTTGAATGAGGTGGGTTTTTCCTAAACCTACGCCGCCGTATACAAAAAGAGGATTGTACTTTTTCCCAACATCCCTAATGACGGCTTGGGCGGCAGCATAGGCCATCTCATTTGATGGTCCTACGACGAATGAACCGAGAACATATCTCGGATTGAGGTTGGTCTTAGGATCGATTTTGAGCTCGATGAGTGAAGATTGCCCCACCGCCTCCTTCTCCGCCCCGTGTTTTTTAAGAACTACCCGCTCGCCCAGGTTCTGATTGGTGACGGTGTAGTCTACATTCTTTATCGATCCATCCAAATTTCTTAAGGAACCGAGAATTATCTTGTGATACCGGCTTTTGACCCATTCTTTTGCGAAGTTGTTGGGTAGACCGACCAAGACGACACCTTCTCTGTCGTTTTTTTCGATGAGTTGGCTGTTCTTCAGCCACGTAAGAAAATTTGGCCGTGAAACCTGTAGTTCGATTTCTCCCAAAACCGCTTGCCAGAGCTGGCTGGTATCCATTTTTGTTTCCAAGTTCCCGGATTCCATAATCTTTGGTTAATAATAGAGAGATTCCCGAAAAAAGCCAATATGTCCGGAGTGGGTTTTTGTGGCCTACTTGTGCATTAACTGTTGATATCATTTTGAAGCATCATTCTCGGGATTGGACACCAATTGTCCGCCATCCTATAATGATTTTATGAAGAGAACGTATCAGCCAAAGAGAAGGAAACGGAGCCGTACTCACGGTTTTTTGAAGCGTAGCCGAACACCCGGGGGGAGAAACGTTCTCCGTCGTCGAAGACAAAGGGGCAGGAAGAAATTGTCCGTTTGAACGGGAATCTGATAATAAAGACCGGGCCATCCAGACAAGGCGGGAAGGCAGTCTCGGTGCTGGTCGGTAAAAACGTCTTTGGCTCAGCGGTTAAGCGCAACCTGCTAAAACGACGGATAAGGGCTATTCTCACCCCCCTCGTAAGGGGAACCGGCTCTAAATTTATCATCATCGCCAAGCCGTCCTCCGCGAGCGCCAGTTTTAAGGAGATTAAGGAAGAAATCCTGAACCAAATCGGAAAAATCAAAAATGACAGCACTCTTTAATGCCTACATTTATCAGCCTATCCTATGGCTTCTTATTTTTATTTATCAAAACCTCTCTTTCGGCGACCTGGGGCTAGCGATAATAATGTTGACAGTCCTCGTGAGGGTCGTTCTTTTGCCCATATTTTATAAAGGAGCGAGGGATCAGACCATTATCCAGAAAATTCAGCCCCACGTGAAGAAAATACAGCTGGACCACAAGGACGACAAAGAAAGACAGGCCAAGGAGCTGATGGAGCTTTACAAGAAACATCGCGTAAACCCGTTCTCAAGCATTCTGTTTCTCATCATCCAGCTTCCCATCTTTATTGCGCTCTTCCGGGTCTTCACGAAGGAGGTTGGTTCCTCGGTCTTTTTAAGTCACACTCTATTTGGTCTCTTGGATCTGAGCGGAAGAAGCGTGATTCTGGCCGTTGTGGCGGCGGCCATCCAGTATTTCCAGACAAGAATGATGCTCGCCTCAAAACCGGATGACGGTTCCCGGAAGAAAGACATGATCGCCGGGAACCAGAAAATGATGATGTATCTAGGCCCGGCTCTGACACTCATCGTTCTTTTCAATCTTCCTTCCGCTATCGGGCTCTACTGGACGGTCTCTAATGTTTTTTCGGTCGGTCAGCAATTCTTCATAAACAAGAAGATACCATCTCCGGAAGAAAAAGCCGGGAGCTGAACCGGTATCGGAGAAGTCCGTTCTTTCTAAGGTTCCGGACACCTCCGGTTTTTTTATTTCCGCTAACCGACCCTAATCGCATTTCGGCCGCGGGGGTTGAAAAAAGCCCCCGGGCGGTATAGAATCTCACAGTTATGGAATTGAAAGAAAAAATCCAAAACTTCTTCAAGTTGATGGGCTTCCCGGAGGCCGAGATAACCATCCAGGACGAGCACCATAAGGTTCTGGCCATAGTGGACGACGAGCTGATCCGATCGAACGTCGCAACGGTCCTTCCGGCCATTGAACACCTAGTCAACCTAATGGTCCATCGGGATAATCTACCGGCGTATGTTCTGGACCTGAACTACTATCGGAGGGAACGAGAACGTCTAATTGTTGAACTCGCCAAGGCGGCGGCGAAGAAGGCAATGATAACGAAAGCCGAGGTTTCCCTCCCGGCTATGAATGCCTATGAAAGGCGCTTGGTTCACGTGGAAATTTCCACTCACCCGGACCTAAAAACCGAGAGCGTGGGTGCCGGCAAGGACCGCCACATCATCATTCAATTGATACCAAGTTCTTAAGTTAATAAAAACCGCTGCTTGAGCAGCGGTTTTTAGTTTAATCGTTTCCCGGACCGGTATTTGGGGTGCCGCTTTCCGAACCAAAGTTCAGGACGTAGAGGGAATTGTCATACCGATTCACGAAGTAGAGATTTCCGCCCTGCGTAATGGGATCTTCGGCATCTATCGGGCCACTGACCCCGTTTTGGGGCATGGCGACCGGTGTTATTTCGTCTGTCCCCAAATCAATCTTAAAGAGTGAGTCCGAAGTGAAGAGTTTTCCCTCAAGATAGTCGTCTGGTAGGGTTGCGTTCTTGAAGCTGTCTCCTTGGGGAACGAAACAGTAGATGATTACCGAGTCGGGTGAACACTTGGATGGCAGGGTAGAAAATGGAACCGGTGATAGCGCACTAAGTGTTTTGGCGTCCAGAATCCGGAAGCCACCGCTATTCGAGAAAACAAATATGGTGGCTTTGTCTTGCGAAAGCCCCATTATTAGCCCGTTTTCCGGAGAGAACAGCGGATGAATCGAGGAGTCCTTTATATTCAGATCCCAGATCCGACCTGAATAGTTTGCAGCCGGTTTCTCCTCAATTAAGAGATTATTAGGAGGAGAAAAATCAAGATTTATATCCTGAAAGCGTAGGTCTTTCGCAATTATCTTAACCGATGGCTGACTCTGGGAAATATTTATGGTTGACAGATTCACATTGCTCCCGTTCTTCATGAACCCAATCAGGGTATCGGCGTTCCCACCCCAAGTGGCATTCACGATCCCGTCGGGCATGGGACGCCAGGTTTTATCTATAACATCGAAAACCCCCCACTGAGGAAGGCGAGGGTCGCCGAAAGCGGCGAGCACCCGCTGGCCATTAGGAGAGAGTCGGATGAAATTTGGGGCGTTGAGTTTTTGTTGGGTAACCTGGAGGTCCTGGCCGTTCTTAGCTGAAAAAACCTGGCCGTCTTGGTTCAAATAGTAGATCTCCTGCGTTTGGGGATCTATCCAGAAATCGAAGACGGAGTTCTCCGATATCTTGGTCAAGCTCGCAGCCGCCTGATTTGGGGTTGTCCCATTTTGGGATTGCTCGCCTCCGCTCGAGGGTGGTGCGATAGGAAGAGTCGATGTGGTGGTTGGAATACTCGGGATTTCGGGCGCCGGACCAGCCAGGGCCGACCAAACGAAGTATATTATCAATCCGACAACGACGATTATAAGAGCGACCAAACCGATTTTTATGTAGGATTTCATTTTAGTTTGCGTCGCAACTTGGCGCGTTTACGTGGACGTGAGTCGCCTGCGGAGCCGAACAGTCAATAGTCGTCGCCGGAGAGTCGGTTTCGCATCTGGCGCTTTTGGCTCCGCAAGCCAAAGAGGCGTCCAATATCCTTTGCAAGACTTCGGCGGAAACCAGTCCGCCGCCGGTAAATTGCAATCGTCCGTAGTCGGCGGCCTCGGCGCCGTTTGTTCCGGTTCGCCCGCCATAATGGCAAGAATTGACGGCGTGGCTGCAAACGGTGTTCTGGGGATCCGAGGTGGGATTACCTCTGGTCTGATTGCAGAGAGGATGGGACTGGTCGATTGTGGATACTATTGCGTGGGCCGCCTCGGGGACCTTGGTGCCTATGCAACTAATGAGCGCGGTCAGGTCCGGAGCGTTTACCGCCGGATACTTCTCGTTGTACTTTGCGGCACAGGTTTGCGGATCGGAACATTCCGCCGTATTCTGGGCAACCGTGTTTTGCGGTTTCGGAGCGCACAAGCTGAGAGTATCTTGTAGTTTAATCATGTAGGTGCTGGAACTGCTAGGACTATGGAAGGCATAGATAAGGCAGTCCTTTCCGCCACTGGCTCCGAGCCTGGTTGCATAGTAGGGATATTGCCACACCTTTGACCCGGGGGCGATTGAAACGGTTTCGTCATAATCTTGGTTTGAATTGACGATAATTGGGCTCGGTCCGGGTGCGAAAAACACCCGGTCGGAGCATGTTTCATCAACGCCGTTCACGGTTGTTCTGGGGTTGGTTGGAATAGATTTAAAATCACCGCAGTCATTGTTCACCTTTACTGATTCACCGGACAGACTGGAGGTTGTTGTCAGTTTTTGTACCGGTTGCCCGTTAATGTCGGTGAGACCCGAACCCGGGTTGGTTAGCTGTGGACTCAGGCTGACTATCTGGGGGTTTATGGTCCTTAGGATGAGATACGAGGCGAAGAGAAGGATCAATCCCCAAATAGCCGAAGTAATCATGCTTTTTGCCTCTCTCTGTTTGTCGCTGCTTCCGGCCGACACGGTGTAATAAACTCCCCCGGCCACTATCATCGCGACCGCCAAGGCGCCCGCAATACCCACCGCGAATTTGTAAAGATTATTGAGATAACTGGGTATGTCCGTAGATGGTTGGCAGGCTCCCAGTTGCGAGCCGCTCGGGCACGGGAACGCCACATTCACAATGGTGCTGGTGGATGTGTTTGTTACCTGCGCCGAGACAACCTGCGTTATGGCAGGAAAAGCCAAGAGGCAAGCGACGAAAGACAGGGCGGCTATTTTTCCAAGATGTCTCATTGGGTTATAGAAAGATTAATGAACCCCCTGTTGAATTCGTAGGGATTGTTGGAATTTTGGGCGGTGACCGCAACGGGAATCGAATTCTGATAGATTGATTGGGGGGTCCCCACGCTTATCGAAACCTGATTATCCTGATTGGCGGTCTGCTGATCGTTTATGAGCCAGGTGAATTTGAGGTCACTAAGAGAATTCACGTTAAAGAAGAACGGTATGGCCACAAGATCGATTTGACTCCCCGCCCGCACTGTTTTATCCGGGGATGGGAAAGATATTACTACGGTCGGCTGGGAGATCGGAATCTGAATCGAGTTCTCGAACGGGGCGTTCCCCACGTTCACTGAGACGCGAAGGTTCTGATAGCCGCCCTGCTGTTGTTTGGCGGAGAAAGAGATCGTTTTCATCCCCGTGCCGTTACCGACCAATTCGTTATCCACATACCAGCGGATGTCGGCTCCGGTCAAATCCGCCAGTTTGTTGTTCTGATATGTCTCTACTGAAGCCATCACCAATGTGCCGGGTGTTACCGCTGCCTTGCCGGTGTAGCTCGCGGGGAAATAGTTGTTCGCCTGCCAGGTTATGATGACGGGATTTGTAGTTTGGCCGATTACGACGAATGGGAATAAGAATAAGGCCCCAAGGAGCGTTCCCAGAGAGATTAACCCGGAGAGAAATTTTATTTTTTCACTCGTCATTTTTATATTTTACTTGCTATGCTGGCCACCTTGCCGACCGCGCCGATAAGATTTTGGTGGTTATGAATCACGGTCTTAATGATAAAGGATGCGACGATTGCCGGGAGGAACGGAATTAGGTTTGAGGCGTACATGGCGAAATTAGCGCCAAACCTGCTGGAATGAGGGTCGCCGTGATTCTTGAAGAACCACCACATTCCGAATGTGAAGAAGCTCTCTATTATGGGGGAGACCACCAAACCGATTCCGACAGCGTCTAAAAGAGCGCATAGGAACCACACAAGAAGGGAAAATCCTACCCCGATTGCGATTTCCACCTCATCTATCTTTTTGAAGTTCTCACCCATTTTTTTCTTTTAACCCCTTTATCTCGAGCATTTGTTCCGGATTTGTGGTGATGATCTGGTCCTCGGTATATGAAGCGATGATTTTGATCGCGATGTGTTTGAGACCCGCAAAGAATAGGCCTTCCCCGACCCCGGACTCCAAAAGAAAGGTCTTCTCCCCTTCGGTGAGATCGAAGGCCTTCGCGACCGACTCGATCGAGGTTGGGGACTGCTTCAGGAGAAGTTGGATGGATGAATTCGTGATTATCGGTTTTCCGTACTCCGACTTCAGGAAGTCGTCCACATCTTGAGTGATGGTCGTAACGCCCAGATAATATTTACGGCATCTCTTGACCAGTCCGAAAAGGAAAGAGGCGCTGTCCCTGTATTTCATCATCCACCAGGCCTCGTCTATTATCATAAGCCTCTGTTTCAATTCCGAACGGATAAGACTCCAGACGAAGTTCAGGACGATGTACATCGCAATGGGTCGCAACTCTTCCTCCAGGTCGCGGATGGAAAAAACTATCAAACGGTTCTTAATGTCCACGTTCGTCGGGGCATTCGTGAAACCCGCATAGGAGCCATGGGTGAACTTGTCCAAACGCTGGGCGAGCGTTGTTCCGCCCTCGGTGTTCTGGAGCACGGTCTGCAGATCTTCGAGGAGCGGCGGCCTGAGTTCTTTGAGGGAGCCGAAGTTCTCGGCGGTTATGTCTCGCGAGGCGTAGGTCTCGGTAATGGCGCGGTCCAGAAGCGACTCCTCTTCCGGTTTTATCTCCCCGAGCATGAGTTTCACGAGGCCGGTAAGGTTAAGAATATGTGATTTGAAGACGTCGGCTGGCTCCTCTCCCTCCGGAATTATCGGGATATCGAAGGGGTTCACGTGGCTTTGAGAGGTGAGCGATATTTTGAAGTAACTGCCCCCGATGGCATTCGCCAGGTTTTGGTACTCGTTCTCCGGGTCGATAACGATAACGTTCGTGCCCATCATCAAGGAGCGCAGAATTTGGAGTTTGGTGGCGTAGGACTTTCCGGAACCGGCCTTCGCGAAGACCACCATATTGGCATTTTCGAGCGAGAATCGGTCGAAGATAACCAGGCTGTTATTGTGCATATTCACGCCGTACATTATGCCATTGTCGGACGAGAGGTCGGGGGATATGAACGGGAAGAGGGAGGAAATTGGGCCGGTATTCAACGGGGTTTTTATTTCCAGTTCGTCCTTGCCGACGGGAAAGACCGAGGTGACGCCCTCTCTTTGTTTGAAAAGGGCCGGTTTTATGTAGACCAGCTTGCTTTCAAGAAGGTTTATCACCTCGTTTTCAAGCTTAGCCAGCTCCTCCTGGGTCCGACCGTAAAGGGTCAGATAAACGCCGGCTTCAAAAAGTTTCTCCCGCGCCTGCTGGAGAGAATCGCGCAGGGATTCCACATCCTGATAGGCGGTTTCGAGAACCGGGTCCCTGACGATACCCTTTTCCTGTTTCTCGGAAATCTCGGCTTCAATCTGGGCAACTTTTTTCCTCAGGTTTCTTAAGGCAAGGGCGGTATCCATCGGATGGACGAATATCGAGATGTCCATCATCTCGGGCAGGTTAATGAGCGGAGAAAACCATCCGGCGGAGAGAAATCGGGGGTAAGTAAAAACGAAGAATGTTTTCAGATAATAGTCCCCCAACTTCAGATAGTTGCTCGAGACCTCGAGACCGGCGGGCGCGATGACGTTCGGAATGTCCTCCGCTCCGGGTTTATACGCTTTGGGAATCTTGATATCCATTATTGTTTGGCTATGCCCAGTGTCTCTCTCTCGACGAGTTGGGGATTGTACAGGTTGTAGAACAACTCTATCGTTTCCTCGTTCGGCAGCGGCGCCGCCCGAAGTCCGATTTGGTTTAACCCCTCCGTTACTTGCACCGTTCGGTGCTGGAGTTGCTCCAAGTTCTCCTTTTCGCTCAGCGCTTTTTCGGCGGCTGGTGGCCCCTTTTTAAACAGTCCCAGAATGCTTTTGGTCGCATCGGGCACCGTTATCGGGTCATAGGGCACGGTTATGAAGAAGCTCTTGCTGATAATGGCATTTTGGTCGACGAAAGAGCGGATGAAGTTCACATATTCTTCGATTTGGATCTTCAGAAGTTCGTTCTTTTCCTCCGCCTGCCGTTCGCCCATCTTCGCGAGGTAGTTATCCACATTCACCTTACGCGAATGGATGAAGAACTGGACCGAGAAATCAAGAGAATTGAGGAAGTTCTGGAAGCCGCCGAGGATCATGTTCTGCTCGGCCTCGGACTTTAGCTCGAAATTAATGCCGCTCACGATAAGGATCTGGCGCAATCCACCGCCCTTGAGATAGATCACGCCGTCCCTTACTTCCTTTATCGGGACGAATTGTTGTGATGGCTGAGGTGTTTCTGGCATGATTCTTATTTTATCTTAGTTTGCTCGGTTTGACGATTTAATAATCGACTCTCTTGGCCCTTCCTCTTTCGCCCGTAAGAAAAACGACCGTTTCAAATCTCTCTTCTTTCTCGCCCCCCGCCGTTGGTTTGAAAAACTTTCCGGTAGCGATGCTAAGAGTAATCGATTTCAATTTTTCCTGCAGGCTCATCTTGTTCCTTAGGTTTTCTATTTCGTCCAGCTTTATGGATTCCTGAAGTGCCTGCCTCTGCCAGGTGTATATCTTGGGCCCCCAGAGATAGCCGAAGATCGCTGCGATCGTCTTGGGGAATTCCTGTCCGTTTATCTTTACGAACGCGAAGGCGATGCCGAGCGCGCCGGCGATCAAGGTTACGAGGACCGCCAAGAGAATATTGAAGATTCTGAAGGATATATAGGCCACGAGCGCTGCGCCGGCGACGTAGAAGAACTGGTATAGGGTCAGGAAGCCGACTATCTTCGGTTTTTGCTCTATGAATTGGGGGACCTGGAATTCCATTTAGCTTAGGTCTATCACGTTACCCTCAACCTTGGGCTGGGTTTTCTTTATCATTCCTAAAATATCCCCTGTTTCCGGAATTTTTGTGGTGGCAATTCCACCTGGGGTCATCATCGTCTTTTTCTCCGGCATCGCTGCGGGCGCGGGTTCTGGAGCCCTTGGGATCTCTGCGGCGGGTATTGCCGGTGCCGCGGTCTCCGTTTGCATCTGGGGGATTGGGGCCGGTACCGGAGTCGCGTCCCCCGCATCGCTGGGTTTGATGTTTATGAAGCTCTGTTGCCCCTCAAATGGCGAGAGCGAAGTGCGGAGTTCGCTGTAATTTACCACTCGCTTTTCGGTCTTTTCCGGGGTTTCGATCTTGACCATGGATGAGTTGTCGGAACGAGTCGCCGGATTTTTTGGCTTGAAAAACCCGAGCGGTATGGAAAATCCCCTGAAGATGGATTTCCCCCCGGACGCCGTCTCGGTTTTCTTTTCCTCGTGGAGAATGAAGGGGGTACCTGGTTCGAGGGGGGTTGTTTCCTGATATAATCCTTCTGTTTCCGATTTCTGAATCGGGACCAGAACGGGAGCATTCTCTCCCTCGCCGATTTCAGAAATTTCGACATTTTTTTCTTTCAGCCCCACCCCCACTTCCCTGGGCGCGATATCTTTAAGCGAAGGCGCATCATGAACCTTTATGTCACTGATATCTATGCCCCATTGGAAAAGGGCATAGCGCATCGATTCGAGAATCCTTTCCTTTATCTCTTTAGCAATTGATCCGGCCTCACTCTCGCTAATCTTAGCTTCTCGAACCAGTGACTGGACAAAATCATGGGCGGGTAATTTCTTGGTTTCCAACAAGAAGAGAAGTCTTGAGATGGGTCGCGGATTGCCCAAGTTCAATCTATCGGATATTTCGGAAACCAGCGCCGAGGTCTGCTCGGAACCGAATAGTTCTTTTATCTCTTGGGGCACCCTTGATAATTCTACTGCCATAGGATTCTGGAGGTTACCATCTTACGCCTGACCAGTTGGCGTTGCTTTGAATATTTTGATACACATTGAATGCCTTTTGCTCATCGGTGGGTAGGTTGCCAATTGCTGCATTGAGAGCTGTTTTGGCTGCTTGGATTGTCGCGGCATTGCCGGTCGCCTTAGCTGCGGTAATGTCGTTCAGGAGACCGTCCATCCTGGCTAGGTTAGCGCCGAGAACATCTCTTACTGCATCGGCCACAGCCTGTCTCTGCCCCTCATTTCCGGAGTTGGCAAGTTGTACTATATGGGAATTTCTCAAATTAATGGCTATATTATTGTCGTAAGTCCCAGTTGTTGGATCTTGGTAGCGCAGATAACCAGGGTCTAACTTGGAAGCATCTTGAAGATATTTGCCCACAGCCTTCCCGGCGGCTTTTCCTGGGTCGGGATCTAAGCCAAAGCTTTGGTATAGATGGGGGGCATTATTGAGTAGTTTATCTTGTGAATTGGTTCTCTTCACTGCATCAATAATCCGTTTCTGGATCTCCGGCTTTACGTCACCCCATTTCTGTTTCTCGGCTGCCTTGATTCCCCAAGCGGCCAAATCGGTGTCCGACATAAGTGTTCCACCAGTCAGTTGGCGATTGAGAATATTTGTCGCTTCTTCCCCAGATCGGTTCTCGGTCTTCTTTTGGGTTTCCTCAAGGTCTTTTTTATTGTTTATTCTGGCTCGTGCAGACATTCCGGCCAGACCAGTTAGAGCCGCACCGACGATGGGGACTCTGCCAGCAGCACTGGCACCCCACCTCTCAAATCTAGTTTTACCCTCGGTATCTACTCCGCCCGCGAGAACCCGGCGCCCGACATTTGTTGCTCGAGTTCTTCCGTACCTTCCAACAGCACCGAGGGTTGCATCTTTCCCCTTCTTCGCCAACTTCATTGCTCCGTCGGCCCCATGAATCCCGAGTTTTTGGGCGGCGATCAATCCGCCCAGGAGCAGGAACGTCAGAACGATCATCTGCGCTCCCTGGGACATTATCGAGGCCAAGCCGCTGGTCGTAAAGATTCCGCCCCCGAACATTTGTGTCTTACCGAGAGCCGTTGCCGACTGGACGGCTAAATAAAGGAAGAATGTGGAAGCGGGCAGAAAGAACGTCCATTTTATGAAATTTTTCCACCAGTCGGTGAAAAGATATTTCAAATCCGGAAAAACCCAAAAGAGCCAAGCCAGAGGCGCGAGCACCAGAAGAAGAGAAAGATACACATATCTGTACAGAAGCATGAGTGCAAGCGTGGCCATCGAGAGCGTGGCTATCGCGAGAAATACAATATTGAAAATGAGACCGGAAATACCGATCAGGACCGCGGATGAGAAACCAGTGAGGGCACCTCCCTGCGAGGCCGGATCCGGTGGCATCGGGTTATCGGTGTCTCTTAGAAGCAATCGTTGGGGATTGAAGGCGCCGGCCAGTGCGTCGGTTATCGTCGAAGCGGTGAGCTTGTCCGTGAAGGTGGCTGACAGGGAGTCGGAGAAGGTGATAAGCACCCCCGCTATGGTTAAACTGAAATTCACCAAAATCGCGGCTCCAATGAGAAGAGGAAGCAGCTTCTGAACTGCATACTTCTCGTAGCGGACGATGGTGGCGACGGCCATCACTATCATAATGAGGACGAAGCCAAGATTGGCTATATCCCGGCATATTCCCCACCCGACCTTCACCAACGCGTTTGAATCCATCAGGATCTGATGATTAAGTTCGGTTGCGATATTAACCATCCAACCAGCCAGCATGAAGATGTAGCCAAAAAAGAAATTGAAAATATTGGCGATCACCGAGAAGGCCGAGGTGACCACGCTCACACCAATACTGGTTACAATTGAGGTCTGTGCCCCGGCGAAATGGGGAACAAAAATCAGAGAGAGGACAAGAATTATGCTCCCGAGAGTCAGCAGCCCGCTTTTTTTCGTTAGTTTCTTCATGGGGTTTTAGATGTGGCAGTCGTTCGTTTTGCGGGCATTGAGGTCGGAGAGGGTGTTTTGAATGCTGGTAAGAATGCTGCCCGAATCAGCATTTAAGGTGCTTGCGGTGCTCGCAGCGTCGTTCATATCTTGCTGGTTGATTTGGTTAAGGCAGGTGAGCCCACAGGCCGGAGAACTAACTTCTTCCATGAGAATACCTAAGGTTGATGTCGCTATTTTCCACTGGGTTGATTTGTTAGCGATGGTCTGAATCGTATTGTTAGCGTCGTCTATTGCGCCTTGGGCGAAAACACCATCCGGCGAGTTGATATTGGTTGGTCCCAAACATAAGAGCAGCTCATTCCCGGTTGCAATGATCTCCTGATTTGTACTTGATGCCACACCAAGCGTCGTCGAGGCAGACGAAAGATCGTCCGCAGCCTGACTCAGTTGTCTAAGATAAACGTTTCGAGAACTTTCCGCGACTTGGTTAATGGAGTTTTGATAGCCGGTGGAAGCGCCCGCGACATCACTCTGTTCTTGCCCGGTCAACGTTCCGGATTCTGTTTTAGTGAAGTCCTGAAGACCCTTTACACCGCTTTTAATAATCCTATTGAATGCGGCGTCGGCGATGATCGCTAAGGAATTAGAAAGATCTTGGGAGTTTATGATGAAGTTGAAGTCCTTGCCGTACGTGGCCTCTTGGAGACCGGCGGCAAGTGTGCTACCCGGAGTGGTTACGGTGGCGCTGGTACACCTGTATTTGAAGGTGCTGCCTAACTCGGGAGGTAGTGGAGGAGGATTGTCTGGCGCGCGCGCTTTGTCCGGCGCCGTATGCGGTCCGTAGTCAACGCCACCAACGGTCACTTTTGCTGGCTTACCGTTTCTTGTATCGATCAAGTCCCATCCGCCGGTGCACTCTTCGGAATTGAACCCGACATTAACTTGTTGTTGTAAGATACTCGCATTCGTTTTCTGGGCGGTGCGGTTAACAATCTCGTTTTGGGTAATAACCTCCACCCCCCATTCATTGTTTTGGGGTTTGAGGAGCTCCTGATAACCTAACCAGCCGCCATCCGAAAAGTTGTCTCGGTAGGCCTTGAAGTTACTTATTACGCTCGTAAGGGAACAGCTCACCTGCTGAGAAAGCGGAGCCGGTTGCTGTAGCTGGAGAGTGACATCAAAAGCAAACGGTTGGCATAGTGCATTCGTCGCGCTATATTGCTGCAAAACATCACCCACAGCCTGATCGGCTGCGTCGGTGAAAACGCTCCCGAAATCTGTTGTGAATTTGGGCTTTCCCCCGTTATTTATCCAGTCAACAATATTGTTGGTCATCATGGTCAGCAGTCTGTGTTTTAGGGCTGCAAGGAAACCATCTATCACATATTTTTGAATGAATTGTGCGGCGCTCTGAGAAATCCCAAAGGTTTCCTCGAGTATGCTCGCAACGTCTATGACGGGGAGGCCGGTGGCGCGCGTTTCTTTCACCACGGGGGCAAAAGGATAAAGAGCGGAAATAATAATTACCGCTATTACTACCGCTACCGTTTTTTTAACCCCGTTTTTCATGTAATTAACTCTTTGCGAATGAATTGAAATAATCTCCCAGGACTTTTTGGAGGTCGTTAGTTTCGGTGATGACGTTATCAACCTCTTTCGCCGCCAGAACCGCTTTTAGCGGATCGGAGTCGAAGTTTAGGATGGCTCTATAAACCACCAATTTCTTCTCCCAAAGGTTCAGATTTTGGATGTGCCAGACCTTCATTTGTTCCGGAACCTCAAGGGCCAGAAGCCCATTTACTTGGTTTCCGGCTATGTCGACGTACTTCGCGAGCGGTGCAGAGTTGTTCTGTTTGAAGAAGTTATCCAGCATGTCAGTTACGGACACCTTGAATCCAGAAAAATTATTGTCGGTGACTTTTCCGAGGTTGTTAATGTAAGCCAATTGCGCGCCTACAGAATTATCCTTTCCGACCCTAATGTCTTTGTCGGTGAATATCGGGAATTGAAGACCCTGGTTCATTGAAGCGTCCAAAGCATTGCTCATATAATCCGACGACGGGAGCCTGATGGTAGATGTCCCGTTGGAAGTAACGCTCCCATTCGCCTGAAGAATATTCTGCGATAGGGTTTGGGCCAGTTGGTCGGTGAGATTATTCGCGTCTGCCGACGTTTCACCGGTTGGAGCCGGATTGGTTACGATGTTTCGGTTCTGATTGACTTGGTATTGGAGGCCGGAGTCCAGTCCTACCGCACCTCCCGCGTCGTTTGGTGACTTTTGGACGCCACTTCCGGCGGGTAAATTTATTATCACGACGAATAAAACTAGCCCACCCAAGACGATGGCGGCGGAAATAACCTTCCGTTTTCTAATATAATTGTGGATACTATCAGTATACTATATTTGAAGCGGATTTTTTACAGATTTAGTCGTTAAACTCCTCAGCCAGTCGCTTGATTTGGGTGATATTAAGGTTTTGCGGACGACATTCGGCCTCAATCCCGATTTTTTTGAGTTTTTCATCGGCAAGTTCCCTATTCTTTGCGAGTGGAGAGAGGTTATTCAGAACGGTTTTCCGCGGTTGTTTGAACAATACCTTCACGACTGAATAGTATTTTGCCGTGTCGGCATCAACCCCTCTCGGGGTGAGTTTTATGATCGCCGAATCCACCTTCGGCTGAGGTGAAAAACAGGTTTTGGAAATCGTGCCTATGATTTCCGGCTCGGCCCAAAACTGGACGGTTGCGGCAAGAAGGTTCATCTTGGGCGGTTCGGCAGCGATTCTCTCCGCCACCTCTTTCTGGATGGCGAGAACAATAAGCCTCGGCTTGATTTTTAATTCCCCCAGGGTTCTCAGAAGGAAGCCGGTAATATAGTGCGGAATGTTCCCGACCACCTTGTGGTCGGAATCCCTAATCAACGACGGGAGGATTTTTAAAGCGTCTCCCGTTATGATTTCTACCGAACCCCCGTACGTTTTCATTGAATTTCTAAGGGCATCTGCCAGTGCCTCGTCCTTCTCAATGGCGATTAATTTGGAATTTGGAATTTGAGATTTAAAATTCTCGACTATAATCCGGGTGATTTCTCCGTGTCCGGGGCCAATCTCCACTACCGTGTCGCCGTTTTTTAGTTCGAGCGCGCGAGCGATTTCCCTGATCTTGTTTTTGTCGGTCAAGAAATTCTGCCCCAAATTCTTTTTTATCATAATTTTGTAAATTTTTAGCGAAGCGACGAAATTTATCTAAAATTTTGAATACCCCGTGAGATGGCGAGCTTGCGAACCCTATCTCATGGGGTGTGGCCATTATTTAATTTAGACAAAACCCGATGGGTTTTGT
The DNA here is from genome assembly GCA_049997815.1 of Minisyncoccia bacterium. Taxonomy (GTDB): domain Bacteria; phylum Patescibacteriota; class Minisyncoccia; order UBA6257; family GWB1-50-10; genus JBBTQX01. The sequence continues at coordinate 34,023 of JBEKVQ010000004.1, forward strand.
ATAATAACCACATTAGTACGATTCTAACCCAACTTAGAGACCTTTTTAAGGGGATGTTGAAGACGGCCAGTTTCTGGTCGCTCCTTTTTGCGGTTTTGCTCGTCGGTTTAAGTGCCTTCTCCATATCGCTTTCTCATGGAGCCGGGGCCTACGAAAGATCCGTCGTTTGGAGTTCGGGCGGACCGGTGGCGAGACCGGAGCTGGAACGGTCGGCAGCGCAGGGAGGAACGGTCTACCCGGGAAGCGACAGCGCCTCATTGAATGACGGGCCGGCGCTTCTCGCCGACAACTCGGCCGTTTCCGGCGCGTCCGACCCGCTCACCAACCTCATCTCTTTGGGTGACGGTCTCAAAAGATACAAAATAAAGAAGGGTGATACTTTCACAAACCTCGCAACCCGTTTCAACATATCTGCGGACACGATAAGGTGGGCGAACCCGGGCGTTACCTATTTAAAGCCGGGCGATACGCTCGTAATCTTGCCGGTTTCGGGTGTTCTTTACAACGTTTCAAGTGGCGAGGCGATGGAGGATATCGGAAGCCGCTACCAAACCGATATCAGCCTCATCAAAACCTATAATCCCAACTATCAGAAAATCTTGAGTGACGGCGGATATCTGGTTTTACCTTTTGCGAAGCCGATTTCCGCGAGAGTTTCCGCTCTTCCGGCCGATGCGAGCCTTCCCGACCTCAAAAATTATTTTTCTTTGCCGGCCATCGGGTGGAATTGGGGGCAGCTTCACAACTACAATGCGGTGGATATCGCGAACCAGTGTGGGACACCCGTTCAGGCCGCCGCCGAGGGGCTTGCGGTCTCGGATGAAAATTTTGGGGACGGCTCGAGCGGATGGAATGATGGTTACGGAATTTTCGTTCTTCTGGAACATCCGAATGGCACGAAGACGCGTTACGCTCATTTGGACAAAGCGCTCGTGAAGGTGGGCGATTATATTACGAGGGGAGAAGAGATTGGCTTAATGGGAAACACCGGTAACACTCACGGTCCGACTGGCTGCCACGTTCACTTCGAAGTTTACGGCGCGAAAAATCCTTTCGCGGTGAGCAAGTAATTTTTACTCCCCGATCTTCAGTCTGTATTGGAACGCCTCCGCAAGGTGTTCCGTTTTTATTTCCGGCACATTGTCCAAATCGGCGATGGTTCGAGCCACCTTGAGAATTCGGTAATAACCCCGAGCGGAGATGAAATTCTTTTCCAACGTTTCTTTCAAAAACATTTCTGCCTCGCTTTCCAATTTGATTACCTGGTCGGTTTGGCGGGAAGATAGTTCTGCGTTCGTGAAGATTTTGAAGCCGTTCTTTCTAAAACGTTCGCGCTGGATGCGGCGGGCAGTTTGGACGTTTCTTGTCTCGGTTTTCTCGCCGGACTCGTTTCCCCTTTCGCGCAGTTCGACTATCGATATTCTCGGCACCTCAAGCTGAATGTCGATCCGGTCCAAAAGCGGCCCAGATATCTTCTTGCGGTAACGGAACACTTCGTTCGCTGTACAGCGGCATTCTTTTTCCGGGTCGCTGAAATACCCGCAGGGACACGGGTTCATCGCCGCAACGAGTATGAAGCGGGCCGGAAAAACGAGAGCTTTTCTGGCCCGGGCAATCGAGATACAGCCGCTCTCCAAGGGCTGGCGGAGTCCCTCCAGAACATCGCGGTGGAACTCCGGCATTTCGTCTAGGAAGAGCACACCACGGTGGGCCAGGCTTATTTCACCCGGCTTGGGATTGGTCCCGCCGCCGATGACGGCTATCAAAGATGCGCTGTGATGCGGAGCCCGGAAGGGACGGGAAGAAACGAAGGGTTCCTCCGCAGAAAGCAGCCCGGCAGCGCTCCAAATCTCGGTTATTTCGACTGCCTCCTCGAAAGACAGGGGTGGAAGGATGGAATTTATCGCCTGGGCGAGCATGGTTTTGCCCGTACCCGGTGGTCCCGAGAAGAGCAGATTGTGGCCGCCGGCCGCCGCTATCGTAAGAGCCCTCTTCGCTGCCGCCTGTCCCTTGATCTCGCTCAACCTCACCGATGATTCGGAGTGTCCCGGCACCATTTCGGTTTTAGTTTGGGGAGTAATGTTCTTTTGTCCTTCCAAATGTCCGATAATCTCCTTAAGATTATTTACCGGTACGACTGATATCTTTTGGAGGACCGCGGCTTCCGCCGCATTCTCTGCCGGAACGAAAATCTCTTTCATATTCTTCCTTTCTGCCAAGAGCGCGGCGTTCAGAATGCCGGTTACCGGCCGAAGAGTGCCGTCGAGCGAAAGTTCGCCCAGAAACATTTTATCCGATGAGTCGAAGGGTTTCAGCTGTTCGCTCGCGAGAAGGTAGGCCAACGCTATCGGCAAATCGAAGCGCGAGCCAACCTTCTTCACGTCGGCCGGCGCGAGGTTCACGGTTATCTTGCGATTCTCTTTGGTCGGCGGTTTGATGCCGGAATTCTTTAGGGCCGAGTTCACTCTCTCTTTCGCTTCGGAGAGCGCCTTATCGGCGAGTCCCACGATGTTGAAAGAATGAAGGCCGACGTTCAGGTCGGCCTCCACCTCGATGAGTTCAGCGGCGATTCCGTCCAATTCGGCTGAATATAATTTTGGAACCGCCTGCATCTTTTTCCTAAAGCCCCCGCTTGCAGTTCTTGCAGTAAAGCGATTCGGGGTCCACGTCCAGTATCTTTCTTTCTATCGGACCGCCACATTTTTCGCAGACGCCGTACCTCCCTCTCCTAATCTTTTCGAGAGCTTTATTGATTTGTTCCAGACGGGCATCCTGGGTTTTCTTTATACCCAGGTACGTTCCTCTTTCCTCGGCTTCGTCGGTTTCTTCCTCGAAATTATCCACATCGTCGCCGAAATCCAGACCCTCTTTTAGTTTCGCCATTTCCCCCTCTATTTTGGTCTTCTCGGAGAGTAATTTTCCCTCAATTTCTTTGAGTTCCTCCTTTGTCATAGCAGGAATATTATCACAACGACCTTTCTAAATCAAAAACCCCGCCGTTCATGGAGCGGCGGGGAAATCTGAGTATTTATTGGAGTCTCCGGGCCGCTTCCTTGAAGCCGTTATAGGACGTCATTATAACGAGCTTACTTCCGACCCAGCCGTAATCAACGGCGAAGCCGGAATTACTGAAGAGCAGATATCGGTTGCCGGTTACGCCGGAGATCTGGCCATCCTTCCATGTTTGGGCCGTGCCGGGGGCCGATACGAAAAACCCGTCATAATTGGTTACCGATTCGAGGGTCTGCTTAAAGGCGGCACCTACACTTGCCGTGTCCGCTCCGCTAGCCAATTGGGCGGCAAAGCCGAGCCACTTGGCATTATTGCTGTCGACGTAGATCAATCCGGTCGCGGTCAGATCATTGAAAGCCGTTGCCAGTATCTGACTGGTGGCGATGTCCAAACCGGTAGCCGCCCTCAGGATGTCGGAGAACCTCATTAGATTTCCACTCGAATCTTTGTATGTGATTTCCGAAATGGCCGGAGCAGCGGTTGTGTTTAGAGAGGTATTGGCAAGTGTAGCGCCGGTGGTTACCGTGCTCATCTCAAGGCTGCTATCGGCCGGAACGGTGAAAAGAGATATATGAACCGGTGCTGGCACAGTGGGTGCAGGCGCAGGAGTATTTTCTGGGGTTGGTGTCGGTGTTGGTTCAGTCGCGGGGGTAGTAGCTACCGGAGCTGGTGTTACTGGTGAGGCGAAGAAGATTGGATAAATCACGAAATATCCGAGAGCCGCGAGAGCAATGACCGCTATGACGATTATGATTACAGTGAAGAGTCCCTTGTTACTTTTCTTTACGGGCGTTTCCGGAGATGTCGACGTTGCCGATGTATCCGTCTGCGGAATTTGGAAAGACTGTTCCGGTGCCGGAGGAGGCGGCGTTGGCGCGGAGAACGATGGAATGTTTCCCGAACTCGGCGCGGCCGGAGCGTAGGGCTTCGGCGTCGGGCTTCCCGTATTTATGGACTGCATGTCGGAGGCCATCGTCCGCACGTCCATATTGGGCACAGTGGGCTTCGCGAGTGGCGATTCCCCTTCGCCGGTGCCGAGCGGCTGACCCGACATTTGGCCGGGATATAAATTGTCGTTTGCCATTGCTTTTATTATAGCACCGATTGATTACCGGTGTTGTGGATATCTAAAACCCCGGTTCTTCCCCGGGATTCTAAAAACCTATTTGTTTACCTGTTTGAGCGATAGCCCGATTTTTCCGTCTTCCGCCCTAATCACTTTTGCCCTCACAAAATCGCCTACCTTAACCACGTCTTCTACCTTTTTCACGAACCCATCCTTCAATTCCGAGACGTGAATCATTCCATCCTTGCCTCCGCCCAAATCAACGATGGCGCCGAAATCCAAGGTTTTAATAACCGTTCCTTCAACAATCTCGCCTACCATAATATCTTTCGCGATGCCGTTAATGATGGAAACCACCTTGGCGACGAGGGCCGGGTCGGTGCCGGCGATGAATATTTTGCCGTCGTCTTCTATATCTATAGAGACCTTATTGTCGGTCTGGGCGAGAATGCCGTTGATGGTTTTGCCGCCGGGACCGATTACATGGCCTATATTTTCAACCGGAATCTGAATTATGGTAATTGAAGGAGCGAAGGGCGAAAGCTGGGCTCTGGGTTTGGCCAGAACGCCGTCCATAAAATCCAGAATTTGGAAGCGCGCTTTCTTGGCTGCCGCGAGCGCTTCTTTGAATATCTCCGGAGTGATTCCATCCACCTTCACATCCATCTGAATGGCGTTAATGCCGTCCCGGGTGCCGGCCACCTTAAAATCCATATCGCCATAGTGATCTTCCGGTCCTTGAATGTCGGTCAAAAGTTTATAGCGCCCGCTCTCGTTGCTCATAAGGCCGATGGAGATACCGGCCACTTGTTTCTTTAGGGGCACGCCCGCGTCCATCAAAGAGAGCGAGGTAGAGCAGGTCGAGGCCATCGAAGACGAACCGTTCGAAGAAAGCGTTTCGGCTACCACGCGGATGGCGTAAGGGAATTCCTCTTCAGAGGGCAGCATGGCGGAGATGGCTTTCGCGGCCAAGGCGCCGTGCCCGATCTCGCGCCGGCCCGGGCCCTTGTTGGAACGGCCGGTCTCTCCGGTCGCGAATCCCGGGAAGTTGTAATTCAGCATAAAACGCTTCTTCGTCGTACCCTCCATTGTTTCTATCAATTGGCTCCCATCCGGCGTGGCCAGGGTCGTCACGGCCAGTACTTGAGTTTCGCCGCGGCAGAAGAGCGCCGAGCCGTGAGTTCTCTTTAAGAGTCCCGTTTCCGCATAAAGATCGCGAACCTCATCCATTTTTCGGCCGTCGGCCCGCTGATTCTTTTCTATCGCAAGCGCATGAACGTACTTATCAACTTCCTCCTCGAAGAAAACCTCGGCGGAATTAAGGACATTTTCGTCCTCACCCAAATTTCCGAGGTGTTCGAGAATTTTCTCCCTTAACCCCTCTGTATTTTTGGCCTTGAGCGCTTCTTCCAATTCGGTTTTCAGAAAATCGCTGATGATGACTTTTATCTTCGGGTCGGCTTCGGCAAGAGCGACCTGCGCCTTGGGTTTGCCGATCTCCCCCACGATTTTTTTCTGGAAGGCGATGAGTTTTTTGATCTCCTCGAGGCACTCCGCAAAGATTTTTTCCGCGGTATTCTCGGAAACTTCTTTGCCTTCAAACTCAATCATGTTTATTTTCTTATCTGTGCCGGCAAAGTAGGCCTGATAGCCGGGATTATTCTCGTCCTTGGGCATGATAATCTTCAGACCGGCGACCGGTCCGTTCCAGGGAACGTCCGATATGGCGAGGGCGGTCGAGGCGGAAAGGAGAGCGATGAAATCCGGGTCATTCTTCTCCTCGTAGGACAGAATGGTCACAACCACCTGAACTTCGCGGCGTAATCTCGGGTCGAAGAGCGGACGGATGGTCCGGTCAATGATGCGGGCGGAGAGTACTGCATCATCCGAGGCCCTACCCTCCCGGCGAACGAAACGGCTCCCGAGAATTTTGCCGGCGGCGTAGAAACGTTCTTCGTAATCAACCGTGAGTGGAAAAAAATCCCCACTTTTGTCCTCTAGGCTCATCACAACCGTGGCGAGCACGGCCGTGTCGCCGTGCTTTCCCAGAACGGCCGCGTTAGCCTGGCCAGCCATTTTTGAAACCTCCAGGCTTACCTCTTCGCCCCTTACGTTCGTTTTATAAATTCTTCTTTCCAGGTTCATTTGTTAATAATTTATTCTCTCTCCCGGTCGCTTTTTATCCTCAAAAGCACCCGCGGGATATTTTCTATTTCGACGAAATTGTCCGTGGCTTCCCTCAACTTTCCCGAAGCCGTCCGGCTGAAAGCGGCCACCTCCACTTCCTTGCCCAGGCCCAGTTTCAGATACTCCACGAGTGGAACGAAATCGCCGTCCCCGGTTACGAGCACGATGACGTCCAGATTCTGGGCCATCCGCATCGCGTCCACCGCAACGCCCACGTCCCAGTCACCCTTCTTCGTGCCGTCGGGATAGATCTGAAGGTCTTTTACGCGGAGGTCGAAGCCGGTTTTCCGGAGCGCCTCGAAGAAAGATTCCTCGCCCGGAGTGCTCTCGGTCTTGATGACGTAGGCGACCGAACGGATAAGCTGGCGCCGACCGACGATTGCTCTCATCAGTTCTTTGAAATTCACCCGCGCGCGGTAAAGGTTCTTCGCCGAGTGATAAACGTTTTGGACGTCTATGAAGACGCCCACTCTTTGATTCGGATAAGTGTTGGACATTACGATTCTATCGCGAGTTTTTTGACTATCTGCACGTAGCGCTTCTCGTCCTCCCGCTTTAGGGCCGATAAGGACCGGCGCCGCTTCCCCACCATAACGAGTAGCCCCCGGCGGGAGTGGTTATCCTTGGGGTTTTTCTTAAGGTGGTCGGCTAAAAGTTTTATCCTCTTCGAGAGAAGCGCGATTTGCACCTCATCGGAGCCGGTATCGGAATCGTGTTTTGCGTGCTCCCTTACTACATTCTGCTTCTGTCTTTTGGTTAACATTGTTTTTTGATGATATCTCACTTTTTCGGTGATGTAAAGTGTTCGATTGTCAGAAACCATAGTTTACCGGGACAATCTTTCTTTTGCGACAGGAGTGCTAATATATAGATGTGACCGAAGCGGAAAAATATCTGAAAGATTACCTGGACTATTTAGAGGTGGAAAAGAATCGTTCCCGAAAGACGCGCGAAAATTACGGGCGTTATCTTCGATTGTTTATCGAACGCCAGAATGTCCGTTCCCTCAAAGATATTTCTGAAGATGCCATTCGGGACTTTCGCGTCGCCCTCTCGCGGAAGAATCTCAAGAAAAACACCCAGAGCTATTACGTCATCGCCATCCGGAATTTTTTGAAGTACCTGCTGAAGCGGGATTTCAAGGTGCTCGCGCCGGATAAGATAGAACTACCCAAGGTTTCGCGCCGGGATATCGAGGTTTTGGATTACGGTGAGCTGGAACGTTTGATAAAAGCGCCGAAAGGTACCGACATCCGTTCGCTTCGCGATCGGGCAATCCTTGAGGTATTTTTCTCGACTGGTCTCCGGCTCTCCGAACTCTGCGCTCTCCCCCGCTACATTGATCTGGAACGCGGAGAGATTTCTGTGCGCGGGAAGGGCGACAAGCTGCGGGTGGTCTTCCTGTCGGACGAAGCCAAAAAAGCCGTCAAGGATTATCTCGCGAAAAGGAGCGACCCGGAAGAGTTCCTCTTCGTGAGTTTAACCAAAAAGAACAAGATTATCGGCCGAATAACGCCCCGGGCCGTGGAGCGCCTGGTTTCTTTCTATGCGCGGAAGGCCGGTATTCCTAAGAAAGTTCATCCGCACCAACTGCGCCATTCTTTCGCAACCGACCTTTTAATAAACGGCGCCGACCTGCGCTCGGTTCAATCACTTCTGGGCCACGCGAACATTTCGACAACTCAGATATATACCCACCTGACGAATAAAGAGTTAAGAGAAGTCCATCGGGCTTTTCACGGCCGACGGCGAAGACAGTGATAAAAAATAAATATGAGAAATCAAATAATATTTTTTAAGGACATCTCCTCCTCCACCCTTCGACAAGTTCAGGATGAAGCAAGCTTCACCCTCATAGAGCTCCTGGTCGTCATAGGCATCCTGGGAGTCCTCGCGACAGCCGTCGTCCTGGTATTGAACCCGGCCCAGCTCCTCGCCCAAGCCAGAGACAGT
>JBEKVQ010000005.1:0-38843 GCA_049997815.1 Minisyncoccia bacterium
CGGAACACAAGATCAGACATCTTCTTAGTATCTACGGCAGGATGTACATTCAGGAATTCATTCCGCCGCTCTTAAGAGGGGATGGATACGTAGTCTATCGACTTATCTTGACCTTCAACCCGTCTCAGAAATGTTTCGAGCCGCTGGGTGGTTACTGGGTTGGAAGAAGAAATTTCAAAATTCACGGTACTCCCGACAGCGTATTCGGACCACTCGTTCTGGCGTGAAAACATCGCGCCACGGGCGAATCCAAGGGCAAACGTACAACCAAACGTTTGCCCTTTTTATTTAACTGTTGCACTCAATCTTCTTTTATTATATTTTGTAACCAAGGGGCGTTTAGTTCAGTGGTAGAACGTTGCATTCACATTGCAAAGATCGCTGGTTCGATCCCAGCAACGCCCACAAACAAAAGAAGCTGGATAATATGCCAGATTCTTTTGTTTTATGGTGTCGGGGTCGAACCACGGAGAGGGGTCGGGAGAACACGCTCACGGTTTCCCGTGTAGGAAAATAGCGAAGCGTTAGAAACCGAGGGTTTCTAAGGAGCGAAGCGACGTTCGATTCCCAGCAATGTTGCTATAATAAATCGATGAAGCCAAACTACATAATTATCCCCGTCATAACGATTCTCACCGCCGCAATCGGGAGCTGGCTTACGAGCGGGGGAATGAACTGGTATAAAACCGTCAATTTTCCATCCTGGACGCCGCCCGGCTCGGTTATCGGTTTAGTCTGGACCGTCATATTCATCTTGAGCGCGATTTCGGCGCTCATGGTCTGGAATCAAGCCGCTCACGATAACCGCCTCTGGTGGATTGCCGCCATATTCATTGCGAACGCTGTTTTAAACATTCTCTGGAGCTATTTATTCTTTAACCGGCACCTCATCGGTCCGGCTGTCTGGGAGGCCGGTCTTCTAGGAATATCCGTCATCGCTTTGACCGTTCTGATATGGCCCATCTCCCGGCTCGCTTCGGTTTTTCTCTGGCCCTACGCCAGCTGGGTGATCTTCGCCACATACCTAACATATTCGGTCTGGTTCTTAAATCACTAAAACAATCGGGTTAATCTGCTACAATATTAGTCATGCAAAATTTCGTTCCGAAAAAGATGTTCTTCACGAAAGGCGTGGGACGGCATAAGGAATATCTCCAATCGTTCGAGATGGCTCTCCGCGACGCAGGCATCCAGGAATATAATCTGGTGCACGTAAGTTCCATCTTCCCGCCGAACTGCAAGCGCGTCTCGAGAGAGGAGGGAAAGAAATCGCTTGCACCCGGGCAAGTGGTTTTTTGCGTGATGGCTCGCGAAGCGACGAATGAACCCAACCGGCTCGTGGCCGCTTCGATCGGCTTGGCCCAACCGGCGGATTCCACCAATTACGGATATCTTTCCGAGCATCACAGCTTCGGCGAAACCGACAATAAGTGCGGGGAATATGCCGAGGACTTGGCCGCCACAATGCTCGCCACCACTTTGGGAGTGGAGTTCGATTCGGCCGCCGCCTGGGACGAACGAGAACAGGTCTATAAATCCTCCGGTAAAATAATCCGCACTACGAACATTACCCAGTCCGCGGAAGGGGACAAGAACGGGCTCTGGACGACCGTGGTCGCCGCCGCCGTCTTGGTGTCAGAGGACTGATTTCCGATGAACATCTCGCGCGAAGATGCTTGGAAACTTTTGACGGAACATGTGCAAACGGAAAGTTTGCGCCGACATTGCTTGGCCGTTGAAGCCGCAATGCGCGCCTACGCGAAGAAATACGGCGAGGAAGAAGAACTCTGGGGGATCTGCGGATTGATTCACGACTTTGACTACGAAGAATTCCCTTTCTATAAAAACGAGCACGATTTAAACATTGCCGAAGGCCACCCCTTTAACGGCATAAAGATACTGAAAGAGAAGAACTATCCGCCGGAAATCATCGAAGCGATACTGGGTCACGCGACTTATTCCGGCGTGCCGAGAAAAACACAGATGGCGAAATGTCTCTATGCCGTGGACGAACTCTGCGGATTCGTAATGGCGCTCGCGCACATTCGGCCTGACAAACTGAGCGGGATGACGACGGAGTCGGTTGAGAGAAATCTGAAGAAAAAAGGATTCGCCGCAAAGATAGATAGGGGAGAAATTGAAAGGGGAACATCCGAACTTGGCGCGGACAGAGCCGAGCACATTAATCTCGTCATCGGAGCACTTCAGGCAATCTCCAAAGAACTAGGGTTCTGACATGAAAAACTTAGGTATCTCTAAAGAGAACAAGGGTCGTGGAGTCGGCGTTATCTTAAGAGATAAAAAAATCCTTTTGATGCACCGCATTAAAGACGGCGAAGAGTATTTCACATTTCCGGGGGGCGGCATTGAAAATATTGAGACACCGGAAGAAACGGCGAAAAGAGAAGTAGAGGAAGAATTTTCTCTAAAAGTAATCAAGTGCAAGTTTCTTTTTGATATATTCAATAGGACCGGCAAGGAATATTATTTCCTCATAGAAGATTTTAACGGCGAACCGCAAATCGGCGGCCCTGAAAGACAAAGAATGAGCGAAAATAATTTTTATGAAGCCAAGTGGTTTAATCTTGAGGAAGGACTCAATTTGAAGAATCTGTTCCCCGAAGAAGCGAGAAACAAATTAAAAGAACTGATCCTGTGATCCCAGGAAGAAAAATAAAGTGGGGAATAGCCGTTTTTCGTATCACAACGCAATGGCGTTTCAAGTGTGGATAACTAGCCAAAATAACCTTCAAAAAACATAGATAGAATCTAGCCATACCTAAACGAAGCGCTCCATAGGGGCGTTTTTGTTTGGTAGGGAGGATGATATAATTGTGTATGTAAGTGGGGGAAAGTGGATAACTATGGGGATAACCCCTAAATCTGGGGAAAACTAATGATTTTAGGAGAATACAAACATAGTTTAGACACTAAAGGCCGATTGGCGGTACCGGCTAAATTCCGAGAGAAACTCGGCGCCGGCGCCATCATTACCCGCGGCCTCGATAAGTGTCTTTTTATTTTCGGCGCGAACGAGTGGGAAGTTCTGGTTCAGAAACTCATGAATCTTCCGCTTGCCCAGGCGAATTCGAGAGCCTTCGTTCGATTGATGCTCGCAGGCGCAAGCGATGCGAAAGTGGACGCGCAGGGTCGCATATTGGTTCCGGATTATTTAAGAAAATACGCCGGATTGAAGAAGCAAGCGGTCGTCACGGGGCTCTACAATCGCATGGAGGTCTGGGACGAGGAAGAGTGGCAGGCCTACAAGCAGAAAACGGAGGCTTCATCCGATGAAATAGCGGAAAAATTGGGAGAATTGGGAATTTAAAATGCCCCACATCCCCGTTCTTTTAAAAGAGGTTGTGAAAGTGCTGGATCCGCATCCGGGAGAATTCATGATAGACGGCACGCTCGGCAGCGGCGGACACGCGAAAGCGCTTTTGGAAAAAATGGGTTCGCGCGGAATGCTTCTCGGATTGGATTGGGATGAAAAGAATCTTGAAAGCTTTCGGAGAAATAATGAGGGAATGAAGGGAGGCCTTACTCTCGTTCATGAGAATTATGCGAACTTGCCCGAGATACTGGAGAAGCACCGGCTTTCCAAAGCCGATGGTTTGCTTCTGGATCTGGGATTCTCGAACGAACAATTGGAACACTCCGGCCGAGGATTCAGCTTCTTGAAGAATGAACCGCTCGATATGCGCTACGATGCCGAAGACGAAGAAAGGCCGACGGCGGCAAGCATCATAAGCAGCCTATCCGAAAAAGAACTGGCCGACATCATCTATGAATACGGCGAAGAAAGATTTTCCCGGCAGATAGCCAAAAAGATAATCGAGCGCCGGAGGCGGGGAAGAATAACGACGACGGAAGAATTGGCTAACGTCATCCGAAGCGCGGTCCCGAAGAACTACGAGCACGGCCGCATCCATCCCGCGACGAGAACGTTTCAGGCACTCCGGATACACGTGAACAACGAGCTCGGCAATCTTAAGACCATCCTCGGGAAACTGCCGGAGATAATGGACAAGGGCGGCCGGGTCGCCATCATCTCGTTCCATTCTCTCGAAGACCGGCTGGTGAAGATAAACTTTCAAAACCTCGTCAAAGACAAAAAGGCTTCGTTTATAAACAAGAAACCGATAACGGCAGGCCGGGAAGAAGCAAAAAACAATCCCAAAAGTCGCTCGGCGAAGCTCCGAGCAATAAAAATAATTTAACAATGACCATAATCAGACCCATACAAACGAAAAACGGATTCCGATTCCTGTTCCTGTTCTTTTTGACCATATTCGTAAGTGGAATCTTCTACGTTTTGGAGTATAATTCATTCGTGAGCGCCCGTTACCAGGTGAATTCGCTCAAGAAACAGCTCGCGGACGTAAGCGCGACGAACACGGATTTGAAGAGCCAGCTTTATAAGATGACCGACCCCGTGCAACTGCAAACGCTCGCCGCAAAGTACAATCTCACCCTGGAACGGAAACCGCAATATTTGAACCAAAACCAATGGGTGTCCGTTTCCTCCTACTCACAATAGCTTTCGGCATTCTATTCGGGCTCCTTGGCCTGAATATCTACAGTCTTCAAATACAAAAAGGGGGGTATTACGTGAACAAAGTCCAAGCGAGGGACGAGGCCTTGGCCCAACTGCAACTGCGGCGAGGCCAGATTTTTTTTAACGATAAATACGGAAATAACATAACGGTAGCCCTAAATAAGGATTATCCGGTCATTTATGGAGTGCCCAAGGAGGCGGCGGACCCGCAGAAAACGGCGGAAACTCTTTCGCCTATTTTGAACAAGCCGGTCCAGGAATTGAAAGACGATCTCGACGACCCGACAAGCCTGTTCCATATGGTCGACGAAAAAGTCTCCCAGGAAGAATTGGATGCGGTTCAGGCGCTTAATCTGCCTGGAATTTACGAAAGCACCAAGCAATATCGATTTTATCCATTCGAGAACTTGGGAGCTCAGCTTCTGGGTTTCGTTGGGTTGAACAAGGACACGAGTGCCCCGAAGGGCCTTTATGGCACGGAAAAAAATTACGATGCCCCGCTCGCGGACGGGCATGATATAGCTCTTACGATAGACAGAAATCTCCAAGCCCAGGCCGAGCAGATGATTGAAAAGCTTGTGAACGACCACCAGGCGGAGAGCGGGAACGTCATAATCGAAGAACCGAAGACGGGAAAAATCCTCGCCATCGCCGATTACCCGAATTTCGACCCAAACAACTATAAAAACTATCCGATAAAGGATTTCATAAACTCGGCGGTGCAACTGGTCTACGAACCCGGCTCGGTCTTCAAGCCCATCACCATGGCGGCGGGAATAGATGCGGGCATCATAACGCCTACGTCCACTTACACCGATTACGGCCACGTTACCATAAACGGAAAGACCATCACCAACTGGGACCACAAGGCCTACGGACCGAATACCACAATAACCCAGGTCATCGAACGCTCCATCAACACTGGAGCGGTCTTCGCCGAACAGAAGATAGGTCGGCCTACTTTCTTGAGTTATCTGAAACTCTTCGGCTTGGGCGTCAAAACCGGCATTGATTTACCGGATGAAGTCACGGGCAGTTTGGCAAATTTGGAGCGGAAGGGTGCTCAAGACATCGATTACGCCACGGCTGCCTACGGTCAAGGCACTTCGGTCACGCCGCTTCAGATGATAAACGCTTTCTCGGTCTTCGCGAACGGCGGGTTGCTTATGAGGCCCTACATCAATGCCGATTCGGAACCCTTTGTCGTACGCCGGGTAATAAGCGAGGACACGGCCAAAAAGGTGATAGAAATGATGCGGTCGGCAGTGGAAAAAGGAGGGGTCGCGACCATCCCGCAATTCAACGTGGCGGGCAAAACCGGCACGGCTTTCATTCCGGATTTCGTGCACGGCGGATATCTGCCGGACGATTACATCCATACCTTTATAGGGATGGCGCCGTCCACGAATCCCCAGTTCGTGATAATGATAAAGCTCGAAAAGCCGGAGGTGGGCAAGGAATTGGCGGCACTCACCGTGGTCCCGGCCTTTCAGCAATTGGCCGCCTTCGCTTTGAATTATCTGAATATAACTCCAGATAATATCCAAACGCCGAGCAGCAAATAACCACCTCATGAAACAGCTGATCTTAAAAATATTGACGTTGAAACTGCGGCTCATTGCGAAGCTGACGATTCGCCGCTATAAACCGAGCATTATCGGCGTAACGGGAAACGTCGGCAAAACTTCCGCGAAGATGGCCATCTACGCGGCCCTTGCGGGCGATCGGAGTGTCCGCGCATCATCCAAAAACTTCAATAACGAACTCGGCCTGCCGCTGAATATCATCGGGGATTGGGAAAAAACGGGCGGAGTTTTCTTTTGGCTGAAGGTCGTTGCTTTCGGCCTCGGGCAGTTGCTCATCAGAAATCCAAAGTACCCCGAGATACTTATCCTTGAATATGGCGTGGACAGGCCCGGCGATATGAACTATCTTCTCGGCGTGGCTCGGCCCCAAATGGGCGTCATCACGGCGGTGGGAAACGTACCGGTGCACGTGGAATTCTTCAGCGGACCCGACGGTGTGGCGAAAGAAAAATCAAAACTCATCGTTCAGTTACCCACGACCGGCTTCGCGATTTTGAATGCCGATGACCCCCTGGTCCTTAAAATGGCGGAAGATACGCGCGGCCGCGTTATAACCTACGGCTTTTCGGATAAGGCCGACATAAAAATATTAAGCTTCAGTAACCGCTCGGATATCGACACCGGAGAGGCAGGCATTTCATTCAAAATAAACTACAACGGGAAAATTGTGCCGCTCAAAATACCGAATGTGCTCGGAAAAACGGCCGCCTATGCTTCAGCCGCAGGCGCCGCCGTGGGACTTATCTTCGGCGTGAATCTCGTGAAAATTGCGGAGAATCTCGGCAAAATGGAAACACCCGCTGGCCGGCTTCGGGTAATGCCGAGTATTAAGGGCTCGTTCATCATTGACGACACATATAACGCCTCGCCGCTCGCTATGAGGGAGTCGCTTGAAATATTCAAAGGCCTCAAGGCTAAAAGAAAGATTGCCGTACTCGGGGATATGTTGGAAATCGGGAAATACACCATGGAAGCGCACGAAGAGATAGGAACGCTGGCCGCCAATCGCGTGGACATGCTCCTCACGGTAGGCCTGCGCGGGAAATTCATCGCGGAAGGCGCACTTAAAAACAAGATGCCCAAGAACGCGGTCTTTACCTTCGACGACATTCACGACGCCGGGCACTTCCTTCAGGAAAAATTAAGAAGCGGAGACGTAGTACTTCTGAAGGCCTCGCAGGGCGTGCGGATGGAGAAAGTGGTCAAGGAAATTATGGCCGAACCCCTCCGCGCCGGCGAACTTCTGGTCCGCCAGGACAAAACATGGCTTGAAAAACAGGGGATGTACGAGTAAGGTAGTTATAAGTTACAGGTCATTTGCATATGGCGCTTTCGTCTAGTGGCTAGGACACGACGTTCTCAACGTCGGAACATGGGTTCAATTCCCGTAAGCGCTACAAGTATAAAATGCTCACCTTAGGTGGGTATTTTATACTTTATACATCGGGAATTGAACGGAACTTTCGCGCCTGCGGGGCAGGATGAAGCGAAAGTCCGTGGCTTCGGAGGAGCTTTTTGCTTTAGCCAAAAAGCGGGGGAGAAGAATTCCCGTAAGCGCTACACAAATATAAATGGGGGGGGCCTACCCGCCGAAGCTTTAGCGAAGTAGGGCAACTCTCCGTGGGACGTTAGAACTTTTTTCCGGAAGAAAGCCCGGGAAGAAGACCACGCTTACTGCGCTAAAAGTTTATTAATATATGTGCGGGTTAACGGGCCAAAAAAGCCGATGGCTGGTTTGATGCCCGCCTTTTTCTGAAACTCTGCGAGTGCACTATTGGTAAGGCTACCGAAATATCCAGTTGCGCCGGCATGGGCGAGCCGTTTTGTAGATGCTCCTGCATTATAACCAATCAGAAATTTCTGAAGTCTAATTACGTCATTGCCATACAAACCAACCGAAAGATTATGCATAAAAAGGACTATTGGTATTGGCGGAAATGCAGGTGGAGTGGGCGGGGGCGTAGAGATGGGGTTACTGTTTGAAGCCGTAACTGTTGGCCACGAAGCAGGTACCCAAACAGCCCCTCCAGCTCCTGCTTGCCCCCCAAATGTTGTGTCAACTTGAAGGTCAGGATTGCCTCCCATGGCAACCCAAGCGCCTTGACCAGCTGAGTTACTTGTTCTTGCTTGCCAATGATAAGTTGTTCCCGCCATGGTTAAACCAGTGACAGTGACTGCTCCAATTACTGGAGAACCAGAATAAGAAACAGCATTCCCGGAATTAGTGACGGTGCCACTGAATGCCGTTCCGTTTTCTTGAACCTCCGCTTGTGGAGTAAGCAAATCAGAAATATTTCCAGAAGACATACCAAACTTAAGCGTTACGGCTGACCCGCCAGTAAAAGACCCTGGCCCCGGGGTTATTGTCGTTATTCCGTCAGATTTGTATTGAGCCAGTGAAGAGGGAGAACCGGGCAAAAGAAATTCATAGGCCCCAATGTCCGGTGCCGTTCCTTGAGGACGGGATGTGCCGACAAAATCACTGACAAATCCAGTGATTGTGCCCCCGGAATTAATTAGCGGGGAAGTCGATAGCAAATGAAAGTCCCCAGTTCCCGAATTTACGAACGCTGGATCAGCGCCAGACCAAGTAGTGCTTCCGGTATCAGTGTAAGTTCCTGTCCCGCCCCTACCGGAGTTTTTGAACCAATTATTGCTGCCGGTAAGTGTTGCCCCTGCCCCAATAAAAATATCACTTGTTGTTGAGTTGTAAACGACATTATTTTTCAAAGTTGCGTTAGAAGCGGCATTAAAACCGTATCTGCCCGAACCAAATATTGTGTTGTAGTAATAATTTAAACCCGCGCTACCGCTACTAATGATTGCGTCGTTTGTTAATCCGTTGAAAATGGAGTCGTGTAAGTTAATATTGTAACTGCTACTAGAAATTAAAGCTCCGTTGTTTCCACCAAATTTGAAGTCGCCAATGTCCAGATAATTGTAGTCGTTTGTATTTAATGCCCCTCTATTATCAAAAGGAAGTTTGCCAAATTTAAAATCATCGATGTAAAAAGTAATGGGATTTTGGTAAGCATAAAAATATATCGCATTTAATTTCCCACCAGCAGTTATAGTTTCTATTCCGTTGACATTAAGCCATAATTGATTATCTATGTACATTTTAAAACTGCCACTCGTTGAATGAAGATAATCTTCGATATACATTTTATGCCAATTTCCGCTAGTAATACTTTTCCTGCTCGGAATTGTCCAATTGCTATTTTGGGGCGCATCTAAAACAATTTCGTTTGAATAACGTGATGTGCTAGAAGGTGCAAGCGTGAGTCTCAGCTCGTAGCTTGAGTTATCCAAAATACGAAACATGTTTTGATCACTACTAGATGTTTGATCGGTAGGATAATAGAACCAGTAACTAACATACATTGTATCCCCTTCATTTATATTAGTTGCAACCACGTTCTTTAGGCT
This sequence comes from Minisyncoccia bacterium, assembly GCA_049997815.1. Taxonomy (GTDB): domain Bacteria; phylum Patescibacteriota; class Minisyncoccia; order UBA6257; family GWB1-50-10; genus JBBTQX01. The sequence goes on from JBEKVQ010000005.1 coordinate 9,574, forward strand.
TAGAGAAACTGTACCTGATGCTCCTCGAACAACCTTGGCGGATTGTGCTCCTTCGTGAAAAATCGAAGTATCTGCTGTAATCGAACCGCCAGCTTGGTTAAAAGTAAAATTCCATGAGCTCGTTGCACTTTCAAATGTTTCGGCTACAGCTGGTGTATTTGCTAAGTTTCCCCCAGAAAAAGTTGAGGTCGTATTCCCCCTCAAAGAAATATTACTCGTTCCGTTTCCGCTCCACCCCGCAATAAGGGGGCTACTGTAAGTATTTGTGCCAGCGAAACTAACAGTATCTCCCGGCTGAACATCTAATAATTCAAGATAATTAAGTGTTTTTATAGGTCTTGCTGAAGTGATTCCAAAGTTAGTCCAATCGACCCCATTGGTTCCATCAACATAAAAGGTTGTATTAGTTGGTATGACTCTTCCTATTGTGGCCCTTAATACCCCGCCCCAGCCATCTCCATAACCGTACAATCCACTCCAGTTTGTGGCATAATGCGAAGCCAAACCGGTGTACTCTGCTCCGTGTGATGTGGCGCTGCTGCCAAAATCTTTAACTACTGTCCACGTTGTCCCATGGTCACTTGATACCACAATTTGATTTACATAGTTATTTGTACAAGACCATTCATTAATGCCTATTGAACTAAAAACTATATTGCCCGCATCGTCTACATCAGCCCATCCCCAATAACCACATCCGGCAAGTGGGTAGACAACGTTTATAGTTTGAGTGAAATTATCATCTGTTATCCTTGCGATTGCTCTGGTTTTAGTTCCATATGGCGAGTGCATATCCATACCCACATAAATATAATTAGCATCTGAAGTTATTGCTGTAACTTCTACCGGAGTTGCGTCCGAAAAAGTTGGCAGAATAAAACTAAAATCACTGGCGGAGATTCCGTCTGCGTTTATTTTATTTGATGGCAGTTTTAAAATTCCATGATCTTGGTCACCAATTGCAACATAAAGAGCGTCACGATATGGGTCATAATAAACTTGATGAATATGATCTTCTGGCGGTGCCCAGTTGGCTACATTTGTCCAAGTTCCGTTTGGTCGCCTTCTCCATAAATGACCACCGGTCGTCAAAGTGTGTGTTGTATATTCTCCGGCCCACACATTTCCGTATTTATCTTCCGTAAAGTTCCATATTTTCCCGGTGCTGGTGGCATCAACGAATTGTTGCACCGGAGTGAAGTTTAATCCATCGGTACTTTCGAAAATATATGATTTACTGTCATCGGTTTTTTCCCCTCCGACATAAAGAATTCCGCGACTATCCAAAAACATGTCTCCTAGCATATCACCGCGCGGGTTTGGGTTTCCTGCATCGTTCCATTTTGTTCCATCAAACATGGAGGTGCCATAAGTTTGATTAATTGCAGTAACTTTATCTTTTTGAACCACCATTGCTCCACCACGATAGGCGTGCGACACGACACCTTTATCAATCTGGACCCATCTTAAAGTTGCGGCATAGACAGGAGAACTAACTGCGAAGAAAAAAGTTACAAAGAAGAACAAAGAGAAAAGAAACTTTCTCTCGTATTTTGTCCTCGAGATTTTGTTCATAACTTCTGATTTATAGTTCCCTTTACTTATATCATAGCAAAATCTTGATGTTGGATGTAAATAACTACGATCTATCAGCCCCCGAAGAGCGTTAATAAATGACGTTCGATTCTCCGTGGCATGAACAGCGAGAGGCGAGGTTGACTCTCCGTGGGGCTACCAAGTTAGATTTATTACCGCTATATTCCTCTAAGCACTAGTAAGTGCCGTATTACCGACCTTTTTTCAGATCCAAGCCGAATAATTGCCATTCCTTCAGCTCTGCTATAATATGATTCCAATCACGTCCCACTAGGACTACAAGATCATGGACCAAAAAGGATTTGTCCAGATACCCATACTTATCGCAATCATCGTGGGTGTTTTAGTTTTAAGCGGCGTCGGCTATTTTGGAGCGGAGCAGTATAAAAATTACCAAGCTGGAAAAATTGAGAAGGAAAAAATAGCAGAAGAGACCCAACGGCAAAGAGATTTGGAGATTGGTGCATTAAAGCAAGAAGTCGAAACGCTTAAGAAGCAACCAATAGTTCAGCCATCACCGGTGACAACTTCCACAACGCCCGTCACGATTACAACACCTGTTATTACGCCCATCGCTCAGTCCTCCATACAACCTCCCACTTCCACGTTCAGCAATATAAACGGTTGCGGAACGTATGCTAGTAGCGGAAACTATCAACTAAATAGGGATATATTAGCTACGAATCCCGGTTGTCTTAAAATCAGCGGGGCGACGAATCTAACTCTTGATTGCCAAGGGCACGCGATTGAGTATACGGCCAATGGCATAAGCGTAAGTGCCGATAAAAATTACCTTTATACCGATTCGGCAACGGATTATTCCGCACCCTTGGTAGATATACAAAATTCACAAAATTCCTCCATTAAAAATTGTACTTTAGAAACGGACGGGCAAATCCCGCTATCAATAACCGGAAGTAGGGAACTCACTGTCAGTAATAACGTAATCAATGAATCGCCTTATTTTACGGCGCATGTTAGCGTAAATTCAAGCGATAAAATTACGTTTATGAGCAATAATGTCCATGTTTATTATGAACAGATGAAAACTAATCATAGCGATATTAAGGACAACAACTTTTTATGGCAGCAGCCATCTAAAATGAACAAGACGTACATTAACAGTGTGGTAGAGCTTAGTAATGGTTCGTATAACGTTGTAGAAAATAACACCATCAATGGTTCAGCAGATGGAGTTTGTTGCGATAGGAGAATCGGTGCTGACCACAGCATAGGATTGATAAATGAAAGCAATGACGTCGTTTCCCAAAACAAAGCATCTAATAATTGGTTTCTCGGGATGGAAACGGTTGGCCGAATAGAAAACTCGCTCATTGACAATAATTTTATTGACAATACCGGAGCGGGCGGCATTGGATCTGTCTATCTGACAAGTTGGATTAATAACACAGTGTCGAATAATCAGGTAAATGACTCCGGTCTCTTGTTCAATTTCGACAGGGAAAATGGATTATTGGCTAATGAAAGTGCGATTTATTTCAAAGATAACAATTTTATAAATAATTCTTTTAGAAATTATAACGGCTTTGGCGAAGGAAACTCGGCGTCGTTTCATTTTCAACCTCCCTTTTCATTGCAGACCAGCGCAGAACGGCAACCGGCCGCTTCAGAAATTATCCTAAGCAACAATCTATTTCAAGAAAATGACTTCAATAAAAACCAACCCGCTCCGATATTTTATCCAGTTGGTATGGTTAAAGATGGAGGGGGAAATATTTGCGGTAAGAGCAATATAGTACCCTATCCCTTATCTTGTAACTAGAAGATTCTAGCGTTATCTACCAGTGCCTACAAAACGAAAAAGCTCATCAAATTTCAGACGAGCTTTTTTCTGTCATCAAAAAGATTGCAGGCCGCGATGAATGAACCCATGGACCCAAATGCCTTTCTGTATGTGACCTTACCTCCGGTCAGTCTGAAGATTTCATCCTGAGTTAACTTCCGAAGCTTTGACGCATTCTTCTCTTCGAGGATGTTGGCCTTGCCGGATTCTTCTCCGGTCTTGGCTATATGACACAATCCATCTATCCATGCCACACCCACAGGCTCACCGGTAACGAACATTAGATCTTTCTCCGGGAAGGGTTTCTCCACTCCATAGAAACCATTCTTTAAAAACCGCGTCTCGGACTTTTTCATGATTCCCCCAATCGGTCATTTTAGATTATTAAACCCTTTCGAAAAGCCAACTTCATTCAACTTCATCCGGAGAACGTTGTCAACTGGAAATGAAAAAATATCCGATTCTGTGTTAGAATGGAGCAGATGAATATTTTCAGGCAGAAAATCCTTTTAATTTTGATGGGCATCACGGGAGTGCTCTTCGGAGCCAGTTTGGTTCTGGCCCTCTTCCGACTCAACGGGCTTTCATACCCGGTCATTCTTCACTTTGACCCGTTCCGGGGCGTGGACTTTCTGGGAGACATGACCGACTTCTGGAGCATCTGGGTGGGTAGTATTGTCTTTGCGGGACTGAATGCCTGGCTTGCTGAAACCCTCTTCTACCGCGAACGCTTCCTTTCTTATCTCTTTATCTCCGCGAACGTGCTTATCGCGCTTCTCATACTTATAATTACGGGAGTGGTCATTGGAGCCAACTGAAACATGGACACGAATACTCTTCTTATACTGGCGGTCTTGATAATCGGATTTATTGCGGTTATTTATTTTCTTAGGAAGAAACCGGAATCACCCAAGGAGGACGGGCAGGCGATGGCTATGCTCCTGAACCAGATGAACGAGATGCGGAATACGGTGGACAAGAAACTGGGCGAATCCCACACCTTCGTCCAGAACCAGTTCGGCCAGAGTCAGAAGATAATCAAGGAGATAACTCAGGAACTCACGCGGGTGAACGAGGGAAACAAGCAGGTGATGAACATCACAGACCAGCTCCGCTCACTTCAGGATACCCTCACCAACACCAAACAGCGGGGAATGCTCGGCGAATATTCGCTTGAGGTTATCTTGGATAACTACTTCCCGCAAAGCTACGAACGCCAATACAAATTCAAAAACGGGGATATCGTTGACTTTATCATAAGAGTGAAAGACAAACTGATACCCATAGATTCCAAATTCAGTTTGGACAATTACCAACGCATCCTCGAAGCGAAAACGGATGCCGAGCGAAATCAATTTGAGGAAATATTCAAGTCCGACCTGAAGAAACGCATTGATGAGACATCAAAATACATCAAGCCAAATGAAGGCACGATGGATTTCGCTTTCATGTTCATCCCTGCCGAGGCGATATATTATGACCTGCTTATCAACCGAATCGGAGCCGTGAAATCTAATACGCGCGACCTGGTGGAATACGCCATGGGAGAAAAACACGTAGTCATCGTTTCGCCGACTTCTTTCCTAGCCTACCTGCAAACTGTTCTCCAAGGACTAAAAGCGCTTCAAATAGAGGAATCGGCCAAGGAAATAGGGAAAAGAGTAGAAGAACTACGAAGACATATCTCGAACTACGATACATACATGGGAAAACTCGGCACTCAACTGGGAACGTCCGTCCGAACCTATAATACCGCCTACAAGGAGTTCGGGAAGATAGACAAGGACGTTCTAAGAATCACTGGCGAAGCGGCAGGGATAGAACCGATGGTTTTGGAGGGTCCGGAGAATAATTCCGATGAAGACGAGTAAAGCGCCGCTCCCGAACAAAGTTCTGGAATTCTATTCCAAGATTGGCCGACCGCTTACGGCCGTAGAACTGGCGCGTCTCGAACCCCGCTGCCGGAAAACGAGCGAGATCCTCGAGGAACTGGACAAGTTGGAAGATAAAAAGACCGTGAGCCGAAAGGACGGCTTTTGGGCCGTGAGGGGAACGAATCTGGAAAGCCGCCGCCGACAGGACCTGATACTCGACCTGAAGTGGAAGAAACTCGTGAAACTTTCCCGATGGTTCCGCTTCGTGCCTTTTCTTAAATTCGTGCTCGCGAACGGTTCGTTGGTGCTGGGACTCGCGAGCGAAAGTTCGGATTTTGACGTGCTGGTCGCCGTGCGAGAAGGAAGAATATTCACCACCCGCTACATTTTGAATCTCGTCTTCTCGCTTCTGCGCGCCCGCCGACTGGACGACCTAAAAGGCAGCAGCCCGAATAAATTTTGCTTCAATCACCTCATCACTCCGCCGATATACCGGAAGGATGGTCTGAACGGGTTCGGCGCGGAGATATATCGGAATCTCGTGCCGATTTACGGTAGGGAAAATGACATCCGCGAGTTTCTGGAAGCCAACTGGCTCTACGGCATAAATCCCGAAGCGAATCTGCTGGATATGCGTTTCCGGGAGATGAAACCGAATCTTTTCGCGCGCTCACTGGAATGGCTCCTGGGAGGTTTCTTTGGAAATTTCGTAGAGAAGAAAATCGCCGAACCCATCGCTAGGCGCCGCCTCGAAAAGTATCTGAGCCACAAGCCCATCAAAGACCGGGTGATAGTATCGGAGAGGGAACTGGAGTTCCATTTTCAGTTACAGTGAAGTTTAGAACTTGCTTTTTTTAGGGGCGTATGATACAATGCCCATCGTGTGAAGTGCAGAGTTTTCCTTATCTCTAACTCCGGCGCAAGCTTGAGTCAGGGAAACCTAAGGAAAGCCCTTCCGATTCCCCCCGGCGCAAGCCGGGGTGGTTTTTTGTAAACGACTGCTATATCCTAATATCCAGACGGGTTAGTGAGTCCCTCTGAGCAGCCATGGGTTGAGCACTCACACAACAATACAAAAATTGGAGGTCACCACCATGGCTGCTCACAGGGAGACCCGTTAACCGATAATGGCTTCATTTTTATCTAAACTATTCCCCAATACGATTCTTGCGGGCTACCAGAAAAAGGTGGCCTTGATTAACTCGCTCGAAGAAGAGATATCGAAACTGACGAGCGAGGAGCTTTTGGGTGAATCAAAAAAACTGGGAGAGGAGGTTAAAAACGGCGGGGATTTGAACGAAGCCCTACCGAGGGCTTTTGCGCTCGCCCGGGAATCGGGAAAACGCACCCTGGGCCAGCGCCACTTCGACGTCCAGCTCATCGGCGGAATGACCCTGCATGACGGAAAGATAGCGGAAATGCTTACCGGTGAAGGAAAAACTCTCGCCGCCACGCTTCCGGCTTATCTGAATGGGCTCACGGGCAAGGGCGTGCACGTCGTAACCGTGAACGACTATCTCGCGAAACGCGATGCGGTCTGGATGGGACAGATCTACCACGCTCTTGGGCTTACGGTTTCCTGCCTGCTTCATGACGGCGCTTACCGCTACGACCCGGCATTTGAGGCCGACCCCGAGGCCGACAAGGAACGGGATATGTTCGGAAACTTCAAGGTGGTGGAAAAATTCCTCCGCCCCATCTCCCGGAAGGAGGCCTACGCTTGCGACATTACCTACGGGACCAATCACGAGTTCGGCTTCGACTTCCTGCGGGATAATCTCGCGCCCGCAACCGGTGCCTGCGTCCAGCGGGAATACTCTTTCGCCATCATCGACGAAGTGGACAGCATTTTGATAGACGAAGCCCGAACGCCTCTAATAATTGCCGCGCCCGACAATCAGGCCAGCGAATTTTACAAAACCTTCGCCAAAATTGCGGAGAAACTCGAACCGGAAACGGATTATCTGACCGACGAGAAGCTCAAATCGGTGAACATCACCGAATCCGGCATCGAGAAGGTGGAAAAAATGGCGGGGGTCCAGAATATTTATTCTCCGGAAAATATCCGTCTCGTACACTTCCTTCAGGAATCCCTGAAGGCCAAAGCACTCTTCAAACTGGACCGCGACTACGTGGTCAAGAACGGCGAGATAATAATCGTGGACGAATTTACCGGCCGGATGCTCTTCGGCCGCCGCTACTCGGGCGGACTGCACCAGGCGATAGAGGCCAAAGAAGGCGTGCAGGTAAAAGATGAGAACCGCACCTACGCCCAGGTCACCATCCAAAACTACTTCCGGCTTTACAAGAAAATCGCCGGCATGACGGGCACGGCCCAGACCTCCGCCGAAGAATTCCATAAGGTCTACAATCTGGACGTCATCTCGATTCCGCCGAACAAAGAGATGATCAGAAAAGACGAGGCGGATGCCATCTACAAAACCAAAGATGCAAAGTACCGGGCGGCCGTAGAAAGCATCAAGACCGAGCGGGCCAAGGGCCGACCGATACTGGTCGGCACCACCTCCATCGTGAACAACGAAATAATCTCCGAGCATCTCCGAAAAGCGGGAGTGCCCCATGAAGTGCTGAATGCCAAGAACCACGAACGCGAGGGCGCAATCATCGCCCAGGCGGGACGGGCGGGCGCGGTCACGGTCGCCACGAATATGGCCGGCCGGGGCGTGGACATCGTTCTGGGCGGGAACCCGCAGAATCTCGAAGAAGCCCAAAAAATAATAGAGGCGGGCGGACTTTTCGTCATCGGCACCGAACGGCACGAAGCCCGGCGCATAGATAACCAATTGCGCGGACGTTCCGGGCGCCAAGGCGACCCCGGCTCTACGCAATTCTTTTTGTCGCTTGAGGACGATTTGATGAGAATCTTCGGTGGCGACCGGATAAAAAGCTTGATGCAGACCTTGAACTATCCGGAGGACATGCCTATTCAGGCAAATATCGTCGCGAAGGTCGTGAACCAAGCCCAAACCAAAGTGGAAGGCGCGAACTTTGATATCCGCCACCATCTTCTGGATTTTGACGACGTTCTAAACAAACAAAGGACGGCAATATATTCCCGTCGGAGAAAGATTCTGGAAGCGGGAGAGAAGAATGAGATCTTACCAATTCTCAAGGAGACCATGGAGAACTTCGTACGCAACTCCCAAGAAAACCTAAGAAACCAGATGGAAGCGGAACCGGCGAAGCACGATGAACTCGAAAAACAAATTGAACACTTGGAAGAACATATCTCGAAATTGCCTGAGACGCTGGAACCGGAACGAGCGGCCATTATTGGCCAGCATCTCGTGAGAATCCTGGATACGCTCTGGGTGGACCACCTGGAAGGATTGGAAGCCCTCCGCGAATCCGTGAATATCCGCGCCTACGGCCAGCACGACCCGCTCGTGGAGTATCGGAGAGAAGCGCACATGCTGTACCAGCAACTGAGTAGCGCCTTCGAGTCGCTCACCTGGAACACCATCTTCCCCATCCTCGCTTTTGACCTGAAGCAGATGAATCTCCAGTCCCGGCAACAACCGCAAACGCCGCCCCCGCCGGAGTTCAGGGATATCGGCCGGAACGACCCCTGCTGGTGCGGTTCGGGAAAGAAGTTCAAGAAATGTCATGGAGCATAGAGAGTATCGACCGATATGAAACTAGTTCCTTGGGTCAGAGATTACATTTATGCCGCCAAAGGACATGGACTTGCGTTCCTTTCGAGAAAACCGCCCGCCCACTATCTCGGATATATAGAGAAAGGAAGGGCCCCCGTCGTGCTCATACCCGGGATATATACCAAGTGGCACTTTTTAAAGGCGATTGCAGACCCGCTATCAAATCTTGGGCATCCGATATATGTGGTTGATAAGCTGGGATATAACACCAAGGGGATTCCCGATGCCGCGAAACTGGTTCGTGAACTCATAGACGAAAAAAATCTCCAAAATGTCATCATCATCGCGCACAGCAAAGGGGGGCTTGTCGGGAAATACCTCCTCGCGAAATACAATAATGATTCCCGGGTTAGGAAGATGATTGCTGTTGCAACGCCTTTCGGCGGAAGCCGACTCGCGCATTTCATCCCTCACCGTTCGGCGAAAGAGCTGGCTCCGGAAAGCGAGATTATCCGCGAACTGGAGAAAGAAGAGAACATAAACCGGCTCATCGTCTCCGTCTTCGGCCTATTCGACAATCACGTACGGCCGACCTTGAGCTGCCGGCTTGAAGGCGCCAAGAACATCCAAATCCCGGTTTACGGCCATCATAAAATTCTTTTCAGTAGAGAAACGCTGAAAACGGTTTTGGAGGAAATAGAATGAACCATGTCGCGATAATGAAAAAATCGTGGGGGCTGACTGGAAAGATACTCTCGGGAGAGAAAAAAATGGAATCCAGGTGGTACGAAACGAGACGCGCTCCGTGGGGGAAGATTCACCCGGGCGAAACCGTTTATTTCAAGAATTCCGGCGAACCGGCAACCATTAAGGCCACGGTCTCCAGGGTTCTCCAATTCGAAGGGCTTACGCCGAGGACGGTCAAAACGCTACTCAGAAAATACGGCCGGGCGGACGGCATAGAGAAAAGTAAGGAAGATAAATTCTATAAAAGATTCAAGGATAAGAAATACTGTCTCCTTGTATTCCTGAAGAATCCCAAAAGGATTAAACCGTTCGAAATAAATAAGCGTGGCTTCGGAATGCTCGCGGCGTGGATAAGCGTTCCGAAAATAGGTAAGATTAGGAAATGAAGAGATTCGCCGTCATCGGTCTATGCATCGTAGTTCTCTTGATACTTTGCTATTTTATTTTCTTTGCGGCTCCAAACGGAAGCGCCGAAGCGGAAAGATTCGTGGTTCCGTTGAACGCCAGCCGTTCGCAGACAATACAATCGCTGGCTGACGGGGGATTCATAAAAAGTTCCTTCGGCTTCAATATTGCGCTCATTTTACGCGGAAAGTTCGGGACAATCGCCCCGGGCGGATACAAAGTTTCCAAGGGCCAGAACGCACTTCAGATAGCGGGAATCCTGTCCGGCGAACCGTATATGAAATGGACGATCGTACCCGAAGGCTTGAGGAAAGAACAAATCGCGAACCAACTGGCCCAAACATTGAATTGGGACAATCAGACCAAGAACGAATTCTTGAACGAATACGCTTCAAAGGGACAGGATTATAAGGAAGGGGTTTATTTCCCGGACACATATCTCTTGCCCAAGGACGAGACCGGCGGACAAATTGCGGAGAGATTCATCGCACACTTCCAGGAAAAATTCGCGCCTTACGCTCCGCAATTCGCGAAACAGAACGTGAAGTGGACGACGGCGATAAAGATAGCGTCGCTCGTCCAAAGGGAAGCAGCGGGAGAAAGCGATATGCCGCTCATTGCCGGCATAATCTGGAACCGGCTCCTGCAGGGCATGCCTCTCGCGATAGACGCCACGATTCAATATGCCAAAGGCGGAACGGATGATGATTATTGGACACCCCTCGTTAAGGGAGATACTAAGATGGATTCTCTTTATAACACCTATCTGCACAAAGGTCTGCCGCCCACGCCCATCGCGAACCCGGGACTCCCGGCCATTCTCGCGGTTTTGAACCCCGCGAAAACCGATTGCCTTTACTATCTCCACGATTCTAGCGGGACCATTCATTGCGCCGCCACCTATGCCGAGCACCAGAAAAATATAGAAAAATACCTGAAATGAGAAAAGGCCATTCAAAAATAGGCAATCGTCCCGGAAAACCGGCCTATCGGACATCGGCGGTTTTCCGGTACAAACAAAATTTCAAAATTCAGAAATATAAGGAGAAAAACCAAATAAGGCTTAAATGACGAAATCATCAAAAAAATGGTGGAAACAACCTGTAGAAAATATTTTCGGATCAAAATCGAAAATAAAAGGGATGCACCTTTTGAAACACTATGGAAATTCAAAGATAGGGATCTTCAGAATGAAAGGCGACGCAAGGACCTATCTGATAAAGGACTATAATGAACGAAAATTCGGCTATCAAGAGATCAAAAATCTGAAAAATATAAGGGACATTGGCACATTCCACAAACCGATTTTCGTGGCCAACTATAAAAATTTCTTCGTTGAAGAGTTCATCAAGGGTAAAATAATGCAGGACATTCTGGAAAAAGAAACGAATAGGGAGAATGTAAGAAATCTGTATTTGAAAGCCGTTGACGAATTGGTGAAGATACATACGTCGGCCGGATTCTTAAAGAATAAAAACGATCTAAAAAATACGTTTAAGAGAGAGGAACTGAAAAGAAGGATAAATCTTTTCTTGTTCTACATCGAAAATTTCGGTTTCCCTTCCTACGAAAAATATGGAGGAAAAATAAAAAGAGAGTGGAGAAGGGCCGTAGAAAAAGTTCCTACAAACATTAAGAGGATGGTAAAACATCTAGGCATAAACGAAAAAAACTATCTGCTCGGGCACGGCGACTATAAACCGAACAATCTGATTCTTACCAAAAATGGGGAAATATACGTGATTGACTGGCTCGGCATGGCAAAAGCGCAACCCTGGTACGATCTCGCTTATCTTTTGACAAGATTAACCGGGCATGAAAAGGAATTCTTTTTGAAAGAGTACCTGGAAAAAATGCACAAAAACGGCTATCTTAAGGAAACCTCTCTAAAAGAAGCGGAAAATCTCCTACGCACCGGCATAATCTATCAACAGCTACAGCGGGCAAAATCGAATGCTCATAGGATAAAATCAAAAAGAGACGTTCACCATATGAGGGAATTTTCCGCCGCTCTCGATGGTCTGGTCCACGTAATCTCATAAAATGGGAAATCTCTACATAGTCGCTACACCCATAGGAAACCTGAAGGACATCTCTCTGCGGGCGTTGGAAATATTGAAGAGCGTTGATTTGATACTCGCGGAGGACACGCGCGTTGTCAACAAGCTGTTGGCTCACTATGAGATAAGAAAACCCGTCTGGCGTTACGACGAATATGCGAAAGACGCTTCTTATGCCAAGATAAAAAATCTGCTCTTGAGGAGCAGCAACATCGCTCTCGTGACGGACGCCGGAACGCCGGCCATTGCCGACCCGGGCTCGAAACTTATAACTTTTATTCAAAAAGAATTGCCAGAAGCGAAGATAATCCCGATTCCGGGGGCATCGGCTCTCACAACCGCGCTTTCCGCTGCCGGAGTGAATGCCGACCAATTCACATTTCTGGGATACCCGCCCCACAAGAAAGGGAGACAGACATTTTTCAGAGAACTGAAAGAAATAAATATTCGGCCGATAGTTTTTTACGAATCTCCACATCGCGTAGAAAAAACATTCAGATCGCTGGAGGAAAACTTCGGCGACGCGGAGATAATCGTGGCGCGTGAGCTTACAAAAATTCACGAAGAGATCTGGCACGGCACCGCGAAAGCCGCCTCGGCTCATTTTCAAGGAGAAAAGAAAAAAGGGGAGTTCGTTATTATCATTCCTTGATGATTAAAAGATCGCTGGACATTGTCGCTTCCATCTGCGGGCTAATTTTCATCCTGCCCTTCACGCTCTTTATTGCTCTCGCAATCTATTTGGAAAGCGGTGGACCGGTCTTCGTCAAACTGGACCGGGTAAGCGAAGGAAAGATAATCAAGGTCTATAAATTCCGAAGCATGGTCCAAAATGCTCATGAAATGAAGAAACAGCTGGAACACCTGAACGAAAGAAAGGACGGACCGCTCTTCAAAATGAAGAATGACCCGCGACTTACCAAAGTCGGAAAATTCTTGAGAAAATTCCGCTTGGACGAGTTCCCCCAATTCCTGAATGTTTTGAAGGGCGAGCTTTCGCTCGTTGGCCCGCGCCCCCACGAACCGGAAGAGATGTTCCAATATCCGCCGAAGTTCAAGAAACTCTACTACGCGAAGGGGGGATTGACCGGATTATCCCAGGTGAAAGGTGCGTCGCTACTGCCTTTCAAGAAAGAGCTGGAATACGATCTTTATTATCTGGAACACCGATCGCTCTTATTGGATCTGAAAATCTTATTCAAGACGGTCTGGATATTTTTCTCGGACCCCACGGGAGTATAGGGTAAAATTGACAATAGCGCCGATTTGTGATAATCTTTTTACCAGACTTAAGGCTGTTGTCAAATCACATATCAACCACACAGGGAGACGGAAAATGAAAATCCTAGCAATTGCTGTTTCGTTTATCGTTCTCATTCTTGCCAGCGGATGCGCCGCTTCAACCTCAAAGATCTACGGCGTGTCCAAACCATTCTCCATCACCACGGAATTTCTGAGGGCAAGCGGAAATGGTACGGGGAATACTATCCGCGAAGCGACGGAAAACGCCATTCTCGACGCCAGCATGAAACTTGAAAAATTACTCCCCGACGAGAATATTAACGACATCAAGAGATTGATTATCACCGATACTCTGCAGATCGTATTGAACGGCGACAAATATTCCGCTCACTTGAGCCTGCGAAAAGCTTATAAACTGACCATCGCTCCGAGTAGGGTGACTATGCCGCCGAAGGTGGACTAAATTGAAGACATTCCGGCAACGCCGGCAGTCCCAAGGAATTTTTTTTTCTTGGGATTTTTGTTTTTTGTGCAGGACGCGATACAATCAGAACAATGCGCATTGCCATCACTCACGACTATCTCAATCAATTCGGCGGGGCGGAACGGGTCTTGAAAACGCTTCTCGAGATGTTCCCAGAGGCCGACCTCTACACTCTTCTTTACGACAAGGAAAAAACGAACGGGATATTCGAGGGCAAGGTAAAGGGTACGAGCTTTCTGGATATGCCGGGCGTGAAGAGCCGACATCGCGCCTTCATTCCGTTAATGCCTATCGCGACGGCGCTTCTAAAACCCAAGGAAGAATACGATCTGGTGATTTCTTCCACCGCCGGTTACGGAAAGGGAATCAGGATAAAAGCGCCGTACCACATCAGCTATTGCCACAGCCCGCTTCGCTACGCCTGGGAGATAGATTATCTGAAGAACCTACCCTTTTCTCCCTGGCCCCTCTCGCACTACATTTCCCACCCTGTCGCGCACCTTCTCCGAAATTGGGATAAGCGTGCTGCTAGAAACGTAAACTTCTTCATAGCCAACTCCGATTTCATCGCGAGCAAGATAAGGTCCTACTATGGACGCGATGCCGTGACGGTCTATCCGCCGGTGGACACCGGAACGTTCTATTTAGAGCCAGAGACAAAACAAAAAGATTATTATCTAATGGTCGGCCGCCTGCTTTATTACAAGGGCTTCGACTGGGGCATTTTGGCCTTCAATCAATTGAGAAAACCCCTGAAGATCGTCGGCCGCGGGCCGGAACTGGAAAAACTCAAAAAATTGGCCAAATCGCCACTCATCGAATTCATCTCCAATAACCCCAAAGACAGCGAACTCAGAAAAACCTACAACGAAGCCAAAGCGCTTATTTTTCCGCAGATAGAGGACTTCGGCCTCGTCGCCGCCGAGGCCCAGGCCTGCGGATTGCCGGTCATCGCTTTCGACCAGGGCGGAGGACGGGAAATAGTGGAACACAAAAAGACCGGAATCCTTTTCAACCAAGAACAATCGCCGGAAGCGATAGCCAGGGCCGTAAGAGAATTCGAGAATTTCCATTTCAACCGGAAAGCCATCGCCAAATCCGCCGAACGCTTTTCAAAAGAGAGCTTCAAGAAGAATTTCCTGGCCGCCGCCGAACGATTCGGATTCAAACTCGGATAATCCCGCACCCTTCAAGGATCTCGCTAGTTAACGATAGAGATAATCATGAATCAAACACCAAATATGAATCCGAAACGATTTCAGAAACCGCCTCTTTGTCGCGAGACGGAGTTAATCCTTGAAGGGTGAGGGATGAGAATATTTATAGACATCCGCTCGCTCGATGCTCATTTCGCGAGTGGCGTGCCGGGATACGTGAAATTGCTCGTGGAGAACATGCTCGCGGAAGCACCGGAAGAAAGATACATTTTTTTCGCCAACTCCTTTCGCCGCAATTTGGAGAAGACCGATCTGCCCCAGAAGTACAAGGGCACCTGGCTCAATTTCGGCATCCCCAACCGACTCTTTGACTCCGTAAATCATTTCTTGAAACTCCCCAAAATAGATAAGCTCGTGCCGGCCGACGTTTTCTTCAGCCCACATTTCAACATTCTCTCCTTCCAAAATCCGAATAAGCACGTCCTCACGGTCCACGACATTTCTTTCCTCCATTACCCGGATTTCTTCTCCCGCCGGAAACAAATATGGCACTGGCAGCAAAAATGGAGAGAGCAGATGGAAAATGCCGGCCGCATAATCGCGAACTCCGATTTCACCGCCCAAGACCTGTCCGAAACCCTGAAACTCGATCCAAAAAAAATCACCCGTATTTACCCGGGCGTTGACGATTTTTACAGGCAACTTCCCAAAAACGACGTGAGACTGAGCCGCTTCCGGAACGAAAGAGGACTGAACAGACCGTTCATTCTTTCGGTCGGAACGCTGGAACCGCGCAAGAACGTGAGCGCACTCATCCGCGCCTTCAACTATCTGAAACAATCGCCCGGTTTGAAAGACCTGGGACTTGTGATCGCCGGGCCGCGCGGCTGGCTCTATGATAAAATTCTGAAGGAGACTGAATCATCCCCCTACCGCGACAGGATAAGGATTTGGGGCCGCGCCACGCCCGAGGAAATCCTTTTTCTTTACAACTTGGCCTCGGTCTTCGTCTATCCTTCGTTCTTCGAAGGATTCGGATTCCCGCCGCTTGAAGCCCAGAATTGCGGCTTGCCGGTCGTGGCTTCCAATCGTTCATCGTTGCCGGAAGTGCTCGGAAATTCCGCGCTCCTCGCAGACCCATGGCGGATAAGCGAGCTCGCGCTGGCGATTGAATCGGTACTGAGGGATCATAAAATGTCCGAGATGCTCAAGGCAAGGGGCTTTGAAAATGCAAGGAAATTCGATTGGAAGAAATCCGCTCGCGAAGTCATCGCGCTCTTGAAATTACAGGCGCACAATAATACATAAAAATGCCGAAAAAAACCGTTCCGAAAAAAAACGTAGAGCCGGTTATCGTTGACGTAAGGAAACCGAACTTCAATTACGAACGGCTCAACAAACCGCAGAAACTCAATCTGGCTCACATACCCCGGGCCAAGCCGCCCCGTTTCATAATTTTAAAAAGAACGCTTCTCGCGATACTTTTCGCCGGACTTTTCGGCCTTGTTGCCGCAATCGTGCTGGTTGTGATAAATCTCCAAACGATAAGGGCCACAGTAACGGAGAGCAGTGGGCAGATAATCAGTAATTTCGCTTCGTCAGCCAGTGCGCTCAAAAGTTTTGAACCGGATACGGCCGTAAATCTGCTTCAGGAGAACGATCAGTCATTTTCGGACATCAATAACGCCATAAAGAAGGGTGGCATCCAATCGTTCCTGAGCGCCGTCGGCAACCTTATTCCGATGGTGAGCAATGCATTCGGGTTTCTCGGACAAGCGACGAACCTAAACATAACTTTCTTGGAACTGGCCCAAAACATCCAAGATTTGGAAACGAACGGCTTCAAATATTTTCAAAGCGATGGACAGGGCCTCTTAACCGCGCTAAAAAACACCCATACCCTAATCCAGCAGATCAGCGAGAAAAGCCAGGACGTGAAGAACAGCACCACGAACCTGAAGAGTCTATCGCCGCTCTTCGGAAAAATAGATCAGGACGTAAGCGACCAATATTTGAAATACTCGAGCGAGCTTTTTACCTGGGACAAGATGCTCGTTAATCTCACGAACCTCCTGGGTTCGGAAACCGACCGCCATATCCTCGTCTTCTTCCAAAATCCGTCGGAGGTCCGCCCGGGCGGGGGATTCATCGGCAGCTATGCCGATATAACGGTAAATAGCGGCCAAATGAAACAGATGGATGTGCACGACATCTACGACCCCGACGGCCAACTCGCCTTAAAGGTCATCCCGCCGGAACAACTTCAGACCGTTACGACCGATTGGGGCGCCCGGGATGCCAACTGGTTCTTCGACTTTCCAACCTCCGCCAAGACCGTCATCCGGTTCATGGAGGCCTCCAAAATGTATTCGGAAAAGAACGTGACGTTCGATGCCGCCATTGCTTTGAACATAAACGTCGTGAACGACCTGCTCTCCGTAACGGGCCCGATACAACTTACGGATTACAATCTGACGATAGACCAGAATAATCTTCTTGAGGAGGTTCAGCGTTCAGTCGAGGCCGGCGCGGACAAAAAAGCCGGTCAGCCGAAGAAGATATTGATGAAATTGGCTCCCATTCTGCTTCAAAAATTGAACGACCTTTCCACCGCCGACCGGCAAACTCTGTTCGACCGGATAAAAGAACGAATAGCGAAAAAGGACATAATGCTTTACGCCAAGGATCCCGATATGGCCGCATTCCTGTCGACGAACGATCTGGACGGTTCGGTTTACGAAATGCCGAATAATTTCTGGGGAACGTACCTCGCGGTCGCGAATGCGAACGTCGCGGGCGGCAAGAGCGACGCCTTTGTGGACGAGAGGGTGACCGCGAACGTGGACGTGGATACGAACGGAAATACTTTCACGAACGTGCAGGTCGCGCGAACCCACAACGGGAATCTAGAGAAAGACCCCTGGTGGAAGGCAACTAACAACGATTTCATGCAGATATTCGCCGAACCGAACTCAACGCTGGTTGCGATGACGGGGAACGACGTTAAGCCAAAGTACCAAACAATGGACTACACTAACTCCAATTACATGACGAATCCGGACTTGGCGGCGACGGAAAAGGGAGAGATCTTCCTCTCCAATCTGAAGACCTGGCTTCGCAACGAATTCGGAAAGAACGTCTTCGCCACATGGCTCTTGCTTCCGGCCGGCCAAACCAAAACCTTGAACGTTCAGTACCAAACCACCTATAATAGCCCGACTGCCCTGGGCCCGGGCCAGGCCTACACTTTCATCTTCGAAAGGCAGGCCGGAGTGAAGAACAGTTTGGATGTGACGGTGAATGCACCCTTCAAATATTACTGGGCCGAATCTAACGACACCGCTTTCCATTATACGAACGACGATCCGGACAAGAGAACGACTCTCACGCTTACTCTGAAGAAGAAGACGGACGACCAACAATAATGAATAACATCAGGAATTTTTGCATAATTGCCCAGATAGACGTCGCGAGTTGCCACACGGCAACTCGCTCCCTAACACCCAGCGGTTTTAGTATTTCCGCCACGGGAAAACTCCCGTTTTCCCGACCCCTTTCCCGTCAATGTGGGCAAACAAAACAATAATCAACTGACCATCGGACAAATCTATGAACAATATAAGAAACTTCTGCATCATTGCCCACATTGACCACGGCAAGAGCACGCTGGCCGACCGTTTTTTGGAACTCACGAAAACGGTGGACAAGCGCCATATGCGGGCCCAGTATCTGGACCAGCTGGAGCTTGAACGCGAGCGGGGAATAACGATAAAAATGGCCCCGGTCAGGATGAACTATGCCGTAAACGGCGTAAATTACGAGTTAAATCTCATTGACACGCCCGGCCACTCGGACTTCGGCTACGAGGTTTCGCGGGCGCTTGCGGCCGTTGAAGGCGGAATTCTCCTCGTAGATGCCACTCAGGGAATTCAGGCCCAGACACTGGCCAACTTCCGGGCCGCGAAGAACTCCGGACTTACCGTCATCGGAGCGATAAATAAGATCGACCTCTTCAAAAATCCCGGCGACCGGGAAACGTTAAATCACTTGCGGGAAGAAGTGGCCGAGCTCATCGGCGTAAACGGGGAAGAAATTCTTTTCGTTTCCGGAAAAACCGGAGAGGGAACGGAAGAACTCCTCCAAAGCGTCATCCAAAAAGTAAGACCGCCACGGGAAAGTTTAAAAAACCTGAACCGCGCCCTTATCTTTGATTCTTTTTACGACGACCATAAGGGCGTCATCGCCTCAGTGCGGGTCTTCGACGGGGAGATGGATGCGACGAAGAACGTCTATCTGGCGGCGCCGGACACGACATCGAAGATAAAAGAAGTGGGATTTTTTAAACCGCAAGTCCAGGCCGCTCCCAAAATCAAAGCGGGCGAGATCGGTTACATCGCAACCGGTATCAAGGATACTTCGCTCATCAAAATCGGCGACACCGCCATCGTCGCCAGCCATCATCCCGACAAGATAAAATCTTTTATACTGCCCGGTTATAAAGAACCTCAGCCGGTGGTCTTCGTTTCTTTTTATCCGGAAGAGAATGAGGATTACGAACTTTTGAAGAAGAGTTTGGAAAAATTGAAACTGAACGATTCGGCGCTCGCGATCGAACCCGACCAGAACGAAGTGCTGGGCCGGGGATACAAGGTGGGATTTTTGGGCCGGCTTCACTTCGAGATAACGGCCGAGCGGCTGAAGCGGGAATTCAAAGTCGGAACGGTGAGCACCTTCCCGTCGGTTATCTATAAAGTAAAAACAAGGAAGGGCTGGCAAACCATCGTGAAGCCGGAAGAACTTCCGCCGGAGTATGAAGAAATTTGGGAACCGATGACGAATATTACCATTCTCGTCCCGCCGGAATATCTGAATAACGTCTATCCGCTCCAGGCCAGATTCCGATTCACGAAAATCACAACGCACACATTCCAGGACCAGACCGAGATAAAGGCGGATATGCCGCTCGCGGAACTCGTGAGCGATTTCGACGACCAGCTGAAATCGGCCACCGCCGGCTTCGCATCCTTCAGCTACGAATTGGCCGATTATGTGAAGGCCGACATCGTTAAAGTGGACATTCTGGTCGCGGGAGATACCGTGCCCGGTCTCTCGAGATTCTTCCCGACGAACACCGTCGGGAAAGAAGCGCGAAGGATGGTGGAGAAACTTAAGGAAACCCTCCCGCACCAACAGTTCGCCCAGCCCATTCAGGCCAGGGCCAACAATAAATTCATCGCCCGGGAGGACATTCCCGCGATGAGAAAGGACGTAACGGGCTATCTTTACGGCGGCGACCGAAGTCGGAAGATGAAGCTCTGGAAAAAACAGAAAAAGGGCAAGAAAAAGCTTCAATCCCGAGCCCAAGTGAGGATTAGTCCGGCCATCTTCAAGGAACTCATCAAGAAATAGGTCGGGTCCACCAAGCCGAAAAAGTGTGCGCTCCGGGCCGCTAGGCCAAGTCTTACCCACTTTTTCGGCTTGCTGTACCCTCCAGGAATTAGGGATAATAAGGATATGGAAAAGTCGAGATGGATAATTTATGCGATAGTGGTTTTGCTCCTCGGCTGGGGGCTTTATAGATTGGACAGCACGAGAAGTACCACGAAAAATCAGGCGAGAGATCTAACCTCGCAGTTATCCAATCTCCAGGCCGAGAAGCAGAACCTCTCGGACCAGATTGATTATTTCAAAAATCCGGATAATCTGGTGAATAAGCTCAAGGAACAAACGAGCTATCGCTTGCCGGACGAGAAGCTAATTATCATCACCTCTGGGGCAACGAGCACTCAGAGCACTAGCACAGTAACAAGCACGAAATAAATATGCGGGTATGGTTTAGTGGTAGAATGCGACCTTCCCAAGGTTGAGACAGGAGTTCGATTCTCCTTACCCGCACATAACGAGAAATTCAGGATTGTGACGCGCAGGTACACATATAGAGATGGTTTTTGGTAGAATTATATGATAAAAGGTCGCACAACATCGATAAAAACCATGAAAAAAATAATTACCTTAACGTCGCTCGGAATCGGGATGATCCTAGGATTATCCCTGCCGTTCGCTTCTTTAGCCGCATTCCACGAAACGCAGTCTCCTTCTGGTTCGAAACTCCAGTCTCCAGTCACATTTTCCGTTACGGCCGATAATTTTTCGGATCTTAATTTCGGTCCGGGAGTTAACAGTTGGAAACTTCGGATCTTTGCCGTTGCGCCACCGCCCGTTAGCCACCAAACGCTCTGTATGACCTCATCCACGTTGTCTGCTACTGTATCCAGTCCACCGATTTCCGAGAGTTTTCCTTCTCAAAATTATGATTTGGTTCTCGTAGGGTACTACAGTCCAACCTGCACATCTTACGCCACCTCCTCCATTGTCAGTGGGGTTATTACCATATTCGACGGTTCGCGTTTCAGTGCGGATACGGTCGGATATGCGATTGCGAAATGGTGGCCGTTGTTCTTGGGCACGGTAATTCTTGTGGGCCTTGTAATATTCAGAAAGCGGACCACTCACGTTCCCTCGAGTAATTAAAATATTAAAGACCTTCATAACATCGCACGGAAAAATTCCGCTCGCGCTTAATGGCATCGCCGTGAAACTCTCTCCGAGAACTCCGCACCGAGACGGGCGTTTCACTTGTGCGACTGCCGCCGAAATGTAATTATAAACGGCGCCCGTTCGGCGGCGAGGCAAACAAACTTCGGATCTTAATTATCGTGAATAAATTTGAATTAATATCGAATAATAAACCCAGCGGCGACCAGCCGAAGGCGATAAAAGAATTGGTTTCCGGGCTGAAGAAAGGGTACCGGGATCAGACGCTTTTGGGCGTGACGGGTTCCGGCAAGACCTTTACCGTGGCGAACGTCATCGCAGAGGTTCAAAAGCCGACCTTGGTCATCGCGCACAATAAAACCTTGGCCGCCCAGCTCACGAACGAGTTCCGCGAACTCTTTCCCCACAACTCCGTGAACTACTTCGTCTCCTACTACGACTACTACCAGCCGGAGGCCTATATGCCGAACTCAGACACCTATATCGAGAAGGAGGCGATGATAAACGACGAGATAGACAAGCTCCGCCACGCGGCGACGGCGGCGCTTCTTACGCGCAAAGACGTTATCGTCGTGGCCTCCGTTTCCTGCATTTACGGTTTGGGTTCGCCGAAGATATATCGCGAGAACATCTTTCATTTGAAACCGGGCGACCGCCTGAACCGCGAAGAGTTCATCAGAAAACTCGTGGAACTCCAATTCAACCGCACCAGTTCCGACCTGAAGCGCGCGACCTTCCGCGTCCGGGGAGACAACTGGGAAATTATGGCGCCAGACCGGGAGGTAATATATAACTTCGAAATCAAGAACGACACCATCTCAAAGATTTATGAGGTAGAGCCGGCCAAGGGTTTCCGGCCCGGAAAAACGCCGGAGCTCAAAGAAATTTTCATCGCTCCAGCCAAACACTTCATCACTCCGCCGGATGACCGCGAACGGGCGGTCAAAGCCATAAAAGACGAGCTGAAACAACGTCTTAAGAAATTCGAAAAGGAAAAGAAGTTCCTTGAAGCCGAGCGCTTGGAGCGCCGGACCAAGGCCGACATGGCCATGATGAGCGAGGTCGGCTACTGCCACGGCATCGAGAACTACTCCCGCCATCTTTCGGGACGCACCGCCGGCGAACCGCCCGCGACCCTATTGGATTACTTCCCCGAGGATTTTTTGACCATTATCGACGAATCCCACGTTACCGTTCCCCAATTGGGCGGAATGTTCGAAGGCGACGCCTCGCGCAAGCGAACGCTCATAGAATACGGTTTCCGACTGCCGTCCGCCGCCGACAACCGCCCGCTCACGTTCAAGGAGTTCGAAGCGAGGATCGGCCAAACAATCTTCACATCGGCTACGCCAGGAATCTATGAAAACAAAAAGAGCGAGCAGATTGTTGAGCAGATAATCCGGCCGACCGGACTCGTTGACCCAAAGATAACGATAAGACCCGTTCGAGGACAAATAGACGACCTAATCGTAAGGATAAGGGAGCGCGTCGAGAGGAAAGAAAGGGTTTTGGTCACGACGCTCACGAAGAGAATGGCTGAAGATTTAAGTGCATATTTAGAGGAACTGAAAATAAAAGTGAACTATCTCCACAGCGACGTGAAAACGCTGGACCGGATAAAAATCCTTACGAGCTTACGGAAAGGGCTCTACGACGTACTCGTGGGCGTGAATCTCCTGCGGGAAGGATTGGATTTGCCGGAAGTTTCGCTCGTCGCGATACTGGATGCCGACAAAGAGGGATTCCTGCGAAGCGAAACCTCGCTCATCCAAACCATCGGCCGGGCGGCCCGGAACGAAAAAGGGGAAGTTCTAATGTACGCCGACAACATCACCGGCTCCATCAAGCGCGCGGTCGGAGAGACCGAACGCCGCCGGAAGATCCAGCTTGAATATAATAAAAAACATCACATCACGCCGAAGACCATTATCCGGGAAATCAGGGATATTCTGCCTGTGGAGGAGATTCTAAATCTAGAAACCAAACCTTTGCCAAAATCCAAATCTGTCATTGAAGAATTAATCAAACAGAAGGAAAAAGAGATGAAAGAAGCCGCAAAAATGCTGGACTTCGAACTGGCCGCCATTCTTCGGGATGAAATAAAGATTTTATCTTCCAAAGTCAAGGGAAAACCCGTACCAAAAGCCGGAAGTTAATCGTATATAATACTGATAGGCTTAATAAGCAAGAAGATATTTTCCAACGGGATGCAAATAAAAATACAAAGTACGGGATTTGAACTCACTCCCGCCATCCGCGAACTCGTAGAGAAAAAAGTGGGCTCGCTAAGCAAACCTCTGAAGCGCTTCGAGGAAAAAAGCGAAGCCATCGCCGTAGTCGAGGTCAGTCGGACGACGAAGCACCACCGCCACGGCGATGTTTTCTACGCCGAAATAAATCTGAACGTTTCGGGGAGGGTCATCCGCGCGGAAAATTCCAACGTAAAGCTTCAGGCGGCATTGGATATAACGAAAGACAAGCTCAAACAGGAAATTTTGAGATTCAAGGAAAAGAGGGTGGAGAAAGTCAAAAAATCCTCCCCTCGCTCATAATTGACTTGGCCGGATTCTTGGTCTAAATTGGAATCACTACCCCCTATGGAAGCGAACCGTGGGGCAATTTCCGTATGCATAAAGATAAAATAGTCATCAAAGGAGCCAGGGAACATAACCTGAAGAACGTTAATCTCGAGATACCGCGCGACAAGATGGTCGTCTTCACGGGTCTTTCCGGCTCCGGAAAATCGTCCCTGGCTTTCGATACCATCTTTGCCGAGGGCCAGCGCCGCTATATCGAATCGCTTTCGGCCTATGCCCGGCAGTTTTTGGGGCGACTGGACAAGCCCGACGTGGATGAGATTGAGGGGCTTTCGCCCGCCATCTCGATAGACCAAAAGCACCACTCGGCCAACCCGCGCTCCACGGTCGCAACCATCACGGAAATCTACGACTACCTCCGCGTGCTTTTCGCGCGCGTGGGAAAACCCTATTGCCCGATATGCGGAAAAGAGATAAAGAAGCTCACGACCGACGAAATCGTGGACGTCGCCATCCAAATTTCTAACGAGAACAAAGACCAAAGGAATATCGTCATTCTGGCGCCCGTCGTGCGCGGACGAAAGGGGGAGTATTACCAAACGCTATACGATTTTTTGAACGCCGGATTTTCGGAAGTGCGGATAGACGGCGAGATGCTCAGTTTGCGCGAACGGATAGAACTTTCCCGTTACAAACAGCACACGATCGAGCTCGTGGTGGACCGCCTGCCGGCCGGCGTGGATTTCACGGATAAGGACAAGCGCCTACGTCTGGCCGAGGCCATTGAATCCGCCCTGAAGTACGGCCACGACGTCGTCACCATCATCACCGACAAGGAAACATCTCTTTCGGCCCAGTACACCTGCCCCAATGACGGCTTTTCCTTCCCGGAGATAGAGCCGCGCCTTTTTTCATTCAACAGCCCCTTCGGCGCCTGCCCGAATTGCCACGGCCTGGGCACGGAAAGCATCTGGTCCGAAAAACCCTGCCCGGTCTGCTTGGGGAAACGGCTGAAGGAAGAGAGTTTGAACGTCCTCGTGGACAATAAGAACATTTGGAATACGACGGAGATGTCCATATCGGAAGCTCTGGAATTCTTCGGCAAACTGGAAGAAAAACTCAAAAAGAACAAGAGCTTATCGCAAGTAGCCGAAGTGCCGCTCCGCGAGATAAAAAGCCGGCTCAAATTCATGGCCGACGTCGGATTGGAGTATCTCACGCTCGCACGGAAAGCCGGAACGCTCTCGGGCGGCGAATCCCAAAGGATTCGGCTGGCTTCGCAGATCGGCTCGCGCCTCGTGGGCACGCTCTACATTCTGGATGAACCTACGATTGGACTTCACCAGCGCGACAATGCCAAGCTCATCAAAACCCTGCATGACCTGCGAGATCTGGGGAACACCATCATCGTCGTCGAACACGACGAAGAAACCATCCGTTCCGGGGACTATTTGGTGGACATCGGGCCGGGCGCGGGCGTTCACGGCGGAAAGATAATCGCAGAAGGGCCGATGCCGGAGATAATCAAAGATAAGAGCCAGGATTCGCTCACTTTGGAATATTTGCGCGGAAAGAGATTCATTGAAACGCCCGGGAAACGCCGGCCCATAACCAAAAGCCAGGAATATCTGAAAATCAAGGGCGCGACGGCGAACAATCTTAAAGAAATCGACGTGGAAATTCCACTCAGGAAATTCACGGTCATCACCGGCGTTTCCGGCTCCGGAAAAAGCACGCTTGTCTACGACGTGCTCTACAAAACTCTCGCGAACAAGTTCAACGCTGCGAACTACAAGCCGGGCGCGCACAAGAATATGACCGGACTGGAATACGTTAACCGCGTCATCAACATCGACCAGTCGCCAATAGGCCGGACGCCGCGCTCCAATCCGGCCACTTACGTTGGTGCCTGGACCTTCATCCGAGACCTTTTTGCCGCGAGCGAAGATGCCCGCGTACGTGGGTACAAGCCCGGCCGGTTTAGCTTCAACGTTCGGGGCGGCCGGTGCGAAAACTGCGAAGGCCACGGATTAATCGCAATAGAGATGCACTTCCTGCCCACGGTCTACGTTCAGTGCGAAGTTTGCAAAGGAAAGCGCTTTAACCGCGAAACGCTCGAGGTGGATTACAAAGGCAAGAACATCTACGAAGTTTTGGAGATGACGATCGAAGAGGCAGTGAAATTCTTCGAAGATATCCCGTGGCTTTACGATCGGCTGAAAATCCTGGAAGAGGTTGGCTTGGGATACATCAAACTGGGTCAATCGGCGACGACGCTCTCAGGCGGGGAAGCGCAAAGAATAAAACTCTCGGCCGAGTTGGGGAAAAGAGACACGCGGAGAACGCTTTATCTTCTGGACGAACCGACGACCGGCCTGCACTTCGCGGATGTGGACCAGCTCCTAAAAGTTCTTCAACGGCTAGTTGAGAGGGGAAATACCATCGTGGTCATCGAACATAATTTGGACGTGATAAAAACTGCTGATTGGGTGATAGATTTGGGACCTGAAGGAGGTGAGAAAGGCGGGGAGATAGTCGCCACCGGCACGCCGGAGGCCATCGCAAAGAAGGTACGAAGCGCAACTGGGGAATACCTTAGGAAGGTATTAAAATAACGAAAATGACGTCTTATAAAAACCTTCCCGATACGCCCGGCGTTTATATTTTCAGGAACGGTGCGGGGAAGATCTTGTACATCGGAAAGGCGGGAAATTTGAAACGGCGCGTTTCCAGTTATTTCTTGCGGCCGCACGATTACAGAATCCAGAAACTGGTGAGTGAGATAAAGAAGATAGAATGTAAAAAAACCGATACGGCCATCGAAGCGCTGATATTGGAAGCCGAGCTCATCAAGAAACATCAGCCGCAATATAACATCAGGGAAAAGGACGACACTAGTTTTCTCTTCGTCGAGATCGTGAACGAAATGTTCCCGCGGGTCCTTCTGGTACGCGGCAAAGATAAGCCGAAAGGAAAAAGATACGGTCCCTTCACCTCGTCTGCTCAGGCGCGCGAGGCTTTGAAGATCATCCGCCGGATATTCCCGTTTTCCACCCATGAAACCGGTAAATTATTGAGGCGCCCGTGCTTCGACTATCAGCTCGGCCTTTGTCCGGGAACATGCATCGGAAATTTCAGCCGAACGGAATATCTGAAAAACATAAAGAATCTGGAACTCTTCTTCGAGGGCAAGAAGAAAAAAATCATTCAAAACCTGAAAAAGGAAATGGCGGCCGCGAGCAGGGGAATGGAATACGAAAAAGCGGATAAGTTCAAGCGCCAGCTCTTCGCCCTCCAGCATATTCAGGATGTGGCCTTCATAAATGAACCGGGGATCCAAAATGCGAAAATCGGAGAGCACCGGATCGAGGGTTACGACATCTCGAACATCTCCGGCATTTCGGCCGTGGGAAGCATGGTTGTTTTCAAAAACGGCAAGCCGGATAAAAACGAATATCGGAAATTCAAAATCAAAACAATCTTCAAATCGGACGACACCGGGATGCTAAAGGAGATTCTGGTGCGGCGTTTCAGGAACGATTGGCCGAAGCCCGAACTGATCCTTATTGACGGCGGCAGGGGACAGGTGAACGCGGCAAAAGAAGTTTTGAATAAACTGGCATTGAGAATTCCGATTGTCGGACTGGCCAAGGGCCCGGAAAGGAAAAAGAATGAATTAATCGGTAAAATCCCTGTTTTTACCGACCTTAAAACGCTGATAAGGATCCGCGACGAAGCGCACCGATTTGCCGTGAGCTATCACAAAATGGTTCGTGGCCGGAACTTCATAAAACGATAACCGCTCCACATATGGAGCGGATATCGTTCTGGAATCTAGATTATTCGAGGTTAATCTCACCTCCGGATTCAATATAATTTATGAGATAATTCTTGATGCCTTGTTTTGCCGCCGAATCCTTTTTGAAATCCACCTTATTTTCTTTAACGTTTTCGTAGACAATATGGTACATATCCAAGCTTGCTAGAATTTCCCTGGCGACGACCATCGCATATTCCTTGTTCTTTTTTGCGGCGGCTTTCCAGACCAATTCACTTATTTTGGAATCCAAATCCTGGATTACTAATCCGATGTCGCCGTTTCTTATCTGACTATCGTATTCTTCCATGAAACGGACAAAAAAACCGTTCACCATGACGTCCGGGAATTGATCGAGTTGATCCTCTTCTTTTTCTTTCTTACTTACGATTTCTTCTTCCCCCTTAGACCGGATTAACGGCGGCGGGACCTTCTGCCAACCTCCTCCCATACGCTCAGTCATACGCTAAAAGATACTACGGAACGCTGCATAATTCAATCTAGAAAGCATAAATCACTCATTTTTAGCTAAAAAATATAACCTTCCCCTTGTTTTTCGTTATTTTAACGGGTCTGAATCAATTTTCGTCGCCCGTTTTCAACGATTTTTCGGACGCGATGCATTCTACCCTCATTTTTCCTAATTATCCCCAAAAAAGCTAGGAAAAATATGATATAATTAGATGGAATAAATGCGTCCAAAAATACGCAATTTTGTCGTTCTTTGCTCGGGTCTCGTAGTCCTTTCTTCCGGGTTTTTCTTCGCTTTTAACTCGCTAGCCCATGCCGCAACGACCGTTCCGCCTATCGTGAATTACCAAGGAAGGTTGGAGGACTCCAGCGGAAACCTCCTGGGGGGATCCGGAACTCCTTACAGTTTCCGTTTCTCGCTCTGGAATACCTCAAGTACTTCCGGCGGAACCCGATTATGGCCTACTTTATCTCCGGCCACCACGACCCTCACGGTCCAGAACGGTCTTTTTGACGCCCGCATCGGAGATTCCGATGAGGGATTCCCAGCTCTGGATTTCAACTTCACAACATCAAGCAAGATTTATCTCCAGGTCGAGGTTTACAGCACGTCCACCGCTTCATGGGAAACGCTTTCTCCCCGCCA
The DNA here is from genome assembly GCA_049997815.1 of Minisyncoccia bacterium. Taxonomy (GTDB): domain Bacteria; phylum Patescibacteriota; class Minisyncoccia; order UBA6257; family GWB1-50-10; genus JBBTQX01. The sequence goes on from JBEKVQ010000005.1 coordinate 38,586, forward strand.
GCCGATAGTCTCGAGCGGTTTTGCCATCAATGCCGACACGCTCGACGGTTATAACGCCGGCACGAGCACGAACAATTTGGCGCTCCTCGACTCGCTCGGAAATTTGAACATCGGCGGAGCACTCTTATCAAGCGCTTCAGGGGCACATTCAATCTCGAAGTGCAACACTCACGGCTTCATATGGGGTTCTCCAGCCCAGGCGTTTCCGGGGGCGGGAGTTGAGTTCGCGTTCGACATACGCGAGCTCCTCTTCGGGAA
>JBEKVQ010000006.1:0-69594 GCA_049997815.1 Minisyncoccia bacterium
TTCCCCCCGGAGCTCTCTCCCTTCGCCTACAACGAAACCATCGCCCAGGAGTACTTCCCCCTGACCAAAGGAGAAGCAGAGAAACAGGGCTATAGATGGAAAGACCCCGATACCAAGGAGTACCAGATTACCCTCCTCCCAACCAAGCTTCCTGACCATATCAAGGATACGGGGGACGATATTCTCAAGGAGACCATCGGATGCGCCCACGCGGCTCCGCCAGCTGGCGGATGCACCCACCAATGCACCACCGCCTTCAGAATCATCCCCGAGGAGCTTTCTTTCTACCGCAGGATGAATCTTCCTCTACCCAGACTTTGTCCCAACTGCAGGCACTACGAACGCCTGGCCCAACGGAACCCCCTGAAGTTGTGGCATCGACAATGTATGTGCGACAAGGCCACCCATACCCATAAGGGCCACTGTCTGAACGAATTCGAGACGAGTTACAGCCCGGAGCGGAAAGAAATCGTGTATTGCGAGCAGTGCTATAATGCCGAGGTAGTTTAAAGATATGAATTCTGAAACAAAAACTTGCCAGAACTGCAAACAGAATTTCGTCATCGAGCCAGAGGATTTCGAATTTTATAAGAGGTTTAAAATGCCGGCACCGATGTTCTGTCCGGATTGCCGGCGCCAGCGCCGGATGTTCTTCCGGAACGAGAGGAATCTTTACAAGCGGAAATGCAATGCACCGGGGCACGGCGAAGAGATACTCTCGGTTTTCTCTCCCGACAAACCGGTTACGGTCTATGATGACCGCTACTGGTGGAGTGATGGCTGGGATCCACTGGATTACGGTAAGAGCTATGATTTTTCAAAACCATTTTTCGAGCAGTACAAGGAGCTTTTAAGGCGGGTGCCACTCATAAACCTCTCCATCGCCAATATGTCGAATTGCAGTTATTGCAACGTCTCCGAGGGGGATAAAGATTCGTTTTTCATCACTGCTTCGGAAAGGAACGAGAACGTGGCCTACTCGAATCGCGTGGTCTCCTGTAAGGATTCCCAAGACGTTTACATAGCGAACGCCGACGAACTTTGTTATGAAACGGTCAGCGCTCAGAAATGCTACCGGTTATTCTTCGGTCGGAACTGCGCCGAATGCGTCAATTCCGCCTTTCTCTTCAATTGCATGAATTGCGACCATTGTTTCTGTTCGACGAACTTGAGGAACAAATCCTATTATTTTTTCAATCAGCCTCACACAAAAGAAGAATATGAGAAAAAGGTGAGCGCCTACAACCTGGGAAGCGCGAAAACCGTCCAGGCGCTTCGGAACGAACTGAAAAAACTGGAAGAACAGTCAGTCCACCGGTTTGCCAACCTGGTCAAGTGCGTCGATGTCACCGGCGACAATATTATGTACGCCAAGAACACGAAACAGTCCTTCGATGTCGTCGGTAATCCCTCAGCTGAGGATTCCAAATTCATAAGCTGGGCCGGCGCGGTCATTAAGGACGTGTATGACGGGGGGCCGGGGGTCGGCATCACTCTGGAACAATCTTATGACGTGACCGATACCGGCATTCAGGTTGCACGGGCCTTTTTCACGAGTGTTGTCTACGGTTCCTACGACATTTATTACAGCATTAATTGCCACGCCTCCAGGAATCTTTGGGGCTGTTACGGCTTGCGGAGCAAGGAATATTGTATCCTGAACAAGCAGTACACGAAGGAAGAATATCAAGCGCTTTTGCCGAAAATAATCGAACACATGAATTCTATGCCATACGTGGATAAGATCGGCCGGGTTTTTAGATATGGAGAATTCTTTCCGGCCGAGGTTTCGCCCTTCGCCTACAACGAGGTTATCTCTCACGAATATTTCCCGCTCACGAAAGAAGAGGCGTTGAAACAGGGCTATTTGTGGAAGGATTGGGATACCAAAGATTACAAGGTTACCTTAAAGCCGGAAGATTTGCCGGACGACATAAGAGACACTGGAGATTCCATAATGAATGAAACAATTGGTTGCGCTCATGCCGGCAATTGCATGGACCAGTGTACGACGGCCTTCAAGATAATGCCGCGCGAGTTGGAATTTTATCGGCGCTTGAATCTGCCTTTGCCGCGGCTTTGTTACAACTGTCGGCACGGCGAACGCCTTCGCCAAAGGAATCCGATGCAGTTATGGTGTCGCAAATGCCAGTGCGCCGGAGGAGCGTCCGAAAACGGCGTATATAAAAATACCGTCGCGCATACCCACCACGGAACTGGCCATTGTCCGAATGAGTTTGAGACCTCTTATGCGCCGGAGAGAAAGGAGATAGTATATTGCGAGCAATGCTATCAGGCGGAAGTCATATAAAATAAACCTATGACTATTGAAACCAAAAATTGTACGCAGTGCAAGAAGGATTTCCCGATAATGGAAGACGATAAGATTTTCTACGAAAAGTTCAAGGTTCCGGCGCCAAAAATGTGCCCGCCTTGCCGAGCCCAGCGCCGGCTGGCTTTCCGGAACGAGCGCGTGTTCTACAAGCGCGCCTGCGATAAGTGCAAAAAGGACGTCGTTTCAATGTACAGCCCCAATAAACCCTACACGGTTTATTGCCATGATTGCTGGTTTTCCGAAGATTGGAGCGCGGAGATGTTCGCAAGGCCCTACGATCCCCGGAAATCATTCTTGGAACAATTCGGCGACCTTTGGAAAGCGGTGCCCAAGATCGCCCTAATGTATACGCGGAGCGTCAATTCCGAATACACGAACATCTCGGCCGATAGCAAGAATTGCTACATGATAGTCGAATCGTCCAACAACGAGAATTGCATCCATTGCTACTGGATCCAGCAATCCAAGGACCTAGTTGACGTTTCTTTCACCAATAAAGTAGAGCTCTCTTACGAGAGCGATGACAGCTACGATTCCTACAAGATTTTCTACAGCAAGGGGTGCCATGATTGCCGGGAGAGCTATTTCCTTTTGGATTGCCGGAATTGTTCCGACTGTTTCGGCTGCGTCAATTTGAGGAACAAGCAATATCACGTTTTCAACGAACCCTTGGGAAAAGATGGGTACGAAAAATTCCTGAAGGAAGCCCGGTTGGATACGGCGAGCGGAGTCGAGGCGACGAGAAAGAAATTTGCTGAATTTCTGAAGACCCAGCCCAGAAAGTACGCCGAGATAGTTAATGCCGTTAATTCATCGGGTAACTACATAAAAGACGCCAAGAACTGCAATTCTTGTTTTCATTGTTATGACGCCGAGGACTCCAAATATGGTGTCCATGTCTGGCGGGACGCCAAGGATTGTCTTGACGTCGATACGACCGGCAGGGGAGCTCAAATGATGTACAACTCGATGAATGCCGGGATGAATGTATCGAATCAAATATGTTCCCGAATGTGCTGGTCAAGTACCTTCATGAGTTATTGTTATTATTCTTTCGATTCCAATAATTGTTTTGGATGCGTCGGGTTGAGGAACAAGAACTACTGCATTTTGAACAAGCAATATGAACCGGAGGAATATAAAGAACTGGTTTCACGGATAAGGGCCAAGATGGTTCAAGACGGGGAGTATGGGGAATACTTGCCGTATAAGATGGCGCCGATCGGATATAATCTTTCTTTACTCGCTTCCACCTATTTCCCGCAGACCAGAGAATCGGTGGAGAAGCTCGGCGGGACCTGGGACGAATTGGAAAGCACCGGCGGCAACGTCGCTTTGCTCGAACCGGCCGATGATATCGGGGACGTCGACGAGAGCATCGTAAAATACGGGATAAAATGCCTGGAGACCGGCCGGCCCTTCAATATCACGAAGGATGAATTGGATTTCCTGAAGAGGCACGGGATTCCGGTGCCGCGATATTATCCGGATGTGCGGACGTCCGAACGGTACAAGAAACTGGCGGATATCCGTCCGAGGGAAGCCAAGTGTTTCTTTTGCCAAAAACCCATAATCCACTACTACCTGCCGGAGTGGGGATACAAAAAAATCGCGTGCAATGATTGTTATCTTAAAGAGGTAATTTAACTAGCAACCAGAGACATGCAACAAGAGACAAGGAATTGTCAGAGCTGTAAAAAACCTTTTGCAATTGAGCCGGAGGACTTCGCTTTCTACGAGCGGATAAAAGTTCCGGCGCCGACGTGGTGCCCGGAGTGCCGGATGAAGCGCAGAATGACCTTCCGGAGCGAGCACTCGCTCTTTAAAAGAAAGTGCGACCTATGCGGGAAGGAGATCATCGCCATGTACCATCCCGAGGCGGACGTTGTCGTCTACTGCTACGACTGCTGGTGGAGTGATAAGTGGGATGCCGCCGATTACGGAAAGGAATACGATTTCACGAAGCCGTTCTTCAAGCAATTCGGCCAGCTCTTGAAAGAAGTCCCGAGAGCGGCGCTCGAAGGATACAAGAATGAAAACTGTCCCTACACCAACTACACCTGGTTCTGCAAGAATATCTACCTTTCCCCCTCGACTCTTTACTCCGAGAATATTTGGTATTCCCACGGGGTTACCTATTGCCAAGACAGCATGGACTGCGTTTATATCTATAATTCTCAGCTTTGTTACGAGTCGCTGGATTCGCTGTACTGCTCAAATTGCAAGTACCTGACCGATTGCCGGGAGTGCATCGATTGCGCATTCCTTTTCGATTGCCGCGGATGCCAGAGCTGTTTCATGAGTTCGAATCTTCGGAACAAATCGTACGTTTTCAGAAATACGCAGTTGTCCAAGGAGGAATACGAAATAAAAATGAGCGAGGTTAATCTCGGGAGCAGTTCCGCCACGGAAAAGCTTTTCCCTGAATACGAGAATTTGAGGTCGCGGGCCATCCATCGCTTCGCGAGCCTTTTTCACACGAAGAACTGCACCGGAAATAATTTGAGCAATGCGAAAGACACGAGGTTCTGCTTTACCGGCGAGAAGCTGGAAAACGTGAGCCACGGCATCCGCATAATCGACGCCAAGGATTCCGCCGACCTCTACGGCGTCGGGGACGGAGCCGAACTTCTCTACGACGGCGTGAACGTCGGATATCGGGATTCGCTCATCAGATTTTCCATGAATACTTTTGAAAACATAATCGATGCAACTTATTGCAATGATTGCCGGGTTTCCCGGTATCTCTTCGGTTGTGCCGGCTTGCGGAAGAAGCAATATCACATTTTGAACAAGGCCTATTCAAAAGAGGAGTACGAAGCGCTGATACTGAAGATAATCAAACACATGAACGATATGCCGTACACGGATAAAAAGGGCAAGGCATACCCCTTCGGCGAGTTTTCTCCGTCCGAATTCAGTCCGTTTTCTTACAACGAATCGATTGCGCAGGAGTACTATCCGATAGCCGAGAAGGAAGCCGTAGAGCAGGGTTTTCGCTGGAGAGCCTTGAGTACCCGGGAATACAAGATCACGAAGAACCCGAATGACCTGCCCGACGATATCAAGGAGGTTCCCGATTCTATAATTAAGGAAACCATCGGGTGCCTTCACGGAGGTTCGTGCGACGAGCCGTGCACGACCGCTTTCAAGATATTGGAATCGGAACTCCAATTTTACAGGCGGTTGAACTTGCCCTTGCCGCGTTTATGCCCGAATTGCCGGCATTATCGGCGAATCAAGTACAGGAATCCCCTGAATATACAGCTTTGGCATCGCGCCTGCATGTGCGGCAAGCCCGGCCACGGACATACGGATAAATGCCGCAACGAATTCGAAACGCCGTATTCTCCCGAACGCCCGGAGATCGTTTACTGCGAGCAGTGCTATCAATTGGAAGTTTCTTAATCGATTCCGAGATTGCCTGATTTAGTGTTATAATTATTCAAATAATGGCGAACGAGATCGAAAAGGACGTCGTCTATTTTGCGAGAACCGATTTCCGCAACAGCGAGCGGCTTTTCGGCATCAAGCGCAAGGACCGGCGCCAGCACATGTACGTTATCGGCAAGACCGGCACCGGAAAGTCCGTCCTTTTGAACAACTTGATCATCCAAGACATCGCGAACGGCGAGGGTTTGTGCGTGATAGACCCGCACGGCGAATTGGCCGAGGGCCTTTTGGAAAAGATTCCCAAGGAGCGGATGAACGACGTCATCTATTTCAATCCCGCCGATGCGGATTTCCATATCGGCTTTAACGTATTGGAATTGCCCGACCCCAAATACAAGCACTTGGCCGCTTCGGGCCTGATGAGCATCTTCACGAAGATATGGTCCGGCGTTTGGTCGGCGAGGATGGAATACATTTTGAACAATGCGATTCTCGCGCTCTTGGATACGCCCGGCTCGACCCTCCTGGGCGTCACGCGGCTTTTAGTGGACAAAGAGTATCGCCAGAAAATTGTGGGGAACATCAAAGACCCGGTCGTGAAGGCCTTTTGGGTGAATGAGTACGAGGAGTGGAAGGACCAGTTCCGGAACGAGGCCATCGCGCCCATTCAAAACAAAGTCGGCCAGTTCCTCTCGACCTCGATGGTCCGGAACATCGTCGGCCAGTCCAAGAGCACGATAGATATCTTCGACATAATGAACACGGGAAAGATTTTCATCGTGAACGTCTCGAAGGGACGCATCGGCGAGGACAACTCGGCACTTCTGGGAGCGATGCTCATCACGAAGATTCAGCTCGCTTCGATGGAGCGCGTGCGCGTGCCGGAAGACGAGCGCGTTGATTTTTATCTCTATGTGGACGAGTTCCAGAACTTCGCGACCGATTCTTTCGCGAGCATCTTGTCCGAATCCAGAAAATACCGGTTGGATTTGATTTTGGCCCATCAGTACATCGGCCAGCTCGTGACGGACGTTTCAACCAAGGTACGCGACGCGGTTTTCGGCAACGTCGGTACGATGGTTTGTTTCCGGGTAGGTGCGGCCGACGCCGAGTTTTTGGAAAGCGAATTCGAACCCGAATTCGTACCCCAAGATTTCGTTAACCTTCCGAACTACACGATTTACCTGAAGCTAATGGTGGATGGCGTTACGAGCCGGCCCTTTTCGGCGAAGACGCTTCCGCCATTCAAGGTCAATTCATCCTCGGAGCTCGTAAAACACATCATTGACAGTTCAAGGAAGCGTTACACGCGGCCGGCCTGGGAGGTGGAGAAGGAGGTTAGAGAGTGGAGTGGTATGACCGGTCCGGGCGGTGGCGGCGGTTCCTCGACGGGTCTTGGTTTCGGAAAATACGAGGTCGTGTGCTCTTCCTGTGGCAAGACGACGACCGTTCCCTTCGAGCCCCAGCCGGGACGGCCGGTCTACTGCCAGGATTGCTTGGCCAAGATAAAGGCGGGCGAACTCCAACCGGTCACGGTTCGCAGGGATTCTCCGGCGGTGGCTTCAACCCAGATGAATCAATTCACTGATCTGTCTAAGTTGGGCATTGAGTATGAAGAAAAGGTAGCGCCGCCGCCTAGGGCGGAACGGAAACCGGAAGAAGCGAGAAAAGAACCACCCGTGTTCAAAAAGGCCTTCAGTACTTTCAGACCCCAGCCAAGGGCTCAACAACAGCCCCAATCGAACGTCCAACAACAATCCCAAACAAGGACTCAAAGGCCGCCGGCCTTCGAGGAAAAACCATTCATTGAGGAATCGGAAAAACCGGCAATGTCCCTATCGGAGCTCTCGAAGCCCCACGAAGAAAAGAAAACGAAGGAACCGAAAGAAGGAATGGACGTGGAAAGTTTGCGGAACGCCTTGAAGGAAGCCCTGATCAACGTTGATGATAAGAAATAAAGCGCTTAACTCTTTTCTACTCGCTCAACGTATTCTCCGGTAGTCGTATTTATTCTCAGAATGTCGCCTTCATTGATGAAGAGAGGAACGTTCAATTTCGCTCCGGTCTCGAGCGTTACCGATTTCGTGCCACCTTGGGCGGTATTGCCCTTGATGGCCGGCGGGGCTTCCGTTACCTTCAAGTCCATTTTTATCGGCAGTTCCATGTTGATGATTTTGTCCCCAAACTTATAAGCCATTACCTCCAGGTTGGTTTTCAGAAATTTAGCGGCCGCGCCGATCGTTTCCTCTTTGAGGGGGAAGCGATTCTTCGGATTGCCCTTCTCGTTGAACCAATATTCACCCCGGCTCTGGTAGATGAAGACCACCGGCGTCATATCTATCTCGGCCTCCTCGAATTCTTCGTTCTGGTGCGCGGAATAATCCACCACCTTGCCGCTCACGAGATTCTCGATCTTAAGCTGGGTGACGGGCTTTCTCTGTTGCATTCGGATGAAGGCGTAATCCAGCACTTTCCAAGGTTCTCCGTCCTTTATGAAAATCGTGCCGACCTTCAGCTCGTTGTAGGATAATCTGGACATATTTTTATAACGTTCACTATTTTATTGAAAGTCCTAGAAAAATGCAAATAAAATAAAAAATCCGTAATCCCTCGGTTGAGAAATTACGGATAAATGAGTGCGCTCAGCGCAATTACTATGGATGAGGCAAGCGGGGAGTTTTGTCGCCTCTCCCTAGGGTTACACCTATGAGTCCCATCGCGAAGAGGAACCCCCCTGGAACTATGCGAAGAGTCATTGCTTCGCGTTCGGGCGAGCCGAAGGTTGAATCCCATCCAATTGACAGTCCCCATACAATGAGGATGATTCCGATGATAAATAGAAAAGCCCATACCGATTTTCTAGTCATGGCTATCTCCCTGGCTAATGTTCGGTGTTGTAAATCTACAGTGTTTGTTGCTATGGATGAGGTAGACGAGGTTGAGATCTTTTCGTCGATGGGAAGGCTCTGGGTGTCAAATATATCAGAGATAGAATTGCCCCCAAAATACCAATTCCTCTCCATACGTTGATAATCGGAAATTCGGGCATGAATATGAGGGGTGCAATCATACAGAGCAGTCCAACGACCAGTAGAATGGCAGAGGGTTTTTTCATGGTGGTGTCTTTCTAGCTGTGATCTGGTGTTGTGAATTTGTAGTGTTTGCTGCTATTATAATGACAAACATATAGTCTTATGTCAAGAATAAAAGAAAAATTTAATCCCAAACAGGGCCGAAGGATTTTCGTAGGAATGTCCGGCGGGGTAGATTCTTCGGTTGCTGCTCATCTACTTAAAGAACAAGGCTTCGATGTAACCGGCGTTTTTATCCGTTCTTTCAACGTTGACGGTTGCGCCGAGCGGGATGCGGAGGATGCCCGGCGGGCGGCGGCGCACCTGGGGATTCCGTTCTATGTTTTTGACTTTGAGGAGGAGTATAAAAGGGAGGTGGTGGAGTATATGGTCAATGGCTATCGGAACGGCCTTACGCCCAATCCGGACGTGATGTGCAACAAGGAGATAAAGTTCGGGTTGTTTTTGAAAAAAGCCCTGGAAATGGGAGCTGACTACATTGCTACTGGGCACTACGTTCGCCTAGATCGCTCGTCCAACACCCCTGCTCAGGGTGTCTCCGGGGCGACGCCCAAGTCTTACCCTTCGCAGGAGTGTCGGAACCCGCTCTCAGTAGCTCGTGATGCCAATAAAGATCAAAGCTATTTCCTGTGGACACTGACCCAGGATCAATTAGGGTATTGTCTTTTTCCAATTGGAGATTATTTGAAGGGGGAAGTGAGGGAAATCGCGCGGAAAGCGGGATTGCCGACGGCGGAAAAGAAAGACTCGCAGGGCATCTGTTTTCTGGGCGATGTGGCGCTCGACGAATTCCTGAAGGATTATATAAAGCCAAAGAGGGGGCCGATCGTTGATATAGATGGCAATAAGGTCGGTGAGCACGACGGGATTTTTTTCTATACCATCGGCCAGCGGCACGGCCTAGGTCTTGGCGGAGGGGAGCCGTACTACATCGCCGACAAAATTTTGAAGACCAATACGCTCATGATGGCGCGAGGGAGCGATAATCCAGCACTTTTTAAAAAGGAAATAGAAATTGCGGATGTCCATTTTATCGATTCAAACCCTTCCGATAAACAAAGGGTTTTCGCTAGAGTTCGGTATCGTCAGCCACTCGTCCCGGCGGAACTTCAGCGGCTCTCAAATTCAAATTATCGACTTGTCTTCAAGAGGGCGGTAAAATTTGTCGCGCCCGGCCAGTCGGCGGTCTTCTACGAGGCCGGATACTTCGCCGGTCTTCGCGGCCGGAGGATGCTGGGGGGTGGTATAATAATTTGATGAACCCTGAAACAAAAACCTGCCAAAACTGCAAGCAACCGTTCAGAATTGAACCGGACGATTTTGCGTTTTACGAGCAGATAAAAGTTCCGCCACCGACTTTCTGTTTTGACTGTCGTTTGGAACGCCGCATGGTCTGGCGGAACGAGCGCTCGCTTTACAGGAGAAAATGCAATGCGCCGGGGCATTCGGAGGACATCATAAGCATGTACGCGCCGGAGGGGGAGTATAACGTCGTCGATTCAAAGTTCTGGTGGTCGGACGGGTGGGACCCGATGATGTACGGGCTTTATTACAATTTTTCCGTCCCGTTCTTCAAGCAATTCGAACGGTTGACCCACAGCGTGCCGCTTTTGAATCTCTCCATCGTGAATTCGAATAATTCGGACTATACGAACTACGTGGACGGGAACAAGGACTGCTATCTGGTTTTCGGTTCGGGATGGAACGAGAACGTCAATTACGGCAACAAGATAATGGGCAATAAGGACTCCCAGGACCTTTTGGGTACCACGAAGTGCGAACTCTCGTATGAGAGCGTTAATTGCGTGGAGTGCTATCGGCTGCTTTACAGCCGGAACTGCAAGGCCTGTTCAAATTCTTGGTTTCTGTACAACTGCCGGAATTGTCAGGATTGCGTCGGTTGCGCCAATCAGAACAACAAGACGCACTGCATTTTCAACGTCCAATACTCTAAAGAGGAGTACGAAAAGAAGCTGGGAGAGCTTGGGCTTAATACAGTCGGAGGCATTGCTTCCGTTAAAGAGGAATTCACAAAAACCTATCTGCAGGTGCCTCACCGCTACGCGAATATTTTCAATTCGGTGGACTGCACGGGGGAGAACATCAACGATTCGAAGAACGTAAAATATTCATTCGATATCTTCGAAAAGATGGAGGATTCGAGATATATGTACGGTTCGCTCCAGACCAAGGATTGCTACGACGGGAACGGCATTTACCAGAATCCGATGTGCTACGAGACGGTGGACGCGAACATCGGCCAGAACGTGCACATGTCGCTCACCATTTATTCCTCGAATGACATAACCTACTGCTGGAATTGCCACTCTTCATCCGACCTCTTCGGCTGCGTCGGTTTGCGCAATAAGAAGTATTGCATCTTGAACAAACAGTATACGAAAGAGGAATATGACGAGTTGCTCCCCAAGATAAAGAAACACATGAACGATATGCCGTATGTAGACAAGATTGGCCGGAAATACGGGTACGGGGAGTACTTCCCGGACGAAATATCGCCGTTCGCGCACAACGAGTCCATCTCGCAGGAGTATTTCACGCTTTCGAAAGAGGAAACCGAAAAAGCCGGATACGCCTGGCGCAATATGCTTGAACGGGATTATCGCCCGACCCTGCGTTCGGACCAGCTTCCGGACAGCTCCAGTTTTCCCGAATCTATCGCGAACGAGGTCGTGGAGTGCGAACACAAAGGGAGTTGCAACGAACAATGCACGACGGCTTTCAAATTCATTCCAGCTGAGATTCAGTTCTATAAGCGGCTGAACCTCCCGCTTCCGCATTTCTGCCCCAATTGCCGGCACTACGCCCGCTTGAGGCAGCGCAATCCGATAAAGCTTTGGCACCGCAAATGCCAGTGCGTCGGGGAAGCGTCCGAAAACGGCGTCTATCAAAACACCGTCCAACATCAGCATGGAGCAGGAAAATGTCCTAACGAATTTGAGACAAGTTACAGCCCGGAGAGGAAGGAGATAGTGTATTGCGAGCAGTGTTATCAAGCGGAAGTCGTATGAACTCTGAGACCAGAAATTGCCAAAATTGCAAACAGCCGTTCAAGATAGAATCGGAAGATTTTGGGTTTTATGAAAAAATGGGCGTGTTGCCGCCGGTTTTGTGTCCGGATTGCCGGATGAAACGGAGATTGGTCTGGAGGAACGAGCGCACGCTTTACAAGCGTACTTGTGACTTATGTAAGAAATCGATCGTCTCAGTTCATCATCCTAATTACCCATCTCCGGTGTACTGCGTTAAGTGCCATCATTCAGACAATTGGGACCCGTATTCTTTCGGGGTCGCCTATGATCCCAGCCGTCCATTTTTCGATCAGTTCAAAGAACTTTTACTACGGATTCCAAAAGCAGCCACCCATCACGGCACTGCCGATGGTTCCCCCAACGTAAACAGCGAATACGTAAATTTCGCCGGCGGGAACAAGGATTGCTATCTCATTTTTAACTCAAGCGTGAGTGAAAATTGCAGCTATTCACGAGGACTCATTAATTGTCGTGATACCATGGATTCCTATTTTGCCGACCAGGTAGAACGCTGCTACGAAGGAGTGAACATCAATAAGAGTAATTCGGTGATTTATGGCCAAGATGTTTTTGATTCCATGGATTCCATGTTCCTCCTGAATTGCGTGGGTGTTCAGCATTGCTTTGGTTGTGTTAATTTGAGGCACAAGTCCTACCATTTTTTCAACGAGCCATTGTCCAAGGACGAATGGGAAAAACGAGTTGGAGAGATCCGAGGTAGTCACCAAAAGACGAAAGAAGCAAGAAGGCGCTTTGAAGTTTTTGCGCTTACCATGCCGCGCAAAGAGAATAACAATATGAAATCAGTGAACTGTTCGGGTGATTATATTTTTGAATCGAAGGGCTGTTCCTCGTGTTTTGAAATATTCGCTTCGGAAAACTGCAAATACGGATTTTCCGTGAAACTTGCAAATGATTGCTACGATTTAGTTGGTCGCGGGCACAAATCGGAATTGCTCTTGGAAGGCGTTGGAGTTGGCCACGGTTGTTCTCGTGTTATCGGTTCATGGGTGGCTGAAGTATCGCACGATGTTGAATATTCTTATGATGTTCGTTCTTGCGAGTATTGCTTTGGGTGCGCGGCCTTAAGGCACGCCCGTTTTTGTATTTTTAACAGGCAGTATTCGGAAAAAGAATATAAAAAAATAAGAGAAGATATTGTCTCCCATATGAAACAGGGGGGTTCGTACGGGATGTACTTTCCGCCCGCACTTTCTCCCTGGGCATACAATGAAACACTGGCGCAGGAAAATTTTCCTCTCACCAAAGAAACGGCCGTAACCAGCGGGTTTCGTTGGGAAGAAGGCATACCACGGACGAAGGGGAAGGAAACGTTATTGCCGGAACAAATCCCAGACAACATAAAAGACGTTTCGGACTCGATTCTTAATGAAACTCTGAAGTGCATTTCCTGCGGCCACAATTATCGTTTAACTCCCGCCGAGTTTGCTTTATATCGCGAGCTTCTCGTGCCTGTGCCGCGGGAGTGTTTTGACTGTCGCTATCTAGACCGTATCCGCCGCAGAGGACCGATCAAGCTTTATGTTCGGAAATGCGCTAAGTGCGGTAAATCGATTAATACCACCTTTGCTCCCGACCGGCCTGAAATCATCTACTGCGAGCAGTGTTATCAAGCGGAGGTGGTTTGATCTAGCCGCCAGTCCTAATATAGGACTGGTAAGGATATTGTTTGGAATTTGGAAGAAGAACCGGCGGTTCATGTGGATTACTGTACTGTCGCTATTTGTTTTGGTCGGCTCTTTATATTCCTCGGCTTTCAGTGAGAATTTCGCGCAAAAATTCGTTCCTGAAGACAAAACCGTGAATTTTCAGGGACTGGTACTGAACAACCCCGCGCCAATAGGGAACTACCAAAATCTTTACATTCGGACGAAACTCTCCGGAGCCGATGTTGAAATCCTAGTAAAAGCGCCGCGCTATCCGGAATTCCATTACGGCGACTGGGTGCTTATAAACGGCGCGGTAAAAAAGCTGGAACCGGAAAGCTACGCGCAATATCTCGCGAAAGAGGGGATAAGCGCCGTAGTGTCATATCCCAAGACGGAATTGGTTGCAGCGAATAAAGGCTCGCCGATAAAAGCATTTCTCTTCAATTTCAAGAATTCCGTCGTGGATAACTTTGGGAAAGTTCTGCCGTCCGAGGAATCCGCCTTTCTTTCCGGGTTGGTTTTGGGCGAGCGGAGCGATTTTTCGCCGGAATTCAAAACGGCGATGCAGACCTCCGGAACGACGCATCTCGTGGCGCTTTCGGGATATAACGTGACGATAGTCGTCACTTACGCGATGCTCTTGTTCGCTATGTTTTTCAGGAAGAAAGTATCGCTCACGCTCACGTTTCTGTTCCTGCTTGGATTCGTCCTGATGACCGGGGCGGAGGCCTCCGTCGTGCGGGCGGCGATAATGGGTGCACTCGTCGTCATTGCGAAGGAGAGCGGAAGGATCTTCAACGTGCGGAACGCCATAACGCTGGCCGGTCTCGCAATGGTGCTCGTGAATCCCAAGGTCCTGATCTTCGATGCCGGTTTTGAACTGTCGTTTCTGGCGCTACTGGGGATAATTTATTTGGAACCGGCGCTCCGAAAAATATTCAAAATGAAAGAGGAGGCCGGAATCCTGTCTTGGAGAAGAAACCTGCTTACCACCGCTTCGGCTCAACTGATGGTTGTGCCGATACTGATACAAAGTTTCGGGAACTTTTCACCCGTATCGCTTCTATCGAACGTTCTGATATTGGAACTCATTCCTTTCACGATGGCTCTCGGCTTCAGTATTGCGCTCGTTTCGGGCATTTCCTACTATCTCACGCTCGTTGCGGGCTGGTTCGTTTGGCCGTTCCTGAAAATCGAGACCTGGCTCATTAGGTTCTTCGGCGGTTTCGGCATATCTCTGAATTTATCGTTGAGCTGGTTCCTGATACTGTTTTATTATGCTGCTCTTATCTTTTTCATCGTCTATGTAAATAGAAGAGCGAGAAAAATGTATGTTGCGTGAATATATCCGAAATTTAATAGAGAACAATTTTAAAAAGGCGGTTTTTTGGCTCACGCTGTTTTTCGTTCTGGATATCATCGTATTCCGGCAGATTGCCGGTGGCGTGGCGGTAAAAGATAAGCTGGCGCTCTATTTTTTGCCGGTAGGGCAAGGGGATAGTGAACTTGCGGTTTTGCCCGGCGGAGTAAAAATACTTATCGACGGCGGTCCGCCGGATTCGCTTGTGTTGGCGAACCTGGATAAAGTTCTTTCGCCGCGCGACCGCTATATTGACCTCGTGATTTCAACTCATCCCCAGCAGGACCATTTTGGGGGATTGATAGAAGTTTTGAGACGTTATAAGGTCGGTACGTTCGTCTGGAACGGAGAGGTTGGCACTAACCCGGCGATGAATGATTTGCTTGCGCTCATTAAAGAAAATAACGTGCCTATGGTTACGCTTGTGGCGGGAGACAAGATAATTTACGGAGAAAGCGAAACTGATGTCTTGTCACCTGTTTCGGGAGTGAAAGTTGATATAAACGAGGATGCGCTTGTCCTGGCACTTCAAAGCGGAGACACGAAAACGCTCTTCACGAGCGATGTCGGGGCAAAGACGGAGACGAGTATATTGAATTCTTATGCTGGACCCATAGATATCCTGAAGGTTGGCCATCACGGTTCTAAATTCTCTTCGTCGGCAAATTTCTTGAATATCCTAAGACCTAAGGTGGCGGTGATAGAGGTGGGGAAGAACAGTTACGGCCATCCGACGCCGGAGGTTCTAAATCGGCTCGCGGATATTGGTGCGCAAATTTTTCGCACCGACCAGGACGGACTCATAAAATTCGAGCCGGCGGGTGGAGCGCTCAAAATCTTCAAGGTTTTATAATTGACACAGTCTGGTAAATAGATTAGTTTCTTCGTAGTAGCCAACCGAATTTTCCAATCAAATAAAGAGGTATCCTGATGAAGATAGAACGTTTACACGGCACCACCAAGCAAACCGCCATTCAGAAGATTGATCAGTTTCTGGATGATTTAATGAAGCGCCGGTTCGAAGAAGTTGAAATCTCAAATCCTCGAAAGGAATGGAACGGAAACGTAATGGAATTTTCTTTCCATGTTTCGAAGGGCATGAAATATACCAATATCCGGGGAAACGTTACGGTCACCGAAACGAGCGTCCGACTTGAAGCCAAGATGGGCATAATCGCACGCCAGTTTGTGTCGGAGGATCTTATCAGTAAGACCATCAACGAACAATTCGAGAAATTGTTCTTTTTGAACGGCTGATCCGAGCCGAGTCTAGGAAGGGTCGCATCTTTTAATTGAGATGCGGCCCTTTTGTTTGTCTTAGCGGCATTTTTTGTGTAAGATAATCTTATTCATATGCGAACATTAGTGGCGGAAATCGCGGAAAAAGAAGGAAAAGAAGTGGAGCTCATGGGCTGGGTGGACGTCCGGCGCGACCACGGGAAGCTCATCTTCATTGACCTGCGGGACCGGAGCGGAATAGCCCAGGTCGTTTTCTTTCCGAAAGACAAAGAGATGTATGCCATGGCGGAAAAATTGCGTTCCGAGTGGGTAGTTAAAATAAAAGGGAAGGTTGGCAAGCGTCCGGCGGGAATGGATAATCCGAAAATTCCGAGCGGAGAGCACGAAGTGCCGGCGGAGAGCTTAGAAGTTCTGGCCGAGGCCAAGACGCCGCCCTTCGATATCGGTACGGATGGCCGGGAGATAAGCGAAGAAGTACGGATGAAATATCGCTATCTGGACTTGCGCCGCTCGCGGCTTCAGAAGAATATCCGCAATCGCCACAAGCTCATCAAATTCATCCGGGATTATTTGGATAAGGAGGATTTCACCGAAATAGAAACGCCGATACTCACGAAATCCACGCCCGAGGGCGCGCGGGACTACATAGTTCCTTCCCGTTTGTATCCGGGCAAGTTTTACGCCTTACCTCAGGCGCCCCAGCAGTACAAGCAGCTTTTGATGGTGGCCGGAATGGAAAGATATTTCCAGATAGCGCGGTGCTTTCGCGACGAAGATACGCGCGGAGACCGCCAGCCAGAGTTCACCCAACTGGACTTGGAGATGAGCTTCGTCGATAGGGAGGACGTGATGAATTTGAATGAAGAACTGCTTATCGCGCTGGTCAAAAAGCTCTATCCGGAAAAGAAAATCCATAAAGTTCCCTTTCCTCGGATGAGTTATGCCGAAGCAATGGAGGAATATGGTACCGACCGGCCGGATTTGCGGAGCAATAAGAGTGACCTCAACGAACTGGCTTTTTGTTGGATAATCGATTTCCCGTTCTTTGAGAAGGCCGATGGCGGCGGCTGGACCTTTACCCACAATCCTTTTTCCGCCCCGAAGCCGGAATTCATGAAGGACCTGATGGCGAAGAAGAATATCCCAGGAATACTCACGAGCCAGTATGACGTTGTCGTAAACGGCTGGGAAATCGGCGGGGGAAGCATCCGGAACCACACGTCCGAGGCACTCGAGAAGGTTTTTGAGATAATGGGTTTCAAACCGGAGAAGATTAAAAATAATTTCGGGCATATGCTCGAAGCTTTCGAGTTCGGCGCGCCGCCGCACGGCGGCATCGCTTGGGGATTGGACCGGCTCGCAATGATACTGGAGAACGAACCGAATATCCGAGAGGTTATCACCTTCCCGAAGACCGGTGACGGAAGGGACCTAATGATGGACGGCCCGTCGGAGGTTTCCAAGGAACAACTGAAAGAACTTCACATTAAGGTGGAGAAAGAGAAATGAAAGAGTGGCCATCGGTACAAGGTGATAATCCGGAAGGGGAACGTGAAAAGCGTGAGTTGACGGAAGAGGAAAGAGAAAGTTTGCATTTTGCGCCTCAGGTTGAAGAAGGACCCAATGACCCAGACTCATCGCTAGAAAAAATCGACATATTTCTTGGAGAGGAAAAAATAGGAGGAGGCTCATTCATTCCCGATAGAAAAGAAGGAGGCGTCACTCAATTTCAGGGGTTGGAGATATTGCCGGAGTATCGAGGGATGGGCATTGGGAAGGAAGTGTACCGCAAATTGAACGAGGATGCGAAGAAACGCGGGCAGGTTCTGACCTCAGATATAATAGTTTCTGATGATGCCAAAAGGGTTTGGGAATCGCTCGTAAGGAGCGGTGAGGCGGAGAAGTTGGGTGAGGGTATTTATCGTTTTAAGAGAGAAGAAAAAAAGGAAGAATAAAAAATGAAAGATTATCAATTTCCGCTGTTTAAAACAAAAATAGACAGCGTTGGGCAGAAATTCTCTCTGGACGACCCGATAGAGAGGAAAAAATATTTCACGCTGAAAGTCGGTCCCGAAATAGAAAAAATAAAGGAGTATCTGAGAGAAAATACGTTTGTCGGAATCCTTTTGGGAAAGAAAAATTCCGGTAAGGGAACCTATGCCAAGCTTTTCGCGGAAGCGATAGGCCCGGAACATATTCGCCATATATCGGTAGGCGACATTGTGAGAGCGGCCCATGAGGATTTAGGGGATAGCGGAAAGAAGGAAGAATTGAGGGAATATCTGAAAAACAAATACCGGGGTTCAACGTCACTTGATGAGGCGATAGATTCGCTCTTAGGCAGGTCCACTTCTTCTTTATTGCCGACCGAACTTATTCTCGCGCTGGTTGAAAAGGAAATATCGAAGAGCGAGCATAAGGCCATTTTCATAGACGGTTTTCCCAGAAGTTTGGACCAGATATCCTATTCACTTTATTTTCGGGAACTGATGGGATACCGCAACGACCCGGACTTTTTCGTTTTTATAGACCTGCCGGAGCCGATCATCGACGAAAGAATGAAATATCGGGTAATTTGTCCGGTTTGCAAGACCCCCCGGAATCCGAAACTTCTACGCACCAAAGAGATAGAGTACGAACCCAAGGAGAATAAGTTCTATTTGATATGCGATAATCCCGCTTGTGGCCATCAGAGAATGGTGCCTAAAGAAGGTGATGAGTTGGGGATTGAAGCCGTCCGGGACAGGATTGAGGTCGACGAGGCCGTCATGAAGGCATTATTGAACATGCAGGGAGTGCCGAAAGTATATTTGAGGAATGCAATTCCGGTTTCAGTTGCGAAAGAGTACGTTGATGACTACGAAATTACCCCCGGCTACAGATATGAATGGGACGCTAAGGCCGGGAAGGTCAATGTTTTCGAAGAGCCGTGGACGATCAAGGATGACGACGGAAATCCATCGTACAGCCTTATGCCGACGCCGATAGTCGTTTCGTTCATTTCGCAGGTCGCGAAGATACTGAACCTTTAGTTTATGGAAAACAAAAAAGACCCGCGGCTTCACATGGTTGCCATTACCGGCATCATTGAAAAGGATGGCAAGTATTTGATTTTGAAGAGAGCGGAAACGGAAGTGGCTTACCCGGGATATTGGACAGTCCCTGGCGGGAAATTGGTGCGCCATGAATACGAAACGCTTCCAAAAACCCCGAATACCGATGATTGGTACAATATCGTCGCCTTTACTCTGAAAAAAGAGATAAAAGAAGAAGCGGGCCTGGAAGTAGAAAATGTACAGTATTTGACGGACATGACCTTCATCCGGCCGGACGATATACCGGCTTTGGTTTTATCCTACTGGTGTAAATATAAGAGCGGGGAAGTGATGTTGGGTAAGGATTTGGTAGATTCGGCCTGGATAAAGCCAGAAGAAGGCAAAAATTACAAGATGATTCCCGGAATTTTGGAAGAGATTGAAACGGTGGATCGCTTAGTCAAGGGGAAATCATAGGGTCTCGGCAATTCTTCACTTTTCTCTCTTTCTGTCAATTTTTTATGCACAGAGCCCGATTTGTGCCCGCCGGGGCGGGCGTATAATTAATGGTGATCCTGCTCGTTAGATTCCGGATCAAATAATCCTTACCAGGGGTGTCAAAATGTTCCGATTCGACAGAGAATTAATTTTTTCTTAAGTCTCGGAACTAGACAATACCCACTTTGGCCAATGCCGGGATTAATCTAGGAGCGGGATTTGCGTTTTTATAAGGCCTTGTTATCATTCAAATGATGAAATTTTCCTTAGTGCTCTTGATTCTCGCGAGCTTTCTGGCCATCAGTGTTTTTGGTTTCGTGGGCTTGAGCGAGATGCACAAGCAGATGGGGGATAATTGTGCGGGAAGCACTTCGCAGGGCGTTACTTGCCCGGTTAAGGACGGTGTTTTCGCTTTTGCTCTCTTTCATTTAAGAACACTTCAGGGACTCAGCCAATCCAGTTTCTCCAACATACCGCCGATATTTTTGCTTGCGGTTCTAATGCTCGCATTCGCCATTGCCCTTGCCGTTTTCGCGGACTCATCGGGAATTTTTTCGAGCCAAAGCTATTTCAAGAAGAATTATGAAGATAGGGTTCGCGATGTCGGGTCCAAAAAACTCTTTTGGCTCGCGCGTTTAGAGAATTCTCCCGCTGTCGTAAAAGGCGCCTAACCGCCGGTTGCCGTCGAGCAATTTCGGTTCCGCGCCTCAATCCCTTTCATGGGATTTTTGTTATTTTGACCAGTAGAAAATAAAAATTAATGTTACCAATAGTTTTAGTCGCGGCGGCGATAGACAGCTTGAATCCCTGCGCTTTTTCGGTGCTGTTTCTCACCATTGCATTCCTTTTCAGTCTGGGAAGAACGCGCTTGAACGTTCTCGTCGTTGGTGGGACTTTCATCTTCGGCATATTCCTGACGTATGTCCTGATCGGGCTCGGCATTCTTCAGGCACTTACCGCCTTCGGAGTATCGGGCATCATCGCAAAAATCGGAGCTGTGCTTCTAATTATCTGGGGAGCACTAATTCTCGTGAACGAGTTTTTTCCGGCCTTCCCGATAAAGCTTAAGATGCCGGAATCGAGCCACAAGAAGATAGCGAAGTTGATGGAGAAAGCATCTTTGCCGGCGGCCTTCGTTCTGGGAATAATCGTCGGTCTCTATGAGTTCCCGTGCACCGGCGGTCCGTATCTTCTGGTCTTAAGCCTGCTCCATACTCGGGGTTATTTCTGGAGCGGCCTGGGATACCTCCTGCTCTACAACGTCGTATTCGTCTTGCCGCTCGTTATATTTCTGACCTTGGCCAGCAACCGGCAGATTTTGGACAAAATTCAGGAATGGCGCAAGAATAATATGAAAGGATTCAGAATTTGGGGAAGCTTGATTCTTATCCTCATGGGCTTTCTAATCTTTCTGACCTAAAAACATGGAAAACATAAATTTTGGGGAGTTAATGAAAAAGGTGGCCGAACTCAAAAAAGGGGGCAAGTTCGACCTGTCGCTCGATGAGGATCTGAGTATCGCGGTCATGAATCTGGTCAGTCTGGAAGAGCATTTCTTCTTCACGGCCGAAAAGACTAAGAAGGATGAATATCTGGATTGGCTCCGCGATACGCGGGAGATGAGGAAACAATTGCTTGAGAAACTAATAGACAAACACGAGGGGGAAACCTGGTGCGTTTCTAAACACCTGCTTGCGGCCTCGATGCGGTTAATGGAAGTGGGGACGAAGCTTGAAGGCGCCGGAAAGCGGGGGGAAGCCAAGAAAATGTTTGACGGTGCCTACAAACTGTATGCGTTGTTTTGGAGTTTGCGGCTGAAACTCTTGAATACGAAAGGATTGAAGAAAATAGGAGATGATAAATTGAACATTCATGACGAAAAAGGAAACGGCGGGAAACCGTGGAAGTTCGAGGATATCGTGAGCAAATTAGTCGATTGTTGCAAAGAGTAAAATAAAAATATGAGTACAAAAAATACATTGATTCTAATAGGAGTCCTCGTTCTGATATTGGCGGCTGTAGTTTTGGTGGTTGTTTTGGTAGGGGGTTCGGCCAAGCCCAACCCGGCGGTGGATGCTTTTGCCAAATGCCTGGCTTCGAAGAATGTCGTCATGTACGGTGCTTATTGGTGCCCGCATTGCCAGAACCAAAAGAAACTGTTCGGCGATTCGTTCCAATACATACCCTATGTGGAATGTACACAGGATGTGGCGAAGTGCACCGCGGTGAACATTGACGGGTATCCGACCTGGATATTCTCCGATGGTAGCCGGGTGGAGGGAGAACAGTCATTCCAGGATCTCTCGAGCAAGACCGGCTGTCCGCTGCCGAATTAGTTCTATATTCCTCTATATTAATATGGGAAAAATCCAAAATCTTGAGAAACTAGCCGTTACTGAGCTAAGGAGAGCCGCTTTGGAAATTGCCGAGGCGGGGCTTCTGGCGATTGATACGGAAAAAGCCGTGAAGGGCGGCGTGGTTTTGGATGGGGAAGTTCTCAGGGTTAAGGACAAGGAATTTGATCTCGCCGGATTCGAGCGCGTTTTCGTCGTGGGCGTCGGTAAGTGCGCGCTTGAGGCCGGCCGGGCTTTGGAAGAAATTTTGGGCGACAAATTGACGAACGGCATCGTTCTGGATGTTCATTCGGGAAATCTGAAAAAGATAAGGACGTTTGTCGGAACGCATCCGTTCCCCACGACCGAAAACGTGAACGCGACAGCCGAGATAATTCAACTTTTATCATCTTTAACGGAAAAGGATTTCGTAATCTTCGTTATCTCGGGCGGCGGTTCCACGCTTCTCTGCCAGCCGAAGAACCTCATCTGCCAGGATGAAAAGGATATCTTAACCCACCTTTTTAAGGTCGGCGCAAATATCGAAGAGATAAACACAATTCGAAAACATCTATCTCTTGCGCGCGGAGGATATCTTGCATCCTACGCCCATTTGGCCTCGTCCGTCGCACTCATATTTTCGGATGTACCGGGCGGAGCAATGGAATTCATCGCTTCCGGACCGACAGTTAAGGACACGACGACGGTGGATGATGCGCGCCGGGTTTTGGAGAAATATGGAGTGGAAGAAGCTACGAGATTGAAAATAGAACCGCTTGAAACACCGAAAGACGAAACATCTTTTGAAAAAATCACGAATATTCTATTTTTGGACAATATGACGGCATTGGAAGCAATGTCCGCCAAGGCCAGAGGGTTGGGATTTAACCCCAAGATTCGCACGAACGTTCTGGACGGCGAAGCCAGGGAAGCGGGGGAAAATATCGCGCTGGATATAGGAAAAGCCGGGGCGAAAACGGCCATTCTCTATGGCGGAGAGACGACAGTGAAGATAAAAAACGACGGCAAGGGAGGCCGGAATTTGGAAGTCGTTCTGGGCGCTTTGGGTAAAATTGGAGAAAACGAACTTGTTTTATCATTCGATTCGGACGGCCGGGATAACACGGATTTTGCGGGCGCGCTCTGTGATAGAATAACGAGTGAAAAGGCCGCGAAACTGGATTTGAAACCGGAAGAATTTCTGAAAAACAACGATTCATATATGTTTTTTGAAAAAGTCGGGGATTATATATTGACCGGCGACACCGGCTCCAACGTTTCGGACTTAATGATTGCAATTAAAAGCTAAATGGCGTCTGAAACCAAAAATTGCCAAAATTGCAAAAAGGACTTCACCATTGAGCCCGATGATTTTTCGTTCTACGAAAGGATAAAAGTACCACCTCCGACTTTTTGCCCGGAGTGTCGGCTACAGAGGCGGCTCGTGTGGCGTAACGAGCGCAGTCTTTACAAACGTACCTGCGAGCTCTGCGGCGAAGTTACCATATCCATGTATAACGAGGAAAGTCCGTACCCAGTTTACTGCTCCAAATGCTGGTGGTCGGACGGGTGGGATCCGATGCGTTACGGGAGAAATTACAATTTTTCCCGTCCATTCTTCGAACAGTTTAAAGATTTAATGCTCCGCGTGCCCCGCGTGAGCTTGGGCCATAAGGATGCCGTTGACTCTCCTTATACCAATTACATAGTTCACGTTAAAAATTCTTATCTCGTTTTTGGCGGCCATGACGTCGAGGACTCATCTTATGTGGCGCTCCGAAGCCATTTTTTGAAAGATTGCCTGGATGTTGATCAGATACATCATTCGGAATCATGTTACTGGAGCATGGACTGCAATAAGTGTTATCGGGTTTTCTTCAGTCAATACTGTGATGGTTGTAATGATTCGAGGTTTCTATTTGATTGTCGAAATTGTGCTAACTGTATCGCATGCGTGGGATTACGAGGCAAGCAATATCATATTTTGAACCAAGCG
This sequence comes from Minisyncoccia bacterium, assembly GCA_049997815.1. Classification (GTDB taxonomy): domain Bacteria; phylum Patescibacteriota; class Minisyncoccia; order UBA6257; family GWB1-50-10; genus JBBTQX01. The sequence continues at coordinate 24,002 of JBEKVQ010000006.1, forward strand.
TATTCCAAAGAAGATTATCTCAAAAAAGTTGAAGAATTAGAGTTGGGGAGCTGGAAAGGTGTTCAAAATCTTTGGGAAAAGTGCGTGCAACTCCGATTAAAACTTCCGAGGCGTTATGCGATGATTCTGCAGTCCGCCAATGTGAGCGGCGACGACATTATGGGAGTGAGAAACTGTCGGAATTGTTTCGCGGTTTCGAATGAAAGCGAAAATTGCGCTTATCTCTGGAGCATGGACCGCGTTAAAGAAAGTCATGACATAAATTTCAGCTATCTCACTGAATTTTCCTATGAGGGAATGAGCACGGTGGAGGGTCAAAGGATGTTTTTTGGTAATGTGGCTTGGACGAATCACGAAACCAGCTATGTGGATAATTGCCATGACTGCGGCAACCTTTTTGGGTGCGCAGGATTGCGCAGTAAGGAATACTGCATCCTCAACAAACAATATACCAAGGAAGAGTACGAGGCCATCGTTCCTAAGGTAATAAAGCACATGAACGACATGCCCTATAAGGATGCTAAGGACAGGATCTATAAATACGGGGAGTTTTTCCCGCCAGAACTTTCTCCCTTTGCGTACAATGAAACCATCGCTCAAGAGTATTTTCCTCTGACTAAGGAAGAAGCCTTGCGACAGGGTTATAGATGGCGAGAACCCGACACGAAACAGTACAACATCACCGAGAAGCCGGAGAATCTGCCAGATAACATTAAAGATGTCCCCGATTCAATCACTGAAGAGGTTATCGGTTGCGCTCATCAAGGAACTTGCACGCATCAATGTACCACCGCTTTCAAGATTACCTCCGGAGAACTCCAATTCTATCGCCATATGAATCTTCCTCTCCCTCGACTTTGCCCGAACTGCCGTCATCACGAAAGATTGGCCCAGAGAAATCCGCTACGACTATGGTACCGCAAGTGCCAGTGCGCCGGTATTAAATCCGAAAACGGAGTTTATCAAAACACCGCAAAACATCAACACGGAACAGGGAAGTGCTTGAACGAGTTCGAGACATCATATGCACCCGAACGCAAAGAAATCGTCTATTGTGAGCAGTGTTATAATGCCGAAGTCATATGACCTCCGAAACTAGAAATTGCCAAAACTGCAAGCAAAACTTCGTCATTGAATCCGACGATTTTGACTTTTACGAAAAAATGAAGGTTCCGGCGCCGACGTTTTGTCCCGATTGCCGGTTGGTTCGAAAATTGATCTGGAGGAACGAGCGCGTTCTATACCGGCGCGAGTGCGACCTTTGCAACAAATCCGTCATCTCTATTTATCCGAAAGAAAGCCCGCTAAAAGTATATTGCCATGATTGCTGGTGGGGAGATAAGTGGGATCCGCAGGTGTACGCAGCAAAATTCAATCCCAGTAAGCCGTTCTTTGAACAGTATCGAACGCTTGTCGAATCCGTTCCGGTTATAAATCTTTTCAATACCAATCCGGTCAATTCCGAATATTGTAATTACGCCAGCAATAGTAAGAATTGCTACTTATTCGTCGGCGGTAGGGAATGCGAGAATATTCTATATGCCAACCGAGTATTTTCCTCCAAGGACTCGATCGATCTCTACGATGCCAATAAGTTGGAGTTGTCCTACGAGGCAATCCAGTGCAAAAATTGCAATCGCTTGTTCTTCGGACAGTTATGCACGGATTGCAATGATTCGTGGTTTCTCTACGACTGCCGGGGCTGCCAGAACTGTTTTGGCTGCGCGAATCTTCGCGGGCAGCAATATCACATCTGGAATCAGCCCTATCAGAAAGAGGATTACTTCGCGAAGCTGAAAGAATTCGATCTGGAAAGCCGCGCCGGCTTGGAAAAGGCAAAGAAACTCGCGGAAGAACATCTCGCCAAATATATCCGCCGTTATGCCCACATCGTCAATTCTCCGGGGAGCACGGGGGACAATCTTTACAATTGCCGGAACTGCAAATATTGCTTCGATTTGACCGGCTCCGATTCGGAGAGCTGCAAATTCACGCACTTCGCCGGCGTCGGCATGAAGGACTCCTACGATAATTACGGGGCGCCCCGCGCCGAACAGGTTTACGAAACCCTGGCCATCGGCTTTGAATCCAACGATAACTCGCATTATTACTTCAGTTATTTCGTTAGAGGAAGCCACGACATCTATTATTCTTACAATTGCGTTTCCTCCTCATATCTCTTTGGATGCGTCGGATTGCGCAATAAGCAATATCGCATTTTGAACAAACAGTATACAAAGGAGGAATATGAAGAACTTGTTCCGAAAATCATTCAGCAAATGAATGATATGCCGTTCATGGATAAGAGGGGATTGGTCTATAAATACGGAGAATTTCCGCCGGCGGAGTTCTCGCCATTCGCTTATAACGAAACCATTGCCCAGGATTATTTTCCCATTACTAAAGATGAGGCAATCAAGCAGGGTTATCTTTGGAAGGACCCGGAGACCAAGGCATATCAGGTAACCATTCCGGCGGATAAGATACCGGAGCGCATCAAAGACGTTCCCGATGCCATTACTTCCGAGGTTATCGCTTGCGCCCACGCAGGGAAGTGCACTCACCAGTGCACCACCGCTTTCCGTATCATTCTGGAAGAGCTTCAATTTTACCGAAGGATGGATCTGCCTCTGCCGAGATTGTGTTCCAATTGCCGCCATTATGAGAGATTGGCACAGAGGAATCCAATGAGATTATGGCACCGAAAATGCCAGTGTGCTGGGGCAAAATCCGAGGGTGGTGCCTATCAAAATACCGTCAAGCATCAGCACCAAGACGGCCACTGTCCGAACGAATTTGAGACGAGTTATTCCCCAGAGAGGAAGGAAATCATCTACTGCGAGCAGTGCTATAACAGCGAGGTAATATGACCTCCGAAACTAGAAATTGCCAAAACTGCAAACAATCCTTCACGATTGAGCCGGATGATTTCAGTTTCTACGAAAAAATCCACGTGCCGGTGCCTACCTGGTGCCCGAACTGCCAACTGCAGCGGAGATTTTGTTTTAGGAACGAACGGACGCTTTATAAGCGCAAGGAGTCGCTCCGGGGCGAGGTGGTCATCTCTAATTATTCGCCGGACCTGAACGTCCCGATCTATAACCAGCAGGATTGGTGGAGCGATTCGTGGGACCCGATGATGTACGGGAAATCATACGATTTTTCGAAACCGTTCTTTCTGCAGATGAAAGAACTCTCGAGAGCAGTGCCGTGGCCGGCGCTCCTGAACTGGAATGCGGTAAACAGCGATTACTGTGTTTACACCACGGACAACAAGGATTGCTACCTGGTTTTCGGCGGGGACTACAACGAAAATTGTTTCTGCGCCACGCATAACTTCCATTCTAAGGACAGTGGCGAATTATTTTGGGTGGAAAAGTGCGAGCTTTGCTACGAGCTCATCTACAGCGAAAACTGTTTCCGGGTGAAATACGGTCGGTACGTTAACAACTGCACCGATTGCGCGTTCATGTTGAGTTGCACGAACTGCACCGATTGCATCGGGTGCGTGGGGCTGAAGAACAAATCCCACTGCATCCTGAACAAACAATATTCCAAGGAGGAATACGAAAATAAAGCGAAAGGAGCGGCGCTGGATACGCGGGCGGGGCTCGAGAAGTTCAAAAGGCAATTCGAGGAACTGCGCCTGTCCCAACCAACCCGTTTCGCGGAGATCTATAAATCGGTCGGTTGTACCGGGGACAATATCCACAGCAGCAAGAACTGCGTCAACTGTTTCGACGTCTTCGACGGGGCGGAGGATTTGAAGAATGCGGTTCTCGCCGGATGGGGGAGCAAAGACGGACGGAATGTGAACCACTTCGGACATAAATCGGAGCTGGTATACGACTCCCTCATCACCTTCGATAATTCGCAGCGGGTGCGATTTTGCGCTTCCACGTCCACTTCGCAGGACATTGAGTATTCCATGAACTGCCGGAGTTCCCGGAATCTCTTCGGTTGCGTAAATCTTCGGGGGAAGGAGTATTGTATCCTGAACAAGCAGTACGACAAGGATTCGTACGAAAAGACGCGTTCTCAGATCGTCGAGCACATGAAGGCGATGCCGTATAAGGATATGCAGGGCTATATGTACACGTATGGTGATTTCTTCCCGCCGGAACTTTCCCTTTTTGCCTATAACGAGACGTCGGCCCAAGAGTACTTCCCGTTGACCAAAGAAGAAGCGTTGAGGTTGGGATACGAATGGCGCGAGGCCGAGAACCGAGAGTATACAGCCACGAAACCAGCCAGTTCAATGCCGGATAACATAGCGGAAGTAGATGACTCAATAACCAAGGAAGTCATTGGATGTTCCCATAATGGGGAATGCAATCAGCGCTGCGCCAAGGCGTTCCGCATCGTTCCGCAGGAACTCCAATTGTATCGCCAGCTTAACGTCCCGCCGCCGATACTTTGTCCAAGTTGTCGCCACTATGAACGTATGAGCCAAAAAAATCCCCTAAAGCTTTGGCATCGAAAATGCCAGTGTTCGGGAGTTAGATCCGAAAACGGCGTTTATCAGAATACCGTTAAACATTTTCACGAAGATGGTCATTGTCCCAACGAGTTTGAGACCTCTTTTGCTCCCGAGCGGAAAGAAATAGTGTACTGCGAGCAGTGTTATCAAACGGAAGTAGCATGAACGCCGAGATAAAAACCTGTCAAAATTGCCATAAAGAATTCGTAATTGAACCCGACGATTTCACGTTCTACGAAAAGATGCAGGTGCCGGCGCCGATGTTTTGCCCGCAGTGCCGATTCCAGCGGCGGCTTTCTTTTTGCAACGAGAGGCATTTATACAAAATAAATTGCGGATTGTGTGGCAAGGGAATGATCGCGATGTATCCTCCGAATACGAAATTCCCGGTTTACTGCCTACCTTGTTACCGGAGCGACAACTGGGACCCACTCTCTTACGGGAGGGAGTATAACTTTGACCAGCCGTTCTTCGAACAATTCAAGGAATTGAAGTCACATGTGCCCCGGGCATCGCTCGTCCGGCAGGGGGACATCGCGGGCAGCGAATACTGCAACCGGGCGAGTTATAACAAAGATTGCTACCTGATAATCCGGGCGAACTATAACGAGAATTCGCTCTATTCCTACAACTTGTGGGAGTCCCGGGACAGCATGGATTGTTTTAACGTCCACAAATCCGAGCTGGCTTATAACTGCATCGATTCCATCGATTGCTATCACGTCCAATATTGCCAGGAATGCAGATTATGCCGGGATTCCATTCTTCTTTTCGACTGCCGGAATTGCACGAGTTGTATCGGGTGCGTCGGATTGCGGAATAAGCAGTATCACATTCTGAACCGCCCGTATACGAAAGAAGATTACGAGAACGAACTGCGTGGTTTGAGTTTGAATACTGTGGCGGGGATGACGGCTCTGGCGGGGCGATTCAAGGTGATTTTAGATAAAGCAATTCGCGAGTCCGAGATCGAAACGAATTGCGTCCGGTCCACCGGGAATTGGCTCACCGACTGCAAAGATGTTCTGGATTCGTACCAGTGCCGGGATTTTGAGAACGGAAAATATCTGCTTTCCGTCATCGGGGCCAAGGATTGCATGGACTACTCGTACTGGGGCCGGGAAACGGAGCTCGTCTACGAATCCTCGAATTGCGGATACAACGTATCGAGAATTCGGTTTGCGAACGAATCCTGGGATGCCTGCCATGACCTGACCTATTGCGACAACTGCTATTCGTCGGCCAATCTCTTCGGTTGCGTCGGCTTAAGGAAGAAGGATTATTGCATCCTGAATAAGCAGTACACGAAAGAGGAGTATGAAAAAATGATGCCGAGGATAGTCGAGCATATGAACTCCATGCCGTACACGGATAAGAGGGGAAGGGTCTACAAGTTCGGGGAATTCTTCCCAACCGAGCTTTCAGCTTCTCCTTATAACATGACGGCGGCTTACGAGAATTTTCCGTTGAATAGAGAGGAAATTCTAAAGCAGGGATATGCCTGGGAGGATTTCAAGGAAAAAGAGTATACGGTGACAAAATCCTGGCGCGACCTTCCCGAAAGTATCGAAACGGTGGACGACAGCATTCTTAAGGAGGTCATTCTTTGCAAGACCCAGGATGAAGGCAGTAAGGGCATTATCGAGGAGCGCAGCTGCACCAAGGCGTTCCGGATAACGCCGGAGGAATTCTCGTTCTATCGGAGAATGAATATCCCGCTCCCGCACTCCTGTTTTAATTGCAGACATTATGAGCGTTTCAAGAAAAGAAATCCGCTGAAGCTCTGGCACCGCAAATGCCAGTGCGCCGGCGCCAAATCCGAGAATGAAATTTACCAAAACGTCGCCCAACACCCGCACGGAGCAGGCCACTGTCCCAATGATTTTGAAACCAGTTACAGTCCGGAAAGAAGGGAGATAGTGTATTGCGAACAATGTTATAATAGCGAAGTAGTTTAAATATGGCTTCCAGGAAGAAATCATTCGTTTTGTGGTTCAAGGAGCTCGGCATCAAGGATGTGCCGCTCGTGGGCGGGAAGAACGCCGCTTTAGGCGAGATGTACTCGCATCTCACACCTTTGGGTGTGAACGTGCCGAACGGTTTTGCGCTCACGGCCTATGCCTACAGATTCTTTTTGAAAAAGACGGGCTTGGATAAGAAAATCCAGGCGATTCTCAAAAATACGGATACGAAGAGTATAAAGAGCTTACAGAAAGCCGGAAAGGAGATCCGGGAGGCGATTGTGGCCGCCGAACTGCCGAAAGAGCTCACAAGAGCCATCCGCGAGGCCTATCGCAAGCTGGAGCGGGCTTACGGCAAGAATACAGACGTGGCGGTACGTTCTTCGGCCACGGCCGAGGATTTGCCGGGTGCTTCATTCGCCGGCCAGCAGGAAACATACTTGAATATCGTGGGAGTAGAGGCGGTGCTTATTGCGACCAGAAAATGCATCGCGTCGCTCTTCACCGACCGCGCGATATCGTATCGGGTGGACAAGGGATTCTCGCATACCGACATTGCTCTTTCGGTAGGCGTCCAAAAAATGGTGCGCTCGGACGTTGCTTCAAGCGGCGTTATTTTCACGATAGATACCGAAAGCGGTTTCGACAAAGTTATCGTCGTCACGGCTTCGTGGGGCTTGGGCGAAATGGTGGTGCAGGGCAAGGTGACGCCGGACGAGTTCATGGTCTTTAAGCCGACGCTTGAGACCGGTCATCGCGCCATCATCGAACAAAATCTCGGCGAGAAGAACATAAAACTAATTTATGCGAGAGAGGGGACGAAGAAGGTGAATGTTTCCAAAAGTAATCAGGATAAGTTTTGCCTCTCGGAAGACGAGGTTCTTACCCTCGCGAAGTGGTCATTGGAAATAGAAAAGTACTTCTCGAAGGTTCACAAACATTATCAGCCGATGGATATCGAGTGGGCGAAGGACGGCAAGACCAAGAAGCTCTATATCGTTCAGGCACGACCCGAAACGGTGGAAGCGCTAGTCGATAAGAGAATTTACAAGGAATATCATCTCCAAAAACAAAGCAAGGTACTTATAAGCGGAATCGCGGTGGGTGCGAAGATAGGAGCGGGACCGGTGCGCGTCATTAAGGATGTTAGGAAGATAAAATCATTCAAGAAGGGCGAGGTGCTCGTGACCGAAATCACCGACCCGGATTGGGAGCCGATTATGAAGATTGCCTCGGCCATCATTACGGACAAGGGCGGGCGGACATCGCACGCGGCGATTGTCAGCCGTGAGCTTGGGATTCCCTGCATCGTCGGCGCCGAAAAGGCCACCAAGGTTTTGAGAACCGGCCAGAAGGTGACCGTGGATTGCGCCTCAGGCGAGGTTGGCCACGTTTATGCCGGCATTCTTCCATTTGGCATCAAGGAACATCGTTTGGACAAGATGCCAAAGCCGAAGGTGAAAGTGATGGTGAATGTTGCATCGCCCGATGAGGCCTTCAAAAATCACTTCCTGCCGGCGCAGGGCGTGGGGCTCGGACGGTTGGAATTCATAATCGCTTCGCATATCAAAGTTCATCCGAATGCCTTGCTGGATTATCCGAAACTCGTTTCCGAAGCGAAAAAAAATCCAGCGATGAGGAAGACAATTGAAAAGATAGATATAATTACCCGCGGATACCGGAAGAAGACGGATTTCTATGTGGATGAGTTGGCCGAGGGAATCGCGAAGATCGGCGCGGCCTTTTGGCCGAACGAGGTAATCATCCGTTTTTCGGATTTCAAAACGAACGAATACCGGAAACTTTTGGGCGGAGAGCACTACGAGCCAGAGGAGGAAAACCCGATGTTGGGCTGGCGCGGGGCTTCGCGTTACTACGACCCGAAGTTCAAGGATGCCTTCGGACTGGAGGTGAAAGCCCTGAAGAAAGTCCGCGAGAGGATGGGATTAAAGAACGTCGTGCCGATGATTCCTTTTTGCCGAACGCCCGAGGAGGGCAGGAAGGTGGTGGAAATAATGGCCAGACACGGTCTGGACCGGAAGAAGGATAAAAAATTGAAGATATATGTGATGTGCGAGATCCCATCCAATATTCTTCTGGCTGACGAATTCCTGGCGATTTTCGACGGCATGTCCATTGGTTCAAACGACCTGACCCAGCTTACGCTCGGTTTGGACAGGGACTCCGGCATCGTAACGCACATCGCGAACGAAAAAGACCCGTCGGTCAAAAAACTCATCGCCGAGATAATCAGGAAGTGCAACGCGAAAAAGAAATATATCGGCATTTGTGGCCAGGCGCCCTCCGACTATCCCGATTTCGCCGAATTCTTGGTAAAAGAAGGAATAAAAAGCATCTCCTTGAATCCGGATTCCGTGATCAAGACGATTTTGAAATTAAGCCGGAAATAGTTTAGATTCTTATTATGGAATTACACAAAAAACTTTATCGTTCTCGGAGCGAACGGATGGTCTTCGGCCTCTGCGGCGGGTTAGGGCATTATTTTGATGTGGACCCGACGTTTATTCGCATCATTTTCGTGCTTCTTGCGATGCCGGGCGGAGCGGGAATCCTGGTTTATCTCGTGGCGTCCTTTATAGTTCCCCTTGAGGCGGGCAGTGAAGAGATTCACCCTAAGGAGGAAGTGAGGGAATTCGCCCATAAATTCAAGCACGAAATACATCAAACGGCGGAAGAAATCAAGAAAGAAAGGCGCCACGGAGGTTTCCGGCCGGTCTTGGGCGCGATATTCGTCGCTGTCGGTTTCTTTCTTCTGTTTCGGGAGGTTTTCCCGTTCTATCATCTCGGAACCTTCTTGTGGCCGGTCTTGGTGATACTTTTGGGCATTTATCTTTTGACAAAACATAAGTAAGGCGTAAACTCTTTGACGTGAGAAGAAAAATTTCGCTGGCATTAATTGTTCTGGCTTCTCTAGCCGCCCTCGTCGCAATTTGGATTGGGATCCATTCGATCGTTGATTGGGGCGAAAGTGTTTGGTCTTGCGAGAATGGAGCTTGGGTGAAACACGGTAATCCATCGGCGCCCAAGCCCGACTGGGAGTGCGGCGGCCACGCGGCGGCTCTGCTTGAAAGCGGAATATCGTTCGGGAATTCGCGCTCCAATTTCAGTGAGACGGGAAATCTGATCGGCAAGAGCTTGGATTGTCTCTTCGTTTACGAAGATGCCGGCATGCCGGCCCTGACGGTTGGATTGACTCACTCATCGGCGTCCCGGTGCCTGATAAACGGCGTAGATGTGTCCTGTGTGGACGGCAGGTGGAATATGGGGGACCGCGCCACCGTTGTCGGAGTATTGATCGGTAAGACGGTAAGCGTTTCCAAACTGGACATTTTGAGCGCGCGTTAGAAATCGGGTTAATCCGCACACTCGGCTGCGATGATTGCGTTCGGAGGTCGTATTGGCCCGTTTCGTATATAATAAAGATATGAAGATAGGATTTTTCAAACTGGACGAGATGGAGGAAAAATATATTCGGGAACACCTCACGGGCCACGAATTGTATTTCAGCCCTGATAGGCTCTCGGAGGATTCCTTGCCGGAGCGAAATGATTTCGAGATTATATCCGTTTTTGTGGATTCGGTGGTCACCGAAAAGGTTCTGGGTGCTTTTCCGAACCTGAAGATGGTTTCCACCAACTCCGTCGGCTTCGACCATATCGACGTCGTCGCCTGCAAAAAGCGGGGCATCGCGGTCGCTTACGTGCCGGGTTACGGTAACAATACCGTGGCCGAATTTGCCTTCGGACTCGTCTTGAATTTGACCCGCAAGATGTACCAGGCAATCGAGCAGGTGAAGAAAAGCCAGGCAATTTCCTTCGGCGGCCTTCGCGGCATCGATATTAAAGGCAGAACGATGGGGGTTATCGGAACGGGGAGAATCGGCAAGGAAACAGCGAAAATTTCAAAGGGATTCGGGATGAACGTGATAGCGTTCGATATTTTGGAGGACACCGCCGGGGCGAAAGAAATCGGCTTTACGTATGTCACACTTGAAGAACTATTGAAACAATCCGACGTTGTTTCCATCCACTGCCTCTTAACGGATGAAACGCACCATCTGATAAACAAAAACAATATTGGGCTGATGAAGAAAGGGGCGTATCTCGTGAATACCGCCCGCGGGCCAATAGTGGAGACCGATGCTCTCATTTGGGCGCTCAAGAACGGTATTCTCGCCGGCGTCGGGCTGGATGTATTGGAAGAGGAGAGGGAGATGAAGGAAGAAGGGCTCCGTGGCCAAAAACAATTGAATGATGAAGAGACGAGGGTGCTGGCCGAGAACCATGAATTGATACAGATGCCGAACGTTCTCGTCACCCCACACAATGCCTTCAATACGGAAGAGGCGCTCCAAAGGATAGTGGCAACGACGGTGGAAAGCATTACCGGGTTCGTAGCCAATAACCGGAATCCCAAGAATTTCGTGGTTTAGAAATGAATTTGGAAACCAGAAACTGCCAAAATTGTAAGCAATCCTTCGTCATTGAACCGGAGGATTTTGCGTTTTATGAAAGGATGACTGTTCCGCCTCCGACTTTTTGTTGGGAGTGCCGGATGCAACGGCGTTTTGTTTGGAGAAACGAACGCACATTGTACAAGAGAAAGTGTGATTCTTGCGGAAGGAGTTCACTCTCCATGCATCATCCCAAAGTCCCCATTGTCGCTTACTGCCAGGAGTGTTGGCTTTCCGACAAGTGGGATGCGTTATCTTTTGGGGTAGAGTATGATTTTTCAAGGAGTTTTTTCGAACAAATTCGGGATTTGTTGCTGAGAGTCCCCCGAAGGATGCTTTTTGTCGTAAATTCCAAAAACTCGCCCTTCACAAATTACACCAGAAATGCAAAGAATGTCTACCTCTCCGTTTCAGCTTTGGAGTCAGAAAATATTTTCTTTTCGAAGAACACGCTGAGAACATTCTGGGCCTGCGATTGTTTTGACATAAATGATTCCGAAAACTGTTACAGTGCTATAAAGGGTGATAAAAATTACAATTCGAAGTTTTTATTCGAGAGCCGTAATTGCATTGACTGTGCTTTCCTTTATGACTGCGTGAATTGTAGGGGTTGTATACTTTCCTCGAATTTAAGGAATAAAGAATTCTACGTAAGAAATCGACCGTGCACCAAGGAAGAGTATCAAAAAGTACTTACCTCACTTAACCTTGGAAGTGCCTTGTCTACTAAAAGTGCTGAATTGGAACTGGAGAGAATTAAGCAAGCCGCTCTCCATAAATATGCCCAACTGGTCAATGCTCCGAATTGTTCGGGTGACAACATAGCTGATTCTAAGAACTGTCACTATTGTTTCGACGGCAGGAATGATGAAAATTTGAAGTTTGGTTTTAGAGACCCAGGTGTCAAGGATTCTATGGATGTAGTGAATGGTGGCCCACAGGCAGAACTTTTTTATGAATTTATCGGTGGGGGAGGGATGAACAGTAGGTCCTTAATGTTTACTGTTAATGCTGACGTCGGTCTTGATGATATTCGTTATACGGAATATTGCTCTAAATCCTCCCACCTCTTCGCCTGCATCGGCCTCCGTTCCAAGCAATACTGCATCCTAAACAAGCAATATTCGAAGGATGAGTACGAATCCCTGGTCCCCAAGATCATTGCCCACATGAACACTCAGCCCTACATAGACCAGAAGGGCAGGATATATAGATACGGCGAGTTCTTCCCCCCGGAGCTCTCTCCCTTCGCCTACAACGAAACCATCGCCCAGGAGTACTTCCCCCTGACCAAAGGAGAAGCAGAGAAACAGGGCTATAGATGGAAAGACCCCGATACCCAAGGAATACGTGATAACCATCCTCCCAACCAAGCTTCCTGACCATGTGAAGGACGTAAAGGACGACATCCTATCCCAGACCATAGGGTGTGTCCACGAAGGCAAGTGCACCCACCAATGCACCACCGCTTTCAGAATCATCCCCGAAGAACTCTCCTTCTACCGAAGGATGAACCTCCCTTTACCCCGACTCTGCCCTAACTGCCGGCACTACGAACGCCTAGCTCAGAGAAATCCTTTGAAGCTGTGGCATAGGCAATGTATGTGCGATAAGACCACCCATACCCATAAGGGCCACTGTCTGAACGAATTCGAGACGAGTTACAGCCCAGAGCGGAAAGAAATCGTGTATTGCGAATCCTGTTATAATTCAGAGGTAGTATGAAGATAAAAAGCATTGAAATAAAAGAAATATTGGATTCGCGGGGTGAGCCGACGATAGAGGTGAACGTAACCGGCGAAAACAACGAGAGCACTTCCGCTCAAATCCCTTCCGGGAAGAGCCGGGGGAAGAACGAAGCGGCGGTACTGAAACCGGCGGAAGCGGGGCATGTTTTGGAAAAGACGATAAAACCGAACATCGCCGACCGGAACTTCGAATCCATCGGTGAACTGGATGCGTTTCTGATAGCTCTGGACGGCACCGACAACAAAGAAAGATTGGGCGGGAACCTTATTTTGGGCATCTCGATCGCTTTTGCGCGCCTTATGGCCAAACAGCAGGAAAAAGAGCTGTGGCAGGTTTTGAACGAAGAATTCTTTGAGGGTAAAAAATATTACGAGAAGCCCCTGATATTCTCCAACCTCATAAACGGCGGAGCGCACGCCAAGAACAACCTGGATATCCAGGAATATATGGTCGTGGTGAGGCCGTACCCGTCGTATAAAATGGCCATCAGAGAGCTTGAGGATTTTTACGCTAAGCTCGGAGATTTTCTGAAAGAGAAGTTCAAGCTGGAAAAATTGGCGTTGGGCGACGAGGGCGGATATTCACTGAAATTTTCCAATAATTTCGAACCGATAGAAGTGCTTTCGGAGATGATAGAAAAATTCGACATTACGAAGATATTCTCGATCGCGCTGGACTGCGCCGCGAACGGTTTTTACAAGGATGGACTGTACAGCTTCGGCAAGCAGAAGTTGAATTTCATGGAGATGGCCGAAATATATCGGGTTTATTTTCAAACCGTTCCGCTCCTGGTGTCCATAGAAGACCCGTTTGCCGAGGATGACCACGCTGGTTTCAAAAGATTGCATTCTTTGTACAAAAACAAGCTGGTGGTGGGGGACGATTTGGCGGTAACGAACCCCCTCGTGATCGAAGAGGCCGTGAAGGAGAAATTGATGAGCGGGGTGATAATCAAGCCGAATCAGGTTGGCACCGTGACCGAAACCTGCGAAGCGATGAAGATAGCTCACGTGAACGGTTTAAAGACCATCGTCTCCCACCGCTCGGGGGAGGAGAATGACCCGTTCATAATTCACTTCGCCAAAGCCGGCGGAGCTTATGGCGTAAAGATCGGCGCGCCGGTCCCGAGCCGGATATCAAAATATATCGAACTGGAAAGGCTCTATGGCTAGCGAAACCCGTGAGTGCCAAAATTGCAATCGATCCTTCGTCATTGAACCGGAGGATTTCAGTTTCTACGAGCGGATAAAAGTTCCACCACCGACGTGGTGTCCGGAATGCAGGATGATAAGAAGAATGACCTGGCGGAACGAAAGGAATCTTTACAGAATCGCCTGCGGTCTTTGCGGGAAAAGCATAATCTCGCTCTACCCACCCGAGAGCGGCGTCAAAGTTTATTGCAGTCAATGCTGGTTTTCGGACAAATGGGATGCATCGAATATTAATTTAGATTACGATTTTTCCCGGCCGTTCTTTTCCCAGTGGCACGATTTGTTCATGAAAGCGCCCCTAATCGCCATATGGTCGATAAGAGGCAACGTCAACTCGGAATACTGCAGTTATGCCGCGGATAACAAGAATTGTTATCTGTCATCCTCGGTTCTTTGGAGCGAAAACGTGTCTTACTCTTATTCGGTCGACAGGGACAGGGATTGCATTGATTGTGCTTTCCTCAATGATTCTGAGCTTTGCTACGAGAATCTGAACGGCGCGAATAACTACAGGTCCGTTTTTCTCATTCAATCAAGGAATTGCCTGGATTCCTCATTCCTTTTCGACTGCGTCAATTGCCAGAATTGTTTCTTGAGCTGGAATTTGAGGAACAAAAGATTCGTTTTTAGGAATCAGCAGCTTGATGAAGCATCGTATAAAGAAAAATTGAAGGAGTTTGAGATGGGAAGCTCGGCAAATTTAGTGAGATTATTTGATGAATTCACTAAGATTTCGAAAGAAAAAGCCCTGCATCGTTACGCCAATATAATAAAGTCCCAAAAAGCGACGGGGGATAACATAGAAAATTCCAAGAACGTTAAGGAAGTTTTTGAGGCTTATGAAGATGAAAACGCATTTTACGGCGTAAGGGTATTTAAGGACAAGGATGTTGTGGATGCGATTGGCGTCGTCGGATCGGAGCTCGGCTACGAGTTGATCGCCCCGGGTTTGGCGAGCTATATGAGCCTGTTCGTAATGTTAAACGATTCCTGCCGCGAAGTGTCTTTTACGAATTACTGCTTCAATTGTTCCAACTGTTTTGCTTGTATCGGTCTCAAGAACAAGCAATACTGCATCCTGAATAAGCAATACACCAAGGAAGAGTACGAATCACTGGTTCCCCGTATCATTGCCCACATGAACGACATGCCCTACATAGACAAGAAGGGCAGGGTCTACCGATACGGTGAGTTCTTCCCCCCGGAATTATCTCCCTTCGCCTACAACGAAACCATCGCCCAGGAGTACTTTCCCCTCACGAAAGGAGAGGCCATAGAGAAGGGCTACCGCTGGAAGGAGCCGGAAGAGAAAAAATATGAGATTACCATCCTTAATGACCGGATCCCCGATAATATAAAGGACGTTCGCGACGATATCGTGAATGAGGTCATAGAATGCGCCCATAAGGGAGAATGCAATGAGCACTGCACTCAGGCCTTCAAGATGACGCCACCCGAAGTTCAATTCTATAAACGGATGAATCTTCCGTTGCCCCGGTTATGTCCAAATTGCCGGCATTACCAGCGTTTGAGGAGAAGAAATCCTTTAAGGCTTTGGCACCGGAAATGCGCCTGCGCCGGCGCAAAATCCAATAATGGTTCATATATGAACACCATTTCCCACCAGCACGGAGCGGGGAAGTGCCCGAACGAGTTCGAAACCTCCTACGCTCCGGAGCGGAAAGAGATAGTGTATTGCGAAAGTTGCTACAACACCGAAGTCGTATGAACTCCGAAACTAAAACCTGTAAAAACTGTAGCTCGTCCTTCGTCATTGAACCGGACGACCTTACTTTTTACGAGCGGATAAAAGTTCCGCCACCGACTTTCTGCCCGGAGTGCCGAAGCCAGCGGAGGCTTTCATGGCGGAACGACATGAATTTGTACACCCGTCCCTGTGATTCGTGCGGGAAGAGGATGGTTTCTCTTTATTCTCCGGATTCCGGGATGACGGTCTATTGCGTGAAATGCTGGTGGAGCGATAAATGGAACCCGAAGGATTATGCAATGGAATATGATTTTTCTAAGCCGTTCCTCAGGCAATTCGACGAATTGCAGAAAAAGGTGCCAATACTCGCGCTTGCGAACGATGACGGTCTCGTCGGAGGAAGCGTGAATTGTGAATACAATCATGACTTTGCCCGAGCGAAGAATTGCTACATGGTTTTCGTGGCCTGGAAGCTCCAGGATTCCATGTACAGTCACTATATCGTTGACAGCAAGGGGATGGTGGATTGTTTGAGCAGCTGGGACGAGTCCGATTCGGTTTATGAGGGAATATTCGCCGAGAGGTGCTATAAATGCTGGTACGTTTTTTACTCCGTCGCTCTTTCGGATTGCGCATTTTGCCTGGATTCTAGGGATTCTTCCGATTGCTTCATGTGCACCGGCTTGCGCCACAAGCGGTATTACTTCAAGAACAGGCCATATTCCAAGGAGGAATACGAAAAAATCCTGGCCGATTACAAACTCGATACGTATAGTGGCGTGGAACGGGCCAAGGAGGAATTTAGGGAGATGCTCTATTTGAAGCCGCGCAAATTTTCCATACTGCGCAACACCGTAAATTCAACCGGGGATTATCTGACCAATTGTAAAAATTGCCGAGACTGTTTTTTGGTCCAGCGCGGAGAGAACCTTCGGTATGTAGAGAGCTCGGATACGCCCGTGGACTCTTACGATCTAAGCACGGGAGGAGAATTGCAGTATTGCTATGAAGGAATTACGCCGGACCACTCGTATATGGGCCGATTTGAAATATTTTCGTGGAAGAATACGGATGTTTTTTATCTGGACGGCTGCCATTCCTGCAAGGATGTTTTTGGGTGTTGCGGGCTCAAAAAAGCGCAGTATTGTATTTTGAATAAGCAGTACACGAAAGAGGAGTACGAAAAAATTTTGCCTAAGGTCATAGAGCACATGAATGCGATGCCGTATAAGGACAAAAACGGCGTGGAATACCGCTTCGGCGAGTTTTTCCCCGCAGAGTTGTCTTACTTCGGTTATAACGAAAGCGTTGCCCAAGAACGGATTCCGCTAAGTCGCGAACAGGCGCTCGCCAGCCATTTTAACTGGCGGGACAAGTTACAGCTGACGACCGGCCAGGAGACAGTCAAGACAGAAAATTTGCCCGATTCCATAGATGACGTAAAGGATTCCATATTGAATGAGGTTCTGGCCTGCATTGGATGCAAAAGGAATTACCGTATTGTTCTTCAGGAATTGCAATTTTACCGGCGAATGAAGATCCCTTTGCCCCGAAAATGTTTCTATTGTAGGCATCAGGCTCGCGTGAATTTTCGGAATCCCTTCAAGCTTTGGCACCGGAAATGCGCCTGCGTGGGTTCGACAAGCTCACCACAGGCTGGTCCCGGCTTTGTTTATCAAAATACAGTGAAGCATTTCCATGGCGATAAGGAATGCCCCAATGAATTTGAGACCTCATACGCGCCTGAGCGGAAAGAGGTGGTATATTGCGAGCAGTGTTATAATTCAGAAATCGTATGAATCCGGAAGCCAAAACCTGCCAAAATTGCAAGCAAAATTTCACGATTGAACCGGACGATTTTGCGTTCTACGAGAAAATCCACGTTCCACCGCCGACTTTCTGTCCGGAGTGCCGGATGCAAAGAAGGTTGATTTGGCGGAACGAACGGACGCTTTATAAGCGCAAGTGCGACGCGCCGGGACACTCCGAAGACATCATTTCGATGTATTCACCGGAGCAAACGTTTCCCATATACGATCATGCTTATTGGTACGGCGACGGTTGGGATTCCGGAAGCTACGGCCGGGATTACGATTTCTCGAAGCCGTTCTTTCCTCAGTTTAAGGAGTTGCTTCACGCGGTGCCCCACGTAACGCTTTTCGACAGTAAATCGGTCAATTCCAATTACTGCAACATCGTCGTGGAACAGAAGAATTGCTATCTCGTGAGCGCCGGCTGGGGGAATGAGGACTCCTTATACAGTAACCGCATTGCTTATTGCAAGGACACGGTTGATTCGTACGTTTGCCACAAGACCGAATTCGGATACGAGAACGTCTATTGCAAGGAATCGAACCGGCTTATCTTCAGTTTGAGGAGCGAAGGATGCGTCGATTCTTATTTCCTTTACGATTGCCGGAATTGCTCCGATTGCATCGGGTGCGCGAATTTGAGGAATAAGAAATACTGCATCTTCAACCAGCAGTACACGAAGGAGGAATATCAGAAAAAGGCGTCGGAAATGAATCTCGGAAGTTACAGATCTCTTTTGGAACTCTCGGCTAAGTTCGAAAAAATACGGCTAAACGCCGTGAGCCGTTTCGCTTCTCTTTATAACACCCAAAACGTCATCGGGGACAACATCGAAGATTCGAGGAATTGCTATTACTGCTTCGACCTTGACGGCGACGCGGAAAATTCCAAATATTGCCACTGGTCCACGAGGGGATTACGCGACTGCTATGATTCTGGGCCCGGCGCCGGCGGAAATTCAGAGTTGCTTTATGAAGGCATCAGCATCGGCGTGGTGAACTCAAGATGCAAGCTGGGCGTCATCGTGTGGTACTCGCACGATATGGAGTACTGCTACAATTGCCAGGATTCCCATGACCTCTTCGGCTGTGTCGGCATGCGCAAGAAAGAATACTGCGTTTTCAATAAACAATATTCGAAGGAGGAGTACGAAAAATTGGTATCGAAGATAAAGAAACAAATGGATAATGTGCCCTATGTCGATTCTAGAGGAAGAATTTACAAATACGGCGAATTTTTCCCGCCGGACATAAGCCCGTTCACCTATAATGAAACCGTCGCCCAGGACTACATGCCGCTCACGAAAGATGGCGCTTTAAAGGGCGGATATAAATGGCGGGAGATGGAGAGCCGTGGCCACAAACCCACCATTTCTTCCGCTGACCTGCCGGATACTATTCAGGACGTTCCCGATTCAATAACCAAAGAAACCATAGGTTGCGCTCACGAAGGCAAGTGCAATGACCAGTGCACTGTCGCCTTCAGGATTATTTCGGAGGAATTGGCATTTTATCGCCGAATGAATCTTCCCTTGCCTCATCTATGTCCCAATTGCCGCCATTATCAGAGGCTGGCGGAAAGGAATCCCCTGAAGCTGTGGCATCGTAAGTGCCAGTGTGCCGGAACCGGCTCGGAAAACGGAATGTATAAAAATACCGTTCAGCACCAGCACGGAGATGGCCATTGCCCGAACGAATTTGAAACATCTTACGCTCCGGACCGCAAGGAAATCGTCTACTGCGAAAATTGCTACAATAGCGAAGTGGTATAATCCATTAATGACTCAAGAACTTAACAGAAACACGAAGATTTGGCTCACGGTCGCGAGAATAGCGCTGGGCTGGTTTTTCTTTTATGCCGGGCTCGTAAAGATACTGGACGCTAATTGGAGCGCCGCCGGATTCCTGAACGGCGCGAAGACGTTTCATGGTTTATACGCCTGGTTTGCCGCTCCGAACGTCATCGGAATCGTGAATCTTCTGAATGAATGGGGGCTTTTGCTTTTGGGAGCATCTCTCATACTGGGGCTCTTCGTGCGGTGGAGCACGATTCCCGGAGTTCTTTTAATGCTTCTTTATTATTTCGCCAGCAACGCCTTTCCTTTCGTCTCCAACGGATTCATCGTGGACGACCATATTATCTTCATCGCGCTGCTTGTGCTGTTTTTCGTAACTCACGACGGGTATTACTTCGGTTTGGACGAAAAATTCGGCAAGAAGATTTCCCAATGAGCGGTTTCGCGAAGAAGATAATCGTTGTTTTTCTATTGCTTAGCGTTCTGGGGCTGATCGATGCTTCATATCTTACGATTGAACACTACCGCGACGCTTCCGTCGTCTGTTTTCTGGTAAATACATGCGACAAGGTGCTCCAAAGCTCATATGCCACGCTCGGAGCCATCCCGGTCTCGCTTTTCGGCGTTATATACTATTTGGGAATATTCCTGCTTTCACTCGTTTCGCTTATAAAAAAGAATGAGAGGCTGTTTTTCACAACCTCCCTCTTGACCGTATTCGGATTTATTGCGTCCCTGTGGTTTCTCTACGTCCAGCTTTTCATCATCCATTCCCTTTGTTTTTATTGCCTCTTCTCGGCTCTCGATTCGATAATTCTTTTTATCTTAGGGCTTACGTTCTCACTTAGATTCAACCCGGGAAGCAGTTCCCAATCGCTTCGAAAAGATAAGTAAAAGAATCGCCGCGAGTCCCGCCATGGCGGCGCCGAAATAGAACGGAACCTGCGGTCCGAAGCGGTCCCACAGAAATCCCGCGAAGAAACTCGCCGGGAGCGCCGCGATGCCGACAGCGGTCCCATACAGTCCGAAAGCCCGGCCCCGGTGCCCGGCTCCGACGATGTCCGTTAAAAGCGCTCTCGCGACGCCTTCACTCGTGGCATAATAAATTCCGTAGAAAGCGTAGAGAATCCAGATCATGTAAGGATTCGAGGCGAAGCCAAATCCAAGATAGACCAGGACGAAGGCCAGCCATCCGATGAGCATGGTCGGAATGCGCCCGATGCGGTCGGAGAGGGAACCGAATGGAACGGCGGCAAGAGCGTAGACCAAGTTGAAGAGGGCGATGACGAGCGGAATATCCAAAAGAGTGATGCCGATATTCCTCGCGCGGAGAATGAGGAACGCATCCGATGAATTTCCGAGCGTAAAGATGATGACGATGGTGAGGAAGAGATAAAACGTGGAAGACAGTTTCTCCCGCGATCGGGGAATAGCGGCGGCATCGGCGGAAACCTTGGGCGCTTCCCTGACCTTATAGACAAGTACGCCCAGGGTGAATATAAGCGGAACAGCGGTGAAGAGGAGGATATTGTGATAAAGAGTCGGACTGTCTTTGAAGATATAAAGAAGCCCGAATAGCAGGAGCGGACCGGCCACCGAGCCCAGGGTGTCCAGCATCCGGGCTATGCCGAAGCTTCTGCCGCGGACATCTTTCCCGGCCGAGCCGGCGATAAGAACGTCCTTAGGCGGGTCTTTAATGCCCTTGCCGGCGCCATCCAGGAGCCGGAGCCCTATAACGGCCGTAGCCGATGTAAAGAGAACCAGGAGCGGCCGGCCGACCATGGAAAGAAAATACCCCAGGAAGATGAGGGGCTTTTGCTTCTTGAACTTGTCGGAAATAAAGCCGGAAACGACCTTAAAAACGTTCACACTTGCCGTCACAATGCCCTCGGCGATGCCGACGAAGGCCTTGTCGAAGCCGAGGACCGAAGTCAGATAGATGGGGAGGATGGGAGCGAAGATGTCCTGGCTGATTCCGCCGAAGAAGCTAAGGAGGCCGACGAAGAAAACATTTCTGTTCTTTGGGGTCTCGGGAGGGTTTTTCGTTTCTGGTTCCATATATTTATATTACCATTTGGAATTACGGCTTATTTGACCAAAGGGGATGGTTGGATTTTAATGGTTATAATGACCTCTTCGGAGATTAGGCAAAAATTCCTGAAGTTTTTTGAAAAAAAAGGGCACACGATAATTCCTTCGGCTTCACTCATCCCCGAGAATGACCCGACGGTTCTTTTCACGACCGCCGGCATGCATCCATTAGTGCCGTTCCTACTGGGTGAAGTTCATCCCGGCGGGAAGCGCGTTGCGTCCGTTCAGAGATGCATTCGAACGGGCGACATCGACGAGGTCGGCGACGAGGTACATCTTACGTTTTTCGAGATGCTCGGGAATTGGTCGTTCGGAGATTATTGGAAAGAAGACGCGATTAAATGGAGTTTCGAATTCCTCACCAAGGAGTTGAAACTCCCGATTAGTAAACTGGCAATATCGTGTTTTGCTGGCGATAAAGATGCGCCTCGCGACGATGAATCCGCGAAGATTTGGGAGTCGCTCGGTATTACCAAAGAACGCATTTATTTCCTTTCAAAGAAAGACAACTGGTGGGGTCCGGCGGGCGAGACCGGACCGTGCGGCCCGGACACCGAAATGTTCTACTGGACCGGCGATGGCGAACCAGAACTTCTTACAACGGGGGATAATAAGGAAAAATGGGTTGAGATTTGGAACGATGTGTTCATGCAATACAATAAGCGCGCTCCCGGCGCTTTCGAGCCGCTTAAACAAAAGAACGTTGATACCGGAATGGGACTTGAGCGCACTGTCGCGGTATTGAATGGCTGCGATGTGTACCAAATAGATATATTTAAACCGATCATCGAAGAAATTGAGAAGTTATCGGGCAAAAAATATGATTTCAAAAAAGGAGCTTTAGGATACGAAGAAATGCCTGAATGCTGGGCTCTGGATATGCGGTCAATGAGAATCATTGCCGACCATATCCGCGCAGCGACGTTCATCCTCGGAGACGAGCGGGGGGTACTCCCGTCGAATGTGGGGCAGGGATATGTGCTCCGCCGGCTTATTCGCCGAGCAGCCCGATACGGAAAAGTGCTTGGCATTAAAGTGTCGCCGTTCTCGACGGAAATCGCCTCAAAAGTGATCAAGATATATCCGGAACTCAAGAAAAATCAGGCGCAAATTTTGGCCGGGCTTGCGGAGGAAGAAAAGAAATTTGCCGTCGCTCTTGAAAAGGGGCTCAGGGAGTTCGAAAGATTCACGAAAGTAGACGGCAAAATAGCCTTCGATTTATATCAGTCTTTCGGGTTCCCAATCGAATTGACGGAGGAGCTTTCCCGCGAGCGCGGTTTTAAAATCGATAAGAAGGTTTTTGAAGAAGAGTTCCGAAAGCACCAGGAGCTTTCCCGTACCGCTTCGGCGGGTCAATTCAAGGGCGGGCTGGCCGACAGTTCGGAACAGGTGGTAAAACTCCATACCGCGACGCATCTCTTGCATCAGGCATTGATCGACGTGCTTGGCGGGACGGTTGACCAGAAAGGGTCAAACATCACTGCCGAGCGTTTGCGTTTCGACTTTGTATGCCCAAGAAAAATGACGCCCGAAGAGGTTAAGAAAACGGAAGAAATCGTGAACAAAAAAATAAAAGAAGATTTGCCGGTTCACTTCGAATTGCTCGCGGTTCACGAGGCGAAGGCGAAAGGAGCCATCGGCGTCTTCGACGACAAGTACGCCCAAATCGGCGGCAAGGTGAAGGTTTATTTCGTGGGAAATTATTCGAAAGAAATTTGTGGCGGGCCGCACGTGGCCCATACGGGCGAAATCGGGAAGTTCAAAATCACGAAAGAAGAGCCGGTCGCGGCCGGAATCCGGAGAATTCGGGCCACCATTGGGTAGTGGTATACTGAGATTAATGCCCGAGAAATTTTGGGACTTTTTGAATAAATTCTGGAACGGTCACCGGGAAAATTTTCTAATCGTTGAACAAAGGAACGGCGGTTGCGAGGTAACACTTGCTTCGCGGAATCTGAAGAAGAAAGAGCTCGTTATTAAGAAGAGATTTTCTTTGAAGAATCTCGAGGATTTGCGCCGCCCGCTCCAAATGCTCGACAGAATAGTTTTTTCGTTCGGGAGCCGGAGTGCGACGACCGCGGAGAGCATCATTGCGTTAAAACGTTCCCGGCCGGATGACGTGATAAACGAAGGCGAGATGGACCAGCTCATCTATCAGGTCTTTTGGAATTTTCTGAACCGCCATCGTAGTTTGGCGGCGAAAAAAATGGGGACGACCGGCGAGAACCTGGTATTGGCTTACGTTCAGGTACGGGAGGTTTATCTGGGGAACAACCGGATATTCAATCCCATCGGTTTTAAGGGCGGGGAGTTGAGCATGAGATTGCGCGGGACGTTCGTTCCAAGAGAAGTTCTTCCGGCGCTGGAACGTTTCAAGGAGTGGGGAGAAATATTCGTTTTTGAATCGGGCAGCATTCTGACCTCGGTCCTGCCAGAAGGCGACAACTTGCTCGTCAATGTCGGCGAAGAAGCAACGACGGTTTTTAAATCGGCCGAAGGAGAAGAGGTGTTTTGCACATCCGAAGATTGGGGGACGAATTTGTTTGTAAAAAGCGCGGCCTTTGATCTGGGGGTAGATGAATTAACGGCTCATTCGATCGTCGATTGGTATTTTGAAAATAAGGTTTCGGCCCACGTGAGGAGGTATTTGGAAACGAGATTTAGCAAGGATTTCCAGAAACTGGCCGAATGGCTCAAATCGGTCAAGAAAAAATCGGGTATGAGCCGGCCGAAGCTCAATTTTAGCTTTCGGTACGGGCTAATGGCCTCAAGCGGTTATCTGAAGAAATTGGGTGGGGTGGCGGTGAGGATAGACGAAGAATTGGCGCGCCGGGAGGTCGTTTTGAAGAGTAGGCGAGGGGTCGCGGACTTCGAACCGCCGGCTGAGCAAGAAACGCTCGCGCTTTTGACCTTCGAATACGCGTTGCCCAAGTTTGATTTCTTAAACCAGCTTTTGAAGCGGCGCGTGCGTTGGCTTATACCAAACTTCTAAATTATAATTTAGGTTAGGATTACTAAAGACTTATGAAGTTAGAGAAAAAAATCTTCCTCGACAAGAACGACGACTTGGATAAAGCGGTAGGGCAACTCGTGGCCGCCGAAGCCGAGAAGGTTGTTTTGAACATTCCCAAAAGCTCGGTTTTGGCCGTATCGGTGCACAACTTCCAGGTGTTGGAGAGGGAGAGCGAAACGGCGGGTAAGGAACTGGCGATAGAATCGGTAGATGAGCACGTTTTGGAACTTGCGTCCCTCGCGACCATTCCGGCGGTGAACCCGGTATTCAAAGTCAGGGAAAGAGCGGTAGCGGATATCTTACCCGCCGAGTCTGAAGAATTCGAAGTTGAAGAAAAGCCGGTGAAAAAGCCGCGGGCGAAGAAAACGAAAGCGGAAAAGCCGGAACCCGCCCCAAAAGAAAAATCCAAACGAACCGTCAAAAAGAAAAAGGAGCCCGTTCCCGAAGCAATCCCGATAATCGTGAAAGAGAAAGAAAAACCGCCCGTTCCCGAAACGTTCGAAGAGGTGATGCCGAAGCACGAGTTCAAATACGAGGAAAAGAAAGAGCCGGAAGAAAAGCCGGTTCGCAGGAAATCGAAGCGCGGAAAGAAGTTTTGGATAACCGCCGTCTCGGCGCCTGTAGTTCTCGTGGCGGGATATTTTGCCGCTGCATATTTCCTGCCGATGGTGACGATAAACATATCCATTCAAAAAACGACCGCGCCGTTTTCCATGAATGTCGTGGTGGACAAGAATGCCAATACGCCAGCCGTAAATAGCGGAACGGTGAATCTTCCCGGCCAACTCTCGGTGGCCCCCGGAAATTTGATAATGGCGTTTCCGGCGACCGGAAGTTCTACCGTAGGCACGAAAGCGAGCGGAATGATGACCGTTCACAATGATTACAACCAGAATCAAACTCTCGTGGCGACAACGCGATTCGAATCGCCCGATGGGAAGATTTTCCGGTTGGTGAAGCAGATATCGATACCGAAAGGCAAATCAGCGGACGCGCAGGTGGTTGCGGACCAGAACGGCTCCGACTATAACGTTCCGGCCGCTTCGCATTGGAATATTCCGGGACTTAAAGGAAAACCTCAATACGACAAGATCTATGGAGAATCTAAAGTATCTATGGCCGGTGGGGCATCCGGAAATCAGCTCGTACCGACGTCGCAAGACATAACGCAGGGGAAAACGAAAATCGAAGCCGCGCTTCTGGATGTTCTGAAAAGCAAAACCTTGATATTGAGTTCGCAGAATTTCAAGCTTTTGAACGGTGCTTCGGCTTTCACCGTAACGAGCACGCCAAACCAGATGGTAGATAAGGACGGCAATTTCAGTATTTTTTCAACAGGGGAGTTGAGACAAATGGTTTTTGACGAAGGTATGCTGAAGAACGCTATCGTTGGGTATGTTGCCACGTCGACTGCTTCTTCCACGGACGTGAAGATAGACGATTTTTCCATAAGCTATGCGACGAGTACGGCCGACCTAGTGAACGGCAAACTCACGTTTTCGGTGAGCGGGACGGTGGTATACGAACCGAAGATAGATTTTGACGTTTTCAAGAAAAGCATCGCGGGCTTGGATTCGGATTCATTGAAGATGGTAATCTTCGCCCTGCCGGGGCTCCAAAAAGCCAATATCTCCTTCTGGCCGTTCTGGGTCAACTCGGTGCCTAACCGCGAATCCAGAGTGAACATGGTAGTGGAGTAAAAACATTGACATTTTTCCTGGATTTTCTTAAACTAAGCTCTGTTTGTTAATGGAAAATAAGCCTTTGGTTAGGATTGAGGGAGTGGCGGAAGAGGCCTTGCCGGGTTTGCTTTTCCGCGTCAAGGTCCGATTGGAGAACGGCGAGGAAAAGAACATTCTGGCGCATCCGGCCGGTAAACTCAAGATTAACCGGATCCGCGTCATTCCGGGCGACCGGGTGATAGTGGAGATGGCAAATATTCTGGACAAACGTGGGAGAATAGTGCGAAGATTGTAGAACTTATGAAAGTAAGGGCTTCGGTAAAAAAGATATGCAGCAATTGCAAAACCGTCCGCCGAAAAGGACGGGTTTACGTCATTTGTAGCAAGAATCCGAGGCATAAACAGAGACAAGGCTAAGATGAGAATTTCCGGCGTAAACATTCCCGATAACAAGAAGATATTCGTGGCTTTGGGCTACCTTTACGGCGTGGGCCCGGCTTTGGCCGTGAAGATCCTGGAGGCCGCCAAGGTTGACCTGCATAAGCGGGCCAAGGAACTGGCGCCGGATGAGGTGAACCGGATACAGTCCGTCATCGAAAAGAATTACAAGATAGAAGGGGAATTGCGCCAGACCATCAAACAGAACATCAGCCGCTTGAAGGACATTAAGGCCTATCGGGGCTTGCGGCACTTGAGGAAGTTGCCGGTGCGCGGACAGCGGACCAAGACTAACTCTCGGACGGTGCGCGGAAACGTGAGAAAGACCGCCGGCAGCGGCCGCCGGAAGGTTGACCTGAAATAATATTAAAATGGGAAAAAAGAAAGTCGCTCAAAAATCAAAGAATGAAACGATAAAGGAAGCCGAATCCACGGATAAGGCCGCTTCGAAGCAGGCCGCGTCCGTTCCGAAGCAGCGCTGGGAGAACGGCCGAATTTATATTCAGGCGACCTACAACAACACCATCATTACCGTGACCGACGATAAAGGGGCGGTGATAACCTGGATGTCCGCGGGTTCATTGGGCTTTTCCGGCCCTAAGAAAGCGACGCCCTTCGCTGCTTCGAAGGTGGCTGAGGCAATTTCACAAAAGATAGAGAAATCGGGCCCGGTGAACGTGGAAATCATGGTTCGCGGCGTGGGCAGCGGCCGGGATTCGGCGATTCGCTCGCTCGTCGGCAAGGGAGTGAACGTTGTGTCGATCAAGGATGTGACACCGATACCGCACAACGGTCCGCGGGCGGCCAAGACAAGAAGAGTATAAAAACATGAGGCCTGTTAAAGAAAAAAAAGAAAGAGCATTAGGGATGAAACTTTTCCTAAAAGGGGACCGCTGCAATTCTCCGAAGTGCGCGATGGTGCGCCACCCTTATCGTCCCGGCCAGCACGGCCAGGCACGGCATTCCGTTTCCGATTTCGGCAAGCAACTTCAGGAAAAGCAGAAGATCCAGTTGCTTTACGGCCTGAATAACCGACAGATGATGAAGATGTTCCGCACCTATACCAAAGAAGAGATATTGAACAAGCTGGAGACCCGTCTGGACCACGTGGTGTTCCTTCTGGGCTTGGCCAAGTCGCCCCGAATTGCCCGCCAGCTCGTTTCCCACGGTCACATCACCGTGAACGGCCGGAAGGTGACAATTCCCTCTTATTGTGTTAAGATGAAAGACACGATTGCCGTACGGGCAGAATCCCGCTCGGCCAAGATATTTGACGATATCCAACTTCGTTTGAAGCAGTACACCCCGCCTGAGTGGCTTAAGCTCAAAGTGGAAGAACTGAAAGGTGAATGCACGGGCAAGCCCCCGGTCGCGGGCGTCCAGCTGCCTTTCGATATCAATTTAGTCGGTCAGTTTTATTCGCGTTAAATTCAAAAAATATGAAATATTCCCATTTAAGCGAAGCGGTCACAATTAAGAAGGTTTCCGAAAAAGATAACGTCGGCGTTTTTCACATTGAAGGCCTCTATACCGGTTACGGCGTAACCTTGGGGAACGCTTTCCGCAGGGTTCTGCTCTCGTCCCTGCCTGGAGCGGCCATTACCCAGATAAAGATAAAGAACGTAGAGCACGAATTTTCCACCCTCCCCGGAATGATGGAGGATATCGTGGAATTCACGCTGAATTTGAAGAAGGTGCGTTTCCATTTCGATGCCGACGAGCCGCAGACCCTGAAACTCCACGTAAAGGGTGAGCACGAGGTGAAGGCGGAAAATATTGAGTCCACGACGCTCGTTCAGGTCATAAATAAAGACATGCATTTGGCGACGCTCACGAAAAAAGCGGCGGACCTGGATATGGAAATCACAGTTGAAAAAGGTTTGGGCTACGTAATGTCCGAATCCAGAAAAATGGAACGGCTCTCGGTCGGCACCATCGTCTTGGACGCGATCTTTTCTCCGATCGTCCGCGTTTCTTTCCACTCGGAAGACATGCGGGTGGGGGACAGAACCGATTATAACCGCCTTAAGCTTGAGATAGAGACCGACGGCTCCGTGAGCCCCTCCGAAGCGCTCCACAAGGCCTCGAATATTTTGAAGGACCACTTTGAAAAAACGGCGGCGGGAGTGGAAGTGACTCCGGTTCTGAGAGAAGGAAAGACCGAAAAGAAAAAGAAGTAAAACAATGCGCCACGCCCACAAAGGAAGAAAATTCGGATTGAAAACCGGTCGGCGCCGGTCTTTCTTGCGGGTGCTCTCGAATAATTTGATAAGCCATGGCCGGATATCGACGACCGAGGCGCGGGCCAAGGAGCTCCGCACTGTCGTTGAGCGTTATGTTACCTACGGCAAGCAGCAGAATTTAGCCGGCTTGAAGCTGCTTTTGAAAAATCTGCCGAAGACGGCAGCTTACAAGGTCTATCACGAAATAGCGCCGAAATACAAAGACAGGAAGGGTGGATACACCAGAGTGATAAAAAAAGCCGTGCCCAGAAAACACGATGGCTCGAAAATGGCGACGATTGAGTTCGTTTAGAGATATGGAATATACTATCGACGCAAAAAACAAAAAACTGGGCCGGCTCTCCTCGGAGATCGCCGTTATTTTGCAGGGAAAGAAGAATCCGAAATACAATCCGAAGTTTTTGGGCGATGACAAGGTTATCGTAAAGAACATCAAGGAAATGTCCTTTACCGGCAAGAAGACGGGACAAAAAATATATTACAAGCACACCGGTCCCTTGGGGCACTTGAAGGAAAATAAATTTGCCGACGTTTTCAAGAAAAATCCGGCCTGGGTTCTGCGTCATGCGGTCCGGCTGATGCTTCCGAAGAACCGCCTGAATACCAAGCGTTTGAAAAATTTAACGGTTGAAAACTAAAATGCCAACAAAATCCGATAAAAAACCGACGAAGAAGGCAACTGAATCGGCATCAAAAGAAAAATACATTGAGGCAGTGGGCCGCCGAAAGACCGCGGTCGCCCGCGTGCGCTTTTTCTCCGGCAAGCAAAAAGCCGCGAAGGCGCCCGAGGTAATAGTGAACGGAAAGCCTTTTTCCGCCTATTTTCCGACGGCCAAACTACAGAAGACCGTGCTTTCCCCATTCGGTGAGCTTTCGCTCAAGGAATATCATGCTACGGTCATAGTGAGCGGCGGCGGATTGAGCTCTCAGGCGGAGGCGGTTCGTTTGGGACTGTCCCGTACCCTCGTTGCCCTAAATCCGATTTGGCGTTCCAGACTGAAGTCGCTTGGCTTCATGAAGCGCGACCCGAGAAGGGTGGAGCGCAAGAAGTACGGCTCCCGAAAAGCCAGAAGGCCGCAGCAATGGAGGAAACGTTAGTTTCCGAATTGCTGCGAGGAAAGGGTCGGGGAAGGGCGGGAATTGAGCCCGTCTCCGTGTCGGAAATAGCTCTGCTGAAGCGAGCGTTTAGAAACCGAGGGTTTCTAAGGAGCGAAGCGACGCAGCATTGGAGGAAACGTTAAAAAACTATCCCGCCAGTCCATGGACTGGCGGGATTCTTTTTCTATACTGTTGCGAGGATTTTATTTCAGAACGACCTCGGAGAGTGTGCCGTTGGATTTTAAAATATATAGATTGTTCCCCTGGACGAAGAATTTTTTGACGTTATTTGCTACCGGATAAGTATTCTGCGGAGTCCGCGAATCAAGCTCGGTTAGGAGCAGATTGCCGTTCACTAAAATCAGGCCGTAGTTGGGGTAGTCACTCAGCCAGGCGAAGTCACTTACGGGACCGTCCACGGGAGAAATTTTCCATTTTTCTCCTTTCTTGACTTGGGTGTCGCCGTAGTAATCGTCGAGAGCCGCGACCGAAAGGGTATTGTCCTTGAGCGCGAGAGTGACCCTCTTTTCGTCGGGCGATACGAAAAAGTCGGCCACGTTTTTCTCCAGGACCGAAGCTTTATTGAGCGATCGGTCATAGACCGTGAGGTCGCCGTTATCCCCCAGGAAAAAGAGCATCGAGCCGCTCGGGGTGGTGCTCATCGAGGCGTTTTGAGGCAGATTCTCGCCGTAGGCGCTTTCGGTCCGGAGGAAGAGATTAAAAGCCTCAAGACCGCCACCCTTGTTCTCGAAAAATACCTCGTTATTGGAGAGAGTCGCGTCCGTCGTGCTCGCTATAGAAGCCAGTTTATCCATGACGGTTCGGGATGAATCGAATGAGTAAAGAGCATTCTTTGTAACGATGAGTATCTTGCCTCCGCTGAACGGATGGATGAAGAATCGGAGGGGAGCGGCGGAGCCGATAAGGTCGGTCAGATTGATCGGGTTTTTGGCGTTCGCGAGGTCCGTAAGGAAATAGCTCTTCCCGTCGCTCGTGATGACGAGGCCGGATGAGGGGTCGCTTAAAATGACTTCTTGCCCGCGTAAACTGGTGTTGCTCCAATTGATTTTTCCGCTGTCGGTTTGGAGGAGCATTCCCTGTCCGGTAAGCCAGAAGTTTTTGACGGAACTTGTGGTCACCGGAATGGAAGCGAACTTATCCGGCCAGAGTTTTACCTGGCTTGCGGCGGTAACTATGGATTCCTTGACGTCCAGATTCTTTTCCCACGGCAGATAATTCGCCCGGCTCAATTTTACGTCGTATTCTCCCGGCGCGAGTTTCGATATGAAAACCCCGGTCGAAAAGAGTCCGGGCGAAGCATCACTGGCTTTTCCGTTTATTTCGATTGTGGCATCCGCCGGAGAGTACTTTAGGAACAGAGCGCCGGTCTTTACGATCCTCAGGTTTTTGAGGTCCAGAACCCATCCCTGGGCGTTTATGAGGAGGTAAGCGCCCAATAGGATGAAGACCAGAATGAGTGAGTAGAAGAAGAGCCGCCGTATTTTTAAATCCATCGCATTAATAATATACCCGGTATTACAATCCCAATCAAAGGGGATGCTCATCTCGGTGGAAGGGAGGGTAATTCTATTGAATTGTAATACCGGGTATAATAGAGACGAGATGGATGGGCAAATGGAGAACAATGAGAAGTTCGTGGTGCGGGGTGGGCGGCCGCTCGTGGGAGAGATAAAACTGGCCGGCGCCAAGAACGCCGCGACAAAATTATTGGTAGCTACTCTTCTCACCGACGAAGAGTGCGTCTTCGAAAATTTCCCGAGGATCGGCGACGTGGAAGTGGCGAAAGAACTTTGCGCGATTTTGGGAAGCGAGATAAGAGCCATTGATTCCCATTTGGTCATTCGGACGCCCGAAATAAAAACGACGCGAGTAGCATCTTTGCACCGCCGGAACCGAATTCCAATACTGGCCTTGGGACCGCTTCTGAACCGGAAAGGGGAAGCCGAAGTCCCGATAGTGGGCGGGGATAAGATCGGTCCGCGGCCGGTGGATATGCACTTGGAATCCTTGAAGGAGCTTGGCGCGAAGATAGAAATAAACAATAATTTCTATCGCGCGAGCGTCGTGGGACGGCTCAAGGGAGCCGACATAGCCCTCAAATATCCCAGTGTTGGAGCGACCGAACAGGTTATTTTGGCTTCGGTACTGGCTGACGGGAAGACCACGGTTTCGAATTCAGCGGTAGAACCGGAGATAATGGATTTGATAAAATTCCTCCAGAAAATGGGGGCCATCATAGAGCTCGGCACGAACCGGACTATCGCTATTCACGGCGTTCCCAAGTTGCACGGCGCGCGGCACAAGATATTGTCGGACCGAAATGAAGCGGTCTCATTCGCGTGCCTTGCGGTTGCGACGAACGGCAGGATTCTCGTTAATGGCGCGGAGCAGGACCATCTCATCACGTTTCTGAATGACCTAAGGCGCATCGGCGGAGAGTACGAAGTGATGGGGGACGGGATACTCTTTTGGCGCGCCCGGCCGCTTACGCCGGTCAGGATAGAGACCGACACTCACCCGGGTTTCATGACCGACTGGCAGCAGCCGTTTCTCACGATGCTCACCCAGGCAAGCGGCGAGTCCTCGATTCACGAGACCGTCTACGAGGACCGCTTTGGCTACACGCGCGACTTGAATTTAATGGGGGCGGACATTAGAGTAGTAGATGCTTGTTTGGGGAATTTACCCTGCCGCTTCAGGGACAAAAAATGCCCCCACAGCGCGATAGTGAAAGGCCCGACGCCGCTCCACGGAGCGAAACTCAGGGTGCCGGACTTGCGGGCCGGAATGGCCCATATTCTCGCGGCCCTGATTGCCGAAGGGGAATCCGAGATAAGCGGCGTCTCGGAGATTGACCGCGGATACGAAAAGATAGTGGAACGCTTGAGTTTTCTCGGAGCGGACATCAGGAGGGTGGGTTGATTTTATGCAACAAAACTTCCCCTCCAAAACACGCTGTCAAATCCCCCAGCGATGAATTTGCGCTCGCTCTCGGCCTCGCTCTGCCCTACGGGCAACCATGCCCGCTCGGCCTGCGAGACGGTTTTGTCGGGAAAGTTTGTCGCGTAAAATCTTAGGAGGGAATTATTGGTTCGCTACTACGATACTCGCTCTAAGCGAGTTTTCTTACATTTGTTGGGGTCAGTAGATTAGTTTGACACCTTTGTAAATTAGGTTTATAACTCAAGTAGGTATTTAAGAATTATTTGTTATTTGCATTTTTGCCCAGCATTTAGGGTGTTATATTTAGTACTTTAAATGCTGCGGCAAAAAGACCAAACATTCGCAATAATGCGTATGTTCAAATCCCCGTGGCAAAGGAGATTTTATGGGTACGATATCAGTTGAGCAACGATTCGCAGTTCTGGCGAAACTTGGTGAGAATGTTGATTGGAATTCGCTCACGAGAGAGCAGGTCCAAGTCGGCATTACCGATTCGGAACGTGCCGGAAGAGAGGCAACGGAATTTATCCGAAACGGTTTTTGTCTTAACGATATATTCAGGATTATCGAAACTCTTTCTATCCCTATACCTGCATTATCTCGCCCCAATCTCGAAGAGCTCCAAGAGTTTTCCTCTTTGGTCCATTATGTTAAGAGGGATACCTCGCCAACTGAAGCGGTAGTATTGAATATCGCAACCGTTCTACGTTCAGATGAAGATCAGATAAACGGAAGAGAGTATGAAACTCGCATTAACACGAAATCCAAACTCATCCTCGGTTATCAGCACGCTATATGGCTCGCTGAACATCAGGGCGAATTTCCGGAATTAATGAAACTTCTGGGAAAATCCAATATAGATTTTCCAGGGTTGGTAGTGGATGTGACCGGAGATTTGAGAGTCCCTTGCCTCAGTAAGCTAAATGAGCGTTGGTCCTTGCGCTGGGAATCCCTATGTAGTGATTTTGGTCAATCCGCACGGGTTGCATTCTCTGGCAAGTAATAGGATTTAGTCTCGTTTTCGTTTGGCCCCGTTTCGATTCATGGAACGGGGTTTTTGTTTTGTTGAATTTTGGGCCGGATAATAGTAGAGTAAAACCAATGTTTATCCGGAAAATCGGCATTGATTTGGGGACCACGAATACGCTGGTTTTTTTGCCGAACCGCGGAATCGTAATCAACGAGCCGACGGTCGTGGCGCTCCGGAAACCCGATAATGCCGTGCTCGCGGTCGGCGCCGAGGCCAAGGAAATGGTTGGCCGTACGCCCGACGATATCGTCACTTACAAACCGCTCAAGGACGGCGTGATCGCCGAATACTATATCACCCAGGCGATGTTGCGCTATTTCATCTCGAAGAGCGTCGGCGCCTTCAATGTTTTCAGACCGGAGGTGGTTATATCCGTGCCGGCGGGCATTACCTCGACCGAATACCGCGCCGTTATGAATGCGGCCAAGGAATCCGGCGCCAAAGAGGTTTATTTGGTCAAAGAACCCATACTCGCGGCTTTGGGTGCCGGAATTCCCATCCATTCGGCCGAGGGCAATATGGTCGTGAATATTGGCGGCGGAACGACCGAAGTAGCCGTCATATCATTGGGCGGGATAGTAAACTGGCATAGTTTGCGGGTGGCGGGAAACCGTTTTGACCAGTCAATCGCCGAATATATCAAAAAGAAGTATGGGCTCGCGATAGGCGAGACGAGCGCGGAAAACATAAAAATCGCCATTGGTACGGCGCTTCCGAACCACAATAAGATGGAGATGAGAATCCGCGGACGGGACCTGGCTTCGGGATTGCCCAAGGATCTGACGATAAGTTCCAACGAGATTGCGGAGGCCATCAATCCGCATCTGGTAGAGATAATGGGAGCGGTGCAGTCCGTCTTTAACGTGACCCCGCCGGAACTGGCGGCGGATATCATGGAGAAGGGCATCATCCTTTCGGGCGGCAGTTCGCAGATACGGGATTTGGAAGAGTTCATTAAGCGCTCGCTCGGCGTTTCGGCTTACACGGCCGAGGAGCCGATTCTTTGCGTCGCGAAGGGCACCGCCATAATTCTGAATCACTTGGATGTGTATAAGCGCACTCTTTTGAACAAGAGATAATCTTCGTTATGGATCTTTTCGGACACGAAGAAAGAACGAGGGCCTTCCAAAAGCTTATCAGGGAAAACAAACTGGGCCAGGCCTATCTTTTTTACGGCGACCGCGGAGTGGGCAAGGGAACCTTCGCCCGATTGCTCGCTTATGCGCTTGAAAACGGAAAGTTCGAAGTTGCGACCGAACCGCTTTTGGATGCCTCTTTCGTTTTGAAGGGAGAGGAAAAGAACAGTATCGGTATAGAAAAAATTTTGGAAGTGCGGAAGTTCCTATGGCAAAAACCGTTAAAATCACCGAGGCGCCTCGCCGTCATCGATAACGCGGAGGAATTGACTCCCGAGGCCCAGGGAGCGCTCTTAAAGATAGTGGAAGAGCCGCCCGAACACGCCCTCTTGATTTTCGTCGCTCACGACCCACAGGTCTTGATTCCGCCGCTTCTTTCCCGGTTTGCCAAGGTCTACTTTCCGCGCCTTTCGAAAAACGAAGTGGCGAAGATATTGAAGGAAAAGTACGGCGAGAGCGAAAAAAAAGCGCGCGATATCGCCGCCGCCTCATTCGGCAGAATCGGCTACGCCCTGGAATTGTTGAAACTGGATCCAAAAGGGGAAGACGATTTGGAGGATTTTCTAGAAAGGAGCATCCTGAAACTTTGGCGGGAAAATCTAGAAAAGAACGCTTCGCTTCTCTCGTGGCTCTTGGATAGGGAAACGCTCGTAAAAAGGTATAATTTGAATATGAATCTCCAAAGAAAAGCGGCGGAAGAAATGCTGAAGAATTAAAATATGGAACCGATCTTGAACGAACTGAAAACGAATGGGCAGGCGATAGTTGAGTCGCTCCGAAAGGCGCTCGCCGCCGTCCGGACGACCCGGCCGAACGCGGCCCTCGTCGAAGACCTGAAGGCCAATTACTACAATCAGATGACCCCGATAAAACAATTGGGGACCATCAGCGTTCAACCGCCCCGGGAAATATCGATTCAGGTTTGGGATAAGGGCGCGGTTCCCGGCGTGGCCAAGGCGATAGAGTCGTCCTCGTTGAACTTGTCGGCTAGCGTGGATGGACAGATAATTCGGATATTTCTCCCGGAGTTGAGCCAAGAGCGGCGGGATGAACTCATAAAACACATCGGGAAGGTTACGGAGGAGCACAAGATACAGATTCGCCATCTTCGGGACGATATCAATAAAAAAGTGCAGGTTGCTTTCG
The DNA here is from genome assembly GCA_049997815.1 of Minisyncoccia bacterium. Lineage (GTDB taxonomy): Bacteria > Patescibacteriota > Minisyncoccia > UBA6257 > GWB1-50-10 > JBBTQX01. Next base: position 60,033 of record JBEKVQ010000006.1, read on the forward strand.
ATGCCCACGAGATGAACGAGGACCAGAAGTTCAAGGCGAAAGAGCAGGTCCAGAAAGAGGTAGATAAGCTGAACGAGGACATCGAGAAAGCACTCCAGAATAAAACAAAGGAAATAAACGAATAATGGTTTTTGTAATAGTAATAATCGGGCTGGCGGTCCTTATTCTTGTCCACGAGCTCGGTCACTTTTTGGTCGCCAAACTTTTGGGAATGCGGGTGGATGAATTTGGTGTGGGTTTTCCGCCTCGGCTTTTGAAGAAGAAGATGGGGGAAACGACCTACAGTTTGAATACTCTGCCGTTCGGCGGTTTCGTGCGTCTCCACGGCGAAGACGAGCCGGCCGCCGGCATTTTAGGAGAACCGGGAGAAAAAGGTTTCAATGAAGAAACGGCTTGGAAAAAGAGCTTGGTGGTTCTGGCCGGCGTTTTCATGAATGTGATTTTGGGCTGGCTGCTCTTGAGTTTGATTTTAATGGTCGGGATGCCGAAGCATCTGGTTATCGCGAACGTGGCGGAAAATTCGCCGGCACTTACGTCTGGTCTAAAATCCGGAGATATCATAAAGAGCGTTTCGTCCGGCGCATCGGTTTTATCCGACCCGATTATGTCGGATGATTTTACGAAGCTGGTCAAAGGGAACGGAGCGGGCCCGCTCACTTTGAATGTCGAGCGTGACACTAAAGAATTGAAATTCGAAATTAGTCCTAGGCAAAATCCGCCCAAGGGACAAGGACCGTTGGGAGTAGAGATTACCGAAGTGGGTTTGGAGTCCCAGCCGTTTTTAACGAGTTTAGGGTCGGGGCTTTCGGAGACCTGGGTCGTGACGAAGATGGTTTTTGACGGCTTGGGAACGTTTCTCGGTCAGCTCTTATCGTCGCCCGGAAACGTCCAAAACGTTACCGGTCCGGTGGGCATAGTTTTCCTTGCGGCCCAGGCGACCAATCTCGGATTTGTTTATTTCCTTCAGCTTTTGGCCCTTATCTCCATAAACCTTGCGGTCCTGAACCTTCTGCCCTTCCCGGCGCTCGACGGCGGACGCTTCCTTTTCATTCTCATCGAAAAACTCGTCGGAAGGTCGATTCCCCGGCAGGTGCAGATATGGGTGAATGGCGCCGGTTTCGCGATTTTGATTCTTCTCATGGTTTTTATCACAATTAAGGATGTAGTCAGACTTATTTAAATCATCATGAAAAAATCCCGCAGAAAAATCGCAGTGCTTTCGGGCGGACCGTCGCCGGAGCATGACGTATCGCTCGCGTCCGGCCGGAACGTTGCCGCCAATTTGAATCCGGAAAAATACGAAGCGGAGGAATTCGTCATCTCAAAGACCGGCGAATGGCCGATTGAGCCGGCTGAACTTAAAAAGCGCTTTGAGCTCGCTTTCATTGCAATGCACGGGCCTTACGGGGAGGACGGCACGGTGCAAAGCATTCTGGACGCGGCCCACGTTCCTTACGCCGGATCCGGAGCAATGACGAGCGCTTTGGGGATGAATAAGTGGTTGTCGCTCCGGCTTTTTCAGGACGCGGGTCTTTTGATACCACCGACCATTCATATATCGCGCCACGAGTGGTTCAAGGACCGAAAGGGCATAGCGCAAAAAATAAGTTCATATTTAAAGGAGCCATGGGTCATAAAACCCAACGCGAGCGGCTCGAGCGTAGGAGTGAAAATACTGAAGGAGAAGAAGGAATTGAATCAGGCGCTGGAACTGGCGTTAAAGGATTCAAAAGAGATAATCGTTCAGGAGTTCATTGGGGGGAGAGAATTGACCTGCGGCGTCATCGATTCGGGCATTCCGAACTCGACTTTTGCTCTGCCGCCCACGGAAATAATCGCGGCGGGGAGCCCATTCTTCGACTATAAGGCGAAGTACGATCCGGCCACCATGGAAATTACGCCGGCGCCCTTGCCCGATTCTTATACTCAGGCGGTGAAGAGAGCGGCTCTCTTGGCGCATAAGACCATCGGCTGCAGCGGATTTTCCCGCACCGATTTCATTTTGGGCAAGAACCGAAAGCTTTACGTTTTGGAGATAAACACCATCCCCGGAATGACCGAAAATAGCCTGCTTCCCAAGGCGGCCCAAGCCGTCGGCATCTCCTTCCCGAAACTTTTGGAAATTTTTATCGAAGGCTCTCTTCTGAAGTAATTAGTTGTCATAGAGCGGGTCCTTTGCTAGTATTTTCATATGCGGGAATCGCATCTTTTCTTCAGAACGCAAAAGGATTTTCCCAAGGACGAAGTCGCCATAAACGCCCAATTTTTGATTCGGGCGAATTTTGTTCAGAAATTGATGGCGGGCGTTTATTCGTTCCTGCCGCTGGGTTGGCGGGTGATAACGAAGATTGAAAACGTAATCCGCGAGGAAATGAATGCTTTGGGTTCGGCTGAGATATTAATGCCGGCTCTCCACCCTCGATCGGTTTGGGAAGCGACTGGACGATGGGCCAGCATGGAAAAGGTTATGTATCAATTTAAGGACCACGGCGGACGCGAATTCGGTTTGGGTCCCACTCACGAAGAAATAGTAAGTACTCTCGCCAAAACGATTATCAATTCCTATGCGGATTTGCCACTTTCGGTGTATCAAATTCAGGGTAAGTTTAGAGATGAACCCCGCGCCAAATCCGGTCTGATCCGAGGGCGGGAATTCATCATGAAGGACCTTTATAGCTTTCATGAGGATGAAGCATCTCTGTCAAAATTCTACGAAGAGGCAAAGAAGGCCTATATGAAAGTTTTCGGACGATTTGGGCTTAAAACTTACATTACCGAGGCCTCCGGCGGCGATTTTTCCAAAGAGTACTCACACGAATTCATGGTGGAAAGCGAGGCAGGGGAGGACGAAATAATCGTCTGCCGGCTCTGCGGCTTCGCCCAGAATAAGGAGATATCCAAGCTGAAATCAGGCGCCAGTTGCCCTCATTGCCAGAGCGGCGTTCTAGATGTGATAAAAGCGATTGAGGTGGGGAATATTTTCAAGCTAGGAACGAAATTCTCGGAGCCGATAAACCTTTTCTTCAAAGACAAAAGCGGAAAGAATCAGCCGGTAACAATGGCCTCTTATGGGATAGGCGTAGATCGTCTTATGGCTACAATTGTCGAAACACATCACGACGAAAGAGGTATTATCTGGCCGGATGAAGCCGCGCCATTCCGGGTTCATCTTCTCATGATCGGTGAGGGAACGCCGGAGCTTCAAAAGTTCGCGGACTCGGTCTATAATCATCTCGTAAAAGACGGCGTGGAAGTGCTTTTTGACGACCGGGCGGGACTTTCGGCTGGTGAGAAGTTCTTCGATGCCGATCTCCTGGGCATGCCGTGGCGTGCGGTTGTGAGCGAAAAAACGATGGTGCAGGAAAAGATAGAAATTAAAAAGCGGAACGGGAAGGAGTCCAAACTGGTTAAGGTCCAGGACTTCGTTAAGGAAGTAAAGAAATAAATCAAGATGGTACTAAAAAAGATAATTGGCATCGATTTAGGGACGGATATGACCCGGGTTTATCTTAAAGGAACGGGCATAATTCTTGCGGAACCCTCGATCGTGGCCTTCAACAACCGTACCAATCGCGTCGTGGCGGTCGGTTCCGAGGCCAAGCGGATGCTTTCGCGGACGCCGACGCACGTGACGGCTCTGCGGCCAATGATAAACGGGGTCATCGGAGATTTCGACATGGCCAAGGAGATGGTCCAGCATATTTTGAAGAGCGAAAAATTGCCCTGGTCCTGGTTTACCGAAACCATCGTGAGCGTGCCGACCAATCTTACGGAAGTGGAAAGAAAATCGGTGGAGGACCTATTGAAAGAGGTGGGGGTGAGCCGAGTGCATCTCGTGGAACAGCCCATTGCGGCGGCTCTTGGGAGCCATTTGGATATCAATCAGCCGACGGCGCATTTGATAGTGGACATCGGGGCCGGGACGAGCGGAATGGCGATAATCTCCATGAACGGCATCGTGGTTTCGAAACGCCTGAAGATCGCCGGGGATTATCTGAATCAGGAAATTTTGAAGGGGATAAAGGAAGAAATGAAACTCCATATCGGCGAACCGACGGCGGAGGAGATAAAAATTGCCGTGGGAGCCGCTATTCCTCAATCCGAACGGCTGGAAATCGTGATTCGCGGGCGTGATGCCGTAACCGGTTTGCCGCGTGAGACGGTAATCAAGGACACGCAGGTGCGTTATTGGCTTACCCGGCCGCTGAAGCTCGTGGTGGAAGACCTGAAGGAACTTATAGACGTGACGCCGCCGGAGCTGGCGGGCGACATCTACAAGAACGGTATCTATCTTTCGGGCGGTGGCAGCTTGCTCCGCGGTGTGGACCAGCTTTTCAAGAAGGAGATCGGCGTAGAAGTGCATCTGGTGGACGAACCCATCCTCTGCGTTTCCCGCGGCACCGGCATCATCGCTGAGAATATGGGGGCTTACGACAATCTTTTAGATAATTTCTCCGGCTCCAAAATCATCAATCTATGAAGTCGTTTCGCCTCCTGATCCTGAGCGTCGCTTTCGTGGCGGTCGTGCTAGTTGTTTTCTTTTCACGGACGGTAATTGTCCATTTTTTCCAGAATTTCCGCTTGGCCTTTTCAGGTGCTGCCGATTCTGAGTTCACTTACGAAAACTACGGTAACCTGAAAGCCCAAAATGAGGTTCTTACCCAGAGCTTTTCCGGCGCGGAGAATGCGAATCCGACAGTGAATGCCGATCGCTACCGCGCGAAGGAAGCGCAGGTCTTTTCGGATTATCCTTTCAATAATTACGCGGCCATCACGATAGATATCGGTTCCGACGACGGAATCAAGGTGGGAATGCCGGTTCTTTCGGCTCCGGGAGTGCTCTTGGGAAAGATAAAAGACGTGAAGAGAACGGAGAGCGAAGTGGAAACCATCTTCGATCCGGCTTGGCGAAGTGCGGTCGCCTTCGGAACAAATCGCGCGAAAGCCCTTCTAACCGGCGGTCCCGCGCCCTACTTGGATCTGATACCCAAAGATGCTTCGTCAACGGCGGGCGACGCGGTCATGAATCTCGCGAGCAATTTTCCCATGAACTCGCTTATCGGGAGGATTTTAGATTGGGAAGCAGGCGAGAACGGCGTCTGGGCCAAGGCCAAGGTGGAGCCGCCGATAAGTTTTGAAGATCTAAGAAAAGTGCTTGTAATCATCAATTTTCCCTAACCGACTATGGCGGACTTGGCTCGGTTCATTTTGGTTCTGCTCGTTATCGCCGTTTTGGTCTGCTTCGAGGGCACGCGGTTTTTGAGCGTGGGCGGAATAAATCCAAATCTCATATTCATATTTTTCTTGGGCCTGATTCTTGCGCCCGTTTTTAGAAAACGCATCCGTTTTGATTTCTTCCTGGTGCTCTTGGGATTTTCTTTCCTTGTCGGTTCTTTTCTCTTCGGTTTTTGGATGACCACATGGCTCACGCTTACCGCCCTTATCGTTCTGGTTTATTTCTTGAAGGATTTTTTAACCGGCCATCCTTTTCCTGATTTCCTGTTCGTCTTGGTCATCGGTACCGTTCTTTTTCACGTTCTGCTCAGATTTTTGACCGGCAGTCCGCTCATGTGGGGTTTGATACTTGAGGAGGCGGTTTATAATTTTCTCTTGGGCGGTATCTTCTGGCTCCTGCTCCTTTTTTGGGAAAAATATGCCCGAACCTGATTTAAATTTAGAGGATATCCTTACCGACCGATTGGCGGAGGAGGATTTTTTGGAAATACCGCTTACCGACCGGGTTTTCAAGAATTTTTTGATTTTCATCTCAATCGTGTTCCTTCTGGTATTCGCCCAACTTCTGAATTTGGCCGCCTTTAATTACGGCTTCTACGCCGGGCGGGCGGTTGCGAATATGAGCGACACGAAGGTGGAATACGCGCCGCGGGGAGCGATTACGGACCGTTTCGGCAGCGACCTCGTTAAGAACGATTCGGCCTACGATGCATTTTTGGTGCCCAAGTCTCTTCCGAAGTCTCCGGAAGAACAGCTTGCGGTCATCGGGAGTGCCGCAGATATTTTGGGGCTGGACCAGAATGATATCCTAAACCAAATAAAAGAACGGGACTGGAACGTGAGCGACAGTTTTCTTCTGAAACAGAATCTCGGGCACGATGAGCTGGTGAATCTTGCGGCGGCGAATCTGGATGGCATTGAAATAGACCCGTCGTTCCAAAGAGGCCAGGTCGTTCCTTTGAAGTTTGCCCACGTGATTGGTTACACCGGTCTCGTGAACAAGAATGACCTGAAGAGTGATCCGAGTTTGAGCATTGACGACCAGATTGGCCGGAGCGGGCTAGAAGCGTATTACGATGGATATTTGAGAGGCGTGAACGGTGAAAAGATGATACTGACGAGCGCCCAGGGCAGGACCGAAGCCGAAAGGGTGATAAAACAGCCGGTTTCAGGCGATAATCTGAAGACTTTCATAGATAAGGATCTCCAGTCGTACTTTTACGACCGTTTGAGCCAGGCTCTTCAGGAACTCGGGCGCGACGTGGGCGTGGGTATAGCAATGAACCCGCAGAACGGGGAAATTTTGTCGCTCGTGAACATTCCTTCGTTCGACCCGGAAAACGTGGGTAAATATCTTACCGACAAGAATCAACCGCTCTTCAATCGGGCGGTCTCCGGCGTTTACAATCCCGGTTCTACCATAAAGCCCTTAGTTGCAACCGCTGCCCTTACGGAGGGAATTTTGGACCCGAATCACGAGATATATTCTCCGGGGTACCTCGACGTGCCCAATCCTTACGATCCGGAACATCCCAGCCGTTTTTTGGACTGGCGACCGCAGGGCTGGGTGAACCTATATTCGGCCATCGCGCGCTCCTCGAACGTTTACTTCTATTCCGTGGGCGGCGGTTTCGGCGACCAAAAAGGTTTGGGGATAACGAAATTGAAAGAATGGTGGCACAAGTTCGGCCTGGACGAAAAAACCAACATAGATCTCGTTGGAGAGGACACGGGTTTTCTGCCGGACCCCGCTTGGAAGGAAAGCACCAAAAACGAACCATGGAGGTTGGGTGATACGTTCAACGTCTCCATCGGTCAGGGCGATTTGGCCGTAACGCCGATAGAGCTCTTAAATTACATTGCGGCGGTGGCGAACGGGGGAAAGTTCTACGAGCCGAGAGTGGTGGATGAAATCAAGGATGGCCGGGGGAATCAGGTTTTGAAAAGCCAGCCGACCTTGCTTCGCGACCTCTCCGGAGAAATCGGCAAGGCCTTGGAGGAAGTGCGGCGCGGGATGCGCGACGGCGTCACCCAAACCTACGGCACTTCCTATCTTCTTCACGACCTGCCCATCGCGGTCGCGGCCAAAACCGGTTCGGCTCAAGTTTCCAACAACACGAAGACGAACGCTTTCTTCGTCGGGTACGCGCCCTACGATAATCCGGAGATCGCTATTCTCATACTCGTTGAAAACGCGAGAGAAGGCAGTTTGAATGCAGTCCCTGTGGCGAGAGACCTTTTCATGTGGTATTATAATCACAGGATTCGAGGGTGATTCCCAAGTTAAATGCCGAAAAAATATCTGACTAAGGAGCGCTACGATGAACTCGTGGCGGAACTCAATAACCTGAAGAAGGAAGGCCGCCGCTCCGTTATGGAGCGTTTGCGGCACGCGAAGGATTTGGGTGATCTTTCGGAGAATGCCGAATACCAGTCGGCGCGCGAGGACCAGAGCGTTTTGGAGAAGCGGATCGCCGAACTGGGGAATCTGCTCAAGAATTCGGCGCTTTTCGAAAAACAGAGTGCGGCCGGCGTTTCGACGGACGGTGCGGTGAAACTGGGTTCCAAAATTTCTCTCAAAAAAGATGGCGCCATAATGAATTATACCCTTGTGGGTTCGAGCGAATCCGATCCCTTGAATGGTCTCATTTCGAACGAATCGCCGCTGGGCCGCGAATTATTGGCGAAAAAGGCCGGTGAAAAGATAACCGTAGAGACCCCGAAAGGCCAAGCCGAGTATGAAATTCTAAGCGTAGACTAAAATGCTCGATGACCTGATGCGTGAGCGCAAGTTGAAGCTTGCCCGCTACAAAAAATCAGCCGATCCCTATCCAGCGCAGGTAAAAAGAACTGCTTCCGTAAATGAAGCGGTTTCCGATTTTTCGAAGCTTGAGAAATCCAAGAAAGTTTTATGGCTCGTCGGACGTGTTTTGGCCCTAAGGGTGCAGGGCGGCATCGTCTTCGGTGACCTTAAGGACGAGAGCGGTGTGATTCAGTTCATACTTAAGAAAGGAGACACTGAAAATTTTGAGTTGCTGAAAGATACTCTGGACATCGGGGATTTTGTCGAGATAAAGGGAACGCTCTCAAAAACGAAGAGGGGAGAAAAAAGCATATCCGCGAGGGAGGCGAAAATGATTTCTAAGAGCTTGCGGCCTCTGCCGCAGTCTTGGTACGGACTCGGGAACATCGAGACGCGCCTCAGAAAGCGCTACTTGGATACGGTCTTGAATGCCGACGTTAAAAAAATGTTCGAGAAAAAGAGCGCTTTTTGGGATGCGATACGGGATTTCCTGAAGAAGGAAGGATTTCTAGAAGTGGAGACGCCGGTTTTTGAGAACTTGCCGGGCGGGGCGGAGGCGGAGCCGTTTAAGACCCATCATAACGCGTTGGACCGGGATTTCTTTTTGAGGATCTCTTTGGAGTTGCCCTTGAAGAAGATGCTTGTGGGCGGATACGAAAAGGTTTTTGAGATAGGACGCGTTTTCCGAAACGAAGGCATCGACCCGGAGCACCTTCAGGATTACACCCAGTTGGAATTTTACTGGGCTTATGCCGATTATCGGGAGCTCATGAAATTCGTGGAGAAAATGTATAAAGCGGCCGTGAAAGCGACCTGTGGCACTCTTAAAATTAAGTCGCGCGGCCACGAGATGGATTGGGGCAAGAAGTGGAAAATTGCGGACTATTCTGAGTCCTTCAAAAAGGCAATCGGATTGAATCCGCTCACGGCTACGCGCGAAGAACTCGCGGCCAAGGCCAAATCCCTAAAATTAGAATTCGAGCCGAGTGCCGGCAAAGGACGTTTGATAGACACCATTTATAAGAAATCTATCCGGCCGTTCATAATCGAACCGACGCTCCTGATTAATCATCCGGTCTTGATATCACCGCTCGCGAAGCGCCGGCCGGAGAACCCGGAGACGACGGAGCGCGTCCAAGTTCTGGCTTACGGTTCGGAGTTGGGGAACGGCTGGAGCGAATTGAATGACCCCATCGACCAGCGAAAGAGGTTCGAGGAGCAGATGGCCTTGCGGGCGAAGGGAGACAAGGAGGCGCAGTATCTGGATGAAGAATTTCTCGAGGCGATCGAGTACGGCATGCCGCCGGCGGCCGGTTTCGGAATGTCCGAAAGGTTCTTTGCGATTCTGATGGACAAGCCGATACGGGAAACGGTTTTCTTTCCGTTAATGAGGGAAGATAATAAATAAGGGCTTGATATGAATTTTCAAGATGAAATCGCAGAAAATTAATCAATCAAACCTTACCCCGCCCATAGTTTTATGAAACATATGAATAATGATAAAAACAACGGAATAATGACAAT
>JBEKVQ010000007.1:0-30365 GCA_049997815.1 Minisyncoccia bacterium
GCGTTCACGACCGAGACACCGACGCCGTGAAGGCCGCCAGATACCTTGTACGACTCGCCGCCGAACTTGCCGCCCGCGTGGAGCGTGCACAATACCGTTTCGAGCGCCGATTTCTTCGTTTGCGGATGGATCTCTACCGGGATGCCGCGACCGTCGTCCAAGACGACGATGCGGCTGCCTTTCAGTATTTCCACGCTGATGTTCTTCGCATAGCCGGCCATCGCTTCGTCGATGGAGTTGTCCACGAGTTCCCAGACCAGATGGTGCAAGCCGTCCACGCCGGTGGAGCCGATATACATGCCCGGACGCTTCCGGACCGGTTCCAAGCCCTCCAAAACGTATATGTCTTTGGCTTCGTAGGACTCTTTTTTCGGTTCGTTTTTAGCGACTAATGTCGGCTTATTTTCTTTCTTTTTTGCCATTGGAATCACGAAGAAAATTCAGCCTTTTTAGCTGATTTTTCCTGCTCAATTTACTCTTCAATTGTATCAGATTCGGGGCCGAAAAACAAACGAAAAAGAGGCCTAAAAACCCTGATTTTAGGGCTATTTATTGACCATCCTTAAGATCGCATTCGCAACTCCTTCCGGGCTCAATTTTTCAGTCTCAATGACATTAAAATCTCCCAGTTCCTTTGAATGAATGATTTTGAAGACCTCATCGAATCTTTCGATATCCGTGTTCTTACCCTTTGTTTTATCCCTAAAGCGGACCCGGTTCAGAAGGGTGTTATAGGACGCTTTTAAGAAGAATTTATGAAGTTTGGATTTCGTGTCTGAAGCAAGATGTTCAAGGATGGAAACGCGCTCTTTTGTCAGTCCGCAGTCGATTATGACATTTCTGCCCTCTCCTAGAGAACCTTTCGCCTTGTTGATTATGTTCTCAAATGCTTCCCTGTTTAATTCCGTGCGATTTCTTTTTTGATTTTTAAGTGCGCGTCTTTCGTTATCCAAACTTAAAGGAACGCTTTTATCCAAGTGTTTGGTAAGAATCTCGCTAACCGATGATTTGCCGGCTCCTTTGGAACCGTCTAGCAAGATGATCATTTGTGCCCAGGAGAGGATTCGAACCTCCATGCCTTGCGGCGCTACCACCTCAAGGTAGTGCGTGTACCAGTTTCGCCACCTGGGCATTATTTTCCTATTATATCCAAGGTTTCGGAATAAAAACAACTCCGGTACAGACCGGAGCCGTTCGTTATTAAAGGTATTTTAAGCCGTGAGTTTTTCCCGGACTTTCTTGCTCGAAAGCTTGCGGGTGTAATAAAGCTTGGAACGGTGGACTTTTTTGGGCGAAGAAAGTATCTCAACCTTCGCAATGGTCGGGGCGTTTATCGGGAAAACCTTCTCGACGCCGACCTCTTGAAGCACTGCCCGGACGGTGAATGTTCCGCCGGTTTCGTTGCCATGCTTTCGGGCGATAACCATACCTTCAAAGGCGCTTTGGCGTTCCTTGTCTCCTTCTTTTATCTTTTCCCAGACCCGGACTCTGCCTCCGGTTTTGATTTTCTTCAGTGTCTCAGCGTTAATCATGAGTTTTTATATTAGCAATTGCCATCTGTTCCGTCAATATGATAAGGGAGTTTTGACTTCCCTAAGAAAACTGTTTCGCAGGCCGAGCGGGCATGGTTGCCCGAAGGGCAGAGCGAGGCCGAGAACAAGCGCAAATTCCACGCCGGGGAATTTGATAGCGTGTTTTCGAAGGGAAGCTAAAACTCCCCTTGTTCGCTATTGTTCAGGTTTTCCAGAAATTCCTGAAGCTCGCTCGGGAGTTCGGCTTCGATCCTGACGCGGCTGCCATCTTCCAAGTTGAACTCAACGGACTCGGCATGAAGAAATTGGCGGTTCGCTTTCAGTTCTCTGTTCTCTTTTTTCCGACCGTAAAGTTCATCCCCCACTATCGGGTGGCCGATTGAGGCCAAATGAACCCGGATCTGGTGCGTCCGGCCTGTATGCGGGAAGACCCGGAGCAAGGAATAGTATTTGAACTCGCCTTTCTTTTCCTGCCTGCCGGCAGGCAGGCCTGTCTGTCCGAAAGGCAGGTCGGGGTCAGGTCTTTTGAAGAGCTTAATGACCTGATATTCCGTAATAGCCTCTTTCACCATCTTCATCCCCTTGGCGTTCACGCTTCTTTTGACCGAACCGGACTTCAGCCCTATCGGCTTGTCTATCTTGCCCCTTCCGATCATCCGCCCATGAACCAGGGTCAGGTAGGTTTTTAGAACCTCGTGTTTTTGGAAGAGCCCCTTCAGGTATTCAAAGAATCTCTGGTTTTTGGCGATAAGTAATACGCCCGATGTATCCTCATCCAACCGGTGAACTATTCCCGGCCTCAAATTCTGGCTCGCCTGCCTGCCAGCAGGCAGGTCTCCTACACCCTTTGTCTCGGGGTAGTGTTCTTCTATCCAATCCGAGAGTACCCCCTCTCTCTGGGCCGATTTAGGCCCCTTTTCGGGCCTGTGGACAAGCACTCCGGCGGGCTTATTTATAGCCAGAAAGTCGTCATTTTCGTAGATTATATCTATCATTTCCTCATATTAGCATGAGATTGACCCCGTTAGAAGTCTCGCCCGCGCGCAAGCGCGCCCGGAGGGCCTAAGGGCGGGCTACTTCTAACGGGGTTGACTTTTTTGTTCGATATGATACAATGGGGGCGTAAAGTGATAAGCTCCCATAGAAGGGGGTTTTTCATTGGAAACAATGAGAAAAATCATTCTGCCAATTCTATACGTAGCTTTGATAATGAGACCCTCGTTTCTGGGCGGTTCCCTTTGGACAAGCTCAAGCGCGCTGGACGTTCTCCCGGCTGTAGCCATTGCGGCTTCGAAACCGGCCGATGCGTCCGATTCAGAAGTAAGAAGGTTCCAAATCTGGCTTACGGCCTATTCGAGCGTCCCGGAAGAGACCGATGACTCCCCACTTATAACCGCCACCAATAAGACGGTTCGGGACGGTTTCATCGCGGCCAACTTCCTGCCGTTCGGCACGAAGGTCAAAATACCGGAATTTTTCGGCAATAAGGTCTTCGTGGTTGAAGATAGAATGTCCCGCCGGAAGACCGACTTTATGGATGTCTGGATGCCCTCAAAAGAGAAAGCCGCTCAATTCGGGATTCATCGTGCGGAGGTCGTTGTAGTGGAGATGGGAACGATCCCCAATCCGATGCCCGGCCCAACTACTATAGCTAAGAATATCTCGGACAAAAATCCCGCTCAGGACTAGCGGGATTTTTATTTCAGTAAGTCCAGGGATGAATCAAGAAAGTTATAATAGCCAAGATTAAAAGTCAACCAACGGAATACGCAAAAAGTTTCACGCCACCCAACTTATCTCCCTCAAAATACATGAGAATCGGCATCCCGAGAATCAGAGCCCCGATCACGGCAGCGGAAACCACGAACAGCAAGAGAACTACAAATGGCCCCCAAAAGTTTTCGAACTTCCCGAAAAGCATTTGCCCATTGAAAAGAATGAAGGCGACGATGGCGGTATAAAGGGCTACCCCAAGAGCACTTCTTATGCTGTGAGTTATCAATTTGGATTTTTTCATTTTATTGCCATTTAAAATTGGTGTTGGCTTGTTCCCAGTTTATCACATTCCACCAGGCGGAGATGTAATCCGGCCGGCGATTCTGGTATTTCAGATAATAAGCATGTTCCCAGACATCCAGGCAGAGTATCGGTTTCATCCCGCTTGATATCGGATTTTCCTGATTTGGCGTCTGAACGATCTTCAGAGCGTTATTTGAATCGAGCACGAGCCAAACCCAGCCGCTCCCGAAAACGCCGGTTGCGGCCTTAGTGAATTCTTCTTCGAACTTCTCGAACGCGCCGAAGGTTTTTACGATTGTCTTGGACAATTCTCCTACGGCTGCCCCTCCGCCCTGCGGTTTCATCAATTCCCAGAACATGGAGTGATTGAAATGGCCTCCGCCGTGATTTCTGACCGCGGTCTTCAGCGAATCCGGAATGTTTTGGAGACCAGCGAGCAATTCCCGGACCGGCTTCGCCTGGAGCTCCGGATAGTTCGCGAGGGCTTCATTAAGTTTGGCCACGTAAGTCGCGTGGTGCTTCGTGTGATGGATCTCCATCGTCCTCGCGTCGATGTAGGGCTCGAGCGCATCGTATGAGTAAGGCAATTTTGGCAGTTCGTACATGGCTGAATTATTATAGCAAATTTTCCCCACCTATTTAACCCATTTCTTCCAGATAGCACTTTTCGCAGAAAATATTCAGGTTTTTCTGCTCCTCCGGGCCATAAGACGTTTCAAAATCGGCTCCGCAATGGGCACACTTACCCGGCCAGAGATATCTTTTGTTCCTCAGCCCCATCCGGCGGGCATGGCGGCAGTTGAAGCACATCGAAGGAATGAGCAGCCCCGTATTTTTATAGAAGTTCACTTCCCGGTCGATGAGGCGATAATTCCGGGTGCACGATTCACATTTCAATACCTGTTTCAGGAGGTCTGCGGAAAAATTCTTGGGGTCGGTCGGAAGCTCGCTGTATTTAATGGTTTCCTGGCCGGTACTGAAAGGAATGTCATCCCGCCATTTATAGCCCTTCGAAATCGCCTCTTCCTTCGTGAGCGGCATGTATTCATTCACAATCGCTTCATTGTAGGCGAATGGAGAAAGCTCCTTCGGGAAGAATTCGCTCCATTCCCTCGTCTGCTTCATATGGGAGATTATCTTTTCTTTAAGTCCAAAATATTCTTCCTTGGGATATTGCTTGTTCAGGATGCAATATTCGCCGTTTTTGAGCCCAGCGCAGCCGAATATATTATGGGAATTGACGCAATTATCAGAGTACATCGTATCGCTCGAATCGGAGCAAAGATGGGAAAGCATGATGTTATTACCGCGGCATGTAAGTATCTGGTACCCCAGCTCAATGTTTATCGAAAACGAAGAATCATATACATCCACCGTTTTTCGGCCGGTAAAAACGAATTTCGAATTTTCTCCAACCTTCACGTCGAAAGAGTTCAAGACGTTATTCGAGAAATAAATGTGATTTCCCGAAACGTTCTTGTTGTGGGAGCCGAAGAAATGTCGCTGGGGTACCCGTTTCCGCAGTTCTTTCTGCTTGCTAAGAATCAGTGATATCGTCGAGGGGTCCGTGAGTGGATGCTCGGCCAGGAATTTTTCTATCCCCTCTTTCCCGACTTCCTCATTGAACAGACAATTCGACTTCTGTTTTAGGCCGACGCACCCGATGCAGTTCGTGCAGCTCCGGCAATCGAAGAGTCCGATGCTCTCGACACAGTTCTCGCATTCTTGGGAATGGATGAGTTTATATGAACCCAGGCAATCGACGCATTCGTAGCACAGTTCGGATTTATAGATGTAGAGATTATCCACGCAGTCCTTGGATTCCCACACGATGTGGCCGTAGTCGCATTCTTCGTCATCAACACAGCCGAATATTAAATAACAATCCTTGCTTCCGTTGGTAATGTTGGAATACTCACAGCGCTCGCTATTTGTGTTCATAAGCGCGAAACGCGGTACCGCAAAAAGAAGTTCTTGGAATTGCGCGAAGAACGGGCGGCTAAAATCGAAGTCCCGTCCGAAGGTTTTGGCGTCCCAGTTATCCGACCACCATTCGTCGTGGTCATATATCTTATACGGGGCATCGGGCGGGTACATTGAAACGATGGATTTTTGGGAGGCGTCCGAGTTCCGCTTGTAGAGGGTTTTGAAGTTCCGGAATAACATCCGGCCCTGTAACCGGCAATTGGGGCAAAGGGTCGGAGGCAGTACCTGAACTTTTTCGTAAAAACCGAGATCGTCCGGCGCTATGATGAAATTCTGCTTACAATTCCGGCAGTTTCTAGTTTCCGTATTCATTGTCTCGATTTATTCCTCAATTCTCTATGAATTTTATTCCGATCTCGGGAAAGTTCACCTTGGGGTCGCTCTCAACGATGAACTTCACGAGTTTCGCGGTTTCTTTCGGGTCCAGAGCGGCGGCCATATTTTTTTTCACGCCCGTCTTTTCGAATAATTTGGTTTTCATAAAGCCGGGGTAAAGGCCGATAACCCGGATGCCGAATCCCTTAAGTTCCGGTTCCAATGATTTGGTAAAACCCGTGACGGCGAACTTGGAAGCGGTGTAGACCGAGCGTTCTTCTTTCCCGTAAAGTCCCGCTTGGGAGATGACATTGATGATGGTTCCTTGTTTCTGTTTCTTCATCTGCGGGATAACGGCCTGCGAAAGCAATATCGGACCCAGGGCGTTTACCTCCATAACCTTTTTAATATAAGCCGGGTCGTTGTCTTCCAACTTTCCCTCTATCCAAATTCCCGCGTTGTTTATCAGGCAGTCCAATCGGCCGTGCTTCTTGATGACGTTTCGGACGGCTTCTCCGACCCCATTTGCATCCGATACATCGAAAACCTCGGAATCGCATTTAAGTTGCCGCGCGGCCTCAGACAAACCCTTTTTTGTTGTTCGATGAGATAACGACGATATTACCCGCCGAGAGTATTTTCGCCATTTCGTATCCCAAACCGCTGCTTCCGCCGGATATGAGAATTACTTTTTTCATCCCCATTATTATAGAACCAAAATAGGCCGATGTTAAAGCTGATAACGGTGCCATCAGACAAAAACAGCAGCCGTCCCGATGAACCGGAACGGCTTATAAATTCAAAATTCTTATCACCCATTATCCGCCTCCCCCGGCGAGGGCAATCGAAAAGTCGTTTTCGATTATCCTGACAATTTCAATGTCCAGACCGCGATATCTTTCCTCGGCGAATGTCTCTCCTCTCGATACGAAGCAAACCCTTTTACCCTCCTGTTTCAACTGCCTAGCGACGGCTAGTCCCTCATTACTCCAATCGGTGAGTGGCCCAAGAAAGATTACATCTGGATTGATTTCCTTTACGGTAAGCAGGGCCTCATTCGCCAACTGGCAATGCTTAACGGAAATTCTAGCGTCCTCTTCGAAATGAACTCGGATCATCTCGGCGAGAGATTTGTTGTCGATGATGAAAAGAAAATTCTTCATTCTGGCCTCCTCGGGCGCTATGGAGTGGTTTTTACTGCACTATTGCGAATTATAAATACTGCCCAGATTCTATTCCGAGGATAGATACGTGTCAATTTTGTCTTTTGTGGACCTTAGGGGAATCGAACCCCTATCTCCCGGATGCAAACCGGGTGCTCTGCCACTAAGCTAAAGGCCCGCAATATGTTTATATCACCGCTCGTCCAATGAGACAAGAATAATTTTGTCGAGGTCCTTATTGAACCGTTTCCCCCGCTGTGTAATTTTCTTTGTACACCTCTCCCCTTGGCGTAAGATTGCCCTTGTCGTCAAGTATTTCAAGGCCGGGGAGGTCGGGATAATCAAGTACATATCCCATCGCGCTGAATCCGTACTCGTCTATCTTCGCGAGCTGTTCTTTGATTATCGCCAAATCTTCAGGACTGGAGAAATCTCCTCCCCAAAATCCCCCAAATTCTCCGTACATTACGGGAACAGTTTTTCTCAGCTCCTTAATGTCGGGATTATCTATTTCAAAACTAACGCCCTGATTGAGAGTGGAAATTCTCTCCAGTGAGTAATCATGCACGGAAAGAATGATATTTGGGTCAGGCAAGCTGTCTTTCAGTAAAAACCCGAAATCACGGCTGAAGTTAGCGCCGGAAACAACAATTGGTGCATCGGGACTGACATCCCTTACCAACTTGACCATTTCCTTCAATTTCGGTGCCCACTTATCAGCGGTGGTATAGGGTTCGGCCCACACTCCGGGAATGAAATACGGTTTATCTTTGTATTTCTCCGCTACCCATCTCAAGATACCGTCTTCCTTGCCCGACAAAACGTCATTTTCCAAGCCAGTAAGCTCGAATATCACATATAATCCCTTTTCTCCGGCATAGTTCACTACCGCATCCCATATCGGAATCACATTTTTTATTATCTCTTGGGGACTGAGGTAAAGCTTCCAGGGGTCATAATAGAAATCTATCGCATTGCCGCCCATTTCTTTAATCTTATCTATACGCTTCAGCATGTCGTCCGTCGAAGTTACCGAAGGCATGCCCCTCCTGAAATAGTTGGAGATGTATCCTTTGAGCCTTAAGGCCTCGCCGGTATCCGTTCTTATGAGTTGATTCCCCTCCGCTTTCAATCTGGAAGGAGCTTTTGATGGCTCTTCGGTTTTAAATCCTAAAGCGGTTAAGGATAAAAAGATGCATACCCCCAATACGATTGAAATAATGGGGTAACGTTTCTGCATGAGAGATGAAAGGATTTTTGTGGGCATGGAAGGAATTGAACCTTCGACCTCTGTCTTATCAGGACAGCGTTCTACCACTGAACTACATGCCCAATCGTTCTTTTGAGCCGCGTATCCGAATTAGCGAATTAATTTTAGGTCTTCAAAACCCTTGATGTCAAACTTAAGCATCTGATTCCCCGGTAGCGGGGCGTTCAATGCGTTGTTCAGGTTGGAAGCCAGAGAAATTACGGAATAGATGGCGAAAACGATAACGAGGGCATACATAACTGCGGCAAGAGCAAGGAAAATGGATTGTCTCTCCATCCTCTTTAGATCGGGTAATTTTAGTTTCTTGAACATCTTTTTAACGATAGAATACGCGCCCGCTTATATCCATGCTCAAGAGCGACTCGTTGCTTTTCATTGAAACATTGTCTATGGAACTCAAGTAGCGGAAGTTTTGAAGGGACTTGATGAACGACATCAGAGAATTAAAGTTGTCCGAATTCACGTTGATGCTGAAAGAAACGGAACCCAACCCTCCGGTCGATTTTTGGGTTTCGCCCGCAAATGAAAAACTGTAACCCAACTTATTCTGGGCGGCCAGCGATTGGAGTTCCTGGTTCAGGTTTATCAATTGGTCGTAAGAAGGAATTATATTATAGAGGACGTTCAGGTAGTTATTTGCTTTATTGTTGTAATCCGAACGCAGAGAGGCCAATTGATCTATGGCTGCAGCGCGGGCCGCAAAAAGCTGCCGATTCGTCGTGATTTTCCGCACATATCCGTCCATATTGCTGTTAAAGAAGAGAATGCCGGCAAAAAGCGCTCCCACTATCAAGAGGGAAATGGCTATTTCGGTGATTAAACGCTTCTTAAAATAGTTCATTCCGCAACAAACGACATATCCGTAATGGATACACTCGTTTTACTTATTATAAACTATTTATCCTATAATGATTAGGACCAATGACCGAATTCCCGCTTATAACCAGAATCCATCCGAGCGATGCCACTTATCCCCCGCTTTTGAAGGAGATCCCCAACCCCCCTTCGCCGCTTTACCTTTTAGGCGCCGTTCCCTCCCCGAGCGATGTTACGATCGCAGTAGTGGGCACTCGCAAGGCCACTCGCGAGGGAATGCTCTTCGCGAAACAGATCGGGAGCGAATTGAGCAAGGCCGGAGCAGTCGTGGTTTCCGGACTGGCCTTGGGGATAGACGGCGCGGCTCACGAGGGAGTCATTTCCGTTCACGGACGCACCGTTGCGGTATTGGCGAGCGGTTTGGACCTTATTTATCCGCGCACGCATGAAAATTTGGCCCGGGAGATTTTGGATAATAAAGGAGCCATCGTCTCCGAGTACAAAAAGGGGGCGCCAGCCCTTCCCCATCAATTCTTGGAAAGGAACAGAATAGTGAGCGGTCTCTCGGTCGCGACGGTCGTGATCGAGGCGCCGATACACTCTGGCGCCCTCGTGACGGCCAAATTCGCTTTGGAACAGGGGCGGGAGCTCTTCGTGTTTCCCGGACCGGTCAATCACCCTAATTACAAGGGCTCCCACGTGCTTTTGAGGAACGGCGCCCGGCTCGTTACTTCTGCCGCGGAGATACTCGAAGACCTGGAAAATACCATCGCTAACTATCAGATGACTCTGCCTCTTTCGGAAAAAAAGAATCCGCTTTCGGAAGTGAAGGACGAGGCCGGGTTACTGATCGTTAACGCGCTCAAAAATTCTTCGGAGCCGCTCTCGGTTGACAACCTGGCGGAAAACACTAAGCTTGAACTTCATATAGTCAATCAGCGTCTAACCTTTCTTACACTTCAGGGGATTATTGAAGAAAAGAACGGCAGATTCCGCTTGAAGCAATAAATCAAATGGATCTCGTAATCGTAGAAAGCCCCACAAAGGCCAAAACCATATCGAAGTATCTGGATAAGTCCTTCGAGATTCGGGCGAGCGTCGGACACATCCGCGACCTTCCGAAAAGCAACAAGAAGGCCATAGATGTCCCGGCCGGTTTCGTTCCGCATTACGAAATCGTGAAAGGTAAGGAACACATCGTGAATGAGCTGTCCAAACTTGCGAAGAAAGCTAATGAGGTTTATCTCGCGACTGACCCGGACCGCGAAGGCGAGGCCATTGCTTGGCACATCGAAGCCGCCTGCGGGATCAAGAATCCCAAGCGCGTCGTCTTTCACGAGATAACCGAGCACGCCGTCAAAGATGCGATGGAACATCCGCGCGGGATAGACATGAATCTCCTCAAGGCCCAGGAAGCCCGCCGGATATTGGATCGGCTTTTCGGTTACGACCTTTCGGGACTCATCTGGAGAAAGGTGCGCTACGGGCTCTCGGCCGGTCGGGTGCAGTCCCCCGCTCTCCGCATTCTTATGGAACGGGAACGGGAGATTCAGGCCTTCAAGCCGGAAATGTTCTGGATAATTTCGGCGGATTTTCTCACGAAACGCAGAGATGAGCTCACTCTGGTCTGCGAAAGCCAGCCGAGGGATAAAAAAGAAGTTGAAAAGATAATTAAGCTTGCGGAAAACGCGAGATGGACGGTTGGGAGCGTGAAGCAATCCGAGATAAAGCGGACACCCCGGCCGCCTTTCACTACCTCCACGCTCCAGCAAGCGGCCAGCTCCCGGCTGGGATTCTCCCCTTCCCGCACGATGTCCATCGCTCAGAAACTCTACGAACAGGGACTCATCACTTACATGAGGACGGACAGTATGAATATCAGCAAAGAGATTTTGCCGTCCATTCTCTCTGAAGTGGAGAAAAAGTTTGGGAAGGAGTACGTTCAGCCGCGCGTCTTCTCGACTAAAAGCAAAACGGCCCAGGAGGCCCACGAAGCCGTCCGCCCGACGAGCATCGCTAAGAAATCGGCCGGCAATACCGAAGAACAAAAAAGGCTCTATACGCTCATCTGGGAACGGGCCATCGCGACCCAAATGGCGGACGCGAAGATTTTAAGGACCACCGTCACGGCAAATGTTGATATTGAGGATGCAATGCCGGATTTTACGGTCACTGGAAGTGTGATCGCCTTCCCCGGCTGGCTTTCGGGGGATCCCCGCTCGCGCGGAGAGGAAAAGGAGTTGCCGCCGGTCTTTGCGGATGAAACCCTAACGTTTAAAAAAATCGCGAGCGAAGAGAAACAAACGGAACCGCCGCCGCGCTATACGGAAGCCGGATTGGTCAAAGAATTGGAAAAGCGGGAGATCGGCCGTCCTTCCACCTACGCCGCCATCATCGCAACGCTTCTGAAGCGGAACTACGTGGAAAAGCTCGGCAAGGCCCTGAAGCCGACGGATACGGGCGACGTGGTCTCGTCATTCCTTGAAAAGTATTTCGGCGACTATATTAGCGATTCCTTCACGGCCGAGATGGAAAACGACCTGGATGAGATAGCCGACGGCAAGCGCGATTACGAAAAAACTCTGAAGGCGTTCTACGGGCCGTTCTCCAAAGACGTTAAGGCGAAGGAAAAAATGGAAAAAGTGACAACCTTGGGCGAGGATGAACGCTTCAAATGTCCGTTGGACGAAAGCCACGGAACGATGATTATCAAGCTTTCCCGCACCGGAAGATTTTTGAGCTGCCGGAAGTTTCCCGATTGTCTCGGCGCGCGAAAAATAGACGGCTCCATTATGGAGGCCCCGAAAGAGACCGGCGAGCTCTGCCCCGAATGCAAAATCGGGAAATTGATAGAGAAAGAGGGCCGCTTCGGTAAATTCATCGCCTGTTCCCGTTATCCCAAATGCAAATTCATCAAGCAAAGCGAGAACAACAAAATGAACATGACGGGAGTGTTCTGCCCCCTGGACGGCGGCGAAATAGTGGAGCGGCGCGGACGCTTCGGACCTTTCTTCAGCTGTTCCAATTACCCGAAGTGCAAGTTCATAATGAAATCCCGCCCGACCGGGAATAAATGCGACCTCTGTGGCTCATTGATGATGCAGGGTACGAAAACGATTCCCGAAAGATGTTCGAACAGAACCTGTCCAAACCACAATCCCCATAAACTTAAAAAGTAAGCGTAAGCTTTCCTTTATTTCAATAAAAATAAAAAGAGGTTGATTTTGGTGTTGTTAAGAAAACTGTCTCGCAGGCCGAGCGGGCATGGTTCGAGCGAAAGCGAGAGAGCGAGGCCGAGAGCAAGCGCAAATTCCACGCCGGGGAATTTGACAGCGTGTTTTCGTACAATACCAAAGCTAGCCTAAAAAGGCGTCAATATCTCCGGTCCGTTCTTCGTGATGGCGATGGTTTTTTCGAAGTGGGCGCTAATGCTCCCGTCTTTCGTGGAATAGCTTTCGTCCTCGTTCTTACGGATCTGAGCCGTGCCCATGGAGACCATCGGCTCAATGGCAAGCACGAGACCCTCTTTCAGTTTCAATCCTTCGCCTTTCCGACCATAATTGTAAATCGCGGGCTCTTCATGGAGCTTAAAGCCGACGCCGTGGCCCGTAAGGCCCTCTACAACGCTAAAGCCATTCGATTCCACGTGGTTCTCTATCGCCCAGCCGATGTCGCCTAGGGCATTTCCGTTATGCGCGACTGCGATGGCCAAACGCAGAGATTCCTCGGTCACGGCCAAGAGTTTTTTTATCTCCGGCGAAACTTCGCCGATAGCGACAGTTAAAGCCGCGTCGGTGATGTACCCTTTATAAACGACGCCCAAATCGATCTTTAAAACGTCGCCATTCTGGAGGGCGTAGTTCTTCGGCTGGCCGTGAACCACTTGGTCGTTCAACGACGTGCAGATGTTCGCCGGGTACGGTTTGGCCGAACCCTCCGGCTTATAGTTCAGAAAAGCCGACGTACCGCCCGCTTCCTGGATTATCTTCTTGGCGATCTCGTCCAACTCCGAGAGTTTAACACCTAGCGCCGCCTTTCCCTTAATGGCCAGAAGGACATTCACGAGAATTCTTCCGGAGGCGCGCAGACCCTCCAGATCCTTTTCCGTTTTGAGTTTAACCATCGCTATTTGAGTTTGAGTGTCTTTTTGACGCTTTCGAAAACCTTGTAGGGCAGCGGTTCGCCGTTTATCTCGGCCACCCGGAATCCGCGTTTTCTCATCCCTTGAAGTATCGGAATGGTGCGGTTTTGATATTCCTTGAGGCGAATTTTTATCACTTCGGGCCTATCGAGCGAGCGCGTGCGCATCTTTCCGGCGCAGAAGGTGCACGTTTTTATCTTCGCGTTTCCCAAAAGCGGCAGTCCGCAAACGGAACAAACGAGCCGGTGGCTGTTACGCGCCAGCGATGCTTTCTCGCTCACAAGGAGCCGAATCGTCGTGATATTCTTTTTCCCGTAGAGCTTTTCCAAAAAACGCATGAAATCGTCCTTGCCCTTGCCGAAAGTTTCGGATTGCGTCCGGGGGAAACCGCTGTAGACGATGCTGTAACCCAGTTCAGCTATCTGCCCAGTGAATCTTTTCGAGATTTTGGAGACCCAAGACGGCGTACAGAGCTTACCCGTATCGAAAAGATGGCGTTCCCGGCGGAGAATCGCGCTTTTCTGCCACCCCGGCGCCCGGACCAAGCTCTCTATATAACGCCCCGTGTCAAAATGGATGAAGTTGTACTTTCGGGCCAAAAGCTCCGCTTGCGTCCCCTTTCCGGAACCGGGCGGGCCGTAGATAATCACGGCCTGTTTTTGCATATTCCAATTGTATCATCAAAACCCAAAAACAAAAACTCCGCCCGGCCCATCGGGTGGAGATTTGAAAATAAAAACCTCATCTCTTGCGGAGATGAGGTTGAAATTCGCGAACATCTTCGTTAATCGCATCAGACTGGTTTTATAAACCCCTCCAATAGAACTTCGGTATCCTCTTTCAAATCGGCAAGCCATCTCGATATATCAACCGGTAATTTTTTCCCGTAGGAGAGCTGATACAAACCGGAGCGGAGACAATACTCGGCGATGGTAAGTTCTACCTTGCCCTGAAGGAGTCTGATGAATTCCTCTTTGTCGGGTTCCCCGAGTTTAAGCCATCTGATCACTCTTACCCGGTCTTTTGGATCACAGATAGCTATGCGCAATCCCTTAGCTCCGGATCTTAGCATTGTGGGTCCGCCTATATCCGTCTTCTCGATGACCGTTTCTCTCGTTGAATCATTCCTCTCTATCTCCGCTTCGAGGGGATAAAGATCCACGCAGACAAGGTCAATCCAAGAGATTCCCAGCCTTTTGAGTTCTTCGACGTGCTTGGGCAAGGCCAATAACCCGCCGTGGATTTGGGGAACCAGCGTTACGACCCTATGGTCAAGAATTGGCCCTAAGCCGGAGATGGTTGCCACGTCGACAACGGTCAACCCCGCTTCCGTCAGGGTCTTAGCCGTGCCGCCGGAGGCTATTATTTTCCAATCCATCTCGATTAGCTCCTTTGCGAAATCTACGATTCCCGTTTTTTCGAAAACCGAGATAAGAGCCGTTCTTTGTCGTTCCATGGTGGTCTACTCCTTCCGGAATATAAGTGAGTGATGCGAATGTTGACTAGTGACTGAAACAAAAATAGCACCGCCGGCGCCATATTGTCAAAAACCCCGCCCGGCCCGGCGGGTGGAGATTTTTAAATTAGTTCGGCTAGGATGTCTTCGGTTTTTCGGACGCGGCCCATCCTCGGGAAAACGTTCTTCACGGTGCTGTCATGATCCTCTCTCGAACGGCCGGATGTCATAGCATCTTCGACGAATATCTGCTGATAGCCGTATTCATAGGCAAATCTGGCCGTGCTTTCCACTCCGATATTCGTGGAGATACCACACAGGACGATGGTATCAATCCCCCGTCTTCGTAGTTGAAGATCCAGTTCCGTTCCGTAGAAAGCACCCCATTGGCGTTTGGTAATCACGAAATCGCCCGCTTCCGGACCAAGTTCCGGAACTAGTTCAGCCCAATCGGGCGCTGTTCTCGAGGCCATTTGAGCCGGAGTATCGGTGATTGGCTTAAGACCGTCCTTCATATCAGCTGATGGTGTAACCCTAACTAGGAACACCGGCATTTGGTTCTTTCTGAATGCCTTAGCGAGATTGGAAGAATTTTTGACAACGAGGCCGGATTCATAAGGTTGGCACGGCCTGTCTACGATGCCTTTCTGAAGATCAATGACCACAAGGGCCGTTTTGTTTTTATCCGCAATAAGTTTGTTGTCCATAACTCTATTCTACCAATACCCGGCCCAAAAACAAAAAACCCGCCCGGCCCTTCGGTATTACTCAGGATCACGACCCTTCAATGCGATTCAGGATTAAGACCCATCGGGTGGAGATTTAGAAATAAAAAACTCTCAGTTTGAAAACACTATATCCGCAATATCTTTCCTACCCCTATTGATAGAACCCGGATCAATCTTTCTCTTCGGATGAATGGTATTGGAAAGGAATGCCATTCCAATGTTTTCCTCTAAACTGCATAGAACCAGGCATCCGGTGAACCCCGTTTTGCCGAAAAGTTCCGGTGCATGCTTGCCCATAAAGCGGGGTTGGTTCAACTCCCATCCTAAGCCGCTACTCTCATTGGTTCCAGTGAGCTGATTCGTACCCATCTCGCGGATGATCTTTTCGGAAAAATATTCTCTGCCGTTCATCCTTCCTCCGTTTATGAGCATCTCCATGAAATTAAGAATATTCGGAACGGTTGAGAACAGTCCAGAAATACCGGTGATGAACTTCTGATTCAATATGTACGTGCTTTCATCGTGCACTTCTCCGTGGATAAGCCGTCCCCGCCATTCATCAAATTCCGTCGGCGCTATCTCTTCTCTGGAAAATCGTTCGGGATGAAAGGTGGTGTGATCCATTTTTAATGGCTCGAAAAATCGTTCATCGGCAAGCCCATCTATATCCCTGCCGGTTATATTTCTAATTAGAACCCCAATAATGAGTGCCGTGGTGTTTGAATATAAAAGTTTCTCTCCGGGTTCTCTTGTGAGCGGCGCTTTCAAAACGATATCTATGATTTCATCGGCTGTTTTAGTCTTGAATGAAGCCATCGGAGGAACGCCCTTGATATCGAGAGTGTAGGTAAGGAGATGTTTTATAAGCACCGATTCCTTGCCGGGATGATTTCCAAATTCCGGGATGTATTTGACCACCGGATCATCCAGTGCCACTACCCCCTCATCTATCAGGCCCAGAAGAATGGAAGTTGCCGGTATTGATTTAGTTACGGATGCAACGTCATATATCGTGTTTTCATTGACGCGAGCCGAGATTTCTTCGTATGTGAAATGTCCCACGGGAACCACCATTCTTTCCCCCGTTTTTCGGACCGTTCCGATAACGCAGCCAGGGAAGACCCCTTCTTTTATCGCTCTTTCTGCCCGTTCTATAATCGCTCTTTCCATATCCTCATGATATGCGGTGTACATTTTAACGTCCAATCTTTCGTCTCAAAAACAAAACCCCCGGCTCATCGGGTGGAAGTTTAGAAACGAAAAACAGGGTTCTAAGTTTCTAGAACCCTGTTTCGATTGATGAAAAATCTTACGTTACAAAGGAGTTCTGGTTCCGAGGAAGTCTACGCCAAGGTTGAAATTAGTAGTCCTCCGGTCATAGATATCCAGTGTCCAGGTTCCCTCGTTGAGAAACCTGCTGCCCAAAGTCACATAATCACCCAGCGAGTGGTGGTCGAATGCGGCGAAGTTTCCAACATCATCCCCAAGGCTGTCGACGAAAACTTTCAGCTCTCGGATCCCGACGGGATACAGGCCCAAGTTCGCAAAGATTCTCTCCATATCCCGCACATTCACCGAGCTCAATTCCTTGAATCTTACCCGAACCAGCTCGATTTCGGGAAGGGTATTATAGGGCTCGATGCGCAACCTTTCCAGCACTTTGGATGCATTCTCTCCTTGATGGCAAGATGCGATCCAAGAACGAATTGAACTCTCCAGTTTTTTCGCGTTCAATCGCTCTACGTTTATCTTGTGCACTTTCTGCGAAACCCTCAGGAAGAGATGTATTATTGATGCGATGCGCTCTATCATTCTTGTTCCGTTATCGGTATCGGATGCAAGGCTATGAATTTCCCCATCGCTGATTCCAAGGTTCTTGAGAGCCTTGATAAGCTTATCAATGAAGCTGGCGATCCAGCCGGCTCCGCTGATGATGAATGACGCATTCTTTCTTGCTGACATGGCCAATTCTCCTATGTTTCGGTTCGCCCCTCACCCTCGCTATCTGTCCGAGGGCCCCAGGCTCACCAATGACAAAGAACGCCCATATTCTAACATAGAATATGTACAAAAGTCAATCTACTATCACCCGGCCCATCGGGTGGAGATTTGAAAATTGGAAACCTCATCTCTTGTGAAGATGAGGTTTCGATGATTGGATGAATAGTTAGTTAGTTCTTACGTCCACGGAATAGGTGGACCGTGTGTCCGCATCTGATTCCTTTCTTGTGGAGTTCGAGGGCTTCCCCTGCAGACACACGTGCATTTCGTAGCATGTCTTTGATTTCCTGACCCGAGTGTTTGAACGTTGGATTCAATATTTTGTTTCCTTTCAGAATCCCAAGCGCTTCCTCGTATCTGAAGAAATCAAATTCGATTCCATACCTTTTCTCGATTTCGTGGTATCCCACGTAATCGATTTCAGGTTGAGTTTGGTATTTGAACCCAACACTGAATTCCGGCATGAGTTCAAGGCCACATCTCTTGAATAACTCATCAGTCAGATTTAAGGGAAATCTTCCGCCAAGCAGCGTCACAACGGAACCGCCCTTTCTCAGAACCTCATATGCACCCCTAAGATATGCATATTGGGATTCCAACCCCCAAGCAGAGTAATCACTGGGAACCGCACCAAGATCCTTCTGTTTTATGAAGGTTCCCTTGTCGTCTCCAGAGGATAAATCCTTTTCATCACTGCATGGTAGGTTCGGTATGTTCCCGTGTATTAAATCTAACTCGCCGGCGTAGGGCCTAAGTGGATTGCAGAGAGACCCGATTAATGGGAATACCCTGATTCCCCAATTAAGTATCTTGCTCACGTTAGTTGAACAGCCCGACATAACGTCCGAATCGATATCTGTAACGAAGAATCTTTCTATGCACGGAAATATCCGCGCAAGGCCTATAACCTCAACCCCGCTTCCGGCAGCAACGCATGCGAAAGTCTCGGGAGAGTTTGACTCTTCGATTAGAATATCTCTGAGGCGTTGGTATCCCAAGAACGTGAAGTACACCCAGTTCGCCATGAAGTCAGGATTAAAGGGATACATTCCCTCTGTTTCAAGAATTTCGATATAACCAATGTCCAGCCCACATTTCTTGAAGAACTGTGTAAGATCTACGCTTTTCATTTTGGCACCTATGAAGTTGTGTTGGGAAACACAATGTTTCTATCTGAAAACAAAATAGCACATTTCTGTGCTATTTGTCAATCCTCTGGTCCAATCCTCCGCCCCAAAAACAAAAACCCCGGTCCATCGGGTGGAGGTTATAAAAAGAAACCTGCCGGGCACAAAATCGTGCACGGCAGTTGCATGTAAATCAAACATATGTAGTTCAGCTAGTCTGGATGGCTTCGAAGGCTTTCAGCCAAGCGGCTGATGCCGTGCCACCGGAACCAATTGCGCCGAGCGTAGAAGTCGTGGTTCTTTCAATATTACATTCTGAACAGGGGCGCTTTTCTTGAGTTCCTGGCCGTATATAAACCCATTCGCCATCGTCGTCTACGTAGGCATTCGGAAATTGTCGCTTAACCAGTTCTTCCGCCACGGATGCAGATATATCTATACTCGCAAGATTCCCCTTCATTTTCGCTATTTCGAGTAGGAGGTCATATCCCTCGCCCGCTTGGATTTTCACTTTCCTCGGAACCCGAGCAAACGCAAGGATGAACGATCCCCACAGGTTGCTTTCGCCGAAGAGTCTTCGTACGACTCTTGGTCTTCTCTGAAGGTCTACGCGTGGGTAGTAATCTTGAGCCCAGTATATGCCCGCCACGTCCGTTACGAAGGTGAAAACCTGTTCCCCGAAGCCCTGGCACGCGAGTACGAGTCGCTCGCCGGGTCTTACGCTTTTCAGGAACGGTTCAAGCGGGCGATAGAAATACCAAGAACTGGCAAGGGTATCCTTTATGTCTTGCAGTCGCCTTTCTTTCTCGGTCACGCCTAATCTCTGTGACCTTTGTTCCGGTCTCAGATTGCACAATAATTCGGGATGTTTTTTCGAGAGCTTTATGAGCTCATCGGGCACAAGCAACACTAATCGTGGATTCATTGAGCTTGCCATGGCAGTATCTCTCCTATGATGTGAGTTTCTGAGACAAAAATAGCACCCTAGGCACTATACTGTCAAAAACCCCCGGCCCATCGGGTGGAGATTTAGAAAAAGGGAAACCTCATCTCTTGTGAAGATGAGGTTTCAATAACCTGATGAAAATTGTGATTCTAGCCGGTCTGGCCTAGGGGCTTGGCCTTGGGAATGAAATCCTTGTTGAGAAAGAAACTCTCAAATTCGACTGTTCCCTCGACTACGTCAGCCCAGTGGCGCTCAAGCGCTCCCTGTCCTTGCGGTGTGACATAGTAGCGATTTTTTCCGTCCCTATCCAATCTCGCAGTGGCAAGGCCGCATTTGATGTATTTCTCCAATACCGATTCCGGAGTGTATTCAGAGCCGAGATAGATACCGAGACTGCCCTCATCGAGCTGTTCTTTGAGTTTCCCCGTTATATTCCGAAGGGTTGGTAGATATCCCATCTGATTCCAGTCGAGGACTATTTGCATAATCCACCACATTGTGCAGTCAATTTGAACAACCCCATCGTGCGGGAAAAGCGCAGGTAAGCCGGTTGGTGTCTTCATAGAACCTCCGTGGTTGGTGAGAATGAGTGACAATGAACTTAAAGCCAAAATACCATTACCAACGCTATATTGTCAAAAACCCCGCTCGGCCCATCGGGTGGAGATTTATAAACGAGTAACTGCCGAGCACGATTGTGCACGGCAGTTTATCGATATATCACAACGGAGAGTACTTAACTGTCACCTAGCATATACCACTGTACTGCTTTTCCATAAGCGGTTGCCGTATCGGCCTCAGTCAGGCGAAAGATGTGTCCCATCTCCTCTACTTGTTCAATTTTGATGGGTCGCATAGACATCCATCCATATCCTTTCGGAAGTGCGATGATGTATGTTCCGGCGTGTCCTGGATAGAATGTCGGTTCTATCACAACGTGGATTATATTCTTGAATTCCACCAGGTATCCCCGCTTGAGGTTCACGAACTCACTCTTCATCGAATCAAGCTGTTGAGCCGTGAAACGTGAAGGTGTTGATGCCTTCTGTTCGTCTTTGTGACTGGATCGACAACCGTACGCCACAATATTGGCGAAGATAAGGATGAGAATGAGATTCGGTTTGAAAAAACGTTGCTGGAATGACATAGGACCTCCTTGGTCTATTCGAGAAAGTTGGTTAATAAAAAGAGCGTAAAAACAATATAGCACATATTCGTGCTATTTGTCAATCTACTATCCCCCGGCCCATCGGGTGGAGATTAGAAAAGAGAAACTGCCGGGCACGAATGTGCACGGCAGTTATTACATATACCCTCTCTCCTCATGCTCCAAATTACGGCTTCACGGACATCTTTTCGATCTGAAATTGCAGGAGAAGCATGTCGAAGCGAAATACTGGAGGGGTAAGAATAACCCTTTGCCAGGTATCATTCTCTCCGGCATCAACGCGCCTCCCGAGAACCATCTGGACGCCCTCTGAAAAGGCTACCGAATCTCTTGTATCCATCAAGAGTTTCTTGGCTATTGGCCTCATCAACTCGAAGGAAGTCTTTTCGCCCAGACCATGTTTTTTCCACAACTCTGCAGAATGCGCGTCCTTAGGTTCGCGAAGCATGTTGAATTCTGCTTGTGGCATACTCTTTCCCATTTCTGTTCATCCTCCATGTGAAGTTGTGGTGGCAATATTGCCGGATCTGTTCTGACAACAAAATACCACTAAATAGTGGTGCTCGTCAATTCTACCAAAACCCCGCCCGGCCCATCGGGTGGAGATTTATCGTTTTTGCAAACAAAAAAGCCGCACAGCGAACCATACGACTTTGTTCATAATATGACTTAATTGATTCTAAACAGGAGCAGAAAAATCAGAATTTTTTTTCAATAACTACATCTTTACCAACCGCACGACCATAGTCTTTTGCTACTGCCATTACTCTATCAAAGTAATCACTTCTGCAAACTGCTATCGTTATATTCGTCCATCCATCCTCAAATGGCGGCCCGGAAAGGTAAGTAGGTACTTCATTGTTTATCACAGAGAATATTATCTCTATGGGTTTATCTAAAAATCTTGACCAGAATCCCGCTTTCTTTCCTATGTCTAAATCATGACGTCCATAGTAGTCGATTGCATTCGGAAAATGTTTTCGGACCAGTGCAAGAAAGAAACGTCTACGCGAAGTCTCCGTTTCTTCAACTCTTATTTCCCGCACTGTCTTTCCTGGGACATCTTTATTATCCGTACGCGTCACGTCTGACATGGCACACCTCCGTGAGTCAAATCTGCCGGAAATCTGTCCGGTTGCAGTTTCGCTCGGCAATTTGGAAGGAGCGTAAAATCAAAATACCACTAAATAGTGGTACCCGTCAATTCTACCAAAACCCCCGGCCCATCATCGGGTGGAGATAGTTGACAGAATGTATAAATTCGTGCTTTTCTACCATTAGTAATCCCCCCAATCAAAAAATTAATAACGAGGCGAAACACTTGGGCTAAGCCGAAAATCCAGCAGAGCAGAAAATCACGGAATTTGAAAGAGTGGGTGAAAAAATAGGAGAGACGTCATGAAGACATCCAAAGATATATGGATTGTTGAAGGACCAGGAGATCAGAGAGCTTTCGAAAGTTATATGGCGGGATACGGATTGAAAGCGAGGTTTCTGACCGCAGAACCAGTAATAGTAAATGATCTCATTGGCAACATATATGCATCAAGTCTCACAGAACTCAATGAGCCCTTTCTCGAGAAACTTGAAGCGGTTGCAAAAGAAAGTAACGGAAACGGATTGTGGGTAATCGGGAAGAATACCGTGGGCCCTACTCCAACAGCAATCGGTAAGATGCGAGTCATATGCCTACCGTTTCATTGCACTAGGATAGGAAGTGACTAGATATGTAGATCAGAAGCGTAGATCATTTTGCTGATTCATGAAAAGGGTTCGGATTACCGAACCCTTTTTTGTTAAAACGTGGTCATAAAAATAAAAAAACCGGCCCATCGGGTGGAGATTTTTATTTCGTGAGCGAGAGCATTAGTCTCGGTTCACCGTCGCCGTAGTAGTTATTCTTCCAGGATTCAATGATGAAGCCGAAAGACAAATAAAGCTTTATTATCGGGCTGTTGCGGGGATGCGTAACAACCTCGATTCTTTTTACTTTTTTCAACTTGTTCAGCCGGTAAGCGATAGCCTTCCGGGCTATCCCCTTTCCGCGAAATCGAGGAGCAATAACGAGTCCGCTAAGATAGGCGCAATTCTTACTCTTCATCTCATACATCGCGCTTCCCGCCACCTTGTCGCCTACCTTTATCAGGTACACGACGTTCTTTTCTATCTCTTTCCTGGCCTCGTTCTTATTTGTGATTGCAGAATAGGTCTTTAAGCGCGCAACACTCTTTTCGAGCGCCAAAAAAGCATCCAGGTCTTTTATAGTCGCTCTGTGAAAGGAAATCTTTTCCATACCTCCATTCTACTTACTTCACCGCGATCATACTGATTTCAACCTTCGCTCCCAAAGGGAGCTCTTTAACACAAACAGTTTCCCGGGCGGGGTACGGCTCGGTCATATAACCCCCGTAAACTTCATTAACCTTGCCGTAGATAGACATATCCGTAACGTAGATAGTAGTTTTCACAACGTTATCAAAAGATGCTCCGGCTTCCGCGAGAATCCCCTTGAGATTCTCCATTATTTGCCGAACTTGCTCCTCTGTCGTTCCTTCAACCAATTTACCTTCCGGGGTCAAACAAACCTGCCCTGACGTAAAGATAAGATTGCCTTCAACAATCGCCTGTGAGAACGGGCCGGTTGTCTTTGGTGCCTTGTCTGTTTTTATAACTCTTTTCATGCCTTTATTTTACCTCTATATCACCCAAAAACAAAAACCCCCGGCCCATCGGGTGGAGATTTTTATTTTAAGCCTTTAGAAATCTATCTCTTTTAGGATTCTGTCTAGTTTATTGCCAAGTTCAATGCTCAGTTTTTTGTCTGTTTGGTTAATAAAAGAGATTTTCCCTCGCAGCGAATCAAGCTCTTTAATGGGGAAGGCTGTAGCAAACGCTTGCATACCCGAAATAGTGAATACATCAATGAAATCAATAATCTCCTGAATCATTCCTGGGGGTGCTGTAAGTCGCTTATTTACTATTAATCCTGTAACGTACTGAGCGGTTTGCCGGGGTTGTACAAGTAATTTGTCTTTGTTAATCTTTAACCCAGATTGTTCAATGATTTTTGAGATAGGCACGACGAATTTAGTAGCGTGTTTGCCAGATACGGTAATGTCATCGAAGTATCTTGTGTAGTTTAGGTGATTTTCTCGACAAAAATTAAAAATTGCTCTGTCATGATCAAGAAAGATTAAATTGCTAACAAAAGGACTTGTAGGAGCACCTTGCGGTAAACAATGATTATGAGTAATAAGCCGGACAATCGCGTTGCACCATTCTATGGGAAAATGTTTTTGTATTGCCTTTTCTATCTTACTTATGCGTATAGATGGGAAAAAACTCTTTATATCAAAGTTTATCACCCATTGCTGATTTATATGACTGCGCGCATTCGTTATTATAGATTTCTTGAGAATTCCTCCGTGCAGATAATTTGGTAACCGAACTTTATAAAATATCTCAGTTAGTAGCTTTTGCTGTAGTTTTTTTAAATCATTATGGGGCACAGAAAGAATTCTCATTTTCCCTCCCGATTTTTGCACTAAGATGGTTCTGTATAAAAATGGCGCACGACTCACTAATGAACCGAGTTTTTTCTCATTAATTTCGAGTCGCTGTGTTAAATCCGAAATCGAAGACATAAACAAAAACCGCTGCTCAGCTTATCGTTGCAAAACAGCGGGTCCAGTAATAATCGTGAAGGAGTTTATTCAATTCCTTCAGAATTAACAAAATAACTAGCAATTGAAAAACATCCATTTTGTTATTTTGTTATTTTCTTCGACCTTTTTTCTCTTAGCCAGGAAAAAGCTTTGGTAACATTCATAAAGCTTCTTCACGATTAACACAAGCGTCCGAATGGAAATAGAGATTGGATTACCCTAGAGGCAATGCTGTCATTCTTAACCTAGACCTAATCTAGATGTGAAGACGAGAATGCTTTCCCTCGAGCCACTTAAAAGCCTCAAAATTGAGGAAGGCTGATGCCTTAAACCAAAACAGGTCGATTACTTTACTTTTATGAATGTCTACGGGTATTTTAGCAGAAAAAACGTAAAAAATCAATAGCATCACGAATGAATTTGCTTATAAATGTCCTTTTCTAACTACCCCCAAAAAGAGATAAACCCTCCCTTTCCGAAGAAGCCTCTCCCGCAGCGAGGCGGTGGCTTTACGAGCGATGACGAAGGAGCAGGAAAATAGGACTGTCTGAATCCCGAATAGCAATGAGGTTAAGTTCCGCATTTTCCGTGGCGGATGAGGAAGAGCGACCAAAAAGCCACCCGAGCGGAGGGTGGCTAATGAGGGGAGGGAGGATTTATTTCTAAAATATCCCCTCGTATTCGCGCACCGTCAACTGTGACTCAACCTGTTTCATCACCTCCAAGGCGACCGCGACAACGATTAAGAGCGCCGTACCGCCGATAGCCAGGGCCTGAATGCCCGTAAAGATTTGCGTGATGTTCGGGAGGATGGCGATGACGCCCAGGAAGAGCGCGCCGAATAAGGTCGTCCGATGCATTATCCTCTTTATGAGTTCCGCGGTCGCCTCGCCCGGCCGGATGCCCGGAACGAATCCCCCGCTCCGCTGGAGGTTCTTGGAGACCTCCTGCGGGTCGAACGTGATGGCGGTATAGAAGTAGGTGAAGAGCACGACGAGGATGAAGTAAGCCAAGCTGTAGAGCGGAATGTTATTGAAGAATCCCGTGACGATTGCATTGAACTTCAGCGAAAAGGCCGGCGAGATGATGGACGCTGCTTGCGCAAAGAACTGCGGGAACAAGAGGAGCGAGATGGCGAAGATTATCGGAATCACGCCCGCCTGGTTCACCCGGAGCGGAAGATAGGTATTTACGCCGCCGTAGAGCTTGTTTCCCCTAACCTGTTTTGCGTACGAGATTGGAATCTTGCGTTCACCCTCGTTTACGAAGACCACGCCCGCTATCACGATGACCGCGAGGATGACGAAAGCGATATATGTCGGAAGCATGGCCGGATTGTAGTTGAAGAGAATAGTGTTCAATTCCTGGGGCAAACGGCTTACGATGCCCGCGAAAATGATGAGCGAGACGCCGTTCCCGATCTTATACTCCGAGATGAGCTCGCCCACCCACATCAAAAAGACGCTCCCGGCCGATATGACCATCACGTTACCGAAGAGGTTCAAAAAAGGCAGATGGCCGATGACGCCCTGCGAGGCCAAGAGGTTCAGGAAACCGTATGACTGGAGCATCGCCAAGGGAACCGTGATGAACCGGGAGATGCGGTTGAACTTCGCCTGTCCGGCCGCCCCCTCCTCATAGTAGGCCTTCTTGAGGTTCGGAAAGACGATGGTGAGGAGTTGCATTATAATTGTGGCCGTAATGTAGGGGCCGACTCCCAGCATCATAACGGATAGATTGGACAGGCCGCCGCCCGAGAAGATGTTCAGGAAGCCGAAGAGCTGGTTCGAACCCAGGAACTTCTGGAGCTGCGCCGCGTCTATGCCCGGTATCGGAATGGCCGCCAAAAGCCGGAAGACCAGAAGCCAGAAAAGCACCATCAGGACCTTTTTGCGGAGGTCCGGAATTTTGAAAATATTTAGGAAACGGTTCATCCCGTTAGAGACAGGATGCGCTCAAAGAGCGTATCCGTGGCGCATCGCTTGGCTTGTTTATTCCGACCGGTTCGTAATTTATATTATCCATTATATTCGAAGATTATGTTGTCTCTAACGGGATTCATTAAATCACCTTGCCCCCGGCCTTCTCTATCTTCTCTTTCGCGCCGGCGGAGACACTTATGCCTTCCACCGTTACGGCCGAGCTGATGTTGCCGTTCGAAAGCACCTTGACCGGCTGGAACATCTTACTGATTATACCTTTCTCAAGAAGAATTTGTTTGGTGACCTTCCCGTTCTTAGTGAGCCCCGCCAAATCATTCAGGGTGATAATAACGGCCGTCTCCTTCCGGGACTTATTCTTCACGCCGCGGAGTTTCGGGAACTTCATTATCATTATTCGCTCCACTTGGAGAATGTGATGGCCCGCTCTCGCCCGCTGTCCTTTCTGGCCCTTGCCGGAAGTGGTGCCGCGTTTGCCTCCCCGGCCGATGCGCTTCCTTTTCCTTTTTGCGTATTTGGTTTTAAGATCGTGTAATTGCATACTTTTGTAAGTTCACTAATGCGACACTAATATAGTCACTAATTCCACTAATACCTCTATATTCGTGATATTCGTATGTCATTCGTGCGGATTAGTGTTTTCGCTTTTGACCTCCGGCTTAACTTCTATGACGGCCGGAGTTCCCTTCTTTTTGAAATTACTCAAGGCCGCCATCGTTGCCATCGCGTTCGAGAGCTTGTTCGATGTCCGGCCCAAGATCTTCGCCGAGACATCCTTCACGCCGGCCATCTCCAAAACGAACCTAGCCGAGCCGCCGGCGATGAGCCCGTGGTCCGGGCGGGCCGGCTTTATTCTCACTCTCGCGGCGCCGTACTTGGCCTCCACATCGTAGGGAACCGTCCGGTGGTCTTTGAGGACTATGGTTATCATGGCCTTCTGGGCCTGGCGTTTGGCCTTATCTACCGCGGCGGCCACATCCAGGCCCTTCGCGATGCCCACGCCCACCTTGCCCTTTAGATCTCCCACGACCACGGTCACTCTGAAGCTGAAGCGCTTTCCGCCGGCCATAACGCGGGTAACCCGGCGGACTTCAAGGACCTTCTCCCTGAATTCGCTCTTGGGCCTCATTCTCGGATTGTTTCGGTTGTTGTTTTTTTGATATGCCATGTTTTTAAATCGTGAGCCCTCCCTCTCTCGCTCCTTCGGCCAAAGCCTTCACCCGTCCGTGATAACGGTATCTGCCCCGGTCGAAAGCCGCATCCTTAATGCCGGCTTTAACGGCCTTCTCCGCCAGCTTCTTCCCGACCTCTTTTGCGATGTCGGACTTCTTGGACTTCTTCCCTTTTAGTTCCAGCGAAGATGCCGAGACCATCGTCTTTCCGTTCGCATCGTCTATGATCTGGGCGTAAATATTGGTATTGCTCCGGAAAACCGAAAGCCGGGGCCTTCTCGTGACCGCGCGGATTCTTAAACGGACCCGCTTTTCCCGCCTGCTTTTAATTTGATTGGATTGATTCTTGGCCATATTTTTAAGAGACAGCGGCAGTCGTGGCGGCTTTCTTGCCGGCCTTCCTCCTCACGACCTCGTTTGAATAATGGAAACCCTTGCCCTTGTATGGTTCCGGCTTTCTAAGCGCCCGAATCTCGGCTGCCACGTGGCCGACGAGCGATTTGTTCGCGCCCCTAACCTTCAGAATGGAGTTCTTTTCCACCTCAAAGGTTATGCCCTTCGGCGCCTCGTACTTCACCGGATGGGAAAAACCGATGTTCAACGAGAGATTCTCGCCCTCCTTCGCGACCCTATATCCCACTCCCTCCAATATCAGTGTTTTTTCGAAATCCTTGACGAGTCCTGTTACGGCATTCGAGACGAGCGCCCTCTGAGTGCCCCAGTTGCTCCGGGCCTGTTTGGAATCGTTCTTGGCCGAGAACTTCAATTCGCCGTTCTCGAGCACTCCCTCCACGCCCGGAAGAACCGGAAGAATTATTTCTTCCTTCGGTCCTTTTATCTTTATCTCTTTCCCCTCTATCGTTACGGTCACTCCGGCCGGTATTTTTATGGGTTGTTTTCCGATTTTGCTCATGTTACCAGATTTCGAATAAAAGCTGTCCGCCAACCTTTTCCCTCTTCGCGCCGTCGATGGTCATTATCCCCTTCGGGGTCGTGAGTATCATCGTGCCGAAGCCGCCCTTCACTTTTTTGAGCTCCCGGTAGCCGGAATATTTTCTGACCGAGGGCTTGCTCAAGAGCTTTAGTCCGCCGATCTTCCTTTCGCTGTCCAAATCTATCTCCAGATACTTCTTGTATGACTTGCCCTTAAGCTCCACCTTCTTTATGAAGCCGCGCGCCGCTAAAACGTCGGCTACCGCCTTGTCCATTTTGGTCGCGGGGGTCTTCAGGACCGTCTTACCGGCTCCTTGGGCATTTTTAATTTTTATTAACAGGTCAATATACATATTTTTACCAACTGGCTTTCCTTACTCCCGGAATGTGGCCTTTCGAAGCCATCTCGCGGAAACATATTCGGCATAATCCGAAATCCCGCATATAGCCCCTCTTTCGGCCGCAACGGAAGCACCGGAGAACCTCTCTCGTGCTGTATTTCGGCTTCTTTTTTCCCCTTGCGATGACTGATTTTTTGGCCATATTTTTATTTCTTGAGTGGTAACCCGAGCCGGCGAAACAAATCAATCGCCATGGCGCGGTTTTTCTTTCGGGGCACGACCGTTACCTGGATCCCGAAGCTTGTCTTCGACTTTTCCGTATCTATTTCCGGGAAGATCACCTGCTCTTTGAAGCCGATGTTCAGGTTCCCGCTTTCGTCGATATTCTGCAAATCTATTCCGCGGAAGTCCTTTACGCGGGGCAGCGCCAGATTTATGAGCCGTTTCATGAAATCTCCCATCCGTTTGTCGCGAAGCGTGGCCTTGAGTCCGATGACCTGCCCTTCGCGGATCTTAAACCCGGCGATGGACCTCTTGGCCGGACGGGTCGAGCCCTTCTGGCCGGTTATCGTAGCGAATTCCCTCTCTACCTCCGGAAGAATTTTCTCCTCGAACTGGCCCTGCTGGCTAAGCCGGCCTAACCCAGCGTTTACCACCACTTTTTCTATTAGTTTCAGATCTTTTTCCATGTTTTTATATCGTTGCCTGGCATTTTTTGCAGTAGCGGGTCTTTATCTTGTCTTCCACGCGGTATCCCGGGCGCGTCGGCTTGTGGCAGGACGGGCAAACCAAGATGAGATTCGACACGTTCATCGGGCGGGAGAGCTGAACCACTTCGCCTTTTTCGCCCTGGCGCTTCGCCCGGACGTGCTTCTTGAAAACGTTTAGTCCTTCCACGCTCGCTTTCCCGGTCTTGTAATCGACGTTGATCACTTTTCCGGTTTTGCCGCTGTCCTTTCCCGTCAATATTTTCACCATGTCTCCTTTCTTGATATTCATGTGTTTAGACCAGTTCCTCGGCCAGCGAGGCGATGGTGTCGTAACCTTTTTCTTTTATTTCGCGCGGAATGGGCCCGAAAATTCTCGTCGCCCGCGGTTCTTTCTTGTCCTTTTCTATTAATACCACCGCGTTGTCGTCGAAGCGGACGTATGTGCCGTCCGGCCGGTGGAGCGCCTTCCTTTGGCGAACCACGAGCGCTCTTACGATGTCCTTCTTCTTCACCTGCTTCCGGGGCTCCGCGATCTGGACGGAGGCGATGATTATTTCCCCGATCTCGGCATAGCGCTTCCGGCTCCCTCCGGGAATGCGGAAACAGCGAACTATCTTCGCACCCGAGTTATCCGCCACCTTCAATATGGAACGTTCCTGGATCATATGTTTAGGCTTTGCCGACGATGATGAACCTCTTGCCTTTCGACATCGGCCTCGTTTCCTGGATTATCACCTCGTCTCCCGTTTTGTAAACGTTCCCTTCGTCGTGGGCCTTGAAGCGGGTGGTGAGCTGATAGCGCTTATTGTAGCGGGCGTGCTTCACGAGCCGGGTAACGGCGACGACCCGAGTCTTCTGCATCTTGTCCGAAACGATTGTTCCCTTTAATTTACGCATGATTTTGTTTTGACTTGGTATCCGTGAGGATGGTAAGCA
>JBEKVQ010000008.1:0-29369 GCA_049997815.1 Minisyncoccia bacterium
TTCTCGCGGTTGGTCCGAAGCTCTTTTTCTATCTCAATCGGGGGTTTTGGTTTGTGGAGCGCTAACTCTTTCTTTTTCATATTTTTATATCTTTTCCACCACTTTGGTCTTGACCGGAAGCTTGAAACCGGCGTTCCGCAGAGCCGCGAGCGCTTCCACTCTGGGTATGCCGTCAACTTCGAAAAGTATCCGGCCGGGCTTTATCGGAACGACGTATCCTTCCACGTTTCCCTTTCCGCCTCCCAGGGTCACCTCGGGCGGGAGCTTTGTGATGGGCTTGTCGGGGAAAATTCTTATCCATATCTTTCCGCCGCGCTTTAAGGCGTGCGAGATTGATTTCCGGGCCGCCTCTATCTGCTGGCCGGTCACCCACGAGGCCGAGCGCGCCTGGAGTCCGTAGCGGCCGAAGCTCAAGGTGAGCCCGCGGGTTTCCGTGAGTCTTTTCCGGGAACGTCCTTTCTGCTGCTTCCGATGCTTTTGTTTTTTGGGTTGCAGGAACATGGTTTATTTATCCTTGGTTTCTTTTTCTTCGAAAATTTCGCCCTTGTAGAGCCAGACCTTGATGCCGACCGTGCCGTAGGTGTTATAGGACGTCGCCTCGCCGTAATCGATCTGGGAACGGAGTGTCTGAAGCGGCATCTTACCCTTGGCCAGCCAGTCGGTTCTCGCGATCTCCTTTCCGTCCAGGCGGCCGCTCATTCTTATCTTCGCGCCCTTCACTTCGTGGTTCTGCATGATAGTTTCCAATGTCCGTTTCATTAAGCGGCGATAAGGAAGGCGCTTCTCGATGTCGGTCGCGATCTGCTGGGCGATGATGGGCGCCGAGACCTCGAAGCGCTTCAGCTCCTCGATGTTCAAATTGAGATTGAAGTTCGCCGGAAACTTGTTCGCCGTGCGGAGCTTCCTCATTTCCTTCATTATCGCGTTCTTGAGATCATCGATGCCCTTTCCGCCGCGCCCGATGATAAGCCCGGGCCGTCCGGCGCGGACGTTCACACGGACGTTCACGCCCATTCTTTCTATCTCGACGGCGGCGATGCCGGCCGCGAGTATCTTTTCGCGGATTATCCGGCGGATGGCCTCGTCTTCCTCGAGAAGATACCTGAGGTTCTTCTTGAAGAACCACCGGCTGGACCATGGAAGATTTATGCCTAAGCGATATGAATCTGGTCTTGTTTTTTGGGCCATGTTTTTAAATTGATTTTCTCTGGAAAAACTTCCTGAAGCCGCTGGTCTTGGCCGTCGCCTTTACATCCGACTTCTTGGCCTCTTTGGCCTTTTCCTTTTCTAGGGTTTCCGCCTTTTCTGCTTTCTCCGCGTGCTCGTGCTTATGCTTCTTTTCTTCCTTCTCCGGTTTCTTCTTCTTTTCTATCGTAAAGCGGGGCGCTTTGGCCTTTTCCATCACGCCCAATA
This sequence comes from Minisyncoccia bacterium, assembly GCA_049997815.1. Taxonomy (GTDB): domain Bacteria; phylum Patescibacteriota; class Minisyncoccia; order UBA6257; family GWB1-50-10; genus JBBTQX01. The sequence continues at coordinate 1,414 of JBEKVQ010000008.1, forward strand.
CAAGCATGACGTGAGACGTTTTCTTTTCTATCAAAGCGGCGGAGCCCCTGGAGCGCGGCGTCCAATGTCCCGTCTTAGGACCCTGGTCTACCCTTATCTCTTTCACGAAAAGCTTGTCGGTCTCGAGCTTGTGGTTATTCTTGGCGTTGGCGACCGCCGAGCGCAGAAGTTTTACGAGTGCGTCCTTGGGTCGTCGCGGAGAAAGCATCAGTTTCGCTTCGGCTTCCTGAACCGTGAGTCCCCGGATGACGTCGGCTAAAAGCCGGACCTTTCGGGGCGGAATTTTAAGATGATTCAATTGGGTTTTCAGTATTTGGTCCATGGTTTATTTATTTGGCGGGTGTGGCCGGAGCCGTCGGCTTCGCCGTTTCGGCGGCTTTCTGTTCTATTTCTTTTTGGATCTTTCCGCCGTGCTTTATGAATTTTCTGGTCGGCGAGAACTCTCCCAGCCGGTGGCCAACCATGTCTTCGCCGATCGAGACCTCGATGAAATTCTTGCCGTTATGCACGCCGAAAACGAAACCCACCATCTCCGGCGAGATTTCGGAATCGCGCGACCAGGTCTTAATGACCGTGCGGTCTCCCGGTTTCAGGCGCGATATCTTTTTCAGAAGCTTGGGATCCACCCAGGGCCCCTTTTTGGTTGAACGGCTCATGTTATTTTCTGCGTTTGATTATGAATTTGTTTGACCACTTCTTCTTCGAGCGGGTCCGGTGGCCGCCTGTAATCTTACCCCACTTGGTCTTCGGTTTCCTAGTACCCCGGGGCTGACGGCCTTCGCCGCCTCCGTAAGGATGGTCACGGGGATTCATCACCGAACCGCGCACGGTCGGTCGGATGCCGAGCCAGCGGGAACGGCCCGCCTTGCCCAAAGAAACCAGATTGTGTTCGGGATTCGAGACCTGGCCGATGGAGGCGGAACAATCCCAAGACACCCGGCGCACTTCGCCTGACGGCATCTTCAAATCGGTATATCCCGCTTCGTGGGCGAGAACCTGGATTGAAGCTCCGGCGGAGCGTCCCAATTGGCCGCCCTGGCCGGCTTTTATTTCGATATTGTGGACGAAAACGCCGACTGGGATTCTTTTCAAAACAGTCCGGTTACCCACTTCAAGAGGCGCTTCGTCGCCGGTCACAATCTTCACGCCCGCCTTCAAGCCGTGGGGCGCGAGAATGTATCGGCGTTCGCCGTCGGCATAGATAACTTTCGCGATGAAGGCCGTGCGATACGGATCGTATTCGATGGTCTCGACGATTCCGGGCACGTTCTTTTTATTTTGGAGAAAATCAACCTGGCGGTAGAGGGCTTTATTTCCGCCGCCCTGATGGCGCATGGAAATCCGACCCTGATTGTTGCGTCCGGCATTTTCCTTGAGACGCTTCGTGAGCGCCTTTTCGCGCGGGACATTCGAGAGAGCGGAATAATCCGCAACGGTAAAATGGCGGCGGGACTGGGTATATGGTTTGTATTTCTTGATCATATTATTGGATCTCTATCTTATCGCCGGCCTTCAAGGTTACGATCGCCTTTTTGGTGCCGCCCTGGCGGCCCATCGCGTTCCGAAAGCGCTTGAGCTTTCCCATTTTTCTCACCATATTCACGCTCGTGACGCGAACCCCATATCGGCGCTGGACCTCGTCCCGCACCGACGGCTTCGTCGCATCGTCATTCACCAAAAATACGTACTTGTTCTCCGCCGCAAGGGCCGTTGCCCGTTCACTGAACCACGGCTGCTTCAGGACCGTCCTTACGCCCAGTTGGCGGCCGTGAGCCACTTTTACCGTTTCTGCCGGCGCGGTTTCCTTTACTGTTTCCGTTCTTTGTTTTTTCTTGAAGAGCGCCATAGATTTATTTCTGGTATTGGCCGATGAATTCGCCGACGGAATCTTTTTCGAAAAATATGCCCTTCGAAGCGAGCACGTCGTAAACGCTCAAGGAATTCGGCGAAAGGACGTTCACCTTCGGAATGTTCCGGGCCGCCAGCTTCATGTTCTTATTGCTCTTGGCCGGCACTACGATGACGCTCGATGGAGTTTTGAAAATGTTCTTTATGAGAACCGATGCCTCTTTCGTTTTGGGAGCGGTAAGCGCCATCGCGTCCACGATCTTGAGGTCGTTATCCTTGAGTTTCTTGGACAGGAGCGAAAAGAGCGCTTGCTGTTTCATCTTGGAATTTATTTTCCGGGAATAATCTCTCTCGTTCCTGGGACCGAAGGTGATGCCGCCGCCGCTCCAGAGAGGTGAACGGCTGGAACCGTGGCGGGAACGGCCGGTATGCTTCTGGGCCCACGGCTTTTTGCCTCCGCCGCGCACTTCGCTCCGGTCCTTAGTGTGCGCCCACGGAAGATGGCGGTTCGAAAGCTGGACCGTGAGCACCTGCTTAACAAGTTCCGGATTCCATTTTGCGCCGAAGAGCCGCTCCGGCAGTTCAAGCGTTCCTATCTTCTTGTTGTCTTTGTTTAAAACTTCGGCCGTCATGTTTAGAGCTTAATTATCTCAACTTTGCCGCCCGCAAATCCCGGCACGGCCCCTTTTAAAAAAACTACGCGGCCTTCTTTTTTGACCTCGATAACCCTGAGATTCCTGGCCGTTACCCGAACATTTCCCATATGGCCCGCCATCCGACGGCCCTTGATGACCCTTTGCGGAGCGGTCGCGCCGATGGAGCCGGGAGCGCGCAGACGGTCTTTCTGGCCGTGGCTCCTGGGTCCGCCGTGGAAGCCGTGGCGCTTAACGACACCCTGGAAACCGCGACCCTTGCTTACTCCCGAAACCTTCACTATATCCCCTTCTTTAATGCTTTCGAGATCGGCTCCTTCATCCAATTTGACGCCCGTAACCGGCACCGCTCTTTCGGTTTTCCAAATCTGAGTCATATCCATTTTTATGCCGGTAAACTTCATATTTTTTGCTTAGCGTTCAAAAAAACAACCGAGACCAGAGCCCGGTTGTTTTTTGTTTGGCTACTTGTCTCGCAGGGAATATCCTATCTAAAAGGGCTTTTTATGTCAACCCAAGGATTTTCCTGTCTTGTTATTTTAAGCTCGTTTACATCATTCTTATTTCCACGTCCACTCCGGAAGGCAAATTCAGGTCCGTGAGAGATTCAATTATCTTCTGCTCCGGGTTCATGATGTCCACGACGCGCTTGTGGACCCGCAGCTCGAACTGCTCGCGCGACTTCTTATGGACGAAGGTGGAACGATTCACGGTGTAGCGCTTGAATTCAGTGGGCAGCGGCACCGGGCCGACCACGTCGCCGCCCTGCCGCTTGATGGCTTCGATTATCTGCTTCACGGAATTGTCTATCAGCTTCGTGTCGTAGGCCTTCACCTTTATCCTTAATTTTTCTTTTTGAATTTGCTCTTCTTTTTTCGGCATCTCTTTATCATGAATTCTCCGCGGCGTTCCGCGGAGAATTCAAGATTGCTTTATTTTACTTCAGTATTTTCGTGACCACGCCCGCGCCCACGGTCTTGCCGCCTTCGCGGATGGCAAAGCGCTGCTTTTCCTCCAAAGCGACCGGCGCAATGAGCTTCACCGTGAAGGTCACCGTATCGCCCGGCATGACCATTTCCACTCCCTGCGCCAAAGTCACCTCTCCGGTGACGTCCGTCGTGCGAATGTAGAATTGGGGTTTGTATCCCGTGAAGAACGGCGTGTGCCGTCCGCCTTCCTCTTTGCTCAAGATGAGCACCTCGGCGGTGAATTCGGTGTGCGGCGTGACTGTACCCGGCTTAGCGATGACCTGGCCGCGCTCCACGTCCTCTTTCTTGAGACCGCGGAGCAAGACGCCCACGTTATCGCCCGCCTGCACTTCGTCGAGCAGCTTCTGGAACATTTCGATTCCGGTTACGACGGTCTTCTGGGTGGGCCGGAGTCCAACGATCTCAACTTCATCGTTAATTTTCAGGACGCCCCTTTCGGCGCGGCCCGTTACCACGGTTCCGCGGCCTTCAATCGAGAAAATATCCTCTATCGGCATCAAGAACGGCTTGTCCTTGTCGCGTACGGGGGCCGGAATGTAATCGTCCAGGGCCTTTACGAGGTCCAGGATCGGCTTGGCATCCGCATCATCGGCGGACTTCGCGTTCAGGGCCTTCAGGGCCGAACCGCGGATTATCGGCGTTTCGTCGCCGGGGAACTGATACTTCTTCAAGAGTTCGCGGACTTCGGATTCAACCAAATTAATGAGTTCCGGATCATCCACCATATCCGTCTTATTGAGGAAGACGACGATGGAGGGCACGCCGACTTGGCGGGCCAAAAGGATGTGCTCGCGGGTCTGCGGCATCGGGCCGTCCGCGGCCGAGACCACGAGAATGGCTCCGTCCATCTGGGCGGCGCCGGTAATCATGTTCTTGATGTAGTCCGCGTGTCCGGGGGCATCGATGTGCGCGTAGTGGCGCTTCTCGGACTCATACTCCGAATGATGGAGCGCGATCGTAATGCCGCGCGCTTTTTCTTCCGGAGCGTTGTCTATCATATCGACGTTTTCCTCTTTCTTGGCCAATCCCTTCATGTAAAGGACGTGCGTAATGGCCGCGGTCAGAGTCGTCTTTCCGTGGTCCACGTGGCCAATCGTCCCAACGTTAACGTGGGGCTTAGTCCTTTGGAATTTTTCTTTTTCTGCCATACTTGGCTTATTTTACCTACAACCTCGCTTACAACTGTTAGAGCCCGTTCGTAAGTCTCGGCTGCCGGTTGCTTATTTTTGCTTATTTCGACCTAACAACACTTAAAAAGCGACTTTTTCGTCAGTAGCTGAATTTTCGCGGATTGGGCGTAAAATGTCAACCCCCAGACCTATTATACAGGCAAGGGGGTTAAAGCGACAATTTCTTCATTATTCCTCAAATGTATCTTCGGGAGCCTCCGGGTGCTGAATAAGGTATCGATTCTGGCGGTCGAGCTCCTCTCTTTTTTCGGCCCGGTCGATTTCGGATATCACTCTGTCCACGAACTTCGCAGCCAGAAGAGAACCGGTCACGACCCTTCTCTTCCACGAAACTTTCCTGCCCACTCGGATGATTATCAACAGATGAGTGTTGAACAGGATGGGTTCCCTCCGCTTTTTCGGCGAAGAGACCGCCACGTACCAAACCTTCACCGTCACGGACTTACTTTCATGGACGAACTGCGCCCGGATCTGATTTCGGTAAAGACCCTCGCCGGCAATATCGTGCTCCCACAAAAATCTCGGATCATCGAAGATTTTGATGATGCCACCGATGTTGGGCGCTTTCTTTTTCACCGCAGGGACCAGCTTTTCGTAGGGAGATTTCGTTTTCGTCGGACTTTTCAATTTGGCCTCCGAATGCTAGTGAATGAAATTATTTACAAGGTTCAGAATTAAAAATATAGCATTTTAAACGCTAATTGTCAAATTAATTATTCCGCTTCTGAACTCGGAAACCAACTAAGGCTGGAAAAGGGTTTCCGGTTGGAATCTAACCTGTTTTACTTCGGGGAACTGGAGCGCAGTTTTTGAAATTTGGGCCCACAAGAGCATCACCCGGCACGACCCTCCCCCGCTTCGGTTTTGCGAGTCGTTGAACTGAAGTGTGAGTATCCCATTTTTCAGATTTGCTCCGGTAAGCGAAAAACCGCTTAGGGGGAATTCAGTTTGGAATCCGGCGAGCTTATCCACATCGCTCAAATTTCCCTTCAAAAGAAGATTTACGGTATCTTGGATCGGCGTCATTGAAATGGGAATTTCCCTCTCCACCGGCAGCACCGCATCCCGGCTACAGGAAGAATCCGCATCTTTAGTTTTGTTATAGTAGAAAAGTTCGATTTTTTTAGTTTGAGCTGTAACCGAAGCGAATTTCACCGGCATCGTGAAATGCTGCTGCCGAACCGGGTCGCCGCTCGGATTATCGCTCGAAAAATCCAATCGGCCAGAGTTCGTGGAAGGCGGTGAAAAATCGAGGGTTGCCGTAAAATGCACCGGGGGCTTGGTCCAATCCGTATCTGCCATAAGTTGCGCTTGTCCCAGGTTACTATTGTTATCATCGTAAAGCGTCATGGTCCCCGCTACTCCTTCGAACACCGTCCAGCCGGCGTTCGCGATGCCCCCAACGACAAGGGGCGATGGAATAAGCTCTCCGGCCTTGGGAATGAGAATTTCTATTAGCGTTGAAGTTGATTCGTTGTTTTGCTGAACGATTTCGCCCGATTGGGGTGCCTGTACTTTCGTTCCAAATGCGAAATACACCGCCGCGCCGAGCACGAGGAGGCCGAGAATGATCAATGCTATGTTCGCGGAACCTTTTTGGCTCATTGTTTAAATGATACACCACAAAAAGCAAAACGACACCGATATATTGGTGTCGTTGCCTGTTACTCATTTCATCGTTCTCCAAAAAGCGATTTTCGGAGGCTAAATCCCCTTCTTGCACACTTGTCGAAGAAAGCCAAAACCTTTTCCCATGACGGATCTTTATTACCTATTTCGAACCTGCGACTGAAATTTATAGAGCCGTCTCGGATATTCGGCTTGCAATCCAAGAACAAGAGGATCTCCACCGACCCAACCCTGAGATACGTATTGCAGAAAACGCGAAGGGTTATTGATGACTTGCTCGACGAAAATTTTCCTATCACGACTTCCTTCACAACCGTTCGGTTACGAATATAGCGATCGTAACCCCACACGCGGCCACGAAAGTGTTCACTGGTGAAATTCCGGAATAAATCTACGATTTCGGGAACTCCCGCAGCCACTCTCAAGCGCGGCTCAAACTCTTTTCCGACCCTTATTAAATGCGGGTCTCTCTCTATTTTCGACATACGATACTCCCTTTAACATTGAGTGAAAGATCGAATTATTTAGAGCAGTTCTTCTTCGCCTTCTCCATCGAACGTTGCGAATTCTTCTATCTCCTCTCTTTTGATTGTCCTCTTGCCGAAGAACTCGCCTATTTTCAACTCAGCGCAAAGCTGGATTGAGCCGTCCATGGATATCTCAACCTCGGCGAGCGAGGCCAAATCAACGGCAATGGACCTGAATATTTGTCCATCCAGGCTCGGCCCTCCTTCCACTGATAATGCGGACTGGGCCGTCAATTGGTCTTGGGCTTTGAAGAGGAAGTCGCGCAATGACGGGATTCCGATATTCGCCGGAATCGATTTTAACGGAAGGAGTTCTTCCATTTCGATTTCCGTTCCCGTTCCCGGCATATCGTTCTCGTCGAGACAGAGATAGACCTTGAACAAGGAGAGGTTCTCGATAGCGGGAAATATCCTAATAAAGCAGGATATCCCCTTTTTCAGAGTTAATCCGAACGTCCTTACGTTGCCCTCCGAAACCTTCGGAGTTTTTCTCTCAATGGCGGTTATTAGTTTTCCCATTTGGAATTCCTTTCCTGGATAGTGAGGCTATTATTGAATGACTGAAAAACAAAATACCACCAAATGGCGGCATTTGTCAATGCTTCGATGGAAAAACAAACGGCACCGATGTTGCTGGCGCCGTTATTTTTTCTCCACCCTGTGAGTACATCAATACACTAACTGGGCGTTTGCTTTGACTCTCTTGAAAAAGGTCAGGGCATCCTTCCACTCCTCTTCCTCTTTTTTCACAACGAATTCGTGATTCCAGAAAATCCGATACATCTTTTCGCCCTGAGTATCGCTTTTGATGGTTATTAGAAACAGAGTGAATCCGGGTCTTCGAGTCGTCTGCTTGTAGAAATCGATTGACAGGGAGCTCCTCGGAAAAAGGATTTGATTTTTGACCGTTTCCATTCGCATCTGACCACGCTTGGCAAGCGAGACACGAAACCATCCAACTGAGGCAACCAAAGAATCCAGCCGCTTCAGCATTTCCAAAGCTGAGGCTGAGTTTCGGGCGCGGCGAATGTCGCGGCGCAGTTTCTCGATATTTACCTGCATATGCGTTCCCTTTCCTGAAATTGGCGTGGAGGAGAACTTCGTGAGACGAGATGAGCTGAAAACAAAATAGCACCAAACGGTGCTATTTGCCAATCTTTGTTTATTACTCTAAGGAGAAATGAATTTGAAAGTGGAGAGAACCCCTATCATTTCTCCATGACTTAGCTTACCGAAATAATCAGATCCAAGTTTATCAAAACCGCCAGAAGACCCATCCATAAAAACATCGTACTTTTCTCCTTTTATAAATGCGTAGCTGCCGCCATGGAAAGACACCAAACGAACTTGCACATAAGGGTTATTGACCTGCTCTTGTATGGGAGAACTGGAATTCAATCCGTGTTCATACACGCTTTGAAAATAGGATTCGGCTTTGGTTTTTTGTTGTTCATCCTGAAGAACGACAAAAACCAGCGGACCAAAGTATATGCCACCCACTGGATTATCGACTGTCCCCAACTCAGAGTTTAATGCATTTCGTCCGATGTTTGGGAAAGGAGTGGAATACTTAAATTCAAACCCATATTGTTCGTTCCGATAAGTTTGCCATCCGGAAGTATCAATCTGAGAAGTAAATTTGAATGTGGAGAGAATTTGATCTAAAACTTGCTGCGATTCTCCGGTTAGCGCGCTCATTACCACAAAATAATTGGGGTTGCCGTCTATACACGCTGTTTTCCAATAAATATCGCCAAAGCCTTTTTTCCAGTCCTTTAGAGCGCATTTTGTATCCGGATTTATCTTTATCAATAACCGATCCGCGGGCTGATCGGTATCCGATTTTCCCTGAGCAAGATTAGTAATATAGACAATATTAGGGTTAATGGCATTACCGTTTTCCGGCTCCGTTGCGGTTAAATATGCAGGATATTTCACTTCAAACTCATACTGAACATTCCTATAGATTTGCCAAGTTGAAGTGTCGATATTCGAGCCCGGAGAAATGAATTTGAAGGTGGAGAGAAAAGAATTGAATAACTCTTCCGAAACGTTGAACGACGGTCTAACCCAGAATATGTTCCCACCATGCATGAAAACTGCCTGTGGCGACCAAAGATATTTTTGAACCCTTACTTCCCAGCCATATTGATCAAAAAGGACAAAATATTCGCCATTGATAAATCTTTCTTCTTTAAATTTATTTGCAAGATTCCCCTTATCGTCAGTCTTACCAAGCTTGTTCCAAAAATCATCCACGGTTTTTGAATCTGCATAATAACTTCCATTTTCTCTATCTATGTAAATATTTTGATATGTTGCATCAATGGTTTTATTCTCCAGTAAATTTATGGAGCCAAAATCTATATTCTCATCTTTACCAGTTGGATTAACGGTACGATCCTGAAAAACCGGTACAAATGCGTACCAATCTTTCGGATAATTAACCCCGTAGCCATACTTATTATTGAGATAAGTTTTCCAATCGGAAGTATCCGCAGATATTGCTGTGCTGGTTGCCTCAATCAAGTCAACCCCCTGCAATTTGAAATGTTTCGTGACCGACAGGGTCGGGCAGCACATGCCGTCATTCGGGCCATGGTCAATCATATCTACGACGACTTGGCCGTCTTTGATGTTTATCGAATTAATCACTATTCTGTCGCCTAGAGGTTGTGTAGCCGTTTGCTTGGGTTGGCCGTTATCATCCAAGAAAACCACGAGGTACTCGAAGAAACCGTTCCCTCCGAGATTCTCTACCACCGGAATGACGGCATCTTTTTTACCGTCGCCGTTCAAATCTCCCAGCGCGATCTTTCCGCTTTCCAAGGTGGCGGTATAAGTCACGTTGGGTTCTCCATTGCCGCCCTTCCCCATATACGTGAAATACTTGTACTGGCCGTTCACATCGAACGTAAAAGGCGCACCCATACCGGAAAGCGCATATTCGGTTTTTTGAATCTGTTCAAGGGTTAATCCCTGAGATTGCGGATTCCGTATGCCATGGAAATAGCTCCAAGCCAAACCGCCGATGACGAGGACAATAATAATCGGAACTATGAGCTTATTCATCAACCTATTATAACAAAAAACACCGCTCGGGCGGTGTTTTTACTTTTTCTTACCTTCGATTATAAGCTGGGCAATATTGTTCGGCACCTCTTCATAGTGAGAAAACTCCATAGTAAACGAGCCGCGGCCCTGAGTCATGGAACGCAAGTTGGTCGCATAGCCGAACATTTCGGACAGAGGGACGTTGGCGTCTACCAGTCGCACCGTTCCGCGCTCGCCCATCGCTTTAATCCTGCCGCGTTTGGCACTCAAGTCCCCCGTCACGTCGCCCAAAAAGTCCGGCGGCACGATCACCTGTATTTTCATTATTGGCTCCAAGAGAATCAGCTTCGCCTGCCGGCAAGCTTCCTGAAGAGCCATCGAACCGGCGATCTTAAAAGCGAATTCCGAAGAGTCAACGTCGTGATAGGAGCCATCGAATACCGTGACCTCCAGGTCTACGAGCGGATAACCGGCAAGGATTCCTCTCCCAACCGCTTCCTCCACTCCCTTTTCGACGGCCGGAACGAATTCCTGCGGAATGGCGCCGCCTTTGATCTCATCCAAAAATTCAAAACCCTTACCGCGCTCCAAGGGTTCCACTCTAAGCCAAACATCGCCGTACTGGCCGCGGCCGCCGGATTGGCGGATATACTTTCCTTCCGCTTCCGCCTTGCCTTTAATGGTTTCCTTATAAGCCACCTGGGGCCGGCCGGTATTCGCCTCCACGGTAAATTCTCTCCTCATCCGGTCCACGATGATTTCCAAATGCAATTCGCCCATGCCCGAAATTATGGTCTCGCCGGAATCCGGGTCGCCCGAAACTTTGAAAGTCGGATCTTCTTCCGAAAGGCGTCGCAGAGCGATGCCCATTTTTTCCTGGTCGGCTTTGGTTTTCGGCTCGATGCGCATCGAAATGACCGGCTCGGGGAAGGTAATGGTCTCCAGAAGTATCGGATGCTCCGGGTCGGTAAGCGTGTCACCGGTCGTCGTGTTCTTCAAGCCTACTATCGCGCCCAAGTCGCCCGCGTATATCTCTTCCACCTCTTCCCGGTGATTGGCGTGCATCCGCACGATCCGGCCGATACGCTCCTGATTGTTCTTCGTCGCGTTCAAAATGTAACTGCCCCGCTTCAGGGTTCCCGAATATACGCGGAAGTAAGTTAAACTTCCCACGAACGGGTCCGCGGCAATCTTGAAAGCCAAAGCGGCGAGCGGCTCATCATCCTTCGGATGGCGTTCCTCTTCCGCATGCGTGTTGAAATTCAAGCCCTTCGTCGGCGGCATATCCTGGGGAGAGGGCAAATAATCTATGACGCCGTCCAAGACCTGTTGAACTCCCTTGTTCTTCAAGGCCGAACCGCAGAAAACCGGCACGATGCTGTTGTCTATCGTGGCCTTTCTCAGAACCTTCTTCAACGATTCGATGTCCGGCTCCTTGCCTTCCAGATACATGGACATTAAATGGTTGTCTTTCTCCACTATTTTTTCTATGAGCGTGTGGCGAGTTTTCTTGGCTTCATCCAATAGATTCGCCGGAACTTCGCCTTCAATGACATTCTCGCCGTGCTCGCCCTCGAATCTGTAGGATTTCATATGAAGAAGGTCCACCACGCCTTCAAAGTGCGCTTCAAGCCCAATGGGAATTTGGACCGCAACGGCGTGCGGGGTAAGGCGCTCCAAGATGGAATTAAAGCTGTTCACGAAATTCGCGCCCATCCGGTCCAGCTTATTGATGAAGCATATTCTCGGCACTTTGTACTCGTCGGCATAGTGCCAGTTGGTCTCGGATTGCGGTTCCACGCCGGCCACGCCGTCGAAAACCACAACTGCTCCGTCCAAAACGCGCAAGCTTCTCTTCACCTCTACGGTGAAGTCAATGTGGCCGGGAGTATCTATCAGATTAATGCGATGCTCGAAATTTTTGTCGCCCTTCCCGTAGGTCGGGATCCAAAAGCAGGTCGTGGCGGCGGACGTTATCGTGATTCCCCGCTCGCGCTCCTGTTCCATCCAGTCCATTATGGTATCGCCTTCGTGGACTTCGCCGATCTTGTGAGCAACGCCGGTGTAAAAAAGGATTCTCTCGGAAACGGTGGTCTTGCCGGCATCGATATGCGCAATGATGCCGATATCCCGAACTTTTTCGATTGGGTATAGTCTGGGCATTTTTAAGAACTAGTTTCGGATGTAGCTCGCGAAAGCGCGGTTCGCTTCAGCCATGCGGTGGGTGTCCTGCTTCTTCTTGATGGCCGCGCCCTCGTTCTTGGAGGCCAATATGAGTTCTTCCGCCAATTTCTCCGCCATCGGCTTCCCTTTCTTGCTCTGGGCGGCGTTTATTATCCAGTGAGTGGCCAGGAAAAATTTCCGTTCGGGGCGCACTTCGCGCGGAATCTGGTAATTTGCTCCGCCGATGCGCTTCGAGGCCACCTCGAGTAGCGGGGTCGCGTTCTCGAGTGCTTTCTCGAAAACTTTTATCGGGTCTTCCTTGGTTTCTTTCTCGATCTTAGCCATCGCGCCATAAAAGACATTTTCGGCTACGCTTTTCTTGCCGCCGGTCATCAGATAATTTATGAAGCGCTCGACGTCAACGCGGCCGTGCTTGGAGTCGGCTTTGTGCTCGTTCTTTTTGAATCCTTTGCGTCTCATGAGATTATTTCGCGGCGGCTTTTTTCTTCTTAGCGCCGTACTTGCTCCTCTGCTGATTGCGGTCAACGCCCGCGGTATCCAGCACGCCGCGCACGATGTGATAACGCACGCCCGGCAGATCCTTAACGCGGCCGCCTCTTATCATTACCACGGAGTGTTCCTGCAAGTTGTGGCCTTCACCCGGAATATAAGCCGTAACCTCCATTCCGTTCGTGAGGCGCACCCTCGCCACTTTCCGCAAGGCCGAGTTCGGCTTCTTCGGAGTGGTCGTAAAAACCTTAAGACACACCCCGCGCTTAAAGGGCGAAGAAGAGGAAACCGGGCGGTTCTTTAGGTAATTAAAATAAAAATCTAGAGCGGGCGCTTTAGATTTCCTTGGGGTTTTAACCCGACCGCGCTTAATTAATTGATGTATCGTAGGCATTATTCAAATGCGTATATAAAGATAAACAAGTAGGCAGGAAATGTCAATTATGGCTATATCCCCAAAATAAATCCGGCAATAGCGTAGATAATGGGAGCGATGAGAGGCATTCCGATAAAGATGAACGCCAGAAGAAGAATCCATCCATAAGGATTGTTCTCGCGGAAAAAGTATTTGAAGCCGCCGGCGGAATCCGGCAGAAGCGCGGTCATAACCTTCGCTCCGTCCAGAGGCGGAATGGGAATTAAATTGAAAACGGCAAGAACGATATTTATTAAGACGATAAATCCCACCAAACTTTGCAGGGTCAAAAGCACGCTACCGGTTGCAAGACCCAGCAGATGGTAAACCACGCTCAAGCCAATCGCGACGCCAAGGTTGCTCAAGGGTCCCGCAACCGCAATGAGCGCCGCTCCCTTCTCCGGGTTCTTCAAATTATATGGATTGTAAGGCACCGGCTTTGCCCAGCCGAAGACCACGCCACCCGGCACGAGCGAGAGCAGGAGCGGAAGTATAACCGAGCCGAAAGGGTCCAGATGCTTCAGCGGATTCAAGGTCAGTCGGCCGGCCAGACGCGCCGTCGGGTCTCCCAGTTTTTCCGCCATGAAGCCGTGCGAGACCTCGTGGACCACCACCGAGAAGATTAAAACGATAACCTCAAAAATAGTTAGCGATAAATCCATCTGTCTAAATGTTATAATGAAACATATGAAAAATGAAGGGTTAATTTATTTCGTCATCGTTATTCTCGCCTTTCTGGTACTGGGCGGGTTCTATTTCGTATTCGACAAGCTGAGCAGCTTGAACACGGAGGTGAAAAACGTGGAGTTGAACTATCAGCTGGCTTCCAAGGGCAGCGTTACAACCCCTGCGCCATCCACTACCTCAACCTCCGAGAACGGCCAAAACAACTCCGGCAATCAGAATCCTACAACCCCGGGCACGAGCGATATCGTCGTGCCGACGGGAATCATCTTCACCGTAAGTTCCACTCCGGCCCTTCAACCGCAAAGTCCGATTACAATAACGATGGATAACGTAACCAAGAAATCGGACGGAACGATAGTCGTCACGCTTAAGGTCTTTACGAGCCAGGCCGGGAGCTACAGCGCCATTGACCCTACGAATTTCATTCAATACGTAAGTTTGGATTCCTCGAATCAAATACCAACCAATGTCAGCCCCATCTTCGACTCAATGCCGCCGAAAAGCGTAGTGACCGGAACGGTCAGTTTCCAGCTCGACCCTTCGAAGAGCGTTATAATTCTTCAGGTCGGCCAGGGCGACAATCCCAAATTCTACGAAATAAATTTCGGAACCGGCACCTATAAGGAAACTGTTATCGGTTAGAAAAATACAAAACCCATCGTCATGCTGACCGATGGGTTTTTTGTTTCTGCAACTTGTTGTTGCGATGCTGCTACTTCAGAAGGATCATCCGTTTCGTTTCGGTGAAATCACCGGAACTGAAACGGTAAATATAGGTCCCGCTCGAAAGTCGCGAAGCATCAAATGTAACTTCGTGACTCCCAATACTCACTTCCCCGTTCACCAGAGTCGCTATCTCGCGACCCTGCATGTCGAAAACCTTGAGCACTGCGCTACCGGTCTTCGGCATAGTGAAACTGATTTTCGTGCTTGGGTTGAACGGATTCGGATAGTTCTGGCCGAGAACGAAATCCTTCGGCGGAGAAGCGCTTTCAACATCCGTTACTTTTTCCACCTTTCGGATGTCCGCTTCGATTCCATCCAACCGGCCGGTTATCTTCGCGTTCGAAGCGTTAGCGCCTCGGAGCGTGAACAGCGTTCCGCTCGGAACGTCGCCGGCGAATGCTATGGAAAGCGTCTTCGTGCCTTCGTCGTAGCGCTCCGCAGACATCGCCCGGGAAATACCGTTGGGCTCCAGAGTTACGCCCGGTGGCAAGGATATGTCGAATCTGCCGCTCGTAGCCGATGAATTGAGCGATACAGCGTATCCGCCCATTACCGGTTGAACGGGAACTTGAATGCTTCCTTTCTCGCCACCAGTGCCGCCCGGATAATCTTCGATTGGAAAATGATATCCAGTCAGATTTACATCTTTCTGGATTATACAATCAGCATCGATCTCATTGATATCTCCATCGCCATTAACATCGCCAGAAAGGAGCTGCCGAGAATTGATTGCCGCTCTAACGCTATCCGGTTGCAATGATGTTGTGAGACAAAATGAGGCATCCATCGCCGATATTTTTCCGTCCAGATCAGCATCTCCCAAAAGAACCTGAGGGCCGACAGTAACGTTCAATCGGCCAAGCTCTGCTGAGAAAACTCCGTTGAATGTTGCAACGGAAATTTTTATCGGAAAGTTTACACCAGTCGATGTCTTCTCCGGAACCTTTACCCAGAAAACACCAATCCTGGAAAACTCCGGAAAATCCATATCTGTTGAACCTGCGATTGCTATCTTCAATTCATGAGACACAGTGTTGGGATTGCTTGCGAAAAGTGGATAGTTGGAAAATCTCCATCCATCGAACAAGAACCCACTCCGCATTTGGAGCGCTGGATCGATTGCAATGGTTACATCCATAGCAACGAACCCGTTCGCTTTGATGAATAAGGGGATGGATATGAGCGCTCCCGGAACGACCAAGCGTATTTCAGGATTGAAACCCACAACGTATGCGGGCGTAACATTCTGTCCGGTAGACACTCCCACAAAAATCAAGAGTGCCACTGCAACGACGAGAAAACTTCGGAAGTATTTCATTTGGAACCTCCTCTGAAGTGTTGTAAAAGGGCGCTCCGGCGCCCGTTATTTTTTGGAACGAGAAACCGAAAGTGCGGATATATTAAAATATAAATAGGAATTAGTCAATAGCAGAGCCGCGGGTGCCGGAAAGAACTTGACCTATTCAATCCCCTCCGTTATTATTACTGAACTTAATTTCAAACACATGCGCGCCTGCGAAAAATGCGGAAAATCATCGATCGGCGGCGGTACGAGGAAACTCCTGCGCGGCCATCACAACCCGACCAACTGGACCAAGAAACGGGCTAATTTGCAGTGGACGAACTTGCTCATCAAGGGCAAACGCTCGTACGTTTGCACCAAGTGCCTGCGGACTCTGACCAAGAAATCCAAGTAGAAGAAAACCCCGCTTGATGATGCGGGGTTTTTCATCGTGAGCGACGGAAATATAAAATCATTCCATCAAGCCGGCAAATTGGTTTTCCATAAGCTTGCGCCGGTCTTGAAGCTCTTTATCGTCGGTTACTCTTTCCTCTTCCGATCTAGGTTTCTCCGTTTTATCCGTTGGATTTTCCGGAGGCACCATAACCAGGCGTTTGATAATATCCTCTCTAGAGTTCATGGATACCCCGCTATTATTTGATTTTTCGTCTACTGAAGCTATGGGTGATCTTAATCCTTTCCTTGTTAAAATTCAAGGATTTGATACGATACGAGGAGCGGGCTGTCGTATAGTGGTAGTACGCATGCATGGGGTGCATGTAGTCCGGGTTCGATTCCCGGCAGCCCGACATTAGACAGCATAAACAAAAAGACCGCAGGGGCGGTCTTTTTGTTTGTTCCTTATCCTAATTTTACCAATAAAGATAATCTAAGAACATTCCTAAAGAGTCCTGCTCTTGTTTCCTGAAGCGGCTCTCGGAGGCCGCAAAAGCTTGGCCTTCCGCGGAGCGAAAGTTTTGCGGCCGAGAGTGCAGATGGTCATTCGCCGCTGGAACGAATGAACCAGCGGCGCTGAAGGGAATATGAGCAGGATGACCTAATATCCCTCAAGTTTCTTTGACTTATCGTGGCTTCTGATCTTATCCAATGCCTTGGCTTCTATCTGCCGGATGCGCTCGCGCGTTACGCCGAATACTTTTCCAACCTCTTCCAAAGTGTGAGGAATATTGTCTTCCAAGCCGAAACGCATGGAAAGAATCTTTCGTTCGCGCTCGGTCAAATCCGCCAAAATCTCCCTTATCTGGTCCTTGAGCAAGGCATTATTGGCCAGCTGGTCCGGACTCAAACTCTGTTCATCCTTGATGAAATCGGAAAGAGAAAGGTCGTCCTCGCTATCCCCTATCGGCGCTTCGAGCGAGATAACCTCCTGCGAGATTTTCTGAATATAGTGGACCTTCTTTACGTCCATTCCCATCTCGGTCGCAATTTCTTCCGGTAAGGGTTCACGGCCCAATTCCTGCATCAACTGCCTTTTGGTTTGGGTGTACTTCGTTATCGTTTCCACCATGTGCACCGGAATACGGATGGTGCGCGAATAATCGGCGAGCGCCCGGGTTACGGCCTGGCGGATCCACCAGGTAGCGTAAGTGGAGAACTTAAAGCCCTTCCGGTAATCGAACTTATCCACGGCACGCGAAAGGCCGATATTCCCTTCCTGAATCAGGTCCAAAATGCTCAATCGGGGCGAGCGGTTCACATAACGCTTGGCGATTGAGACCACTAGACGCAGATTGGCCTGGATCAATCTCTTCCGGGCTAGCTCATCCGCCTGCTCAGCACGCTTAGCCAAGTCCTTCTCTTCTTGAGATGTCAAAAGCGGAGTTTTTCCAATCTCTTTCAGGTACATCTGAACCGCATCCGGCAGGGTCTGGTCGAACCGAGTGGCTTCTTTGAGCTCCTGCAGTGAAATTTCCTCGAGCTTAGTGTCTTTTATGAACAAGCTGGTTTCTTTGATCTTAATGCCGTGTTCGTCCAGCTTATTGTAGGCCTGTTCCAAAAACGCCAGATTCTTTTCTATATCCGGGAAAAAATTAAGTACCTCGGCATCGGTGACGAATCCCCGGCTCCGGCCGCGGCGAAGAAGTTCCCGGAGCCCGTCCTCGTATTCGGGCGGAACGTTCAGTTTTTTGCCTTTCTTTCTCTTGAGCTTCGGTTTTGCGGCCGGCTTCTTCTTTTTCCGGAGTTTCTTCCTTTTGGCGGTTTTTGTTTTCTTTATACTTTTTTTGTTTCTCTTTTTAGCCATAAAACGTGGTTATTTCGAAAGCTCATTCAATTTTTTGGTCGCGTCCGAAAAATCGCTGAGTATTTGGTTCACGGATTCATCATTCCCGGTACTCTGGGCTTTTTTCAATTCTTTCTTCAGTGATGCCTGGCGCTCTCTCAAACTCACCGTTTCCAATCTAATTATCAGGTCCCCAAATTCCTTTTCCAGTTTGTCCTTATCCGCATTCGCGAACTCGTACGATGACTGAAGTTCTAAAAGGCCGCGCGTTTCCTCGCTCGGGTCATCTAGGATTTTCCGGTAAAGCGGCGGCAGAAGTTCGCTATTAGCTCTCAATTTAACCAAAAAATCCTCTCTTGTCAAAGCGAGTGCGATGAGCCGCCTTGCGACCGCATCTAAATAGTTCGGCGCCGGTTCGCCGGATATTTCCGCCTCTGCTTCGTAAGAATCGAGCTCCCCGATACCGCTGATCTCCTCAAAAAGAGCGCTTTCCGAAATGCCGGATTTCTTCGAAAGCTCCTTAAGCCAAATATTCTGCTCCACTGCACTCTTCAATGACTTCAACATATTCAAGAGATGGCGGATGACTCTCTTCCGTTTCGGGATGTCGTCGGTAAAAACGTCGGGGGCGAAATAAACCCCGAAGATATATTCGAAGGCGGGTTTCGCGAGCGCAATCGCATCCCTGAGGAACTTCGGGTCGGCCTTGGCCGCATCGCCCGGGTCCTTGAATCTACCCAAGTCGACAACTTTAACGTGAAAATCGAAGTTGTTGAAATACTCCAAGCTCCGTTCCAGGGCCTTCAAACCGGCCACATCATTATCGAAACTCACGAGAGCGGTGTCGGCTAAGCGGCGCAACTTCTCCAAATGATACGGCGTAAGCCCGGTGCCCGAAACCGCCACGAGGTTTCTTATGCCCGCCTGCCAAGCACCCAAAAAGTCCATCTGTCCCTCCACGATGAGCACCGAGCGGCTATCGCTTATCGCCTGCTTGGATTTATCAAATCCATAAAGCGTGCGGGATTTGTTGAATATCGGCGTTTCGGGCGAATTCAGGTATTTGGGCGGAGGCGTCGGAGAATCCTTGTATTTTGCTTCCGCTTCGGGCGTTATCCGCCCGGTAAAAGCGATTACCTTGCCTACCTGATTCGCTATCGGGAAAATTATCCTCTCGAAGAACTTATCGCGATAAAGCCCGCTCACGTTCTTCTGCGCCAGCCCGGCCCTTACGAGATCGTTTAAGGCATATCCTCCCTTGATGAGATGGACCGTGAGCGCATCGCCGCCGGAGGCGAAACCCAGATCGAACTCGCCGATGGCCTCGGCTGAAAGGCCGCGTCCCATGAGATATTTCAGAATCGGCTGGTTCTTTTGAAGCTCGCTTTTGTAAAAATTCTTCGTTTCTTCGTGAAGATCATAGAGAACCCCGAACTCCCTTTGCTGAGTGGGGCTAAGCGTTTGTATCGGAATGCCGGCCTTCTCCGCGAGAAATCTAAGGGCTTCCGGAAATTCCAGATGCTCGTAGAGCATCGCGAACTTTATGACGTCGCCGCCCAAGCCGCAACCGAAACAGTGCCACATCTTCCGTTCCGGCGAGACCATAAAAGATGGCGTCCTCTCCTGATGGAAAGGACAGAGTGCTCTCATGTTTCGGCCGGCGGGCGAAAGCGTAATGTAAGACCTGAGAAAATCGACTAGGTCTATTTTTTCCTTGATTAGATCAACCTCCTTGGCCATTATTCCTTCTAGTTTACCCCGAGAATATCAAAAGGCAAACGGCCCCTAAATTTGTATCTTCGAGAAGAGATAACTGCCGATAACCAATAGAAGCGCCGTAATGACGCTCAAGATAATCAGGTCGGTGCCAATCCCAAAGTGCGATGCAAGCGCAAGCGTTCCTCGCAGGCCGTCCACGCCATAAGCCAGCGGGTCGATTGCGGTGATTATC
Organism: Minisyncoccia bacterium; assembly: GCA_049997815.1. Taxonomy (GTDB): domain Bacteria; phylum Patescibacteriota; class Minisyncoccia; order UBA6257; family GWB1-50-10; genus JBBTQX01. The sequence continues at coordinate 21,280 of JBEKVQ010000008.1, forward strand.
TTCAATCCGCCCGGAAGATTATCCAATGGGAAAAGCGCTCCCGAGAGGAAGAATAGCGGCATCACGAGAAAGTTCATTATGAGCTGAAAACCCTGCATGTCGTCCAAGAGCGAGGCGATGGCCGTTCCCAAAGCCGTGAAAAGCAGGGCGATAAGGAGCATGAAAACGAAGGCCAGAGGCAGAAGCGAAAGCGACGGCAGCCGAAAACCGACGATAAAGGTCAGTCCGAAAACTATGATTCCCTGGAGCGTGGCCACTGTGGCCCCGCCCAGCGTGCGCCCGACCATTATCTGAAGCCGGGATACCGGTGCAACCAATGTTTCTTTCAAAAATCCGAATTGCCTGTCCCAGATTATCTCGATGCCGGAAAAAATGGCCGTAAAAATTATACCCATCGCGATGACGCCCGGCGCCAAAAATTCCATGTAATTTCCCCCGCCGGCTTTTTGGAAAACCGGACCGAAGCCGAAACCGAGCGCCACGAGGAACAATATCGGCTGACCCAAAGAACCGATTATCCTAGCCCGCGAGCGGAAGTATCTTTTGAGCTGCCTTAACCAAAGAATGTAAATAGTGCTCATATTTTTTATCTCCTACCTCCCCACACCCGGCGATGCGCCCGCATGATATCCGCACTTGAAACCTCTTCGGAACGCATACCGTGACCCGTTAGATTGAGGAAAGCCTCTTCGAGGGAAGTTGTCTTAGTACTAGTTTTAAGTTCTTCCGGCGTTCCTTCGCCGATTATCTTGCCCCGGTCGATGACGGCTACTCGTTCCGCCACTTTTTCCGCTTCTTCCATGTAGTGCGTCGTGAAAAATATCGTTATTCCCTCTTCTTTGTTTAAATTTTGGATGTAGCTCCAGATGTGATTGCGCGTCTGCGGGTCCAAGCCCACCGTCGGCTCATCCAAAAACAAGACCTTCGGATGATGGAGTAAGCCGCGCGCAATTTCGAGCCGCCGCTTCATGCCACCGGAAAATTCTTTGACCAAATTATCTTTCCGGTCCCAAAGTTCCACTATTTTCAAAAGCTGTTCCATACGTGCCCGCCTCGTTTCCTTGGGTACGTGATAAAGCACGCCGTGAAATTCCATATTTTCCCAAGCCGTAAGCTCGTCGTCCAGGCTCGGATCCTGAAAGACAATGCCGAAGGAGCTGCGGACGCTTCGGGAATCGTGAACGGGGTCGTGGCCATTCAGGTCTATCTTGCCGTTCGTGGGCTTCAAAAGAGTCGTAAGCATTTTGATGGTCGTGGACTTGCCGGCGCCGTTCGGCCCCAAAAAGGCAAAAACTTCTCCTTTCTTTACGGAGAAGGAAATGTCGTCTACAGCTGTGATATCGCCGAATTTTTTAGTCAGATTGGATACTTGGATGATGTTATCCTTTTGGTCAGCCATGAGTTTTCCATTTTAGCATAAAAATAAAAAGGTCTCAATCCCCAAAATGGCGGATTGAAACCTTATTATATTTTCATGAATGGGCAATTACGCCGGAACGGCGTTCTTCCCATCCAATATCCTCTGAAGTCTTTCCAAGATCTTTTTTGTAGATTTCGTGAACTTTTTTCTCGGATCCAGTCTCCATGGACGGAGTTTCCCTTCGCCCTGCCGGAAAAATACCTCAAAATCAAGATGCTGAAGATTCTTATCTCTCACAGCGCGATTTGCGAACGGATAGTCGCACTCCCACAAACCCGTCCGTTCGGAGAAATTACTCGAGTCAATGTATCTCGCGAAAACCTCGTTCGCGTGGTCATTTTTGGCAAACAAAAAGAACTTGGTTTCCTTTTTCATATCCCTTCCCCTCCTTCCTTATTTACATAAGTGAGTTCTGCCTAAAAGATATCACCGCTCGGCTTTGTGTCAAGAAAAGGTTAGAATGAACCAATGCTTATTGATGACGTAACCATCAGGGTTTCGGGCGGGAACGGTGGACGGGGCGCAGTGGCCTTTAACCGGAACATGAAATCCCTGGGGCCCACGGGCGCCCACGGCGGGAAGGGCGGAAGCGTTTTCTTTGAAGGAACGTCCGATTTGAGCACCCTTAGCCAATTCCGCTACAAGAAAGAATTTACCGCGGAAAACGGTGAGAACGGCAAGGGACAGTACAACGACGGCAAGACCGGGAGCGATCTGTTTTTGAAGGTTCCGGTGGGAACCGTCGTCCACAACCTCACGAACGGCACCGAAGCGGAAGTAGTGAAGATCGGCGAGAGAGTTTTGGGCGCCAAGGGCGGGTACGGCGGCAAGGGCAATTTCCATTTCCGTTCCGCCGTAAACACGAGTCCCACGGAATTCAAGGAAGGCACGGAGGGCGAGGCCTTCACGCTCCGGCTGGAGCTGAAGCTCATCGCGGACGTAGGACTCATCGGATTGCCCAATGTCGGAAAGTCCAGCTTATTGAACGAACTTACGAAGGCCAAAAGCAAAGTGGCGAATTATCCCTTCACCACGCTGGAACCGAATCTCGGCGTCTACTACGAACTGATACTCACGGATATTCCGGGATTAATCGAGGGCGCTTCGTCCGGCAAGGGCTTGGGTATCAAGTTCCTGCGTCACATTGAGCGCACGAAAATCTTGTTTCATCTCATCTCGGCCGAATCCGACGCGCCAGTCAAGGATTACCGCACCGTCCGCAAGGAACTCAAAAAATACCACGCCTCGCTCACCAAAAAGCCGGAGTATGTGTTCCTGGCAAAGAGTGATGCGGTAAACACCAATGATGTCAATAAAAAAATCGTCGCTCTCAAGAAGGCAAAAATAAAAGTCATTCCCATCTCCGTTTACGACTGGGATTCATTGGAAAAAGTAAAAGCAATCCTGAACAAGATCCAGGATAAGAAATAACTCCTATTTGCCCGTTTCCTTGAATTTTACGGTTGCTTTCCCCTCTTTAAAATCAACCGATTGCCACTCCAATCCCGATATCTCAACGCCGGCGCTTTGGAAATTCTGGGAATTTTGGCCGACCAATTTGCCCACCAAGAAATTCATCAAAAAAACGGGAATCGGCAGAAAGCCGTAACGCATCTTCAGGAATTTCGGATAAAGCTTGCCATTCTCCGCGGTGATCGAGGCGCGAATGAAAAGCGTCGCGGTAATCGGTTTTTGGGCAATTGCCGTCACTTCCAGATAACCGTCGTAAATCTTTACCGTCGCGCTCTTTATATATCCCTTTAACTGCCCGTTTATGGCATCTAGAAGCAGCCGGTCAAGGTCCTTTTCGAATGCCACCACTTGAGTGACACCGTCGGCGCTCACGGTTTCCTGCATCGTCCCCTGCTGTTCCGGAATTTTATCGGCTGCCGCTTGCGCAAAATTCAATCCCAGAATGGCGGAAAGGATAATTATGGATGTAAAACGGATGGCATTCTTCATATGTTTTCATTATACACCAAAAATACCCGTCTCCGCCTAAAAAGAAAAAGCGCACGGGTTATTGCGACCGAATATTTGGTCACCCGCGCGCTTTGATCTGTTTATAGTAACTGTTCCAGTCGTCCCAACCCTCACCTCCATTCTGCTGGACGAACTCTTTAGTGAAATCCCTTACTTGAATACCTCGCTTCTCGAACCATTCGAGAAGTCCGATTATCTTGATTCCCCGCGAACCGCCTTTGACGTTGGGGACTTCCTTAATGTAGCCATCGGTACCTCTTCTTCCTCCTTCGTCGTTATCCAAACCGACAGCGACACGTTTTCCGGTCCGAGCCACCAGCTCGAGGATAAGAAAGTTCTTCACTCCGACAAGCCCCGACGTTGCCTCATTCCCCATCTGAATCATGGTAAGCGTATCAATGGGTGCTTCCACTAAAATGACCTCGGAAGCGTCTGAGAACAGCGGTTGCTCGTTGAAGATGCCGTGAGGGATATTCGATTCGGAAACTATGAGCTTCCGGTGAACGAAGGTTTTCCCTCTATTTTTGGCATCCCGGCCGTAGAAACTCACCCACCGTCCGTCGATCGAGAGGGGGAAAATAACTCTCCCTCCCAAAACCGAGTAAGGCAGGGATTCAACTGGACCACCCTTTGAAGGGGTTGTCTTTTTGATATCCCGGAGAGCCAGACCGCGCCTCAAGAGTATCGGAGCCAAACTGCGTTCCATTCTTATCTCTTCCGAGAAGCCAATGAATCCGTAATAGACCATTTCTTCGAATGAAACGCCGGAATCCAGCATTTCATTGAAGAATCTTCGGTCATCGCAGAACCCGACTCCCATTGCATATGCCAAATTCGCATCGAGGAACCTCTCTTTAACGAGATATCTTTCTCCGATGCTCTCCGGCAAGGCGAGATTCATAAAAACTCCGGCCGTACCCATAACATCCAGATGCCGGGACGGAATCTTCAGATTTTGGAGGGTCTGATTCGGTTTTATGAACCGATGGCTCTCCCCGATAAGATGGGGAAGAACTCTCATCAACCCCTCCTCCGAAAAACGGGCGAAGACCCCGCAAGAAAAACATTTCACGAACCGCCTTTCTACGTAAACATGAAGGGAAGGATTGGTATCGTCATGAACGGGACACAGCACTTTTCCGCCGTGCTCCCATGAGAATCCCCTCGCCACGGGCCTCCCTTTTTCCACGGCCTCTTTGAGCCGGTCAAAATGAAAAAGGAGAATCGTGCTTCCGTCGCTTTCGCGAACTCCGACATTTTCGAACATCTTAGTATCCGGATCCGCAAAGTTCCTGTAACTCGAGACCATCCGCTCTATAGATAAGATGGCCTCTTCGTCGAATAGGGCGCCTTGCCCGGAACGAATCTCGTAATGGCTGTTACCGTTGTGGTTATTGCCATTATCGGGATGACCGCCATTCTTGCCCTTCAGGGTCGAGATGACGTGGCCAACGAGGAAATTACTCAGGATCCTGACATTGGCGCGTTCTTTCGTCCGATGCCAGCCCTGAACGATTCCGACGAAAAATTTCTCCTTGTCCTCCGGACTAGCCGATACCTTATGAAACACCGGACGAACCAAAGGAAAGAAGTAGACCAAGGTTGCCGACTCGAAATATTTTACCCGGCTCCACTCGGCACCATTATTTCCATGGCGCGCGAGATGATAGTCTATGGATGCGAAGGTAAGATACCTCAGCATCTGGCTAACGTGCTTCGGGAAAGGTTTGTCTTTCACATCCCCTTCCTCGACGACCTTAGACACTTCCGGACTGTCACCGACGGCAAACTTCCAGTCCCAAATCTTGAATTCGAGCTCGCGGCCGTGAAACAACCTTTCCAAATCGGCAACGATCTGCCCGACCGACCGGCCGCCATCGGCTTCATACCGGTTCACCACCACGGCCAGCGTCCTTAATTCGGACGAACCGAGCGGTTTTCCGTCTATCGAGGCGAGTTCAAGAGCATCTATCCGTCCGCCGCTCACTCCGTAGCGGTGAGCTAAAACCGGCACCTCGCGAAAAATAACGCGACGACCACTTCCGGAAGCATAAACAACCGCACTCGCCCAACTCATCAAAGTAAGCTGAGTAAGATAATCAGCCAGGGGTCCCCGGTACTTAACTATCTGCCGGATAACCTCCTCCCCAAAAATCCTAATCAAAAGTTTTTGAAGAGGGAGCTGAAACGGCTTCAAACAGCGATAACGGTCGAACCATTTGTCGCCGCCGACCGCCGCTTTCGCTTTTTCCCAGCACGCATTCAATTCCCGAACGAATCTTTTGTTGATTCGAAACCGCTTGGGAACCGGTCCGGCATTCGATGGAACGCCGAACGAATTTCCGCCGAAATCAAGAGGAATTTGCTCAACTCCGGGTTTTTTGCCCGAGGAGAAAATTTCTTTCTGTTCAAAGGATCTCCTAAGGATCTTCCGCGCCTGCCGTTTCGCAATTAACTGCGGAATGGCCATATGTCCCACTACTCCGTGAATGCGATATAGAGCTTCATCTCCTTTCTCCTTTTCGTTTTCCGCAACGTCCAATTGGTCTTTAAGCCGTTTCAGGATTTTGGGAGTGCCGCCGCTAAAATCCGTGACCGTAACGTGCCGTTTCTGCACCCGGAATTCCTCGCTAATCTTCTGCAGGTATTGAAATGCTTCCTCCGGCGATCTTGCTTTCTTGGTCTGTACGAGTGCCGTTACCAAATTTTTTCCTCCTCCATGGCCGATCACCGTACAAGCCCAGTGACGGAATGAAGGAGAAACGCCTTCTGGCACATCCTTGGAGGAGATTGACTCCTCCCATCCAAAGAGGTTGTCCCTCATTTTCGCACCTTTCAGATATGAATAAATGTATAAAAGCTAGGCTCATTATACGCATGCTCCGAAGGGCGTGGCAAGCGAAATTGACATATCCGCATTATAAGTCGTAGGGTAATCTCAAGCGAGGAAACTCCCCGCCCGCAAATTGACAAATTTCCGGCTGGCGTCCGCGGACGTCCTGCCCGGAACCGCTTTCTGCGGAAAGCGGAAAAAGCTCTGCGGAGCTAAGGAAGGATGGATGATATGAAAACGAAAGAAACCGTACTGGAAATTATCCCCAAGAATAAGGATAATGCCGACATTCTCTGGGTCCTGGGGAAGAAAGAGCCGGAAAAAAGGCCCGAGTTCCTCGAGAAAATATTCTTTGCAATGATCGCGGACCATATGGAAGACTCGGTTTGCAGAGCATTCATTTGGCTAATGCAATCCATCTCAGATCTGGAATGCGATGAGACAAAGGGGTTCAGCCAGCGAGCCGAGAAGGCCAAGGAACTCTACCTGAAACTGCCAACCCATGAGATGCGTGGTGTCCGGATTCGAGAAGGGGCTCCGGATGAAACCAGACCAGGCAAAGAAGAAGCCCCTACTTTAATGAAGACGCGGGAAGTGATTCTCTCCGAGATAGCTTCCCAATGTTTCAGAACAAAGGGTGAAGAGGAATCGAGGACCTTGTTTTTATTCCTAATGGAGCTCCCCATAAGATTCGAGGAGGAGAAAATATTGCTCCAAGATATCATCCGTAAAACAGACAGCTTAGCTAACCCAGATCGTCTGGAACAATGCTTTGAGTGGGCCATGAACAAGCCGCAAAAAATGATGCTTGGCCCCTTCCCCTTGATCTTGGAAAGTATGGAGGATGTCGCTCATACTCTTGCTAAGGGCTGGGTGAAAAATATCAGAAACTCCGGCTGGAACCGTAACGGACTCAAAGAGCTCCTCTATCGGATGAGGATATTCAGACCGTTAATCCACTCATCGGATGATGCCAAGGAATTCCTTGAACAAATTTCGGGAGAAGTCGCCGAAGTCGACAGAAAAACGCAATGCCTGGTCAATCGGTTGAAACAGAGTACCCTAAACAAATTCCCTCTAGAAACAATTCTCGGCGATATCAAGTTGAGCTATTCCAAGGAGATGTCGAGCCCCCTCATTCCCATCATAACCATAACCCCCAATAGGATCTCTAAAGAACAGAAATCCGAACTTTTCGGACTAGCGGCAAGCCGAATCGAGGAATGGAGAAGGGAGAGCGAAGAGAATTCCGAACTTAAAATCTGCTTGATAATTGCAAGTCAAGACCCGGATTTTAAGAAAAACGTCGTGATTTAGCAACCATTTCTTCCGCAACAACCCAAAGCCCCTTTGTACAAGGGGCTTTCTTATTTCAGGAGATTTATCTCGGTGCGGTCGTCGAGTTCCTCATCGCCGACTTTCTTAGTGGTGTTGAGCCACATCTTTTCCGGTACCGCCTTATAAATCCGGCGCGGACGCATATCCAAGAAACGGCTTACATCCCTGAGCGATTTCTTCTTCCTCGTGTAGAGAAGATACATCGCCCTCGTCATTTCTTTCAGGTCGGTAACTACGGATGCCTTGGCCTGAACGTAAACCCCCTCTCCGGTGCCTTCGGGCACGGTTGAATCGTAGATTGCGAGGAATACATCCGGATTTTTGGTTATATTCTCGCTATGCTGGGTCGCGCGGGGCGAGACCCAATAAAAAACGTAGTTGTTTTTATCGTAGGCCGAATATACAGGACTGTTCCACGGCTTGCCTTCGGGAGTAACGCTCGCCACCGTGATATAGATTATCTTCTCGATTATCTCCTTGGCCCGTTTTTCCAGTTCTCCTTGCATATGATAATTA
>JBEKVQ010000009.1:0-23419 GCA_049997815.1 Minisyncoccia bacterium
TGTCCTTAAAAACAACGATGATATCCGCATGAAGAATGGTGGAAAGTCGGTGAGCGATGATGAACGACGTGCGGTTTTTGATGAGCGCGTCCGTTGCTTTCGTGATAAGGCGTTCGCTTTCCGTATCCAGCTGGCTCGTCGCTTCGTCCAGGATCAGGATCCTGGGATCGCGGAGTACCGCCCGAGCGATACCGACCCTCTGGCGTTCCCCGCCGGAGAGCTTGATTCCCCGTTCGCCCACTATCGTTTTGTATCCTTTCTCCAATTTGAGTATGAAGTCATGCGCCAGCGCGGTCTTGGCGGCGTTTTCTATCTGTTCCTTAGTCACGTCGGGCCTTCCATAAGAGATGTTTTCGGCCACGGTTCGCGAAAACAAATCCACTTCCTGAGGGACAACGGCGATTTGTTGGCGCAAGCTTTCCTGCGTTACATCGCGGATGTCGTTTCCGTCAATGAGTATTTTCCCCCTCTGCGGGTCAAAAGAACGCAGAAGCAGGTTGATAAACGTGGTTTTCCCGCTCCCCGACCTTCCCACAAGCGCAATCGTGCTTCCGGCGGGAACGATGAGGTTTATATCTCTCAAGGCTCGTTGCTTGCCGACACGATAGGCGAAGGAAACGTTACTGAATTCGATTTGATCATGGAACGGCGGCAGTTCCATGGCATCGGGTTTATCCTTAACGTTGATCGGCTCGTCCATAATGGCAAACAAGCGTTCGGCGCGGGTGCTATTGCGTCGCAAACGCGGAAAGATTATGGACAGTTGCGAAAGCGGCTGATACGCCATGTTTTGCAAGGTGACGAACAAAACGAACTCTCCGATGGTGGCTGTACCGTTTAAGACGAACCACGCGCTCAGGAGCAGGACTACTACGCGTCCGATGGTCGATATCACGGTCTGAATGTTTTCCATGATCTCCCACAACCGCTCGGCGCTGTACTCGATTTTCCTCGCTTTTTGCATCAACACTCTTTCTTTTTTCGTCTCCGCTTCTTCCTGAGAGAATTTCTTGACCGTAAGCACGTTTCCCGCCACATCGTACATCTCTCTTGAAACGTCTTCAAAGGCGTTGTTCGCCTGCTGTTCTATCTCGTAGATTCGGTTGGATAGTCTTCTCGTAACGAGAAGATACACCGGGAACGGCACCAAGACGGCAAGCGCGATCCAAACGTTCTCATTCAGGAGCGCCGCGAAGGTACCGATAAAAACCACGAGGGGTGGCAAGAGATTCTGTCCGATGACGTCATGCAGAATTGCATAAATGCCGTTCCCGCCGCGTTCGATGCGGCCGATTATCTGGCCGCTAGAAGAGCCGTGGTGAAAAAGCGCGTGTAACTGAAGGTATTTCTCGAAGGCCGCGTTGCGGGCTTTATCTTCGATGCTCGTGATGAGTTTGAAGAGATGATAGTTGTAATTGGACTGGATAACGCTGGTCAATATGGTCGCAGCTAAAATGCCGAGAGCGGAATAAAGAATGGTATTCCACGGTAACGCTCCGCCGTTCTTTAAGAAACCGGTTAGGGTATCAATCAAGAATCTCGAGATGAACGGCACGGCTATATTCGCACCCTGGGAAACGACGACTAGGCTGAACAAAAAAAGAGTCGTCTTTTTACGATCCTTGACGAGCATGATAACGCGCTTAATGGCGGAATGTTTTCTAGCCGGCATAATGCTTAAATAGTATCGCTTCTTTATAACGAATAGAATACTCTTTAGTTTCAGAAAAAATACCTTCAGTTAGACTTTGACATAACAAACTAGAAAATTAATAATGGAATGGTATTGGAGGGGTCGCATAGCGGTCTAGTGCACCATCTTGGAAAGGTGGCAAGCTGTAAAAGGCTTCGAGGGTTCAAATCCCTCCCCCTCCGCTAGATTTCCATCTTAAGAATTGAAGCGGAAATTTATGAGTTCAATAATGAGGCATCCCAGCGCCTGGCTTCCAATAGCAATGTCGCTTGCTGTTTTGGCAATAATGCTTATCTACATTGCGACGTTGGGCGTTCCTGTCCGTGAAGCGGATGAGGGGACAGGCGCGCATCTCTTTCAGATTTGGATGGTTCTGGAAATACTGAGTGTAGCGTTTTTCACGATCAAATGGCTGCCACGGAATCCGAAACAGACACTGATGGTGTTGGCGCTACAAATCGTGGCTATCTTTCTACCGATGGCTATCGTCTTCTTTCTCAATTTATAGTTGAACGGAAGAGATAATTTCTTTCCTCTACCACTTACCGCTCGCTCCTCCCCCGCCGGACATTCCGCCGCCGAATCCCCCGAATCCTCCACCGCCACCTCCGCCAAAACCGCCCCGGCCGCCCATTCCTCCACCGCCCAGCCACCACGGGGGCACGCCGCCGCCGCTCTTATACTTCCCATAACTCTTAGAAACAAAGTAGTCAAAAATCAATCCTAAAACGGCCAGTCCGCCGATAGCGATAATTCCGGTGTAAAGGAAACCATAAATGAACCCGATAATCGCCCCGGCGACGCCTCCAATAACCCCACCAGCCCACCAGGACTTGGAGCGCCCTAAAATACTCCCGAGCCAAATAACGATGAAAATAAGGAACCAAAAGTATTTGAAGATGAGCCCGCCAAGTGTTCCGCCGGTTTGTGTCTGATCTTGATTGTCGGCCGAAGGAATTACTTCTCCGCCTATCGCCTTTTCTATTTCATCCACCGCGCTATTCAAGCCGCTGGCATAATCGTTGTTTTGAAAAGCCGGGGTGAGCACATCACGAATGATCCAAAAACTCTGGGCATCCGTTAAGGCGCCTTCCAAGCCATAACCCACCTCAATCCTCATCTCCCGGTCTTCTTTCGAGACCAGAATCAAAACGCCATTATTCTTATCCTTCTGGCCGATTCCCCAATCCTTGAAAAGCTGGACGGCGAAATTCTCGACGGTATCCCCGCCTAGATTGTTCACCGTCGCGATGACTATGGAGTTACCGGTTGTTTTCTGGAAGTTATCCAGTTTTAATTCCAATTGAGATGCGTCATTCTGCGACAGCATCCCCGCGAAATCGTTCACGGCACCCTTCAGCGAACCAGGATTCTGATAAGCCAGGACCGAAAACGGAGCGAGAAGCAAAACCAACCCGCCTAAAATTAGAGTCCTCCTGAACATTAAAAACTAAAGATTAACCGCCGGTGCGTTCTGCGCGCCCGTCTGGGCCTGGAAATAAGTGCGAGTGTTAAAACCGAATATGCCGGCCACGATATTGGACGGGAATCTCTGGACCATTACATTAAAGCTTTGGACGAATCCGTTGAAACGCTGGCGTTCCACACTCACCCGATTTTCCGTTCCTTCCAACTGAGCCATCAGTGTCTGCACCGTGTCTATAGACTTCAATTGGGGATAATTCTCCATCACTACGAGTAAGCGGCCGAGCGCGCTCTCCACTTGCGTGGCGGCGGCGGCTTTCTGGTCCACGGTCGTGGCGCTGCCGTACTGGGTTCTTGCCTGGGCAATCGCGTCAAAAACGGCCTGCTCCTGCTTCATCGCGCCTTTAACGGAGTTAACGAGATTGGGAATGAGATCCAAGCGCCTCTGATACTGGGTTTCCACCTGGGCCCACTGGCCGTCAATAGCCTCGCGCCCGCTTATGAAGCTATTATAAGTTCCGAAAAAATAGATAACGACTACGAGAACGATTGCACCGACGATTAACCAGGTTTTGTTTTTCATGCCGATATTATAACACAATAATATTAAAAATGAAAAAGACGATGCGTTTTACCGTATCGTCTTTCAAATGATGCTCGAATTTATCGGGCTCGTGAACGCGGAGGGATTTGAACCCCCGACATCCAGCTTATCAAGCCGGCGCTCTAACCGGGCTGAGCTACGCGTTCGATAAAAATTGTTGGGGAATGAAGAACCTTAGATTCTCCCGAATCGCAGTTCGGGGCTATGGGCACTTAGGAACTCCACTCCCCATTTTGAAGCCGCTTGGCTTCGAGCGGATGAGAGGGTTTGAACCTCCGACCTCACGCTTGGAAAGCGCGCGCTCTACCAACTGAGCTACATCCGCGAAAGAGAAAGGAGGGGGGCGATGAAAAAATCGCCGCAACCATTGATGGACCCTAGGATCCCTGTTCAACAGTTCCTTAGCGTATGCATACCCATCCGTTAACACATCGAATACGCTAAAAATTGGCCCTCCCTAAAACCTCAAAACAAAATATATTTGCTGGAGTCAGATTAGCAAGATACGGACATCCCTGTCAACCGAGTAGTAGAAACTCAATTAGTCCTTCCGGACACGCCGCAATCGAGTTTTCACCACCCGGTCAAAAATAAAAAGAGCCGTTCCGAATCAACCGGAACGGCTCCCTAACCCACGATGTTAAACATCACATCTGAAACAACGGGCTTTTCCCGAAATTCAGATACCTCAAGAAAATTTCATCCGGCCACGGATATAACTTCTTGAAGATCCTATATATCTCATTTGCAAATTGACGAATTTCCCACTGAGCGTGTTCATCGCACCGAAGGGAGAAAAAATTCATCAGGCTCTCGAGATTGACCGTCCATAAAACATGAATCCGAAACGTGTAGGGCAGGTTTTGCGCAGCCAATTCGGGCGCTACTCCCAATTGCCTTGAAGTTTGGTAGATTTCGAGACGTTTGCGGAGAAAATCTCGAAAGAGAAGCTGCACCGCACGATTCTCATCATCATTCGTGTCCTCGAAGGTGTAGGCCATCGGCTTGCCCACCTGCTTTCGAAAACGGTCCGGAATATAAAAATCCTTTTCCCGAACAATCCCGTCGAAGTCAACCGGCAACTCAGACCAAACTCCGTAACGATGGCGGACCCATTGCCGATGGACAAATATGGGCACATGGAGAAGGAATGTCATCGAAGCGTGTCCGAATCCACGACGCGGATTGGGTTTCGTTTGGACTGCCGCCCTAAGATACTGCTCGAATCCATTGTGTCCGACAAGATGCATCTCACCGACATTTCCTACCTTCACCAGAGGCCCCTCGAACAACGGGCTATGGGATCCTTCAAGAGATTCATCAACGAAACTGGAAACACTTCCGACTTTTTCACTCCAGACATCTTTATGCCAGGCTGTTTTTATTTCACGCGGATATTTAACCGTATTCTCATAGGCCCACGGCACCCAATCCTTTACCATTTGAGCAAGGAGCTCATCTCGGACTTCCCAGAATTCGTCCGGTGCGAGAACATTCCTTTCCAAAGAGAGAAGCTCAAGAATGTGCCTTAAAGAAACCGTCCAGTAAAACTTCGTGTAGAATCTGTACAATAAAGCAAGTCGGGCTTGCTCGCGAGCGACGCTATGCTCTTCAAGCAGGGCCTTGTAAACGAGATGACTTTCTTCCCCGGATTCTTTCCAGATGGAAGCAAAAATCGGATTTTCTTCGATCGCTTTCGGCGTGTAGAAATCGCCGTCAATAATGCTGTAGCGGCCAGAAAATTCGTTGTGAACGTAATGCAATTGGAAATACGATTGGGCGTCACAAATCGGCGTTGTCACCTTCAACCGAAACATGACGCTACCCTCGAACGGCGTTTCATGCCGATCCCGGTAGAGCGCTCCGATTAATCCAACCCCTTTTTCACCGACTTCTTTGGTTTCCCGACCAGTCGATACCCGAGCGCTTCTTACAATCGACGGGTCTTGGAGGAAGTCTTCAAGGGGAATGGTTACATTCCCGCCGGAGAATTCCCATTCATCCTCGTCGAATCTAACAAAGACGCCATCCACTTCAATCGTGGTATGGTGATTCTGATACGACCGGCGAGGATTGAATCTGGTTTTCAAATCATCCAAATTTGGCACATCGGCAGTGTTTGTCATGATCCTTTATCCTTTTTTATGGGCGTTGTAGTTAACGAACCAAGGCCACTTTAAACCCAAAGCCGCCCCTTAAGCAAGGGCGACCCTATTTCCCACAAAAACAAAAAAACAGTATCTCTTTAAAGCGAATATTGCCGAAGTAATTCTTGAAATTACCGAGCGAGCCGCGACGCTGAGCCAGGCCCCCCGCCGTAAGGCGAGTTGGGTGGCGAAGAGCGTGCGAGCGAGGATAATTTTGAATTACGAAGATCTATGAGCGAAAAGAGATACTGTTTGCAGTCCTAGTATTCCATTCCGCCTCCCGGAGGCATTGGCGGATTCTCTTTCTTGGGAATCTCCGTTATGCCCGCACCGATAGTAAGATAGGTGGCCGCAACTGAGACGGCGTTCAAAAAAGCGGTCTTTGTGACTTTCAGGGGGTCGATGATGCCGGCCGATTTCAGGTCATCGATGTCGTTCTTAAAGGCGTTAAAACCCTTCCAGCGCTCGCCGGACGAACGATTCTTCAGCTTATCCACTATCTTCCCGGGATTCTCGCCGCTATTCGCCACGATGGCGTTCAGGGGCGCCTCGGTCGCGTACATCAATATTTTTCTGGATGCTTCCTCAACCGGCGTAAGGTTCTTGCCGTCGCCCTTCATCTCAAGCGAGTAGACGTTAAAAAGCGCGATGCCGCCACCGGGCACGATTCCCTCTTCCATTGCCGCGCGCGTGGCCGCCACCGCATCTTCCACCCTCTGCTTTAGTTCTTTCTGGGCAGATTCGGTCGGCGCGCCAACTTTAATAACGGCAACGCCTCCGGCGAGCTTCCCTAAGCGCTCCTGTAATTTTTCCTTGTCAAAATCGGAATCGGTATTTTTAATCTGCCCTTTAATCTGCTTCACCCTCTCTTCAATAGCATTCTTATCTCCTTTTCCGGCGACGATGACGGTCTTGTCCTTAGTCGAAACCACCCGATGGGCATGGCCCAGGTCGTTCAGTTCCACGTTTTCCATCTTTTTACCCAAGTCATCGGAAATAAAGTTGGCTCCGGTCACAACAGCGATGTCCTGAAGCATTTCTTTTTTTCTGTCTCCGAAACCGGGCGCCTTCACCGTCAAAATATTGAAGATGCCGCGGATCTTGTTCACAACGATGGTGGCCAGCGCTTCGCCGTCCACGTCCTCCGCTACTATCAAAAGTTCTTTCTTGCCGCTCTGAACCACCTTCTCCAAAAGCGGAAGCAGGTCACCAATGGCGGAAATCTTCTTGTCGGTCACCAAAATGTACGGGTCCTCCAAAACCGCTTCCATTTTTTCCTGATTGGTCACCATATACTGCGAAACGTAGCCGCGGTCGAACTGCATCCCTTCCACCATCTCGTAGGTATTGCCGATGGTATTGGAATCCTCGATCGTCACTACGCCATCGCGGCCGACTTTGGACATAATTTCCGAGATGAGCTTGCCTATCTCCCCATCCTTGGCCGACAAGGTGGCTACTTCCTCTATTTTTTTGTTATCGTTTATCTCCTCTTTCTGGGCTTCGAGCGCCTTCACGACGACCTCGCTTCCCTTTTTTAATTCTTCCGCCAGTTGGATGACGTTAAAACCCTTCTCGCGAATGGCTTTCTCGCCTTCTTCTATCATCGCGTGCGCCAAAACCACCGCTGTCGTCGTGCCATCGCCGACGGCATCATCGGTCTTGTCGGAGGCCTGTTTCAGGAACTCCGCACCGAGATTCTCGTACTTATTCTCCAATTCTATCTCCTTGGCGACCGTCACGCCGTCAAAAGTGACCTGCGGGGCGCCGTAGCCCTTTTCTATCACCACCGCCCGTCCGCGGGGACCCAGGGTCATCCGGACCGCTTCGGCGAGCTTGTCCATCCCCTTCTTCATCGCCGCCCGGGCGTTCTCGTTGAATAAAATTTCTTTTGCCATGTTTTTTAATTAATCCAGGATTGCAAGGATATCGTCCTCATCGCCAACCAAATATTTTTTCTTCTCAACTTCTATTTCGTCGGGACCGTACTTCTTAAAAAGCACCCGATCTCCGACCTTAACCGACATCGGCGTTCTTTCGCCCTTGTCGTTCAGTTTGCCGGGGCCGACCGCAATGACCGTGCCCTGCATCGGCTTTTCCTTTTCGGCCGTGTCGGGAAGCACGATGCCCGACTTCGTGACCGCTTCCTCCGAGAGCGGTTCAATGAATAAATGATTCGATAACGGTTTAAAATTCATATTTTTATATCTTAGCAATGCCGACCTTTGATTGCTAACAGGTAGTATTTTAGACACACCGGAGATTTTGTCAATAATCGGGAATGCTCCTACAATTCAAAATATGTTTACCGAGTGGCTCGAAAAATTGCCGGAAGATAACCTGGCCCGTAGGGCTTTCGAGTTCGCCAAGAAGGCCCACCTCGGCGTAAAAAGATTGAGCGGCGAACCCTACATAAATCATTGCCTGGCGGTGGCCGAAAACGTCCGCGACTGGGGCTTGGGCGATGCAGCCATTGCAGCCGCGCTCCTGCACGACGTCGTCGAGGACACTCCGCACTCGATCAAAGAGATGGAACAAAAATTCGGTTCGGAGGTCGCATTCCTGGTGAATGGACTTACGAAACTTCATTCCATTAAATATCCGAAAAATGCCAATACGGAAAACTTGAGAAAGTTCATTGTCTCCTTTACGGAAGATTTGAGAGTACTCCTCATCAAGCTCGCCGACCGCCTTCATAACATGAAAACCCTGAACTTCTTGCCGCCAGACAAGCAGAAGGAAAACGCATGGGAGACGGCCGAAATATATGCCCCCCTCGCCTACCGCCTAGGCATGCAGAAACTTTCTGGCGAATTGGAAGATTTGGCTTTCCCCTATACCCAGCCAGAAGAATACAAATGGCTAATGAAGGAAATTAAGCACGACTACGCCGAATGCCAGATCTATACCCGAAGAGTGGTTCCTGTCGTCATTGAAGTACTTAAAAAGCACGGCATTAATCCGATTGAAGTGGATTCCCGGGCTAAAAGATATTCCAGTTTGTACAAGAAACTCCTACGCCACGAGATGGATTTGGGCAATATAACCGACCTCGTCGCCATTAGGATAATCGTCGGCACCGTCGAAGAGTGTTATTCCACACTGGGCGTGATACATCAAATGTGGGCTCCGTTACCCAATCGCTTTAAGGATTATATCGCCCGTCCCAAGCCGAACGGCTACCGGAGTTTACACACCACCGTATTCGCCTTGGATAACAGAGTTCTGGAGATCCAAATTCGTACCCAGGAGATGCACGAAGAGGATGAAATGGGCATTGCCGCCCATTGGGCTTATCAGCAAGTAAAAAGTTCGCCCGATGGAAGTAAGGGCTGGGGCGGAGTAAAAAATAAAGAAGAGCTAATGTGGGTGGAACAGCTCCGCAACTGGCAAAAGAGTTTCCCCGACCAGCGGGAATTCCTGGAATCCCTGAAAGTGGATTTCTTCAAGGAGAGGATTTTCGTTCTCACCCCCCAAAACGATATTATTGACCTGCCGGCGGGAGCGACGCCCGTCGACTTCGCTTACCGAATCCACAGCGATATCGGCGACCAATGCGTCGGAGCCAAGGTGAACGGGAAAATAGTATCCCTCGATTACGAACTCCAGTCGAGAGACATCGTTGAGATAATAACCCAGAAAAACAAGAAACCATCCGAGGACTGGCTCCGGTTCGTGAAGACCGCGCTCGCCCGGAAGAGCATTAAAGAGTCTCTGAATGCCGGAAAGAAGAATCTGAGGAAAAAACTCATTGCTCCGCATTTGGAATTTAGGATAGTGAATTCCGACCGGCCGGGCTATCTGAAAGAGATTACCGCCGTCTTCGGGGAGATGAAGATAAACATAACCTATCTTCAGAGCCAGACCGACAGCCGCTCCAAGTTCTCTACGGTGTCCATCTACTGTAACACTTTGGCTGAAGAAAAAATCCAAAAACTTCTTGTAAAACTCAAAAAATTGAACGGCACCAAGGAAGTGAACTATAAGACGAGCCGGTAGCCAAATTTGACGGAATAAGAAATATCCAGTATAATCTGAAAAGATAACTTTGAAGAATAAAATATGAAAGGATAGACGCCGTGAAATACTTATCTTATCGCAAATCTCCAGTTCAGATGAGTGCTGCGGAAGTTCTAAAAGCCGGGAACGAGGTTTGTCTAAGAGTCAACAAAATCACCCGAGACCTGGAAAAACACTTCGGTAATACGCCAAAAAGGGTGGTACTATCCGCGAATCTCTTCTTTCTGATGGCGGAGTATGCCGTCATATGCGAGGAGTTTTCTAGAACAGATTCAGACGATATCTCACTTGAGCAATTCCTCAGAGAGGAAAACTTCGTAATTGACACCGGCATAGGAGTAATCCCATGCGACATAAATGCGTGTTTCCGACCCAATAAGATCGTAGTAGAGTGGGAACATCAGATTTTATCGGAAACAAAAAAGCCATCACAGTAATGTGATGGCTTTTTTCATTGTTCCAATTCCGGACCGAGTAGTTTTTCCAAAACGCCGTGCCACTCCTCGTCCGAATAGAATTCTATCGCCACCCTCCCTTTTCCGCCGTGCTTCTGAATTTTGATGGGCATTCCCAATCCTTCTTCTAAGCGCTTCTGCCAATAAGCCAGTTCCGGGTCCGCCGGCTCCATCGTTCTTCGGACTTCGCTCTTCATCGCCCGAACACTCAATCCCTTGGACAGAATATTTTCAAAAACCCGGCGTTGTTCTTCCATATTCTGAATTCCCAAAAAGGTTCGCGCCTGCGATTCGTTGAGCCTATTCTGTATCAATGCTTCCTGGATATATGAGGGCAGGTTCAAAAGGCGCATAGTGTTCGCAACTGTTTCTCGGCTCTTCCCCACCCTTACCGATATTTCTTTCTGCGTCAATCCGAACTCGTCCTGAAGGCGGAAATAGGCCTTCGCAGCTTCGATGGGATTCAAATTGTGGCGCTGAAGGTTCTCAATGAGGGCCATTTCAAGCTTATCCTTATTGGCATCCACTTTGCGGACGATTGCGGGCACCCTCTCCAATCCCGCCAATTTCGCGGCCCGCAGGCGGCGCTCGCCCGCGATCAATTGGTATTCCACATCCGTGCCCGTTTCGGTTTCTTTGACGACCTTAGAGACGACGAGCGGCTGGATGATGCCGAATTCTCGTATAGACTGGGCCAATTCCTCAAGCCCTTCATCATTGAACTCATGGCGGGGCTGGTAGGGGTTGGGTTTTATTTTATCCACCTCTATCTGGAAAATAGAATCGCCGCCGGATATTTTCCTAGCGGGACCGGGTGTCTGCCGATTCCAGCGGTCGGCATCACCCTGCGCTCTCGGCTCGCGAGTCCGGCTATCGCCGGACACCAAGCTCACTTCGCCTCCGAGAGCTCCCGTACGGAAAACATCCGCCGGCTTGTTAGAGGGTGGATAATTTTCTTGTTGGTTGTTTTTTGGAGGAATAAGAGATGATAATCCTCTACCGATTGGCATATTGATATGATACCCCATTATATTTTTGCGATAAAGCTCGAATGCGGCGCGCTTCGCCCATAACGGAGTGCGCTATTCGCGCACGCACGCCGCCCCAGTTGTTAAGGTTAATTTTATATCGGAAACAGTGATCCTATTGCCAGCAAAAACATAACGGGGTCCTCTTGCTGACAACAAAAATTAGCGACAAGCGCTAATTTTTGGTCCAGCAAGGGAAACTAAAACAGAGGGGTAAAAACCTCCCGATTCGCCACTTTCCTTCAAATGAAATTTCGAGGATTTGAATAAATTAAATTAAAAACAAAGAGCAACTCGAAATATGAAGTACTTGCAACGTACCAGTCAGTTCCACCTTCCTCTGTTTCAGTGAAACGTATATATACGCTAGTCCGAAACTTCAGCAAGACATTCTCCCACAAACGTCACAACTGCAGATTGTTTCGCCTATGTTTGAAATGCCGCACATCGGCTCGAACCAAGAAAAATCATAGCATCCTAGCTTTCGGTGTCAAACGATGACTGTGGATTAAATTGCGGATAGACCGGCGCGTTTTGGGTTTCCGGCGCAACGCCCGAAACCAGCTCATTCGCCAATCTCTCGTAAGCAATGGCGCCGGGACTCTGGGGAGCATAAAGCATGATCGGCTTCTGGAAACTGGGTGCTTCGGCCAAAGCGACCGAACGGGGAATCTCCACTTCGTAAACCTTGTAGGGAAAACGCCGGCGCACCTCCCGCGCTATTTCCCGGGAAAGCCGTTCGCGTTTATCGTACATCGTTAGCAGCGCGCTTACGGACTTTATTTCATGGCCCAGATTGTTCTTGATGAGGTCCACGGTTTCCAAGAGCTGGCTTAAGCCCTCCAAGCTGTAATATTCACACTGGATCGGCACGAGAATCTCGTCGGCCGAAGCCAAACCGTTTACGGTAAGCAGATTCAAGCTTGGTCCCAGGTCTATGAGAATGAATTCGTAATTATTCCTCAATCGCTCGATGAAGTTCCGAAGATACCACTCCCGGTCCGGAAGATTCACGAGTTCCACGAGCGCGCCGGCCAAGTCCGGCGAGGCCGGTATCATTTGCAGATTCGCGAGATAGGTTTCTTTAATGACCCGCTCCGGCGCCTGGCCGGCGAGGAGGATGTGATAAATGGTCTCGTCCGGCGCATGGCGGACGCCCAAGCCCACCGTTGCGTTATATTGGGGGTCAAAATCTATGAGAAGCGTTTTTCTGCCCATCATCGCCAAATAGGCGGAGAGATTCATCGCCGTCGTGGTTTTCCCCACCCCCCCTTTCTGATTAAAAATCGCGATAACGCGCGCCATTTACATTGATTTTAGTTCAAATTTGGCTTATCATCAAACAAAATTTGCCCGGGTGGCGGAACTGGCAGACGCGCAGGACTCAAAATCCTGTGATCGCAAGGTCTTGTGGGTTCGATTCCCACCCCGGGCACAGCTTGATTCGCACAACTCTTGTGCGAATCTTCGCTTTAGACACCCACGGTTTCTAAACACTCCGACCCCGGCGTCGGAGCTATTTCCTACACGGGGAAAACCTACCACTTTTCCCCGACCCCCTTTTGTGTGTCCGGAGCGCACCAACTGATTAGCGCAAGTGGTCCGTGGCTTCGGGGGAGGAATTCCATTTGAGCAGAGCGAATACGGAATTCCGGAGGAGAAGGATTCCCACCTCCGGCCCCCTTTCGTATCCCCGAAGCACCCAAACAAAAACACCCCTTCGGGGTGTTTTTGAAACTACTTGGTTGACGTCGCAGTTGGATAATTCCAACCCCCCATCATCCCGCCGGGATAATAACCGGAGTTGAATCCCCCGCGCATCATTCCTCTCATGCCGTAACCGGAGCCGTAATCGTAACCATTCGATGAACCGATTATCAAACCAAGCTTAAAGCCACCCCAAAAGACGAACACAAGGATAAGAATGCCCAGTACCAAACGAAGGATGAAATGCCAGCCTCCGTGGCCGCAGTGTCCGCAATGGGAACCACAGCAATTCTCGCATTTCATATCCATCGCTCCTTTCTTCCCGTTTTTTTCTTCTGCCATTTAAATTTAAAAACAAACGACCTTTCTAGAATTATATCGCATTTTCCTTGATTAGTAAATCTCTTTTCTTCTTTGAACCGCGATTGTAGCCGCCCAGCTTTCCGTCCGAGCGGATAACCCGATGGCATGGAATTTTCGGGTCATGATTGCCGTTCAGGATATTCCCGACGGCCCGGTAGGCCTTCGGCCGGCCAGCAAGTTTTGCTACTTGCTTGTAGGTTAAAACCTTGCCTTTTTTAATCCTGCTTACCACTTTTAGAACTTTTCCCTTGAACATTTTATTTTTCTATGTCGAAGACCTTTTCTCTCGAGCCCGCGCCGCTTACGAGCGTGATGTTTATTTTCGCGACGCCGAAGTATTCCGCAAGCGCTCCCAAGACGGCCTTGTTCGCTTTCCCGTCCGCCGGCGGCTCGGTTACGCTCACTTTATAGTGGGTTTCGTCCAGCTTCTCCACTTTTTCCTGCCTGGTCTTAGGTTTTACCGATACAAAAATCTTCATTTGAAGCAGGATTTCAGGATATCCACATTTTTCTTGTCCGGCCCCTCATCCTTGAATCCGGGCACCTCCAGAAGCCACGCCTTGTCCCATAGCCGCTTTTCTTTCGCCAGTTCTTTGAATCCGGCAAGACCGATATGCCCCTCTCCTATATTCTCATGCCGGTCATTGTGCGAATTCCACGGCGTCTTAGAGTCATTCGCGTGAATGGCTACGATGTTTTGGAGTCCGATCTCCTTGTCCAGTTCATCAACGAACTTCTTTATATCCGGAGTACGATATTCCTTGATGATGCCGGATTCGAAGGCGTGAGCAGTATCCAAACACACCTTCGCCCTCTTTGAACCCACTTTCTCGAAAATATAGGCCAGTTCCTCGATTGTTTTTCCAATCTTCTCTCCACCGCCCGCATTGTTCTCGATAACAAGAAAGCTCTTTCCAGAAACTTCATGCAAAACTTTTTCGATGGCCGTAATCACCTGTTCTATCGATTTCTTCTTGTCCATTCCAGTACTGGAGCCGATGTGAAAGATGACGCCGGCCGCACCGATGAGCTCTGCTATCTTGAAATGAGCCGAAAGATTCTTAATGGATTTCGAAAGCAGGTCTCCATTCGGAGTTCCCAGATTTATGAGATACGGGGCGTGGAGATAAACCGGGCCAATACCGCTCCGTTTTTCTTCCTCCTTGAATTTATTTATTTCCTCTCCGGAAGGCAACTTTGCATACCACATTCGGGGAGACGCTCCGAATATCTGGATGCAATCTGCACCGATTTCTCTCGCGCGCTCGAAGGCCGTAAAAAGGCCGCCGGCGGTCGAGACATGCGCTCCAATCTTCGGCTTTTCCATAATTACGAAATAGGACTTCCCGGCGGAACTTCCCGGTCGGGTTTCAATAACACAGGGCCACCATCATTCGCGGCCAGAAGCATCCCCTGGCTCTCTATGCCCATAAGTATTCTCGGCTCCAAGTTCGCCACAACAATAATTTCACGTCCCACTATTTCCTCCGGCGAATAAATCTTTCCGATGCCGGCCAGTATTTGGCGCGGCTCCGGCTCGCCCAAATCTACTTTGAGCTTCAAAAGTTTATCCGAACCCTCTACCCGTTCGGCTTCCAGAATCTTCCCGGCTTTCAGCTCTATTTCTTTGAATTGTTCGAACTTAACCATTGTTTTTTAAATTCTTCTACGGTCAACGACTTACTTTCGGTAAAATCCCCCACTCGAGTCCTCTTTAGCCCCGCAAGGTATGCACCAGTCCCCAATTCTTTTCCGATATCCCGGGCCAGAGCTCTCACATAAACGCCGGGGCCCGTCACGATGCGCAAATCCAAGAACGGCCACTCATAACCAAGAATTTCGATATCTTTCACTTCCGCATCTCTTTCTAATAATAACGGCTTTGCACCTTTTCGGGCAAATTTATAGGACTCTTCGCCCTGAATTTTCACGGCGCTGTAGATTGGCGGAATTTGCTTTATCTTACCCAGAAATTTCTTCACCGCGCTTTCAATGGCGGAATGAACCGGTTTCTCGGCGGATACGGCGGTTTTCCCCCCTTCTTCGTCATCGGTCGTGCTCGTCTCACCGAGTTTTATCCTCGCCAGATATTCTTTTTCTTTTTTCACTTCAATCCCCAGTCTCTTGGTAGCCTCCCGGCCGATGCCGACGACGAGCACACCCTCGGCCAGGGGGTCCAGCGTTCCGGCGTGGCCGACTTTTTCGCCTCCGGTAATTCTTTTTATATCCTGAACGACGTCGTTCGAGGTCGGGCCTTTCGGCTTATAGATGGCGAAAATACCGCCCATCTTTATAATTCTCCTTCCAAATCTTCCAAAAGCTTCTTGGCCTTCCCGGAAACGCGCTTGGGTAATTTCAAATTGAAAGAGATGTAAAGGTCGCCGCGGGAAGATGAACCGAACTTCGGCATTCCCCGATGCGGGATTTTCATCTTCTCCTGAAGCGAGAAACCGCCGGGGATCTTCACCGAGAATTTCTCTCCACTTATATCCGTAACGTGGATGTCCTTTTCGAGAAGCGCTTCGGTCAAACCGATGTCTTTGGACATATAGAGATCTTCCTTCTTTCTCACGAAAGCCGAATGCGGCTTTATTTTCACGACAACGTAAAGGTCACCCACGCCGCCCTGGCGTTCGCCAGCCTCACCACCGCCCTGGATTTTGATTATCTGTCCATCCTCTACGCCCGGAGCGATGTCTATCGTCACTTCCTTCGCGCCGAAAACCCGCCCCTTGCCCTTGCATTTCGGGCAAGGCGATTTGGGAATCTGGCCGCTTCCCGAACAATCCGGACAGGTCTTCACTTGGGCGAACTGCCCGAAGAATGTTTTCCTCTCCACGTTTATCTCCCCGCGGCCGCCGCACATTCCGCAAGTATCAAAACCTTTATTCTTATCATGGCCCAAGCCCTGGCAAGCGTCGCAGACCAGATAGGTTTTGAAGTTGAGCGTGCGTTTTAACCCGCGAAAGGCCTCTTCCAAACCGATATCCTGGACTATCTCCGCGTCCGAACCCTGGGCATAGGTCTGGCGCCGCCGTCCACCGCCGAACTGCTCGAAAATGGTCTCGAAAATATCGTTTAAATCGCCCTCACCGCCGCCGACGTTCCAGTTGAAACCGCCGCCGCCCGGCTGGCCGCCGAAACCGAATCCGCCAAAATCATTCGGGAAACCGCCGGCGAAAGGATTACCGCCGCCCGCGCCGCCGCCTTCAAATACCTGGCCGAAGCGGTCATACTGGGCACGCTTGTCCTTATTGGAGAGGACCTGATACGCCTCGTTTATTTCCTTGAATTTCGCTTCGTTCCCGCCTTGCTTGTCGGGGTGGTACTGATGCGCCAATTTCCGGTAAGCTTTTTTTATGTCTTCCTCCGTAGCAGTCTTCCCAACGCCTAATATTTTATAATAATCCTTGTTCATTTACGAAAGCAGAATGAATTCCCGGCTCCGCGTCTCCAAATTGAAGTACGCGAAACCCAAAAGTACTAGCAATTTGAAAACAAGGTAGGCAAGCAAAGTGAAAAACCAGTAGAGCAGGGCCAGAATCCCTTTCATCGCCGTGAAGAAGAGAACTAGGACGACGAGCGGCAATATCCAGGGCGAACCGCCGAGCGAAGCGGCAACGTATTTATTTACAAGATCATAGGCGAAATCCGTCAGTTTCTCGTCCGGATTCACTACGCCGAAACGGCTTTCGAAAACACCCAAGAGCTGGTTCGTCGCCTGGCCAATAAGGTTCTGCTGATCCAATTTGGGAAGGGAACGAAAATCGGTCTCGGGACCGCCGCTTACGCCCGGCACTTGAAGCTTAGTGTTCCTCAACTGGTCCGTCGCGATACTTTCGAGAAGTTGCTTAACCGTCACGCTCAAAGAAACGCTCGGCACGATAACCTTAACGACCGGCTCGGCGCTTAAAAGGACGCTCGTCACTATCTCGTGGCCCATCGCCGGAGTGAAGTTTCCCCATTCGAAATAGTTCAAATAGAGCAAAACGCAGGCTAAAAGAAGGAATCCCGTCGCGACCTTCGGCACGAAGCTCTTTGCGATATCGAAAAATTTCAGTTTTATGCTGTTTTCAACGACGTTGCGGCCGCGCCTCATCGCGACGAAGAGAAAAATGAAGAGCAGCGCCATCCCCGCAATCAAGACCATCGATATCTGAGGATATATTCTGCTCCAAAAGAGAGCGAGCGGCGCCACCGACATCGCGAAAGCTATAGTCGTCAGCTTTCCGAGCCCCTTTATCAAAAAGACCTGGAGAATGACGACCACGAGAAAAAGCGTGAAGGCTAGAACGGTCGGCCAGAAATACAGGGTGCTTAAACTCATAAGCAAGCTGTTGAAACCGGAGACAGTCGCCACGCTCGCTACCGCTCCCAAAAAACCCAGCAAAATTATTTTCCAGGCGCTGCGGTCTCTTTCTTCTTCTTTGGATTCACTAATTACTTGGATTCCCGGCGTCATCTTTCTTATTATAGAGGGCTTCCCCTATCTTTTGAAGCGCGGCGGAGAGCTCGTTCGTCGCGGATTTGATGGGCTCGATATCTTCGCCTTCGCGCACTTCCTTGAGCTTGGCCAATTTTTGGTTGATATCTTCCTTTATTTCGGCGCTTATCTTATCGCCCGCGTCTTTCAATCCTTTCTCGGCGACGTAAACCAGCGATTCGGCCTGATTCTTGGCCTCTATCAATTCCCGCTTTTTCTGGTCTTCGGTCGCGTGCTCCGCCGCTTCTTTCTTCAATTTCTCTATCTCGTCCTTGTTCAAACTCGTTGACGCTTCTATCTTCACGGACTGCGCCTTCCCAGTTGCCTTGTCCTTGGCGGAAACCGTGAGTATCCCATTCGCGTCGATATCGAAGGTCACCTCAATCTGAGGCATTCCGCGCTGCGCGGGCGGAATCCCGTCCAAAATGAAGCGCGCGAGCGTTTTATTGTCCGCCATCATCGTGCGCTCGCCCTGGCCGACATGGATTTCAACCGAGGTTTGATTATCGCCGGCAGTAGAGAAGATTTGCGTCTTCGCGGTCGGCACCGTGGTATTTTTTTGTATCATCGGCGTCGCCACTCCGCCCAAGGTCTCAATACTTAAAGTAAGCGGGGTTACATCCAAAAGGAGAATATCCTTCACATCGCCCTGAAGGATGCCGGCCTGAACAGCCGCTCCCACTGCCACCACTTCGTCCGGATTAATGCCCTGGTGCGGGTCCTTGCCGAAAAGCTTTTTGACCGCTTCCTGAATGGCCGGCATTCTCGTCTGGCCGCCGACCAGAAGCACTTCATTTACATCCGAAAGTTTCAAGCCCGCCCCTTTTGGAGCTGGTGACGTTACGGCATCTTTCACTAAATCAATGGAATGATTGATGAGGTCGCCGACGAGCGATTCCAATTTCGCGCGCGATAATTTCATCAGAAAGTGTTTCGGACCGGAAGCGTCGGAGGTAACGTAGGGAAGGTTAATCTCGGTCTCCGTCGCCGTCGAGAGTTCGTGCTTGGCCCGTTCGGCCGCTTCCTTGAGGCGCTGGAGCGCGAGCGTGTCCTTCGAAAGGTCGATGCCTTCCTGTTTCTTGTACTCACCTACCAGATATTCAATGATTATCCTGTCGAAATCGTCTCCGCCCAAGTGAGTGTCGCCGCCAGTCGCCTTCACCTCCACCGTATCGTCCCCCACTTCGAGGATCGAAATGTCGAAAGTCCCGCCGCCGAAATCGTAGACAACTATCTTCTCATTCTTCTGTTTGTTCATCCCATATGCCAAAGCGGCTGCCGTAGGTTCATTCAAGATACGCTTCACATTGAAGCCAGCTATCTCGCCTGCGTTCTTGGTCGCCTGGCGTTGGGAATCGTCGAAGTAGGCCGGGACGGTAATGACCGCCTCGGTGACCATTTCGCCGAGCTTCGCCTCCGCATCGGCCTTCAGCTTCTGAAGGACCATCGCCGAGATTTCCTCCGGCTTGTACCACCGATCCGCCATTTTTATCTCCACGCCGCCCGTCGCGCTCTCTTTTATCTCATAGGACAGCCACTTCCTATCGCGCTGGACCTCCGCATCGCTCCACTTGCGGCCGATGAGCCGTTTCACGGAGTATATCGTATTCGCCGGATTCACAACGCCCTGGCGCTTGGCCAGAAGCCCCGTGAGCCGTTCGCCCGATTTGTTTATCGCGACGATTGACGGCGTCGTGCGCGCGCCTTCGCTGTTCTCCAAAACTTTCGGCTCTCCTCCTTCCATGACCGCAACGGCCGAATTCGTCGTTCCCAGATCTATTCCTAAAATTTTACTCATATTTTTAATTTATTGTTTTTTATTGACCTTTTGACAACTTGACCCTTACTGGACGGATAACTTTGTCGTGGAGCTTATATCCTCCCGAAATCTCTTCCGCTATCGTCCCCGGCGGCTCCGCGGCATTCACTTCCCCCACCGCTTCTTCCAAATTGGTATCCAGCGGGTCACCGCGCTTCACATGAATTCTCTCAAGACCGTTCTTCCTCAATGTCTCCTCAAGCTGGCTTTTTATGAGCTCCATCCCCTTCCTGGCCGGGTCATTCTCGGCGACCACCGAGAGTCCCAATTCGAAACTATCCAAAATCGTGAGCAACTCCGCTATTAGGACTTCGTTCGAAAACTTAGCGAAATTCTCCAGCCGTTGCGCTTCTTCTTTCTTGTAATTGATGAGGTCCGCCTTCGCCCGTTTCCAACCGTCTAGATACTCATCCCTTTCTTTTTTAAGCTTCTCCATATCCTCTGCCTCCGTCCCGTTATTTTTTATGTCTTTTTCGTCCGGCATATTTTTATATTAATTCCCCACTGACCTCTCGAGCGACTTCAGGAACCTTATCGGCCTGGTATAATCCATCCGCTTCGGACCGATAGTGATAACGAGAAAATTCCCCGGTTCGCACCTCAAGTAAGTCGCAAAGACGGAAACATGGGGGCTGCGCGTGACGGGGCTTTGGCCGACGAAAACTCTCGGCCATTCCTTTTCCTTCTCCCACCAGGATTTGTTTTCCATTATCCTCTCCGGCAACATTTCGAAATCCCGAACTACCTCAACTAAATCTTCTTTAGACATCGTATCCAATTGTTCCAGAAGTCCCTCTAGACCGCTCCCGAAGAACTCACCACCACCGGGAAGGAATCCCACGCCCAAAAGACCGAACTCTTCCGCTACTTCTTCGACGAATGACTTGCGTTCTCCTTTCCTGAAATCCGCCTCCAGTTCCCGGAAAGCGCTCACTTTAGATTCTCGCTTCGGCTCCTCGAGTAAAAAATGTTCGGCCAAGAATCGGTAGGCCTTGTCGGTCGGAATCCGTCCGCCCGAAGGGTGTTTCTGCGAAAAATATCCGGCGTCGCTAAGAGCGGAAAGCTCCCAGCGTATCATTGCCGGCTTGATGCCGAAGTCATTCGTATCGTAAAGGCGCTCGGAAGTGACGGGTTCGTTCGTTTTGATGAAGTCCCGCACCGCGGCTTCCAATATGGCCCTACTGCGCTCTGTCATACTGACCATTATAATATATTAGCACTCAGCACTGTCAAGTGCTAGTGGGTCGGATATCTTATTCTGCTCGAAAACACGCTATGCCAAACCCCAGCGAGGTTTGGCCGCTTGCTCTCGGCCTCGCTCTGCCCTTACGGGCAACCCTGCCCACTCGGCCTGCGAGACAGTTTTCTCGCAAAATAAGATATCCTCTTGGTTTTTATTAGGAAAACGAGAATTCCCCCTTATGCGCTACCCATAAACTCTATCAGGAAACCATCGTTGTCCCTTATTTGCGCATATTGCCATCTGGTTCCTTCTTTCGGTTCCAAGGTCAGTTTAATGCCCTTATTCTTCAATTCGCGGCAAAAGGCTTCTAAATCATCAACTTCAAAACTGGCGATTTTCCCGCCGGGCTTCAGCATAGTATCGTCTTGTTTCTC
Source organism: Minisyncoccia bacterium (assembly GCA_049997815.1). Lineage (GTDB taxonomy): Bacteria > Patescibacteriota > Minisyncoccia > UBA6257 > GWB1-50-10 > JBBTQX01. The sequence goes on from JBEKVQ010000009.1 coordinate 21,362, forward strand.
CCGTTTATTCCGGAAACAGACCAACTCAACCAGGGCTTTCCCGCTCTTCATAAATGCTCTGTCAAAAAATCCTGCCATCCCTTGCTTTGAATCTACCTTATCTACTTCAAAGCCCAACCGTCTATAAAATTCAATGCTCTCATCCAAATTAGAGACCGAGATGACGATGTGATGAATTCCGGTAATCATGCTAACCCTACGGGCAGGCGATGGAGGAAGTGGTGACAATGCCGGAGTTGGAAATTCCCAAAAGGAAGCAGGAACCGCCGGGAGAGGTTAAGATGACGCCGTAGGTGGAAGCGGTGAAACCGATGTTTCCCGCCGATTTCAATAAAACGTTGGTTGAGGGAGAGAATCCTGTTCCCAAACCGACTTGCCCGTACTGACCACCCAGAGAAACGTTATTGTTGAAATATCCCGTGTACCACGGAAAGGATGCGGTGCCCAAGGTGAGCGTGCTTGAAACCGACGTCGGAAAAACCGCGGAATCGAAATTGGCGGCCGAGACGCGCGCGATGGCTGTTTGAACGGAGCGCGTAAGCTGGGTTGCCGGCGTCGGTGAATTATAGGTCATCGTGAGCCCCAACTGGATGAGCGCGAGCCCGCCGGGGTTCTCGTATTTGGTTACCGTAAAACTGTTCACGTTCACGTTGGAATTGGTAAGCGCAACGGGTGTGCTCGAAGGAATGAGCGTACCCTCACTCAAATATATCGCCGTGCCGCTCGCGTAGACCAGAGTCGGGTCCATCGTGGACGAGGCCATGCGAAGTTTTAACGTCGTGGTCGCGGCCCCGCTCGTCATATCTATCAAGCTCGATTGCTGAACGAGCTGCTGAACCGTGTTCGCCACGAATGACACTTGCTGGTTCACGTCGTTCACGGAGTTCTGGCGCGTCTGGACTTTCGTGATGGTGAGAAGAATCGCGGTTAGAAATATCGCGCTTACCGCAAAAATGGCGACGTAAACCAAAAGCTCAATGAGGGAATATCCTTTTTTCTCCCGAAAATCCATAAATTTAACTATTATATGATAACACAAAATGTGCCCCCTTACTTGTAATAAATACGATTGGGAACGCGGAAATCGACGTAGGTCGTCTTACCGACATCCAGTTTACTGCCAAGACCTTTCAGGATGGAATCGAGATTCTCCGGTATAAAGTTCAAACTGAAGTAAAAATCAGGGCCCTGGGCCAGCTGCGCCGTCCACTCCCGGGACGACAAATCCACCGATTTTACCGCCACGACGCGAAAACCGTTCCGGTCGAGCGCATCGATGGTCGATTTAAAATTTAAAAACCATTCCGGCCTCGAAAAAAGCGGCTGGCCCGATATGAAGACCCGATCGCTTGCGTAGCCGATCTTAAGCAGAAGAGAACCGGAGACATCCGGCACCTCCGAAAAGACAACGCCGTTCTCGTCCAAGCCGTAGCAAGCTGAACCGGCCGCATTGCACACTACGCCCCATAATTTCCTCTCTTCCGCCGTCATGTTCACGGAACGTTTCCAAAAATCCGTTTGCACCTTGAGATTCTTGAGTGCCGGAAATCTCCAAAGAGAATCCGGATGCCCGCCAAACTCCCAAAACAGTATGTTCTTCGGCCCGAGTATGGCGCGGACATGATTTCCGAGCATTTGAATTTTCAAGGCGTTCGATATGTCTTCACTTGAGATTCCCGGCAGGTCCGGAGCGTTCATCTCTTTTACCGAAAGCCAAGGCGAATGCAACACGAAATAAGCCGCTCCGATCGAGAGCGCGCCCAACAAGAAAAAGCCTCCCGATATCATCCAAAATTTAAGCCGGCTCTTTTTCCTGAAACTTTTCCCTGGTTTGTAATGTTCCAAATCCATTTTCTTATTGATATACCCTGATGGGGAAAGAATAAATATTCGAGGAAACGCTGTTTCCCACACTCACCCTGACGATGTAATCCCCCGCTTCCGCCCAGCCGTGATGCAGAATGGTGATGGTTCCGTCTATCGTCGCACCCTGGTCCTTGTTCCCATCGCCCCAATCCGCCTTATAAATCTGGCCGCTGTTTATCGAGAAAGAAAGCG
>JBEKVQ010000010.1:0-23041 GCA_049997815.1 Minisyncoccia bacterium
ATTGTCATTATTCCGTTGTTTTTATCATTATTCATATGTTTCATAAAACTATGGGCGGGGTAAGGTTTGATTGATTAATTTTCTGCGATTTCATCTTGAAAATTCATATCAAGCCCTTACAGAATGACCCTTTGAAGAACCTGAATGAAAATGTAGTCCAAAATGCCCAAAAAAACGGCGAGGCCGATGGAGAGCACTATCACGAAGATGGTGTAGCGAACCGTTTCTTCCCGGCGCGGCCAATTCACCCTTTTAAGCTCCTGCTTGGATTCGCTTAAAAATATCTTTATCTTCTCGAACATATGAGTAAACTAAACACTGCCATAATCTATGGCTGGATTCAATTTATCACAGATTCCTTAACTTTTCCAGCCCCCCGCCTCATTATCCTGACTCGGCCGTCTTGAACGGCGATAAGGGTGGAATGCGCTGAATTCAGCGTTCCCCCATCAAAATAGAAGTCCGCCTTTTCGCCGAAATAATCCTTGGCCTCGCGAATATTCCGGGCCAGCGGATAGCCCTCCCAATTTGCGCTCGTCGCAATAAGCGGACCGGTTTTCTTAAGAAACTTTCGCAATCCGACCTTGGCCGGCAAACGGAAAGCAATCCGTTCCGTTCCGCGATGGATATAGAAAAACCTTTTCCCGGAAACCGGTAAAAGCACGCTTAGCTGTCCCGGCCATACACGTTTCAGCACGCGGGCAGTTTTCCTATCCAGCTTGATTTTAAAAAGACCCAAATCTTTTAAAGAAGAGATGAGGAGAATGAGGGGTTTGCGCGCGCTTCGTTTCTTCAATTCATAGACGCGGGCAACCACCCTTTTTGAGAGAGCTGACCCTACCAGCCCGTAAATTGTGTCGGTCGGCAAAACGCCAACGGCGCCGTTTTTAACCGACAGCGCCAGCTTCCGGCTGAACCTCCTGTGGACTTGCATTCTTGTTTTTCTTTTCCAGTAAGAAATGAACAACTGCCCAGCCGGCCAAGCCGACCAGAATTCCTCCCAAGATATCGGAAGGATAGTGAACGCCGACAAAAACCCTGGCGATGCCGTTCAGAAGAGATAGGGCCAAAAACCACCACCCCCAGCGCCGATCTATGGCGAAAATTGTGAAACTCAAGGCAAAGAACAAAGAGGCATGGCCGGACGGAAAAGACGCGCCACTTTCACCGATGAGCGATTGGAAACCCATGGCCATAAATGGCCTGGGCCGATCGTAAATCTGATGGATAATCTCGGCGATGATTCCCCGCGAAATCAAGGCCGCAAGCGCGAGATGAAAAAAGACCCCCATCCTGGATCTCCACTCGCTCTGCTTGAAAACGAAAACCAATGCGGCAATTCCCAAAAGATAGGCAAGATAATTGGCAAAGAAGATACCGATGCTGTCCGTGAAAACGGACCGACCCGCCAATCCATGAATCCAATTAAAAATACTTAAATCCCAGGTCATATTCTAGCGGCGAACAAAAGGCAGGAGACCCATTGTGCGCGCCTGTTTTATCGCCCGAGCCAGTAGCCGCTGATGCTTAGCGCAGATGCCCGTGTGCCGAGGGTCGATTATCTTGGCCTGGCTCGAAATAAAGCGCCGAAGAAGCTCCAGCTCCTGATAGTCTATCTCCTTGGAATTTTGAGAACAAAAAAAACACTGCTTCTTTGATTTCATGATTATTTCAAGCTGATTAAAACGGTATCTCTTCCGGCTTTATCTCGCCTTCTTCGATATTTATCTCCGGCAACGGCTCTTCTCTCGCTTCCTCGGGTTTATCCGCAGAAACATTACCGCCGAACTGACCGCCTCCGGCGGACCGCGGTCCCAGTTGAATCCTTTCGGAAATTATCTCGGTGGTCCGGTGCGTTTGTCCCTGCTTGTCCTGCCAACTTCTGGTCTGAAGCCGTCCTTCGACCAGAATCGAGCTCCCCTTCTTCAGAAACTGATTGACTATCTCCGCTTGCCTTCCCCAAACCACTACATTGTGAAACTCCGCTTTTTTTTGCTTCTGGCCCGACTTATCGGTATAGAAACTATTGGTCGCCACGCCGAAAGAACAAACCGATTGGCCGGTCGTCGTCTGCCGAAGTTCCGGGTCCCGGGTCAGATTGCCTAAAATGAAAGCTTTGTTTAAATTCATGGTTTTTATCCTATCATCGCCCTTTAGAAAAATTATAGCTCAATCACTGCAATATTTCCTCTATCTTCTTCTCTAGGGCTTCATTCGTCAGGGCCTGCTCCGGACCCCTCTTTTCATCTCTCCCAAATCTAAGGAAAGGTTTCCTTTCCTTCGGGGTCAAATCCCCGCTTTCGCTGCGGTTCTCGAGCGATAGTTTCTTCGCCTTTCGGAGGAAATAGCGCAGAATCCCGTTCTCAAGATTCAGATCGGTCACGAGACCTTTGACCGATTCCGAATCGGCCGAAAAAACGAGCGTGCCCAGGAAAGCGAAGTTTTCTTTCTTGATGGGAAAAGAAAGCCGCATTTTCTGGACTGGTTTTTCCCGTTCCACCAATGCGCCATATTTAGTGAGGAATTTCTTTATCAACGCTTCACCGCCTTCTTCTTTCGTTAAGAAGGCGACTTCGTAATTCTCTTTTTTCTTGTTCTCTTCCATCTTTTTACTTGGCCCCTTCAGGCACGTTCAGATTATCAGCTTGGGGCTGGGCTGTCAATTTTTTCCTGAGTTCCGCCATTTTTTCCGGGTCGATGCCCCGAAGTCCGGTGCCGACCGGTATCAGTTTGCCGATGATGACGTTTTCCTTAAGACCACGGAGAACGTCCACCTTGCGCTGAACGGCGGCATCCACCAAAACCCTTGCCGTTTCCTGGAAAGAGGCGGCGGAAAGGAAACTCTCGGTCGTGAGCGCCACTCGCGTCACTCCGAAGACGCGCTGAATCGCCCGCGCCGGCTGCTTCTTGTTCTTCCTCGCGGCGCGGTTCACGGTCAGGAATCTGGGCTTCTCCACCACTTCGCCCGTCATAAATTCCGTCTCACCCTGGTCCTTAACGGCCACCCGGGAAAGCATTTGTTTCACCACCACCTCGATGTGCTTGTCGTTGATGGCGGCACCCTCCGGCACATAAACCATCTGAACCTCGTTCACGACATAATGAATAAGCGCATCCAAACCGCGGAAAGCCAGGATCTCCCTCAAATCCAACGGCCCCTCATAGAATTGGTCGCCCTTCTTAATCTTGTCGCCGATTTTGACCATTATCGTCGCTCCGGACGGGACGAGATATTCAACCATGTTAGCATCATCCTTGGTCTTTCTGCGCTTTGAAACGGTTTTTCTCGCAATCGTTTCTCTAATTTTGATTATTGTCGAAAGCCCTCTCTCTTCTATGTCCGAAACGATGCCGTCGGCTCTCGAAAGAGAGGCCTTACCCTTAGGCGGGCGGGCTTCGAATATTTCCTCAACACGGGGCAAGCCGTGCGTGATATCCGCACCGGCCACACCTCCCGCATGGAAGGTCCGCAAAGTAAGCTGAGTGCCGGGCTCGCCGATGGATTGGGCGGCCACGATGCCCACCGCCTCCCCCAAGGCTACCGGCTTGTTCCGGCTCAAATCGATACCATAGCAGGTCGCGCAAACGCCGTAAACCGTCTTGCAGGTGATTGGCGAGCGAACCTTGATCGATTTGACGTCCGATTCCTGAATCTTCGCGGCTGCCTCTCGATCTATACACTCTCCCGCCCGAACGACTATCTTTCTATCTACGCGTATATCATCCAATGCCGTCCGTGCGAAAAGGCGTTCGGCGAAGGAGTATCCGTAAGCATCACCTTCGGCTCTCACGATATCGATGCCATCCTTCGTGCCGCAATCTTCTTCCCTTACGAAAACATCCTGGGAAACGTCCACTAACCGCCTCGTGAGATATCCAGCCGAGGCGGTCTTAAGAGCAGTATCGGTAGTGCCTTTTCGGGCACCGTGGGTCGTAATGAAGTATTCGAGAACGCTCAAACCCTCCTTGTAGGAAGAACGGGCCGGCAGCTCTATCGTTTCGCCGCGAGTATCCTGCACGAGTCCTTTCATACCCATCATTTGGATCATCTGATTCCAGCTGCCGCGGGCCTTCGAACTAATGATGGTGAAAATCGGATTTCCGTCTTTGAATGCCTTGGGCAGGGCCGCCGCAACTCTCTCGCGCGCCACGGTCCAGATCGTCGCAATCCTGTTTCTCCGCTCGTCATTCGTGAGCAAGCCTTCCTCATATTGGGCCTCCACTTGAACTGCTTCCTTTTCACTCTCTCTGATTATTTCGCCCTTCTCGGCGGGAATGATGGAATCGCTCATCCCCCACGAGATTGACGAAATGGTCGCGTACGAAAATCCATAATCCTTTATCTTATCCAAATAGTTCCGGCTTTCCTCAATCGGATATTTCTCGATGATGCGGCTTACGATATTCGCTAATTTCTTCTTATCCAAATCCTCGTTCACGAAACCGAAATCCGGCGGCATGATGCTGTTGAAGATCATCCGGCCATAGGAGGTTTCCGTAAGTCCCTCGGGCAAACTCACTTTTACGGCTGCGTTCAAATCGATAATGCCGCCTTCATAAGCCAGCGTAAGTTCGGTCATGTTCGCGAAGGCCCGCCCCTCGCCCTTACCTCCCGCCCGAATATGGGTAAGGAAGTAAATTCCCAAAACCATATCTTGGGTCGGTGAAACTATCGGCTCCCCGTTTGCGGGCTTCAGAAGATTCATACCTGCATCCATAAGCTCGCTCGCCTCGACTTGCGCCTCCACCGTAAGCGGAAGGTGCACCGCCATCTGGTCGCCGTCAAAGTCCGCGTTGAAAGCCACGCAGACCAGGGGCGGAATACGGATGGCCAAGTCCTCTATGAGAACGGGGCGAAAGGCCTGGATGCCCATCCGATGGAGGGTCGGGGCGCGGTTCAAGAGTACGCGCCGGTCGGCAATCACCTCTTCAAGTATCGCCCAAACCTCGGGCGGTCCCTGTTCTATCAATCGATTGGCCTGCTTGATGTTGAAAGCCAGTCCGCGCTCGATTATTTTGCTGATGACGAAGGGACGGAAAAGTTCCAGCGCCATGTTCTTCGGCAAACCGCACTCGTTAAGCTTCAATTCCGGTCCGACCACGATGACCGAACGGCCGGAGTAATCCACGCGCTTTCCCAGAAGATTCTGGCGGAAACGGCCCTGCTTGCCCTTCAACATGTCAGCCAAAGAGCGGAGAGGCCGGCGCTTCGAGGAAAGGAGCTGGCTCCCAAGCCTAGCGGTGTTGTCTATTAGGGCATCCACCGCTTCCTGAAGCATCCTCTTTTCGTTCACAATGATGACCTCCGGCGACCTCAATTCCATTAACTTCTTCAAGCGGTTATTGCGGTTGATAACGCGGCTGTAGAGGTCGTTCAGGTCCGCGGTCGCGTAATGGCCGCCATCCAGAGCTACCATCGGACGCAGGTCCGGCGGCAGTATCGGCAGAGTCGTCATTATCATCCACTCGGGCCGAATGTTCGCCTTGATCATCAGACGCGAGAGGCGTAAACGCATCAGTATTCTTTTCTGCCTGTTGGCATCCTGAACCTGTTCCAACTCCTTGGTCAGTTCTTTCACAAGCGCTTTGAGGTCAATCTTTTCCAAAATTTTTCGGATGGCGCCCGCTCCCTGGTCAGCTTCAAAAACGTCACCGAATCTTTCGGAGAGCCTGAAATATTCATCCTGGGTAAGAATCAGTCCGGGTTTCAAAACCGCTATGACTTCTTTCACCTGTTCCTGCTTTTCCTTGAGATCCTTTTCGTCCACAACCTTCTCGGCCTTGAGCGATTTGAACTCCTTCTCGAGATCGGCCAATGCCCTTTTCTTGTTATCTTCATTCACGGCCGTCACGATGTAAGAAGCATAGTAGATTACCTTCTCGAGCTTCGGCACGGAAATATTCAAAAGCAGGCTCAGCCGGGACGGCACGGTCTTTAGGAACCATATGTGGGCGATGGGAGCGGCAAGCGAGATGTGACCCATTCGTTCCCGCCGGACTGCCGCGCGCGTCACTTCGACGCCGCACTTCTCGCAAACCACACCCTTATAGCGGATCTTCTTGTACTTGCCGCAATAGCATTCGTAATCCTTGGTCGGTCCGAATATTCTCTCGGAGAAAAGCCCGTCCTTCTCCGGCCGCTGGGTGCGGTAATTCAGGGTCTCGGGTTTTATCACCTCGCCGTGGGACCAGGAAAGAATTTCCTCGGGGCCAGCTAAGCTAATCGTCAATGATTTTAGGTCGAGATTGTTGTTCATGGTTTTAGTCCTCTCTTTTTTCTTCTTCAACATCTTCCCGACCCTTTTCGTATTCGTGGCTCACGTTCAAGCCCAACGACTTAAGCTCGCTCTCGAGCACGTTGAATGACGCCGGGATGTTCGGTTTCCTTATCTCCTGGCCGCGAATAATAGATTCGAAAGCCGCCGAACGGCCCATGACGTCGTCCGATTTTATCGTGAGCATTTCCTGAAGCGTGTGCGCGGCGCCGTAACCCTCGAGAGCCCACACCTCCATCTCGCCGAAACGCTGGCCGCCCAGCTGAGCCTTGCCTCCCAAGGGCTGCTGGGTAATGAGAGAATAGGGACCGGTGGAACGAACGTGCATCTTGTCCTCAACGAGATGGTTCAGTTTCATTATGTACATGTAGCCGACGGTGATCGGCTCCTTGAAGGGCTGGCCGGTCATGCCGTTCCAGACCATCATCTTACCGGTCTCGGAAATTCCGGCGGCCCTAAGCTCATTCTTAATATCTTCCTCACTCGGTCCGACGAAATTCGGTACAACAGCGCGGTAATTCAATTTCCTCGCCGCAAGGCCAAGATGGACCTCTAAAATTTGGCCCAGGTTCATGCGGGAAGCAACGCCCAGAGGATTTAAAACGATATCCACCGGCGTACCGTCCTCGAGATAAGGCATGCTCTCCATCTTCCGGATTTGGGAGATGACCCCCTTGTTCCCGTAACGGCCGGCAAGCTTGTCACCTGCCCGTACCTTCCTAAGCTGCGCCACTTCTATCTGAATTTTCGTGATAATGCCCGGTTCCAATTTGTCGCCCTTATCGCGGGAGAAGATTTTGATGCCGATGATGCGGCCCTGCTTACCGTGAGGCATCGTAAGAGACGAATCCTTGACGTCGCGGGCTTTCTCGCCGAAGATGGCACGCAAGAGGCGCTCTTCAGAAGTCAATTCCGATTCCCCCTTGGGAGAGATCTTTCCCACCAATATGTCATTCGCCCGCACTTCGGCGCCGATGCGGACGATGCCGTCCGCGTCCAAGTTCCTCAGTTTCTCTTCGGCCACGTTCGGAATATCGGGCGTCATCACCTCCGGCCCCAATTTCGTGTCGCGTACCATGCAAGTGAAGGTTTCGATGTAAACCGAAGTGAAGAAATCATCCCGGGCTACCCGCTCGGAAATAATGATGGCATCCTCGAAATTCGCTCCCTGCCAAGGCAGGAAGGCCACCAAGAGATTCCGACCCAAAGCCAGCACGCCCTCCTTAGTCGCCGGTCCATCAGAAAGAACGGTGCCTGGTTTCACCTTATCGCCCACCGAGACCGCCGGGCGCTGGGACATGCAGGTGGATTGGTTAGAACGCTTGAATTTATAAAGATTGAAAACTTTGTTACCGTCAGACGTTTTGACGGTCACGGACCGGCTGTCCACCTCAGATACGGTACCGCTCACATTCGAAACTATCACCTGACCGGAATCCCGGGCGGCCCGTTCCTCTTCGCCGGTCGAGACGAGGGGCACCTCCGGCTTCAGGGTCGGAACGGCCTGCCGCTGCATATTCGAGCCCATGAGTACGCGGTTTGCGTCATTGTGCTCCAAAAAAGGAATGAGCGATGTGGAAATGCTGAAAAGCTGGTTCGGAGAAACGTCCGCGAACTCGACTTCCTCTCGCCGGCAAATGCCCGGCGTACCTTTTATCCTCGCCGCAATGACCGGCTCCACAATCGAACCCTTATCATCCAGCTTCAAGTCGGCTTGGGCAATGTTGTATTTCTGCTCGGCAATGGCATCAAGCCAGACGACCTCCTTCGAGATCATGCTGTTTTTAACTTTGAAATACGGCGTTTCCAAAAATCCGAAGTCATTGATGCGCGTGTAGCTAGCCAGATAGTTCACGAGACCGATGTTCGCGCCTTCCGGCGTCGCAATGGGGCAAATGCGTCCGTAGTATGAAGGGTGCACATCGCGAACTTCGAAACCGGCACGCTCACGGGTAAGTCCACCGGGGCCCATCGCCGAAATCCTGCGTTTATGTTCGAGTTCCGCCAAAGGATTGACCTGGTCCATGAACTGGGATAATTGGGAAGCGGCGAAGAAGTCGCGCACGACCGAGGTCAAAAGCTTGTAATTGATGAGCTGGGCCGGCTGAAGGGTCTTTCGTTCCAAAGTGGACATTCTATCTTGGACGCCGCGCTTCAAGCGTGCGAAACCCACCCGCAACCGGGCCTGGACCAATTCTCCAACTGAACGGATGCGCCGATTCCCCAAATGGTCGATGTCGTCGGCTACCGCCTTCAAATCGTTATTCAAACGGATAATTTCGGAAATGGCCGCCACGAGGTCATCAAGATCCAAAAGCCGGCTATCCTTCTTACCTAAATTCAGGCGCTGATTGAACTTATAGCGCCCGACCGGGCTCAGGTCATAACGGTCGAATCGAGTGAACATCGGTTCAATCAATAGGCGCGCGTTTTCAACGGTCGCTAAGTCTCCCGGTCGGAGTCGGCGGTAAATTTCAATGAAGGAATCATCCAGGGTCTTCGCTTCATCTTTCTTCAAAGTCGCTTGGATATATTTAACGGCACCCATGTCAACCCTAGCGAAAGCCTTCATAATCGCATCGTTATCCTTAAGCCCCAGTATACGCAGTAATTGGGTAACGGGTGCTTTGCGGCGACGGTCGATTTTCACTCCGAGGAAACCGTCGGCCTCCGTATCCATTTCCACCCATGCGCCACGGTTGGGTATGATCTTCGCGCCGAAAAGCTGTCGGCCCCGGAAAAATTCAGCCGTGAAATAAATCCCCGGCGACCGGATGATTTGGGAAATCACGACGCGTTCAACGCCGTTTATAATGAAAGTTCCCCGAGCAGTCATGAGCGGAAAGTCTCCCAGATAAACTTCTTGAACTTTAGACTGCTTCGTCTGCTTGTTCACGAGCTTAACGTTCACCCGAAGCGGCGCTTCAAAGGTCTGGTCCTTTTCTATGGATTTCTCCTCGCTGTACTTGGGTTGATCGAACTTGAAATCCAGGAAGCTCAATTCCAACTCGCTTCCGGTATGGTCCTTGATCGGCGAGATCTCGTCAAAAAGCTCCCTCAATCCCTTCTCCAAAAACCATTTGTATGAATTCAACTGAACCTCGACCAAGTTGGACGGCGTGAAGACCGGGCCGCTATAAGACGAGAAAATTTTTGTTTTGGACATTTTATTTTTATAAATACTTGGCTTTCATATCGTTGTGGTTATCGAGCGTCTCGGAGAAAATGGTTTTCCCGGTGGCACTAGAAAGGTAATAAAGGTAGTTCGTCGCCTTGGGAGAAAGCGCGGCTTTCAAGGCATCGAGCCCGGGATTGGCGATCGGCGTGGGCGTAAGCCCTAGCCGCGTATAGGTGTTATAGGGCGAATCTATCTTAAGTTCGTCCTTTGTGACAACGGGTTTGTCGCAGTTCGTAAAACTGCCCCCACACTTCGCGTAACTCACGGTCGCATCTATCTGAAGCGGCATACCGATTTTCAATCTCCTCAAGATTATTCCGGCCACGATTTGCCGGTCATTCGTGGTCCTTACCTCCCGTTCCAAATAGGACGCCTCTATTAAAGAATCATACCAATTATTTTCCGCGGACAGGACGGGCCACGCCTTCCTTTCGAAGTTATCCAGAAGTTGGCGCAGGACCGTCTCGGCCGAAGAGCCCAACTCGAAGTTGTAGGTGTCCGGAAAAAGAAAACCTTCCAGGGAGTTTTGATTATCAAGGAAGGGATACTGAACGGCTAAATTTTTGAAAGGAAAGTTCGAGAGCGCGCCCGGCGTGATGACGCTCGAGGATGCCAAGGCCGCATCGACATCTTTGACGGTCCAGCCCTCGGTAATCGTCATCGTCACTTCGTTCTTGCCGCCCGCCGTCATATATTCGACGATTTGGGGAACGGACATGGTGCTCGCGAGCTGATACAGCCCCGGTTGAAATTTTCGGGCGTTCCCGGTTAAAATTGAGTATGTTTTGAACACTGCAATTGATCTGATTAAAGACTGCTGAGAAAGTTGGGCACCGATCTCCCGGAAACTTTCTCCCTTAACGACCTGGAACGCAACGGAATTCCCCTGTGCATAACTTGGCTGCAAACCGTAGAAAAAATATGCCGCAAGCAGGATGAGAATCAGAACGATTCCCAAGAGCGAGAGGAAACGCAGGCTCCACAGACCCGTTTTGTCGCCTTCTTGATTCATCCCGCTAGGAGTTCGAAGAATATGGATTTGTAGCCATTAGCCTCATTTTATCGGAACAAAAAGAACCCCTTTAGCCCTCTCTAGGCCTTGTTTTTCTAACGGGATTCAAGCTTTATATGTTGGATTATACCTATGAGCACTGCAATCGTCAATAGGCTGGAACCCCCGTAGCTCATGAAGGGCAAGGTGATGCCTGTGACCGGCAAGAGGCCCAAATTGGCCCCAACGTTTATCGAAAAATGCACGAAGAATATCAAAGCGCATCCGAAGGCCACGAATTTCTCGTCGTTGCCGCCCGCCCTCAAACTTACGCCTATCAATCTGAAGATTATGAGGAGATACGCCAAAATAACGAACGAAGCGCCCAGGATTCCCCACTCTTCGGTGAAAGACGAAAAAATAAAATCGGTTTGCGCTTCGGGAAGGAAGTGAAGTTGGGATTGCGTTCCTTCGCCGAAGCCCTTGCCCCAGAATCCGGCGGAGCCGACGGCGATCTTCGATTGAATGACGTTGTAATTTATCCCCAGCGGGTCGCGTTCCGGAAACATGAAGGCCGTAAGGCGGTCCCTCTGATACGGTTTCAGGAAGAACGACCAAAGAAGAACGAAAACGACGATGACGGAAAGAATTCCGATAAGCAATCTTTTCTTGTGAACGCCGCCCATCAGGACGAATCCAACCCAGATGCTCAAAACAACTATCGTGGAACCCAAGTCCGGATGGATGGCGATGAGCGCCGCCGGAATGGCGGTATAGAGAAACGAAATGAAAAGATACTTGGCGCGCCATACCGCAAGATAACGGCGGGTGAGAAATCCGGCGAGCAGTATCACTAAGGCCAGCTTGGCTATTTCTTCCGGCTCGAATTGGAATCCTCCGATGACGAGCCAGCTCTTCGCACCGCGAACGGCGTGGGACTGGAGATTCGAAGCCAGAAGGAAAAGAACGGAAACCCAATAAAGCCCGTATCGGAAGACCTGCCAACGTAAGAGCCACGACCAATTCAGACCGCTACAGAAAAAAATCACGATGAAGGCGGCGGCATACCAAACGAACTGGCGCCAGAAAAAATTCATATCGTAACTGGCCAGCGATACCAAGCTTGCGGCGGCCAAAAACAGGAGGGCGCCCATCAAAACCCAGTCAAGATTTCTCCACCTTTCGAAAACGGACTGCATCTATTCCGTGCTAAAGAAAATTTGCGTCTTATCGGGGGCTAAGCTCCCCATAATCGACTGGTCGGCCGGAAATGATATTTGGAAAGTGGTCTCTCCGAATCCCGCCAAGCTCGGGATCAAGGTTTGGGCGGCAAAAACCGCCTCATACTTACCCATAAGAAGGGCTATGGCCTTCACGTTCCTGGCCAAAGACGAACCACGATTCTTGAGCATTCCGGAAACGATGATGCCATCAGTGTTGGACTGGACCGACGGGCCGGAAACCAAAGCCAAGTCCGGCTTCAAGAAGCTGCTGGCCGACTCAAAATTGGCGTTAATAACCTCAAGGCCCGGACGCTCAGCTATCGATGATAAGTCCGTGCCGCCGGCGTCATAAACACCAAGAACGTATTTCGTTTCGGAAGGATAGATGGCCTCGCTGCCCGGAACGGAGGATATCGTTTTCCCGTTGCGATCGAATATAAGGAATTGGTAAGAAAAAGAACTCGCGCCATAATCCGCATTCGGATTCGTCACTTGCCCAAGCATGACAATGCGATGCGTTGATTTACTCACAAACATCTCCGGTATGGTGGACACCTGGAGCGGAAGCGGCTGGTTCGTTCCGCAGGACGGACCGGAACAGACCGGCGGAACAGGACTCTTAGCCGATGGCCAAAACGCCCACACAATAAGGGCGAGGACTAACAAATAAAACAGACCATATATGAATTTTTTCTGTCCTCGCGTCATTTTACCAAACTGATTATCTTCTTAAATTCCGCCGTTTTCAAACTCGTTCCGCCGACCAATAAACCGTCTATGCCGCGCACCGCGAGAAACAATTTCGCATTTTTGGAATTCACTGACCCCCCATAAAGAATTTGAATTCCCTCTCTCTTGTTTCCTGTCACTTGCTTCTTTATTAATCCAGCCATTTCGTAGGCATCTTTGGGCGTATCGTTCTTGCCCGTACCTATGGCCCAAACAGGTTCGTAGGCGACAATCAGATTTTTAACCGCCAATTTGCGATTCTTAATCCCCTTCAGGTCGGCGTTAATTTGCCTTTTAACGAAACTCTCCGCGGCCTTGGCCCCCCTTTTTCTGGCACTCCACTTCTCCCCAACGCATAGAATTGCCTTGAAACCATGAGCGAGAGTAACCTTCAGTTTTTTGTTGATTATGGAATCATTTTCTCCCAAGGCTCGCCGTTCCGAGTGGCCGATGATGACATACTTCACCCCTAGTCGCTTCAGTTCGCGCCAGGAAACTTCGCCGGTATACGGCCCTCCGCCGGCTGGCGGATCTTCCCGAGAAACATCCTGGGCTCCAAGCTCGGCTTTCTTTAAAACTTTTCCAACCTCCTCCGTGAAAACGAACGGCGGTACAATGACCACTTTCTTCTTGTCGCTCGCCTTAGCAAGTTCAATCGCACGGCTCAAAGACTGCGGATTCATCTTCCAATTCGCGACAATAAGCTTTCTCATTGGGTTTATGATACCTCTAAAGAACGGGTTTTTCTAACGTGGCGTAAGCGCCCCGTCTTAGCCAGTAGCGGATGCGAATAGCGTCCCAAAGAATGGCGGGGTGAATACCGGAAGCGAAGTGAGTGCCCGTGCCGATTTTCATCTTCTTCACTCTGAACCCGAAGAGTTGGGCAAGAGCGAGCGCCTCTTTCATAAAACCCCGACCGTTGATCCTCGCGATACCGAAAATCCTCAAGGCCGCTTCTTCCGTGAAACACCCGAAACTGAAATCATCCGAATCGGTGATTACCTGAAACCCATCTTTGAAGCACGATAGAGTTTCTTCGAATTTGCCTATAACCGGAATGCCGCCGGCACGAATAAAAAGACGATAGCTGCCTTTTGCTGCGAGCATACCTTTCCTCACGGCCCCACCCATGTTGCGGCCTCCTTTACCGTCAATGAATTTGAGATCCTTAATGAGATGGCCGAAACGATTGACCGTGTCCGCCGTTCCGGGCGCCGAATCGTCGCCCACCACGAGAATTTCATACGAATAATCGGCCTCGGAAAGTTTTTTATCAACGTCCAGCAATGTCAACGGAAACTGTTTGGGATTCTCGCAAGCGGGAACGATGATTGACACTAATGGTTTCATACGAAAGATCCTACTTTCTCAGCCGATTGTAGATTTCCTGTTCTATTACTTCCCGCTCCCGGCCGAATTTCTTCCGTGAAATCTGTTTCAAGCTGTCCGCCAGCGCCCGGTCACTCGGTTCCGCCTTGAGCGTCCGGATATTGAATGGTCTTGATGTCTCGCCGCCTATGAGGAGCTTCGCATAGGCCTGAAAATTATCTATGTTTATCAGGTCCTCCTCCTTGAAAACCGGCTCGAATTGCTTGACCAGCGACTCCGCGTCTTTGGCGCCCACCCGGAAAGATACGAGGGATCCGACGTTTCCGAATACCGCGTCCCGGATCTTATCGGTGAGCTGAGCGATAAACTGATGGGCGATCGTCAGGTCGAGCCGATATTTCCTCGCTTCGGAAAGAATGACGGCGATGGAGTCGGTCGCGAAGTTTTGGAACTCGTCCACATAGAGATAAAAATCGCGACGTTTCGCCTGTTCCGTGTCCACGCGGCCCAGCGCCGCCATCAGTATCTTTCCGATGACAATCATTCCGAGAAGATTCGCATTCGCTTCTCCCACCCTGCCCTTAGAGAGATTCACGAGAAGAATCTTACCGTTGTCCATCACTTCCCGGAAACTGAAGGCGGACCTTACCTGACCGATGATTGGTCGCATATAATCGTTAGCCGTGAAGTTGTTGAATTTGGATGTAACGTAGGGCGTTATGTTCGAAAGAGCCGCTTCGCCGCCGGCCTTAATGGCTTCCTTCTCCCAGAAATCAATAACGACCGGGTTCTTTATTCTCGCCAGTTTTCGGTTCCGGAAAGCTGTGTCCGAAAAAACCCGGGGCACTTCCATCAGAGTCGCCGGTTCACTCACGGCGTCTTCCATGAGAAGCAAAAGAGCGTTCCGCATATATTGTTCGAACATCGGTCCGCCGGTGGTCTTCAGGTCGTAAAGCTTGTCAAAAATATTCAGAAGCTCGTTAACAATGAACGTTTTTTCCTCCGGCCGGCCAAAATCGTACTCCAACATGTTCAATCCTATCGGTTCAGCGATATCACCAGAATCGAAAACGATCACCTCTTCTTGGCGATTCTTGGGCACAAGCCCCAGAATATCATCGACTAGGTCCCCGTGAGGATCCACGACTGCCACTCCTCTTCCGTTCCGAATATCATCCACCGCCATATTAATCAATAGATTCGATTTCCCCGTGCCGGTCTGACCGACCACGTAAACGTGGCGCCGGCGGTCATCGTCCGAAATCCTTACGTCCATCGCTTCTCCGCGGAAAAAGCTCCGCCCCAGCAAAACTCCGCTCTTCGGAAGATTCGCGGGTGGTGGCGCTTCCCTGGATTTTACGTACTTGACGTTAGGAATCTCGGTGAAAGAGGTGGGAAGGTGAAAAATACTTGCCAGCTCCCCGCTGTTCAGGATCATTTTTCCTTTATTGCCGAAGGTTCTGAACGAAAAATCGTGGAAGAATTCCCGGTCGCCGCTTCTGACTTTAGTCGCCTTAAATTCATTGCGATTCGGAGCAGCCAGCTGGGAGAAACCGGCCGTCAAGCCGTCCAATATGGAATCAGCCTGCATTTGACTGGGGGCCGAAGTGACAATTCTCACATTCACCTCAAAAAACGGTTTGGCCAATTTCGAAGTTATGGTTTTCATGGCATCCTCGTCGATTCTCTCCGTTGCTTCTGGTTTTTTCGAACTCTTGCCGGAAATGACATCTGCCAAATCCGAGGTGGAAAATGAAGAACGATTTTTGAGCAGCTCTCCGATTTTCCATCCCTTCTTCAAGGCCTTAAGTACGCCCTGAGCTTCCTTATTAGCCGCCTTCTTGGCCGGATAGATGACAAGTTGGATCGCTCCCCCTTCACCTACTTCATTTATCTTCGTAAAACCTCCCAGAATCGGGAGAAAAGTATCTGCATCAACCTCATCGTAGGTCTTGACGGGAAGGACAAATCTTTCTTTTTGGGAAACGATCGCTCCCGCCGCCACGCCCGCATAGTTAAAGACATTGTAATCGTCCACCGCCTCGACGACGGAGTCGTTCCAGAGGGACTGAACCTGCTTCACGAACGCATCCGCGACCCGGCCCGGCACCGAGGCGTAAAAATGGATTTCCTTCCCGATATTCGGCACCGCGACCTCGAATGCTACCGGCACGCCGAAAAAGGCCACGGAATTGAAGAGCTGCTCAGAAAAGCCTATCTCGTTCTTGAAATTTCTGCCTTCTTCTTTCTTGCCTTGCGGTATGCGGATAACGAATAGTTTGGTCTCAAGCTGACGCATCAACGATCGCCTCCGAGCCGAACGCCAGAAAAAATAAAAACCGATGCCGCCGGCGAGAATGACGACTGTCAGGATTACGCTGAAAAATGGTGACATGTTAAAACTTCTAACTTATAACGCATAACTTGTAACTTTTTTCAACTTTTAATTGCGCCGCGCTTTTTTAACTCCGGCAATAATTTATCCACGAGCGCGTCATGAAAGGCATCTTCTATGAAGGGTGGATACTTCTTCGCCTCGAGAATCGCCTTGATCAAGTCATTGTTCATTGCCTTTTCGAGAAGGCGCTCGACAACGCTTTTTGCGTTATCGTCCGAACTGCCGGAAAGATAGGCCGGCAAAAAATTATCCCTTGGTTTCGTCTCCGAAACTACCGACGATGGCTCCTGAGCAGTCGGAACGTTTTCCTCTTGGGCAAGCGATTTTATTGATTGTTTAAGCGCTTCCCGCTCCGGCAATTGCCTGTTTTCCGGCAATTCTCGGAGCTTCGCCGCATCGTGGCCCAAGCGAACCAGATGTTTCTCGAGGTCTTCGCTGAAGTTCTTGACTTTCATCCCGTTAGAGACAGGATGCATTTATTAAGCGCATCCGTTTTTAATGCAATCCATTTTAACTTTTCGACTTTTCTCCAATTGTTGCTTTATCATATTTCAATTTGAACGTCTCTAACGGGATTCATTGTTTTAATTATAAACCAAAACCGGCATCACTGCTGGCTAAGATTTTGGATCTGGAACGACCCAAGCGTACTGGTTCCGGTTATATTGGTGGAGCTGGAATAGGAACTATTCGGAGTGGTGATCGGTCCCTCCTGGCCGGTGCCGCCGGACCAATCGGTCTGGCGAATGGAGAAATTTCCCCAGCGCGTGATATAGCGGGCCAAACTCACCTGGTCCGGACTCGCCCCTCCAGCCGTCCAAACCGTAACCGCCGTAGCCTTCTGGGTTAACGGGTCATCCACTGAACCGCCGGAACAAGGCGAACTGGAAGAGGCAATACTTCCGGAAGAATCATTCGTCCGGCAAACATTATCCACGTAGAAGTAACGGGTGAACGGTTGGGTGTTGTAGAGCTGGGCAACTTCACTCGCCGAAAGCACACGGTTGTAGATGCGGACGTCGTCAATTGAACCCTTCCAAAGGTATTGCCCCTTGCCTATATAAAGATGACTTGCGGTAGCTTTGATAGCTCCTGTTCCATTGGTCTTTGTATCCACCAACACCCCATTTCTATAAAGTTTCCCTGTTGTAAGCCCGTCATAGGTGACAGCGTAGTAATACCACACGCCAACCTGATCAACGCTTGGACTTTGTAGGATAAGGGTCGGAACAGTGTCCGAACCGGTCGTAATCTGAACATCCACCATGTCATCTGTATCATCACGCCACAGGACCCTTATACCATCAGAATAGCCGCCGTGTGATAAGGGGATGGGGAAAACGGCACTTCCATTTGCCGAGATATAATGCCACCAAGTATAAGTCCTCTGCGTGGTCTGAGGAAAATTTACCCCGACATCAACATAATTGGTTGAACCGTCAAAATTTAAACAGTTGGCTATCTTACAAGTGGACGTCGCGCGCGTCGGCCCACTCACAAGCGTGCCATTATATTTATTCCCCGTTGCGTCATATGCAACTGTTCCCGTGCTCTCATCGAGTTTCCACTCTCCTAAGAGTCCATTCGTCACGTCATTATCAATCATCCCCTCCTGCCCCTTCACCGCTATATAAGAAGTCCCACTCGCGTTCAGGAAATACTGGGTGCTGGAACTCTTGGAGAGTCCATAAATATTCTGCCAATTAGGATTAGCGAGGGTCTGAACGTTGCTCAAGAGCCCTTGGGTCAATTGGGAAGCGGTGGCCAGGTTCTGATTGGTGGAGGTGGAACGGAGCACGAAGGCGATGCCGATGCTCGCCGTTCCGATGAGAACCGCGCCGATAGTCAGACCCACGATGATCTCCATCAAGCTCTGGCCGCTTTGGTCTTTCAGGAACGATCTCACAAAACCTTTCTTCATTACCATCTATTATAAGACATTAATGATAAATCCGTAACAAAATCCCGCTAAAAAGCGGGAGGTGTGCGTCGGGTAGGATTCGAACCTACGTAGCCATAAAGGCGCTAGATTTACAGTCTAGTACAATTGACCGCTCTGTCACCGACGCAAATTTCTAGAAGTATTCTAGTGGATTACGGGAACTAGAGCAAATTAATTCCCCTGAGTCTTTTCTTCTGCCGGAGGCAACTTCGTCTCCTTCGGTGCTTCTTTCTTGAACCGATTGAGCTTCTTGCTGATGAAGTTATCCAATCTCAAGAGCCATACCCTGAACTGCCTAAGAATCTTTTCCAGAAAGGCCTTGAGGATCTCATCTAATTTCTCAATGTAGACCATCACTCGGCTTCTGTTCACCGGACCGTTATCCGGCTCATCACTTATTCTCGGGACCGCCTTCGCCATTAGATAAAGAATGGCAGCTAATGATAGAAAAAAGAGAGTTTGGATAATGAAACGAATCATGATTTTGAACTAGAGTTCGTAGCGACAGAATTTTTCCACCTTTATGTTCTCTCCCACCTTGGCAGTCACTCTTTTTACCACGTCCGCGATCGAGAGCGATTCATCCTTTATGAACGGCTGCTTCAGTAGTTCTTTAACGTCGGCCGGTTCCATGGCCGCGATCTGCATCGCGAGATTATGAGCCAGCTCCTTGAATGGCTCCGAACGAACCACGAAATCGGTTTCGGCGCGCACCTCCAAAAGCACGCCGACCCGTTCGTTGTGTATATACGAGTAAAGCAACCCGGCCCCGGTCTTCCGGTCCTTCTTGCTTTCCGCCTTCAAAATGCCGGCCTCGTGGATGAATTCCACCGCCTTTTCGAAATCGCCGCCGGCCTTCTCGAGCGCCCGCTTGCACTCCATAACGCCCGCGCCGGTCTCTTCTCTCAATTTGACCACGAGCTTGCTGTTCATATCTCGCGAACTAAACTTTTATCGCTTCTTTTATTCTAGCAAAAATCCAATCCACGCTTGATTTCGTATGGTCATTTGCGAAGATGGGATATCCTATCGGAGCCGGGTCATCATTCGTATCCATTATAGCGATGACCGGAATGTTCATTTTGCGGGCCTCGGCCACCGCCGTCTTGCTCTCCTCCGGGTCAACCGCGAAAACCGCATCCGGCAGGCGATTTAGGTTCTTTAAACTGTCGAAGGAACGCGACATCTTCGCGGATTCTTTCGCAAAATCCAGCTGCTCTTTTTTGGTATATTTGGCGAGTTCCCCCTTCTCGATCTTGCTCTTCAAATCCTGGTAATAATTCGAACGCTGATTCAGGACCTTGAAATTCGTGAGCGTTCCGCCGAGCCAGCGAAAAACGACGTAGGGCATCTTGAGTTCCTCCGCAAATGCTTTTACCGAATCCTTCGCCGCCGGCTTCGTTCCGACGAAAAGTACCAATCCGCCGGGAGCCAGTTTTTCTTTTAAGAACTGGCCGGCTTTCTCCAGGCTCGACAAAACCACCTCCGGGTCCAGAAGTTCTATTTCGTTCCTCCGTCCGCCGATATAGGGCTTCATCCGGGGATTGGTCTTGGTCTTGTTGTGCCCGTAAAAAAGGCCAACCTTGGCCATCTCCAAAACCAAATCGTTATCGATTGTTTCAGCTGCCATAATTAATGCTTTGCTATATTAAGCAAAAGCGGGGAAAAAGTCAAAACCTTGCCTCTCATTCCTCAAGCGCCGATGGTTCGCTCGCTCCGGCGGCGAGCGCCCATCTGCGCTCTCGGCCGCAAAACTTTCGCTTCGCGAAAGACCAAGCTTTTTCGGCCTCCGAGAGCCGCTTTCGGAACGGGAGGTAAGTTTTTGACGTGGAAAGAAAT
The DNA here is from genome assembly GCA_049997815.1 of Minisyncoccia bacterium. Classification (GTDB taxonomy): domain Bacteria; phylum Patescibacteriota; class Minisyncoccia; order UBA6257; family GWB1-50-10; genus JBBTQX01. The sequence continues at coordinate 19,905 of JBEKVQ010000010.1, forward strand.
AGGAACGACGAAACTAAAGCTGTTTCCGCCATTCTTTAATTCTTCCGTGGTGGCCGGAAAGCAACACCCCAGGAACTCGGTATTTCTTACCTTTATAAACCAGAACTTCCGGTCGGGTATAGTGGGGATATTCCAGCCCATCATCTTCCGGGATGTCTTTTTCTTTCTTAAGCAGCAGGTTCCAGTGCGATTCCTCCTCCAAAGATTCCAGTTTTATGGCTCCAGGTACAAGACGTCCTACCGCCGAAGCAACAACCATTGCCGCCACGTCGCCATCGGTCAGGACATAATGACCTATCGATATTTCTTCGGCTTTAAGTATGTTCTTTACCCGCTCATCTATGCCTTCATATCGGCCGGAGATAAGAACAATATCGTCATATTTTTTTGACCAGTTATAGGCTATTTTCTGATTGAACTGCTTCCCTTTAGCGGAAAAAACGATAATTTTAGTTTTCTTTTTGAATTTCTCGCGTATGGAGTCAACCGCTCTAAGGATCGGCCCGCTCATTAAAACCATCCCCGCTCCGCCTCCGTAGGGTTTTTCATCCACTTTTTTATGCTTCCCCAACCCGAATTTCCGCAAATTCACCAAGTTGAATTTGATGAGTTTTTTCTTCTCCGCCCGGCCCAAAATGGAAGAGTGTAGATATTCTTCAATTGCCTCCGGGAAAAGCGTGATAATGTGGAATGTCATTTTAGAAACTCCCCTCTCCGAATTCTACCTTTTCGGCATTCCCTTCCAAATCCTTAAAATAAATCTTCCCTTTTATCTTTTCTCCCAGAATCGCCCGCGGGAGCCAGAGTTTATCTTCCGGCCACATCTCGCCGTAAGGAATAGCGCCGATGTCGAACCACTGGGGCCTCATCTCCTCGGTCTCCTTCGGCTCGCCCTCCCATTCATTCACGAAAAATGTATGAACGCACTGATCCCACTCCGGCTTTTTAACGAAGAGAAAGTCTATCTCCGAGATCTTCTTCAAGGCGTCTTTCCGAACCTTAAGTCCGCTTTCTTCATGCAATTCCCGAATAGCCGCATCCTCAAGGGACTCACCCTCATTCAGTTTTCCGCCGTAGCCGTTCCACCGATTTGCCCCAAATCCCCGCTTCTTCATCGCAAGCAGTACCTGGTTCCCCTTGAATAAAAAGCAAAGCGTTACGTTTCTCATTTACCCAATTATACCCGGTACTACAATGAAGTTGTAGTACCGGGTTATACCACCAAAAACAAAAATCCCCCGATGAATCGAGGGATACCAGACATTTACTGGCGTCACTTCAAATGCTATGGCCTAACACGTCCATTCTTCCCGAATATTATTGCTATTTCCCGTTCCGCGCTCTTCACCGAGTCGGAACCATGGACGGCATTCCGTTCAATGTGGATCGGGTCCCCAAACTTTCGGCGAATCGTTCCTTCCGCCGCTTCAGCCGGGTTTGTCGCCCCGTTAAGCTCTCGGACGCGTCGGACAGCATTTTCTCCGGAGAGAACTAAACTCACCGTCTCCCCCGAAACCGCGTGCTCAATCAACTTATCGAAGTAGGGTTCTCCCCTATAAAGCCGCCCCTCGTGTTCTTCGTAGAATCTCCGCGCAGTTTCCTTGTCAAACCGAAAAATCTTTACTCTCTGCGCCATAAGTCCACCCCTGTAAAGGTAGATTTGTGTTATCGGTGAATACAGACCCCTTTTTACGGCATCCGGTTTGATCAGAACCAGGGTTTCTTCTTTCATCTGAATCCCTTTCCGCTAATGAAATTTGAAATGCCTAATCTTTTCTTAAGATATCATATCTTATACCTATTGTCAATGTTAAATTTAGCAACAGAGCAAAAAGAAAACCCCGCCAGTCCGTGGACTGGCGGGGTTTCTCTCTAAAAATTCCTTAGAAACTGCTGCTCGGTTGCGCTTCTCTCGGACGATGAGTGGAACCTTCCGGCTCCTCTATCTTCAAGTTGACGCGAGCGTTGCTCTTGATGCCCACAATCCTCAATAAGCTCCGGATGGCCTTCGCAGTCGCGCCCTGACGGCCGACCACCTGACCCATATCCTGAGCATTGACTTTGAGGGACAATAACACGCCCATCTCATCAACCCGCCGATCGATCACAACATCATCCGGATGGTCGACAATCGACTTCACCAGAAATTCGAGAAAATCCTTGTCGGAAACTTCTTTCATTGATGTTTTACGATCTTTTCTGAAAATCTTTGAATTGCGACCTTTACTTTCTTATGGTTTGTATACTAGCAGATAATACCAAAAATGTCAACTGCACTGCCGGCCTGCCCGCCGAAGCTTTAGGCGGAGGCGGGAGCGGCCGCTGTCGGTTTGGCCTCTTCAACTACCTTCTTGGACTTCTTATGGACCGCTATTTTCTTCGCGGATATAATCCCCGCTTTTACGAAGAGATTATGGATGGAATCCGTCGGCTGGGCGCCCACCTTAAGCCAATGCTCCGCGCGCTTCTTCTCCAATTCGAACTTATCCGTGTGCGGATTAAGCCACCCCAAATCATCCAAATAACGGCCATTGAGCTTGGTTCTCTTCTCCGTGACCACTATCCGGAAAGACGCCTGGTGCTTTTTCCCGATCCTCTTGAATTTAATGGCTAACATCGATGTTTTAACTACAAAGACAAAGGTACAAAATTCCACCCCAAAAATCAAGCCCAAACAAAAACCACCTTAGCACAAATAGCGTGCCTCGGTGGCTTGAATACAAAAGATGATCTGTCAATCAAAGTGGTTCGGAGAGCCTCTTGAAAGGCGAGTCTCCGCCGGATACCACGCCATGATATCTCTTAGGCGAGTTCGAAGACAAATCAGTTCTCATAGTCTCCACCTCCCCAAGGTCATTGACGAACACACGGAATGACCTGCGGTCAGTAGTGAAAAGACCCAGCTCCATAGTCCTGGATTCATAGAACGGCAGGAAGGAAAGAGTCTGACCGCTCTGTAGCGATTCGCTTTGAATCTCAATCGACATAGTGTTGACCGCATTACACAAACCAACAAATTGTTGGCGTGCAAAGTCACGCTCACTTTTAATCCTATCAACGTCGTAAATGAGGACGATGATTAATACGAGAGCAAAAGCGAGCATGCCCATACAGATACTTCCAGTATTCGAATTCAT
>JBEKVQ010000011.1:0-22085 GCA_049997815.1 Minisyncoccia bacterium
CCCGTCCCCTTGAACCTCATATCCAGTGGCTCTCCTCTCTCCAAGCTTCCCATAGACCCAGTGAATGCCACCTCCACCGGGAACTACTATACCTACACCCCTGGGGGAAGCTGGGAGCTCACAACTATATTGGAGTCCCAGAAGCAGAAGATGGGTGGAGGAAGCGACAAGACCTCCACCGATGGCGGTTCCTATCCCGAGCTCTACGAGGTGGGCACCAACCTTACCCTCCTCCCCGTGGACTACGGCGACCCATCTCTCGTGGGCTATTGGAAGTTCGATGAGGGGACGGGAGGGACGGCCTATGATTCCTCGGGACACGGGAATACCGGAACACTCACGAATAATCCTACCTGGCAGACGAGTGCATCTTGTGTGAAGGGGGGATGTTTGAGCTTCAGCGGAGGAACGGATTATGTGAGAGTCATTAGCAGTTCCAGTTTAAATATGACGGGAGCTATTACAATGGCTGCCTGGATATCTCCCACTGGTTTTGCTGGCGCGTACAGAAGGCTTATCGATAAAGGATATGGTACCCAATATCAAATCACCTTTGGCTCTGACGAGCCTACTACATACGTTTATTGTGGCATTGAAATCACTGGAACATGGAGAAGCGCATCTCTTACTGGTAGTGCAGTTATGAATACTTGGCAACACTTTGTTTGTTCCTACGATGGTTCAAATATCAGAATTTATAAAAACGGTTCATTGGGAGCGACCAGTCCTAATTACGCGGGGTCAATTGATACCACTAATAATAATTTGGGCATAGGAAGTAACCCCGGCGGCACCGAAAATTTCAAAGGTTCCGTCGATGATCTTCGTGTTTATAACCGCGCCCTCTCCGCCGCCGAAGTTCTGGCGATTTATAACTCCGCTAAATAAGAGATATTACCGGTAATGGCGTAAATTTGCCGTAAATTCTTTCTTGAATTCCGGAAAATTCTCTTCCCTTATGGAATTCCGTATCTTCTCCATCAGGTCATTGAAGAAGAATGAGTTGTGAATAGTGCTCAAACGGGCGGCATTTGAGTCTTTGGTTTTGAATAGTTCGTACAACTCTCCCCTCGTGATTTCCATTTCGCCGCAGACGGGACATCGACAATCGCCCTGTATTTTCATATAACTCCCCTGCCACCCGCCTTTCTTGATATCAAACCGGCCGAACTTGGTCCACAGCGAACCGTGGCGCGCTTCGCGCGTCGGTATCACGCAATCGAACGTATCCATTCCCATCTCTACCGCCTCGAACAGGTCGTCTATCCTTCCGATGCCAAGTAGGTGTCTCGGTTTTTCCTCCGGTAAATATGGCACGCTCCACTTTATTACGTCGAACATCCCGCTCCGGGAACGGCCCAATGAACCGCCAATCGCGAAACCGTCGAACGGCATCCGACCGATGAATTCCGCGCTTTCTTTTCTCAAATCCTCGAACTCCCCGCCCTGAACTATTCCGTAAAGCCATTGGTCGCTTCTTTTTTTCGCGGCAAGCGAACGCTTGGCCCAATTATGCGTTCTTATCATTGCGCCTTTCGTGTAAGCGTGGTCATGAAGCGGCGAAGTACACTCGTCAAACGCGAGAATAATGTCCGCGCCCAGTTTTTCCTGGATGCCAATCGAGATTTCCGGGTTCAAAAAAAGATTCTCACCGCCCTCGTTAAAATAAGCCCCATCTTCCGTTATCCTTACTAAGTTCTTTCTATCACTACTGTTTCCTTCGCCGGCGGGCAGGTTATTTTGAGGAAGCTCTCGCAGTCCGGATTTGCTCGGTCTCCGCGAAGCGGAGAAATCCGGACGAGAGGAAGCTCTGACGCGCCGCTGGAGCGCGTCAAGAGCGGTTCCGAGAAATGCCTGCCCGCCGGCATTCCCGGGAAACATGTTCGCGACCTTCCCGACGCCGTGCTCGCGCGCAAAACCCAAGCTGAAAACTTGGAATCCCCCGCTGTCGGTCATTATTACCCCGTTCCATTTCATAAACCCATGGAGCCCAGGAAATTTGTCCAATTTCTCGCCCAGCATTCTCCAAAGATGATAGGTGTTCGCGATAATGAGCTGGGTCTTCGTTTTCGGGATGTCTAGTGGCGTGAGGCAGCGCACTTCGGCATGCGTACCGACCATGACATATGATGGCGTTAGAACGGCGCCGTGCGGAGTTTTCAAAAAACCAACGCGGGCGTTGGTTCTTCTGTCTTTTTTTAGGACTCTGAACTCGAACATACTTCAGTTAAACCCGTTTTACGTGCTTAAGAGCATAATCCATATCTGGATTCACTTTTTTCCCCGGATTGAAGATATTAAGCGGGTCGAATATCTTTTTGACCTCGGCGAAAAGCGACACTATTTTACCGCCGTACATTTCTTCCAAATAAGGAGTACGAATGAGACCGTCGTTGTGTTCCGCCGTTATTGAACCGCCGTATTTAAAGACGAGCTGGTAAACCTCCTCGGTAATTTTGGGTATGAGCTTCCTTGTCTCTTCATCCTTCAAATCCACGAGCGGAATGATGTGGAAATTGCCGTTTCCCGGATGGCCGGCGATAGTATAGATGAATTTGTCCTTATATCTGTCCAGGATCGCGTTCACCTGGGGCAGGAATTCCGTCATATACTTCGGGTCAACGATGATGTCGTCTATGAACGGGGCCGCATACATCCCCTTCACGTGGCTATGGAGCAGATTGAAGCTTTGCCTCCTAATCGTCCAGTATTTTTCCGCACCCGCTTCGCTCGCCACTAGCCGGACCCGAACCGGATATTTCTTTGCCGCCATCTCCAGTTGCCGCATCGAATCGCCCAGAACGCGCTCATCGTCTCCGGTCAACTGGACCAAAAGAACCATCTTCGGCAATCCGCCCCGGACGAGCATTAAAAGTTCCGGGATGAACTGGAAGAAGAGTTTTACCGCACTCCCCTTCATCATTTTGAGCATCGCCGGGAGGAATTTAATGGCCAGTCCGAGCGTCTTATCGTCGTAGGACTCTATGCTCTCCGGCCCGAACTTCAATATATCCTTGACCAGGGCCGGCACCGGGTCCAAGCTCTTCGCGAACATCACGGCGAGCCGGGAATATTTCTTCGCCTTCACCAGGCGAAGCCGCGCGGCCGTCATGAGTCCCAGCGTCCCTTGGGAACCCACGATGAGTTTCGTGATATCGAATGTCTTTTTGTCCCAAACGTTCCACAAATAATAACCGGCGGAATTCTTGGAAACTTTGGGCTTCGCGGCTTTGATGGCGTCGTAATTATCCTCAATGAGTTTGTAAAGTTTTCGGTAAATGTCGCCCTCAAAGCCCTCCTCGGCGAGTTTCTTCTTGAGCTCGCCCGCGGAAAGAGGTTTTAGATAATGTTCTTCCCCGTCCGAGAGAACGACATGCAGGCCTTCAATATAATCTTCGGTCTTTCCGTATTCCAACGTCTTTTCACCCCCGGAATTATTCATGACCATTCCGCCCAAAGCGCAAAGGTCTTTCGAGGCCGGATAGGCCGGATAGAGCAATCCCTTTTTATTCAATTCCTTTTCAAAATCGCGGAAATACACGCCCGGTTCAACAACAGCATAGCTGTTGTTGTCCTGAACCGCGCCGAAGGACGGCACGTGAATTTCTCTAATATGATTGAAATACTTCTTGAACTCGACGATGAGCGATTCGCTCAAGGGGCCGCCGGACATGTCCGTTCCCGCCGAACGCCCGGTCAAGGATACCGGCTCGTTTTTTAGGGCCTTTTCCGCCGCGAACCGGACAAGCGCCATTATATCCTTCTCATTCTTCGGGGAAACCACCGCCTGCGGTTTCACCTTGAAGATGGAATAATCTTCGCTGTAGGCGGTTAGGATCTCATCGCTTGTTTCAACGTCCCCTTCAACTATCTTTTTAACCTCCTCACTGATGTTCATCCCGTTAGAGACAGGATACGCTTACCAAGCGCATCCGTGACCATTCGCTTAGTTTTATTATTCCAACCTGGTCTTTGTTCATATTTATCATCTTCCTCAATGGTTTAGCTGTCTCTAACGGGATTCATGTTTCTTGGCCGCCGCCCGATAAGAGCAAAATTCGCAATCCGGCGCGGAATCGGGCAGTTCGCCCATAAGGCACTCCTTCGCGCCCAAGAGAGCGCCCTCTATCCAGGCCGTGTCGCCCCGGTGGGGCAAAATAATGACATTGAACTCCAATTTCCCGTCGAAGGCTTTCTTGTCCTTGTCGCCGTTCGCGTAAACGATATAGCTCGTCTCCGAGACCTTGAAGCCGCTTTCTTTGAAGAGCCACTGGTAAATTTCCAATTGCCGCTTGTAGGCCTGCCGGTACTCGGTATCCAGTGTGAGCTCGGCGGCCGTCGAGGTTGCCTTGTAATCCACTACTATCAATTCGCCCTTTGGATTCTCCCAAACATCGTCCACCGCGCCCGTTACGACGAAGTTCGTCGGCCGATGCAAAACCTGTATGCCTTTGAAATTCTCCCGCCACTCGTCCATCATCTCGTGCCGAAAAGGCACCGCATCTATCTTGTAGGCCTTCATCAAAGGATGAGCTGAACCCTCGGCTCGATGAACGTCGAACTCTTTTTTCAAAAGGTGGTCCACCGCGGTATTCAGGGTGAACCCGGGCATGGAGGGGCGGCCAACGCCCAGCCGCCTGTCCAGATAAAAACAGCGCGGACATTCCAGAAAGAACTCCAGTTTGGACCGGCTTAATTTGAACGGCTCCTCGGAAGCGGGGTCGAAAAGGTTCTTCACCCGCTGGCTATTTTTGAAATTTGCCATCAGTTCAGTTTAACACAAGAAAAAACAAATTAAACTTGATCTATCCTAAAATCGGTAAAATCCCTCTCGGGGATCTCCGAAAAATCGAGGCGTTCAATCCGGGCAAAAGCCGGGCCGCGCCGGCACCACGATAGAAAATCCTGAAGCGCCTTTTCTTTCCCCTCCGCTTCAAGAAAAACAATGCCGCCGGGTTCGTTTCGAATGAAACCGGTTATACCCAATTCTCTGGCTTTTTCGATTGATAGCCGTCTAAAGCCGACATTCTGGACCCGACCAAAAATCTTAATTTGGTAGCACTTTTTCATTACCCGCCTTTTTCTTCGAAATTACGAATATGTAGAGAATATCGAGAATTCCTATCGTGTTCAAAAGGAAAAGCGCGATAAACCAGTATTTTTGCGATAGTTTGGCCGCTTTCCAAACCGCCACCATCTTCCAGGGTATACTCCAGATGATCAAAAGCCAGACGAGCCAGTTGCCTTGATAAAAATCGAGCATGGAACGTTTAATTCTTATCCTCAATGGATTTTAGCACACGGAATATCGAAAACAAACGCCAAAGAAAGCGCTTTAATCCCCTAGCTAGAGGTTAAATCTTCGCGAAGCCGATATAGGCCAGAACTAATCCGATTATTATGAAAAGCCAAAACTCAAAAATAGCCATTGGATAAAATACGTTTTTAGATTAGCAAGTTCTATTCGTATCGTAAAGCTTCAATGGGGCTCTTTTTGGATGCCTGGCGGGCCGGATAGATGCCGAAGACGAGCCCGATGAAGGCGGAAACGCCCAAGCCCAAGAGAGCGCCGTCTATCGGGAAGGTAAACGCCCAATTCACGGCCAGATATTTGCTCAAAACCAACGACACCAGGAAAGACAAAGATGAGCCCAAAAAGATGCCGATCACGCCGCCCAAAGCGGTCAATATCACCGCTTCCAAAAGGAACTGGGTCAGAATGTCGCCGTCCGTCGCTCCCAACGCTTTCCGTAAACCTATCTCCCGTGTCCGTTCGGTCACCGAAACGAGCATGATGTTCATGATGCCGATGCCGCCCACGAGAAGCGAGATGGCGGCAACGGCCGCGAGGAAGAGCGTGAGCACGTTCGTGATGGTCGAAACGGTCTGCATCGCATCCGCCTGGGTCTCGACGAAGAAATCGTCCTTTGCCGGGTCCGTAATATTGTGCGAATTGCGGAGCGTCATTTTGATGTCCTCCACCGTAGTCGGAACGTTGGCCTCGGTGTCGGCCTCGACTACAATGCGGTCGAAGTATTTTTTACCGAAGATATACTGCTGGGCCGTGGTGTAGGGAATGATTGCGGCGTCATCGAAGTTCACGAAGGTGGATTGACCTTTCTTGGCCAGTATGCCGATGACGCGGAAGTTCCGTCCGTTTATCTTTATCTTCTGGTTCAGAAGGTCGGTATTCCCGCCACCGAGCTCATCGCTCACTTTGGAACCGATGATGACCACGTCAGCATAGCCCCTCACTTCGTCCGGGGTGAAATTCCGACCCTCGCCAGGCGAAATGTTGTATATTCCCGTGAAGAGCTCAGTCACGCCGAAGATTGTCGGCCGATAGGTGTTCGTGCCGTAAGCGGAAGCGGAGGCCCCGTAGACCACGGGCATTATCTCCGCTAAGTGGGGCACGTTGGCTTTTTGCGTGAGCGCGTCGATGTCTTTCTGTTTCAGCGAGTCGGTCATCATCGCGATGAAATCCGTCGGTCCCTTCGGCTGGCGGCCCGGCGCTATCCCGATGGTCTTTGCACCGATACCCTGGACCTCGGATAATATCAAATTTTGCGCGCCCTGACCCAACGACATCACAAGAATAATGGAGGTAATGCCTATTACAATACCCAGAATGGTGAGCACCGAGCGGGATTTGTGCGACTTGAGGCCGTTCACGGCCGTTTTGAATCCGTATTTGATGGTCATAAGCCCTTATTTCAAAAATTCGCTGCTCCGCCGGCGACTTTCGACCCTCCGGTCGCTGTCTATCTTCCCGTCCATGATGTGGATGATGCGCTCCGCATGTTCGGCGGTATAGGTTTCATGAGTTATCAGTATGATGGTATGGCCGTGCCTTTCGTTCAGGCGCTGAAGCGTTTCCATAACGACCAGGCCGGACTTGGAATCCAGATTCCCGGTCGGTTCATCCGCAAAGATTATCTGCGGGTCCAAAACCAACGCCCGCGCTATGGCCACCCGCTGTTTCTCTCCGCCCGAGAGCTTGCTCGATTCGTGATTCAGGCGGTGCGTGAGACCGACGGATTCGATGGCTTCTTTGGCCATCTTGTCCCAAAGCGACTCTTTGATGCCGGAGTACAGGAGTGGCAGTTTCACGTTCTCAAGAACGTTCGTGTGGGCCAGAAGATTGAAGGTTTGGAAAACGAAGCCCATTTTCTTGTTCCGGACGCTCGCAAGCTCCGCGGACGAATAGTCGTCGAAGGCCTTCCCATCGAAGCGATAGATTCCCCCGCTCTGCCGGTCCAAAAATCCGAGAATGTGGAGCAGGGTGGACTTGCCGGAACCCGAAGGGCCCATAATGGCGACGAAGCTTCCTTTCTCTATCTCAAAGCTGACGTCCATAACCGCCGGAGTTCTCACGCCGTCGTCTTCGTATATCTTCTCCAGATGGCTGACTTCTATAAGCGCCATGCGGGCTAAATATTGCTGTTTACGATCACCTTATCCCCTTCATTCAGTCCGCTCACGATTTCCACATTCCCATCCACTCCCTTAAGGCCCGCTTCCACCGTCCGCTCCTCCGATCGTCCGTTGCCCAAGTCCACCATGACCGAGCTTTTGCCGTCCTTCGTCATCACAAGCCGCTGCGGTATCACGAGCACGTTCTCGCGCTTCGCAGTGAACACGGTGATATTCGCGGTCATGCCGGATTTTACCCGGTCGTCCATCTTTGTGAATTGGAACTTGGTTTTGTAGGTGGCAATGCCTTCAACCATCGTTTCAGCCGGGTCAACCGAAGAAACTTTGGTATCGAAAATAACGTCGCTTCCATAGGCGTCGAGCGTGACGGCCGCATCATCGCCGACCTTCACCTTGGCAATGTCGGCTTCGGGAACGTTGGCTTCAACCTCGAAGTTGCTCGCGGATATTATGGAAACCATCACGGTTCCCGCCGGCGCGATTTCGCCGACCTTCGCATTTTGCACCGTTACGACTCCCGAGATGGGCGCGTAGATAGCCGTTTTGGCCAGCTGCGCCTTTATATCTTCTATGCCGGCCTGGTAAGAATTTATGCCGGATGAGAGCGAGCCCACAGTCGCTTCCTGCGAAGAGATTATTTGCTCCTGATTTGTAACGCTCGTAAGGGCCGCGCTCACGTTGTTTCTGGCCGTCGTGACGTTGGCCCGGGCCGTGTCGTAATTCGCGTTGCCCGCCACACAGCCCGCGGTGAGGCCGTCATTGGTGCGCTCGAGGAATTTTTTGAAAACCGTCAGATGACCCTCGGCGTTGCTTACGAGCTGTTTCAGGGTTTCCGCGGAAGCGCCGCCGCTCATTCCCGCCAGTTCTTTCTGCCAAGCGATCAATTCCGCTTCGCTCTTCAATTTAAGCGAGGTGGCATCAATCGTCGTTTGAGCATCGCAAGAATTGTAGGTTACCTGATATCCGGAACTCCCTGAACCGTTGAAGAGCGATGAGGTTTTAACCCGAACCGCGTCGTCCGATTTGATGTAGGCATCGTTTAAAATGTTGGGGACGCTCCCATAGTCGTTTTGGAGGTCCACGCTCGCTTTGTTCAAGCTCGCGTTCTGCGTATCCAGGTCCGCCTCGGCTTTCGAAAGCTGGGCATTAAGATCGGCTCTGTCCAAAACCACCACCGCTTCGCCGGCATAAACTTTATTGCCGACATCGGCGTTCACGGCCGCAATCCGGCCGCTCTTTTCGAAGGCCAGGTCAACGCTGTGGACCGGCTTTACGTTTCCGGTCGCCGACACCTCTTCGGAGATGTTCCCCCGCGCGACGGTTACGGTATCGGAAACGGCTTTCTTGCCGCCCGATAGGACTAAGACCAGAATAATAATGATAATGACGGCCAGTGCGCTGAGTATCCAGTGCTTCCTAATGAATCCCCAAACTCTTTTTAAAAACGTTGTTTCGTTCATAAATCGCCCTTTATTGTATCGCAAGAGCGACTGTTTTTGCAACTTTTTTGTCGAAAACATCCGGCAAAATCTTCTCCGGGTTCGGATTTTTCACGGTGGCGGCGAGATTCCGGGCGGCCTTCACGAGCATTTCATCCGTTATCCGCCTTACGCCATGGTCGAGCGCCCCCCGAAATATTCCGGGGAAAGCCAGAACGTTATTCAACTGGTTCGGAAAATCCGAGCGCCCGGTCGCGACAATATAAGCGCCTGCCTTTTTCGCCAAATCCGGCATTATCTCGGGCACGGGATTCGCCAAAGCGAAAATTATCGGCTTAGGATTCATCGCTTTTATCATCTCCGGTTTCAATAGTCCGGCCCGGCTCACCCCGATGAATATATCGCTCCCTTCCAAACATCTGGCTAAATCCCCATTTATTTTGGCTTTATTGGTCCGCTTCGCCAGAAATTTCTTGAACTTGTCCAAATTTTTGCGTCCATCATATATCGCTCCGTGCGAATCGACCAAGATTATATTTTTAAAACCGAACTTCAAGAGCAGTTGAGAGACGGCATTCCCCGCCGCGCCGGCGCCGTTTATTACGAGCTTCGCTTTTTCTTTTTTGAGTCCGCGGAGCTTCAAAGAATTTATGAGAGCTGCGAGTACGACTGTCGCCGTTCCGTGTTGGTCGTCGTGGAGCACGGGAATTTGGAGTTCTTTTTTCAATCTTTCTTCTATTTCAAAACATCTAGGCGCGGAAATATCTTCCAAATTTATCCCGCCAAAGACCGGCGCGATATTCTTTACCGCTTCAATGATTTTTTCCGTGTCCTGTGTCACTAGGCATATCGGAAAAGCGTCCACGCCGGCGAATTCTTTGAAAAGCACTGCTTTCCCTTCCATCACGGGAATGGCGGCTTCGGCGCCTAAGTTTCCCAAACCCAAGATGGCGGAGCCGTCCGAAACTATCGCCACCGTGTTCCGCTTCAAAGTGTATTCCCGCGCGAGCTTTCTGTTCTTTCCGATGGCACTCGAAACCGCACCCACGCCCGGCGTATAAGACAAAGAAAGGTCCCGCTTGTTCTTAAGCGAAACCTTGCTTTTTGTCTCAAGTTTTCCGCGATGTTTTTTGTGGAAAGCGAGAGATTCGGAAAAAATATCTCCTCTGCCCATTAAAGATGAAGAAGTTCCGCGAGCCGTTCCTTGTCGAAGCCGATGACGATGGAGCCGTTCACGTCGATGACGGGCACACCCATCTGTCCGGACTTCTCTATCATCGCTTGGCGCGCCGGAATATCCACGGCCACGTCTTTTTCCGAGTACCCAATCTTATTGGCCTCGAAGAACGCCTTGGCCATCTTGCAGAAGACGCAACTCGGAGTGGTATAAATGGTAACTTTGGACATTTATCTTGAATTATTTAACGACTAGCTAATTATGCGGGATGTTTAGAACCCGTCAATCTTGACCCGATATCGAATTTTGTTATGAGGTAGGCCGAAATGGCGATTTACACCACCTCCGCCTGATAACACTGCTCGCAGTACACGATCTCCTTCCTTTCGGGAGCATAAGAGGTCTCGAACTCGTTGGGACAATGGCCCTCGTGGAGGTGGTTGGGTTTATCGCACATGCATTGTCGATGCCAGAGTTTTAACGGGTTCCGCCAGGAGAGGCGTTCGTGGTGTCGACAGTTAGGACACAATCTGGGCAGAGGAAGGTTCATCCGTCTGTAGAAAGAAAGTTCTTCGGGAATGATTCTGAAAGCAGTGGTGCACTGATGAGCGCACTTGCCTTCGTGCTGACAGCCGATGGTCTCCTTCAATATGCTGTCATCCACGTCCTTCACGTGGTCAGTAAGAACTTCCGGCTTGATTGTTATCACATATTCCTTGGTATCGGAGTCCTTCCAACGATAACCTTGGGCTAGGGCTTGTTCTTTGGTCAATGGAAAGTATTCCTGAGCTATAGTTTCGTTGTAGGCGAAGGTAGAGAGTTCCGAAGGGAAGAACTCTCCGTACTTGTATGCCCTGCCCTTCTTATCTATATAGGGCATGTCGTTCATGTGTTGGATTATCTTGGGAACGAGGGATTCGTACTCTTCCTTTGTGTATTGTTTGTTTAGGATGCAGCATTGCTTGGAACGCAACCCCGCACAGCCAAAGATATCTGAAGAAGACGCGCAGTAGTCGGTGTACGACAGATTGCTATCCGATTCTAATGCGGCGATGGACCACCGTATGCCGTATCCGGTCTTTCCGCCAGTGATATATTCATAAACCAGCTCGGACACGATTCCCCCGTACTCTATATCCATGGCATCCTTGAGGCTCAACGTTCTGAACGAGCGGGTTACATTCTCATCGTCATGCACGTCAAAACATTCCCTTGTGTTCTTGGAGTTCATGATATTATCGCCGGTCACGTTAAGTGACTTCATGATGTTGGCATATTTATGGATGGCTTGAAGTTGGATCTGGCCGAATTTCTTCTTCAATTCTTCGTTTCTGCGAAAACTCCCCAAGCCGATTTCTTCCATCTGCTTAAGGTATTCGTCTTTGGAATACTGTTTGTTCCTTATCATATACTCCTTGTTCCTAAGATTGGCGGAAAGAGCGCAATTCTTGCAGTTGACGCAGTCAAACAGGAACCATGAATCAATGCAATTGCGCGATAGGTATAAATAGCACGAGGCATAATTCTTATCGCAGTAACGATTTTCGTAGCACCGCTCGGAATTGGAAATATTGTAGGAATCGAGTATGTGAAATGACTTATCGACAACCCAGGAATAATCTACGTCCTCCGATTCGACGATGGATATCGAAAGATATACCCGCTTGCTCTCGGCAAGCATATTCGAGTGCGGCGAATCGAATGAGCCGCGTTGGAACAAATTAATGCGCGGCACCTTTTGGAGCAATCGTTTGTATTGTTCAAAGAACGGGACGGAAAAATCGTAGGCGGTTCCGAACTGAGTTCCGCTCCAGCCATCTCCCCACCAGCAAGCAGAACAATACACCGGGAATAGCGCTTCGGCCGGAGACATTGAAATGATGCTCTTTTTACATGAATCGCACTGCCGCTTGTACAAAGCCCGCTCGTTTCTGTGCGAAAAGCGGCGCTGCCTACGGCACTCCGGACACCACGTCGGCGCCGGCACCTTAATCTTCTCGTAAAAATCAAAATCATCCGGCTCAATGACGAAGCTCTGCTTACAATTCTGACAAACTCTGTTTTCTGAGTTCATACTACCTCTGAATTATAACAAGATTCGCAATACACAATTTCTTTCCTCTCGGGAGCGTAGGAGGTCTCGAATTCATTCGGACAATAATCGCTATGGGAGTGACTTGATTTATCGCACATGCATTGCCTGTGCCAAAGTTTTAACGGATTTCTCTGCTTGGCTCTTAGAACGTGCCGACAATTATGACACAGGTGCGGGAGAGGCAATCCCAACTCCCGATAGAACGCGAGTTCTTGGGGAGTTATTTTAAAAGCCGTTGTGCACTGGCAATTGCATTTCCCGGCATGTTCGCAGCCGATAACTTCGTCCAAAACCGAATCGGAAACGTCTTTTATGCTCTCCGGAAGCTCTTTCGATTGTTTCGTAATCTTGTAGTCGCGCACGTCCGCCTCGCGCCAGCCATGCCCGTTCGCGTTTGCTGTATCTTTGGTGAGCGGAAAAATATCTTGAGCCAGCGTTTCGTTATACATGAAAGGAGAAAGTTCCGAAGGAAAGAATTCTCCGTAGGCATACCGGCGTCCCATCGCATCAACGTACGACTGGTCCGCCATATGCTTTTTGATCTTTGGGAGAAGTGATTCATATTCCTCCTTCGTATATTGCTTGTTTAAAATACAGTGTTCCTTATGCCCCACTCCGACGCATCCGAAAAGATGGTGCGAATCGAAACAATTCATGGAGTACTCATATCCCAAAGCCCCCGTGCTTAATTTAGCGGTGCCTGAGAACCAAGTAAATTTTGCGCCGTACGCGCCGACCTCTTCGTTTTCGTAACAGAGATCTCCGCCGGCAATTGTTATATCGCGGGAGTTGCTGCTTGGTGCAAAGAGAATGAACTGGCAGTCCACACAATTTTCAAGATTACTGCTGTAGAAAACGCGCCGGCAATTTCTGGAATGGCTCACGTAATCCCCCTGCACGCCATTGTTCTGAAATCCGTGCATGAATTTTACGGGCAGAGCCATCCGTAATTCACCGGAATGTCTGAGAACTTCGTTGAACCCAGCCCAGGAATTCATCTTAAACTCAGTCAATCTATTGAAATATTCCTCCTTCGTGAACGGCTTATTGAATATGTGGTACTGCTTGTGTCTCAGATTCACGCATCCCACGCAATCGCGGCAGTTGGTGAGATTCGCAGAAAACCAGACATCGGTACATTCCCGGCAATGCGACGAACCCACGCATTTAAAGCACTTCTCGCAGTCGAAAAGCCCGTAAGATAGGGAGCACCCATCTATCTTCGTACAGTCAAAACAGCGCTGGCTCCGCAAAACGTCGGAGCCATAAGAACATCCCTCGGAGGAGCCCGTATTAAACATAAGATAACAATCCTTCACCTCCGCAACATTGATGCAATATTCGCTGTTTTCCGAAAATTGCCGATAGGTGCATGGCCAGGGAACCGCCCGCATAAGGTCTTTGAGCTGTTCGAAGAACGGCTTCGTAAAATCGTAATCGCGACCGTAATCCATGGCGTTCCACTTGTCGGACCACCATAGGTCCTGTGAATAGACTTTGAGCGGAGAATTTTGAGAGAAAACGGATATGACTTCCTTGTCGGTTCCTTCAACCCGGCGCTTATATATCGTCCGCGCGTTCCGGAAGGTTAATCTCCGAATCAACCGGCACTCCGGGCACCATGTGGGAGGAGGGACTTCGATTCTTTCATAAAAATCAAAATCCTCCGGTTCTATAGTGAAATCCTGCTTACAATTCTGACAAATCTTTCTCTCGGGACCCATATATCTATACTACCTCACTTTGATAGCATTGTTCGCAATACACGATTTCCTTTCGGTCCGGGGCATAGCTGGTCTCAAACTCATTGGAGCAGTGCTTATCTTTGTGAAAGTGCTGGGCAGTATTTTGATATATTCCGTTTTCGGATTTCGCGCCGGCACACTGGCAGGTGCGGTGCCAGAGTTTCATGGGGTTTTTCCATTTGAGTCTCTGATAATACCTACAATTGGGACAAAGCTTGGGAAGCGGCAGATCCATTTTTTTATAGAATTGGAGTTCTTCGGGAATGATCTTAAAGGCGGTCGAGCATTGTTCGTTGCATTTTCCCGCGTGAGCGCAACCGATTATCTCCGACGTTATCGAATCGCTCACGGTGCGTATCACGTCAGGCAACTGGTCCGATTCAAGGGTAATGTTATAGGCCCGTTTCGCGGTCTCCGCCCAACGGAATTTATTTTTTAACGCCTCTGCTTGAGAAAGCGGCTGGGCTTCCTGTGCCGAGGTTTCGTTATACCCGAAAGGACTCATTTCAATGGGGAGAAATTCACCATAACGATACGCATTCCCCTTCGCGTCCGCATATGGTATCGCATTCATCTGTGCGATAATCTTCTCTCTTAGGGCCTTATATGTGGCTTCGTCATATTGTTTGTTCAGAATGCAATATTCCTTTTTCTTCAGTCCGACGCACCCAAACGTATCGTGGCACCCTACGTTAAAAAGCCCATATTCAACGTTTCTAGAGCCGGATATGGCGAACCAGCTGAATAAAACGCGCGAGACGTGATCTCCCGCCTGAAGCGAATCGTACACAAGCTCGGCTGTGGTGCCGTAATGGGTGAAATCATAACAATCTTTCGTGCCTCCGGGCGTTATCAGCGCGCAGAACCTGGAATCCTCCATATCGGAAGCGATGTAGGTATCGTGGGTATTTTTAGACGTGTATATGTAATCTCCCGATATATTCGAGTTGTGCCGCTCGTGGATGTATTTATCGGGGAATTTCATCCAAAACTCCGTCGCCCGATTTATTAATTCAAGGTTCTTCTTCGAGGAAACGGTCGCGTACTCTTTCATTAAATTCTCATACTCCTCCCGGGAATAGGGCTTATTGAATATGTGATATTGTTTGTTCCTTAAATTAACGCAACCGAAACAATTACTGCATCCGATACATCCCTTCGAGAAAGAAACGTCGTGGCAATCCTGGCAGTCGACGCTGAAGAACGTCCGATAGCATTTCTTGCAAACGACGTCTTCATAACAAAGCTCGCACCCGTTTATCAGGGAACAATCGAGGCAATCTTTGCTGAAATCAACCATGCTGCCATACATGCAATTCTCATCACTGTCGCTGTGAGTTACGAGATAGCAATTCTTAAGATAGCCGACCATATTCGTATACTCGGAATTCTCAAGCGTATTATACAAACCGAACAGAGCGGAAACCGGCGCGCGATCCAGTAAGCCGCGAAGTTGACCCAGGAATGGCTTCTCGGGATCGAAATCAATTCCGTAATCCAGCCCGTCCCAGCCATCGCCCCACCAACATGGATTGCAATAAACATTGAGCCCGGTCTCTTTCGAAAAAACCGATATCATCGACTTTTTGCATTTAGCGCACTCTCGTTTATAAAGTGAGCGCTCGTTCCGAAAAGCCAACCGTCTCTGAAGCCGACACTCCGGACAAAAAGTCGGCGCCGGCACTCTTATCTTCTCGTAGAAATCAAAATCCTCCGGTTCGATGACGAAACTCTGCTTACAGTTCTGACAAACCCTATTTTCCAAATTCATACTACTTCTGAATTATAACAGGACTCGCAATACACGATTTCTTTGCGGTTTGGCGAGTAAACGGTTAGAAATTTGTTCGGACAACGGGCGGGATGATCATGCCCCGTTTTTTCACACATGCATTGCCTATTCCATAAACCTATCGGGTCGGATCTTCTGAGGCGCTCTGAGTGACGACAATTGGGACATAGTCTCGGTAATGGAACGTTCTTTTTGCGGTAAAACTCGAGCTCGTCTTTGGTTATCTTGAAGGCGGTCACGCACTGATCCGCACAGGTGCCGCCGTGAAGACATCCGATCGTCTCTTGTATAATAGTATCGGCAACGTCTTTTATATGATCCGGCAATTCTTCTGGCTTCAGGGTAATCGTATAATTCCTCTCGTGGCCGGGAAACGGCCTGGTGCCGGAAAGTTTCTCTTTATTCCTGAAAATCGGATTTAAAACTTGGGCGCTACTTTCCTCGTAGGGAAATGGAGAAAACTCCGGCGGGAAGAACTCTCCGTATTTGTAAGTTCTCTCCTCTTTATCCGTATAGGCGTTTTCCTCCATCTGCTTTCTGATCTTCGCAACGAGTTCGCGGTATTCCTGGGGCGCATACTGCTTATTTAGGACGCAGTGACTTTTGTCCCTCATGGAGATGCAACCAAATAGATCGCTCGCTCCGTCCCTGCAACAATCCGAGTATTCAACGCTTCTGGCTTCCGGCCAAGCATCAACGCAAAATCTGATGTTAGAAGCATTAACACCAGCCGTGCAGGTTTCATAAACTAACTCCATCTGGCAACAGCCGTTGTTCACATCAGAGGAATCGCGGGAATTATTGATAAACAATGAGTACCGGCAGTTCTCCAGATAAGCGCCATTAAAACAGTACCAAGAACCCTTACTGTTACTTAGCACATTGCCGGAACAATTGACTACATTCTTATTCGCGGCGAAACGACGTAAGTTTCCGCTAATCATCAAATCAAATTCTGCTTCATATTTTTTCACGTTTGCGTACGAACCAGTGTCAATTTCCGCGATAGCTCTTTGGTACTCCTCCTTAGATAGTTTTCTACCCCGAAAAACATGTGAGGCGTTACGCAAATTAACGCTCATGAAACAATGATTGGAAGCCCGCACTTCGTTGCAGAACGACAGATCAAAGGAATCGGAGCATTGGGAAGAAAAGAGCAGATCGGCCGAGTCGCGCGAGTCCCTGGCTTCATAACAATTCTCGCACTTCAGAACGACGAGGCAATCAATAGCTTTTTTTGAGTTCAAAACCCGGAAATCATACATACAATCCTCGTTATCGGAACCAGATGAAATAAGGTAGCAATTCTTGCAGTTGGCAATTTGGTTCGCATAATCGCAATTCACGCAATTGTCCATCTGCAGAGCTACCCGAGGAACCACTTTTAGAAGCTCACCGAATTGGATGAAGAAATTTTTTGAAAAATCGTAATCACGTCCGTAATCCAAAGCGCTCCATTTATCCGAATACCAACAATTGCGGCAATATACGGGGAACTCCGTGTCTTCAGGATACATGGCAAAAATCTCCTTCTGGCATAAACTGCAGGGCCTTTTAAAAAGAGAGCGCTCGTTCCTCCAAACCAACCTTCTCTTTAACCGGCACTCGAAACACCACGTGGGAGCCGGGACCTTCATCTTCTCGTAGAAATCAAAATCCTCCGGCTCTATCGTGAACTGGTTTTTACAGTTTTGGCACTGGCGAGTTTCTTGATTCATATCTCTCACTTGAAATATGCCATATAAACCTCTCGTAATAGTTTTGCATCATCCAAAGCGGAATGGAGACGGTACTGTCCCGTGTGAATTCCCAGTTTACGAGCGAAATCGAACAGTTTTTCCGGATTGGCGCCCGCACTGAACAATGTTGAAGCGAAATCTATCGGCAACCAGTAGCAGGGTTGATTTTCAACTCCGAAGAGCTTATAGAAATAGATTACGTCGTATTGATTCACATAGCTTACCATGTACGGCTTGGTATCGCCGATGAATTCCTTTATCTTACGTTTCGCCTCATCGCGGCTCACCTTGGGGTTCTTGAGAGTAGGAAGAATGTTTGTTTTTACCCACTCGCTTGTCGGTCCGTCATATTCCAGCTCCAAATACAACGCGTCCCCGTTCAGTTTGACCAAAGCGATGGAGAGTATCTCGCCTTGATACGGGTCAAGCGTCGAGAATTCGGTATCTACGAAAATGACGTTATCGGAGAATGGTTTCATTTTCTATTTTTTATATTATACCTCTCTTCAGAAAATTCTCTCCTAACGGGCGTTGCTGGGGATACTCAAATAAAAAGGCCCCAAATATCGGGGACCTTATTGCTTCACGTTAAATGAATTGCTAACGGATCGTATAAGCTCGGAAATCGGCTCCTATGCTCTCTGTCCTTGAGCTCGTTTGCGTCTTTGGGCGCCTTCGATTGCCCATCTCATTCTTGGGTTGCTTAGGATATGTTTCACTCTTTCCACATCATGATAAGCACAAAATAGTGCCCATGCCGTGCGTAGCATTATCAATATCATAAGAAAGAATTGGATTGCCGGTATGACGATCATCCCTACCGAGATTATCTTCTCCTGAAACAAGATGATAATCATACATCCCGCGGAAACCAATCCGCCGATAAATGCCCCCACACTCAAGGCTATGGGCACCCAGGTTGGCCACCATCTGTATACGAGGAGACAATACCACTCAGAACAATAGTGGTCGCAAATCTTGCTAACTATCAAAGCCACGATTGCGATGATGATTAGATTATTCATGACGGCTCCTTTCGCCGAAAATGAGTGTGTTTATGAATTAGAACTGAAAACAGACTAACGCTTTCATTATCATTTATCAACATCTTAACTAAAAATTATTACTTAAGAACAAAGCCCTCTTAGAACGAATATTGCCGTAGAGGGCTTAAAAATCCGTGAGCGAGCCTCGTTGCGAGACAGGACCCCGACCGAATGGGAGTTGGGTGGCGAGCAGAACGCGAGCGAACAGAATTTTAGATCTCGGAGGCCCCATGAGCGAAAGGAGGGCTTTGTTCTTAGTAATCCACCGACTCCTCCTCTATTCCATCATTCTCATCGTCGTAGGTGGTCTTGTCCTTGGCCCCCATCATGGATAAATCCTTATGCTCCACGCTCAAGAGTACGCTCGGGTCGTCCACGAAGCGCGAAAGCCGGTTAAAGGTCATTGGCCCCATATCTCCGGCCAAGTGAAAGAGCAGGTAGAGCTTGTTCCTCGCGCGGGTAATGGCCACGTAAAAGAGCCGGTGCTCCTCTTCTATCTCCTCGCCGGACTTTCCGAGCGCCATCTTTGACGGCAGTGTTCCTTCCGCCACGCCCAGGAGAAATACCACGTCCCACTCCAAACCCTTCGCCGAATGAATGGTGGAAAGCGTAAGCGGCTTCTCTTCTTTTTCGGCATCTTTGCCTTTTTGCTCATCGTCCGGAATCTCTATCGCCAAATCCGCGAGCAAGTCCTCCAAGTTCGTATAGTTGTAAGTTATTTTCCGGAGCGCTTCCAAATCGTTCAAGCGGTTCGGCCACTCGTCAAATTTGTCCTTCAGAATCGGCATATAGTAATCCACGACCATTCCGAATTTTTCCCCAACGGAAACCTTCGCGCCAAATGCCTTCATTAACGTCTCCTTCAGTTCAACCAGATGCTCCGAGTATTTATATCCCTCTCCGAATTCACCGAGAACGTCCAAAGCCGATTTCAAATCCCCCGCCCGGTGTATTCGCGAGGCAATCGTCTCCGCCGTCTTAGCGCCCACGCCCGGAAGCAAAGTAAAAACCCGGCTCCAGCTCAACTCGTCCTTGAAGTTCGCGAGCACCTTTAAATGCGCGAGCACATCCTTCACGTGCGCCGTTTCGTAGAATTTCAATCCGCCGAAGACCTTGAAGGGAATGCCGGCCCGCGCCATCTCCGCCTGAAGCTGGATGGAAATATACGACGAGCGGAAGAGAACCGCCTGGTGCGCTATAGGTATGCCATTCAAGATATTCTCCTGAATCTTTTCCTTCACCCAGCCCGCTTCTTCCTCGGCATCGCCGAAGTACATTATAGTGGGCTTTTCGCCGGCGTTCTCCCGCGCCGCGGTCAGCACCTTCTTGAACTTGTTCTCCATATTGTCCAAAACGGCGTTTGAAAGGTCCAAAATCGCCTGCGTACTCCGGTAGTTGCTCTCCAGCTTCACCACCTTGCAGTCCTTAAACTGCTCCGGAAAGCTCATTATGTTTTCGTGATACGCGCCCCTAAAGCCATAGATGCTCTGCGCGTCGTCCCCCACTACCATCACGTTTCTGTGTCCGGAAGCCAATAGATACGTGATATCCCCCTGAAGCTTGTTCGTATCCTGATACTCGTCCACCATCACGAACTCGTACTTCCGGGACAAAATGTTCCTGATCTGCTCGTTTTTCAAAACCTCCCGGGCGTATGAAAGGAGGTCGTCGTAGTCCAGATAGCCGTTCTCCTTCTTATACTCGGCATAATTCTTCCCCACCTTCTCTATATCCCCGGCAAATTGGCTCAAGTGTTCGTACTCCTTCTCCAATATGCTCTCTATTGAGCGATTTTTGTTGATGGATGCGCTTAAAACGCTCCGCAGGGTGTTTTTCTTCGGAAATCGCTTGTCTCCTTCGGCAAATCCCAATTTCGTCGCAATCCTTCCGAGCGCCTCTTGGGCGTCGTCCTCGTCCAGTATCATCAGATTTTTTGGAAGGCCCACCTGCGCTCCGTATTGCTTCAGGAGCTTATAGGCGAACGAATGGAAGGTTCCGCCGTCCACTTTTCGGGCGCGCGGGTCGTGCTCGGCCGCGCGGTTCAGCATCTCGGCCGCCGCCCGGCGCGTGAAGGTCAAAAGCAGAATGCTCTCCGGCTTTATGCCGTGCTCAATCAAATTCAAAACGCGGTATTCAATCACCCGCGTTTTCCCGGAGCCAGGGCCCGCAATCACGAGAACGGGGCCCTTAATCGCCTCCACCGCCTCCCGCTGGCTGGAGTTCAGAAGTTTATCGGACATACTGACCAATTATAACATCCACTCACAGGTCTCTTTCTCGATTTTGAGGCTGAATTAGTTCTGTCATATCACTTGGCTTACAATTTAAATTCTCCCCTCTTTTTAGGGAAGTGGAATCTGGCCTTTGTCTCCTTTACTCGCCGTTCAATCTCGGAGAAGATTTTATTTACTTCTTCCTCACTATAATCATAGGCGCTCCGGTTAGCACAATTGCCCAAGACCTTTATGCGCTGAAGAACCGAGTTGGTCCTTAACGTCGCTAATCTCTTAAATCTTTCTCTTCGCTCGTTGTTTTTATCCATAAAATCTGTATATTCATATTTACGACTATTGCAAGGATATCACGCCCTTATATATAACGCAATACCCTGTTATCCACAGCCCCTATCCCCCAAATCCGTTAAAAATAGAGGACTATGTGCTTTGAAGCACTAGCTGAAAATACACAAAACTACCAATTCTGGATTTCCTTATTCAGAAAGGAGCATCAATAGAGCCAAAGCCGCTAGAAATGGCGGTTTTAATTTCATTTACTTGTTAAAGATTTATGAGTTCTAAACTAGAGGCGATTGTAGAGGGACAATTTCAAAAATATCCACCTGAACGGGTTTTAAGTTTTCATCTAAAGAAGCAACGCATCTAATCTTTACTGAACCCCTGTAGATAAAATATTGATACATTTCCTCCGGCCTATCACCCGCTAAATGATAGGAGATGCGTGTACCATCATTAAGATAAAAACTGCCGCGATTAGTCGTCTTTGTGAGAGAGTTCAAAACACCGGTGAGCCACATCTCCTTCGTTACTGTTGTAACGATTTCCTCAACTTCAAAAAACTTTTTCTCTTGTAGAGTTATCGTTTCCTGTTCGGTCTCTTTATTGGATTTTACTTTGATGGTAGCACTATCGATTTTTGCTTCCGCCAACGAACCCGTTATCTTGTTTAAGTCCTGTTTTATCAATCCGTCCTTATAAATTTGGTAGATTCCTAAGGGAACTTCCAGTGTAACATTGTCACAATTAGTTATGTTAATAGTTTGATTAACGCCGTTTATCTTTTCTGTATATGGCTGATTCTTAACGTGTTTCGTTGCCCTAGCGACACCAATAATGGATTTAACGACGCTGAATGCTGGGGACATTATATCTGCAACTGCGGCCGCTAGTATTACCTGATCTTGATTTTGAACTAAAAAATTCCACGCTTCTATAAGGATGTGGAATGTCCCCCTTCCAACGCCCGTCACTCTTAGACTATGACGTGCTTCAGGATTCTGGAGAACCGCAATTTTTCCGTATGCACTTGATAGGCCTTGAAGAGCAGGAATCATGTCCTCTAAGGACATTGTTCCATCTTCTACTTCCTTACCAGCATACT
>JBEKVQ010000012.1:0-21279 GCA_049997815.1 Minisyncoccia bacterium
TTGTTGAAGTGGCAGAGGAGAACGTGCCGGTGGCGAAGACAAGGCCGGAGCCGAAGAGCGATGTGCCGGTGGCAGAAGTATAAGCAAGAAGCCCGGTAAAAGTTGAAGTGCCGGAGACGGTGAGCGAAGAGATAGTGGAGGTAGTGAGTGTTGCCTGTCCGGAATTACTGATGCGCGTGGTGGTCGCAAGTTCCAATCCCCCCGTAACGATATTGATGTCCATGTTGGCGAGCGTCGCATTCCCGGAAGACGAAGCGAACATGATATTGTTCACGATATATTTCAAATTTTGAATGAGCGTGCCGGTCGCGCTCGGCGTGACCGCGCTTGAATCGAACGTGCCGGCTACCGCGTTGTACACGTCCGAAAGCGAATTCATTGTGGATGCGGGCGTGGCCGAGGGCGTTAAACTTCCTGCGCGTGCCAAAGAGAACGTGGCAAAAAGAGATAGGAGAACAACCAAAAACGATTTGGCTAATATTTTTCTAATATTGCTTTTGAATTGCCCCCCTTTAGATTTCTTGGAAAAAGCCTGTTTCAAGTTATGGGCGTTCATTCTTCATTATAGCAAATTCATTTCCCGAAATAACGCACTTACATTACGCAAATCGAGCCAATGAGGATGCTTACATACTCCACGATGGGGGACAAATTGACAATCCCCCGCTCACCCACTCGGCAGGAAGGTTAAGGGGGGTAAACAAAAAAGCGGTCACTTGCGACCGCTTTTTTGCGTTCGGGATTTCTACCGCCTCCGCCGGGCGCGGCGCCGTTTCTCGTACTTGAGCCAAGTCTTGGCCGCAGCCGGCTCCGCCTTGCGCAGTCCCGCAAGAACCTTTGTCCGGATGACCGAGGTTTTCACTGTCTTCCGCTTCGCACAGAATTTCAGAACCGGCCGCGAAACTTTCGAGACCACCTGCTTAATGCGGGCTCTCGGAATGTGGGCATCCTTGCAAGCCAAACGGATGGAATGCTTTATCTTTTCCGCCCGAAAGGGCTTGTGTTTCCCTCCCCGTCTGATGACTTCTTTAGCCATGAGAGAAAAAATATTTCCTCGACCTTTTATTAGAACTCCTTCTAGATTCTATCTATAGCACAAACGGCGGGAAGGTTAAAGAGGAATAACGATGTTAATTAGTTTGAATCCAAGTCCGGTAGCAATGATGGGAATACCGCTCTTTTCCGGAACGGTATTTCGGCGCTATGATGTAGGGAGATACAGGGAATAGAAACTTACTTCATGAAACGAGCTTTCGTAATCATTCTTGTTGGAGCGGCAATCGGGGTTGCGGTTTTTTTATTTCGCGGCGAGCTGGGTAATCTCCTTGCCCGGCTTGAGGGCCAGTTTCTCCCTTGCGCAGAGCCCATTACTTATACCATCGGAACATTTGACTCACGATTCGGCATATCAAAAAGCGCCTTCTTGGACGCGACCGCCGAAGCCGAAAAAATATGGGAGGACCCTGTTGGGAAAAACCTGTTTGCGTATGCACCGAACGGAAATCTAAAAATCAATCTAGTTTACGATTTCCGACAAGAGGCGACACAAAAATTGAAGACGCTGGGCATCGTTGTCGGAAACGATAAAGCTTCGTATAACGAGCTTAAGTCAAAATACGATGCTATGCAGGCTGACTATGTACGGCAAAAATCCGCATATGATGCCCGGGTTACGGCATTCCAAAGCCGAGAGAACGCATACCAGGCGGCAGTGGCGCATTGGAATAAAGGGGGTGGCGCGACACGGAGCGCATATGACCAACTGAATGCCGAGAAAGCATCACTTGTGGCGGAAGCGGCGGCGATTAACGCGCTCCAGGCGAATCTCAACGCCGAAGCCGCGAATATCAACGCGATTGTGGTAGCTTTAAATCGCCTCGTCGCCGAATTAAACCTAAACGTCAACCAATTCAACGCGATCGGGCAAGAACAGGGCGCGGAATTCGAGGAAGGCATATATAAAAGCGACGCGAGCGGCGAAGAGATAGACATTTATCAGTTTGATACGAATGCGAGGTTGGTGCGGGTATTGGCGCACGAGCTGGGCCACGCCTTGGGGCTGCCGCACGTTTCGGATCCGAAAGCAATCATGTACCGACTGAACGAAAGCATGAACGAAAAGCTCACTGCGGCTGATCTTGCGGAACTCAAGGCACGCTGCGGATTTTAAATAAAAACACATTCTTTTTAAAGAAGGTGTTTTTATCTAAAGATTTCTCTTCAGATGTTTCCAGGACGCCTGGGCATTTTTCGCGAGATGCTGCGCTTCCGCATGGGAGAGTTTTTTGTCTTTGCGGTACCGCTCCATCGCTTCCGCAACGATTTCTTTGTACTCCGCTTCTCCCACCCTTTTCACTTTCTTGATCTGCGGAGCCATATACCGGTAGAAATCCGCCGAGAGATGCTTGGCGTTCTTCCCCAATTGTTTTCCGAATTCCGATTCGGCAAGCAGCCCGGCACTGACGCCAAGCGCCGCGCCAATCAGTCCTCCCGCGAGCGCACCATATCTTTTTCTACTCTTCTTTGCCGATCCGCTCTTTTTAGACTTTTTTGCTTTGTGTTTTTTCATGTTTATCTTATGAAATATGTTACGACCTTTTTCTGTGAGACACGTGCGATTCATGTCCTCCATCTCTCTTCAAAAAATACGAAAGTACCGGAATTGATGAGAGCCGTTCAACCACCTCTTCAATCCGCTTTTTTAATTCGTCGGACGTATCGTCAAGTTTCTCGGAAATATGCCGCAAATTTTTCGCGATGTAGATGAGATGATACATGATGACCACAAACAGCGCACCAAGTACCAAAATAGCAAGAGAAACCACGAGGTAATACAACGTCTGCGCAAAGATGAGCACTCCCACATGCGCAGTATAGCACACGTTTGGAACACTTAATAACGAGGAGAGCTATTGCACCAAATCAGTGAATACCACTAGTCTTTGGCTATAACTTAATTGGGCCGGGTTCCAGGTGCCTTCGCAGGTGATAAGGTTAAGATGAGCACCGCCATCGCTGGATGTAAAAACATCTGTGGCATCCGCCGCCGGATCGTAACTACGGCTCTCGCGGACTACGAAAGCGATGGATTCCCCCTTGTCGTTTATAACATACAGCTTGTCCCCCGCCTGCAAATTACTCAAATTACTGAAAACGCCCGGCTTCGTCATTACTCCTCCGCGTATCTGGGCAACATGTCCAGTAATGATGGAGCTGCCCTTCTCCCCGGGGCGCGGACTTCCCGTAAACCACCCCACGTCAACGATATTGGTCGGTATTTCCATCGTCCCATCGGGCTTGAGACCAGTATATTGAAAGCCCGCATCAACATTAAGTTTTGGAATTTTGAAACGCTCTGGGAGACCATCTCCATTGTTCACAACCGCCATGCTTGTTGTTGCGACCGTCGTAGTCGTTGTTCCGACCGTGCCTGGCACCCGGGTTGCATCAATCGGCGTTGGTTCTAGAGATGCGTTAATTTTTCCCCTTGAAATAGGACCGAAGAAACCAACCGAAGGATAGACGCCTATCGATGCCTGCCACGCGCCAAGAGCAGTCCTTGTAAGAGGGCCAAAGTAACCTGTTGGGGCAAGAATCTCGAGAAAACCGCCGGCAATCAAGAATTGTTGCAGAGCGGATACGTCATCCCCACGAATCCCGAGAGCAAGATTACGCGTGAACGTAAAATCTGCTGTGGGCACGGTGGATAAGGAGGTTCCCCCGCTCGCGCTGGCTTGGACCACAGAAACGCAGAGCACTAATGCAATAAGCAATATTTTATTCGATATTCTCATCTAAGTATCATTATGCCATAGATTCCAATATCACCGTATTTGGGTTAATCCCTCATCTTTGTTAAACTGAAATTATGAAAAAGCAGGTGGTCGTCATTCACGGCGGGGACAACTTCAAGAATCGGAAGGATTGCTTGTCGTTCATGAAGAAGCAAAAGATTGACTTCGAAAGATTCAACGGAAAAAAGAGGGGTTGGAAGACGAACCTGCGCGACGGCCTAGGGAGCAAATTCGAACTGGTATTGCCCATAATGCCGAATGCCTTCGACGCCAGATACGTTGAGTGGCGAGTTTGGTTTAAAAAGGTAATTCCTTTCCTCAGAAACGGCGCAATCTTGGTCGGCCACTCGCTCGGTGGAACGTTCCTTGCCAAATACCTGTCCGAAAACAAATTCCCGAAGAAAATTCGGGCCACCTTTCTGGTGGCGGCTTGTTATGATGACAAGGACGCGGACTACTCGCTCGCGGACTTTACCTTACCCAAGAGCTTGGCGAAACTGGCGAAACAGGGGGGAGAGATATTCATCTACCAGAGCAAGGACGACCCCATCGTACCCTTTACGGATTTCTATAAATATAAAAAGGCCCTGCCCGGCGCCCGCGCCGTGGTTTTCAAGAATAAGCGGCACTTTACCCAAGAAACATTCCCAGAGCTCGCAAGAGCGATAAAGAAGCTTAAATAAAAAGCTGGAACATTTCTGTTATAATTTATAGACCTAAACAAAAGGTCGAATCGGCGAAAATCTTACATCTTAATGAACAAAAATATCATCTGGATAGCGGCCGTTGTTATTGTCGTTGCTGGCTTGGCTTACTACATGATTTCAAACCAGAGCTCCTATACGGCACCGCAAGCGCAGAACAACGCTAATACCGTGACTCCAACGCCCACTTCCGCACCCGGCGCATTAGCCCTCAATATCGAAACCGATGCGACGCTCGGAAAATATCTCGTCGCAGCGAACGGTATGACGTTATATGTTTTCGCGAGCGACAAGGTCGGGGTGAGCAACTGCACGGACACGTGCGCAGCAAACTGGCCGCCATATACCGTTAAAGACCCGGGCACCGCCCTGGCGAGCGCAGGCATTACGGGCAATATCGGCACGATAAACCGCGCGGACGGCACCATCCAAGTCACTTATAACGGCCGCCCGCTATATTTCTGGAAGAGTGACCTAAAGCCCGGCGATATAACCGGGAACGGCGTCGGCGGAGTTTGGTCGGTAGCCAAACCGTAAGAGTAAGAAAATGAAAGGCCGCTCTCGGTAGGCGGCTTTTTATTTTATTGCGAATTCTTTTCGATGACAATGGGCGCTGGGCTGGACTGGCTGGCCACGAGGTAACCGAGGCCGAAGCTCAGTGAGACGATGATAATGAGACCGAGCCAAAAAGCGACGTCAACCCTGTTTCTTTTTATCCAATCGGAAATGTTTGACATAGGGGGACCGTTTTGATTATTATAATACGGCTAGAAAAATAAGGCATGGCACATACAAAAGCCAAGGGTTCAACTAAATTAGGCAGGGAATCCGAGTCCAAACGGCTCGGTGTGAAGCTTTTTGCGGGCGAGAAGGCCAAGCCGGGCGACATCATCATCCGCCAGCGCGGTACGAAGTATGCCCTCGGCCTGAATGTAAAAAAGGGAAGCGATGACACCATCTACGCCATGAAGAACGGCGTCGTGAAATTCTCCGACAAAAAGAAAACAAACTTCGACGGCTCGTATAGAAAGGTGAAGGTGGTCAGTGTGGTATAGAACATCGGAGCAATCTTTCTCTCTTTCGTAACGCCTCCGAGCGCTAAAATTCTCTTCGCTCGCACTCTGCTCGCCACCCTACTCGCCTTACGGCGGGGGTCCTGGCTCGCAACGAGGCTCGCTCGCGAATTTTCAAGCCCTCTCCGGAATATACTCAATAGAAAAAGATTGCTCTGATGCAATCCTTTCTTATTTCGTACGTTCGGAAGGACAAGAAATCTTTCCGAGTGAGCATTGTCGTAGGGCGTTTAAAAATCACCGAGCGGCTTGCGTTGAATGAGCCAGGCCCCCGAGCGAAGCGAGCAGGGTGGCGAATAGCAATTAAGCGAGGAGGATTTTAACGCCCGGAGACATCGCGAATGAGGGGAGATTTCTTGTCCTTTTCCTATTCCGCCTCGGTAACGATCTTGAGCTTGCCCTTGACCCCCTCTCCGAAATCCACCGGCACGGAGTGCTCGCCGATAGTCTTTATGGATTTTTCCAATTCTATCTTGAGATTTTTGAATCCTTTTCGGGACAGTTCCGCCTCGATGTCCTTTCTCGTGACCGAGCCGAAGGTCTCGCCCTTCTCCCCTGTTTTCATCTTGAAATCCAGAACGATACCCTCGATTTTGGCCGCCTCGGCTTTGAGCTTCTCCACCAACTTTTGGCGCTCCGCTTCCCAGATTTTTTTCTGCGCTTCGAGCTTATCGAGCGCACTTTTTGTGGCCGCCCCAGCCAATCCCCTCACAAGAAGAAAGTTCCTGGCATAGCCGTCCTTGACCTCCTTAACGTCAAACTTCTTGCCGATGCCTTTTATATCCTTCTGAAGAATAACCTTCATCTATTTCGCCATCTCCTGCTTTATTACTTCTAACGCCTTATTCAGCTGAATGTCAGTTGTACTCGTAGAATTGGGGTCAACTTTGACCTCGATATCCGGCTCGATGCCCTTCTTGTTTATCTGGCGTCCCTTCGGAGTCAACCACTCCGCAATGGATATCTTCGCCGAAGAGCCATCGCTGAAATCGAGTATTTCCTGAACGCTACCCTTACCGAAGGTTTTTTCTCCGATGAGCTTAGCGCCCCTGTCGTCCTGAAGCGCACCCGCCAGAATCTCGGAAGCCGAGGCCGAACCGCCGTTCACGAGAACTACGACCGGCAAGCTGACCAGGGCGGCCGGGCCCGCTGCCCGCATCACATTCTCATCGCCCGAACGAAAATCTTCCTTAACCACGACAGCTCCCCGATCCACGAACCAGCCGGCGATCTCCACCGCAGTATCCAAATATCCACCCGGGTCATTTCTCAAATCCAGCACTATCCCCTTCGCTCCTTGGATAGAAGCGGACAGAGCCGCGTTGTAGAAAAGCGAGCCGGCGTTGGCGTTGAAGCTGTAAAGCTGGATATAGGCGATATTGCCGTTCTTCATTTCCCAATCCAGCGTAGGCACCTGAACGTTCGCCCGGGTTATCTTAAAATCCTTGGGCGCTTTCCAACCGTCGCGGAATATTGAAAGCGTAACTACCGTGCCCACATCGCCCCGGATGAGTTTCACGGCTGAGTCAACGTCCATTCCGCTCGTTGAGGTACCGTTCACCTTCAGGATCTGGTCTCCCGCTTTGAGTCCCACCGCCTCGGCCGGATTGCCCTTCAATGGCGCAATGACTACGATCTGGTCGTTCCGGATGCCAATCTCCATCCCAACGCCTCCGAAGTTGCCGTTCAAATCGTCATTGAACTTCTGGGAATCGGCGGGCGTGAAGAAAACGGAGTATGGGTCGCCAAGCGAACCGAAAATGCCCTTAACCGCTCCGTAGAGAATGTCCTTATCGC
Source organism: Minisyncoccia bacterium (assembly GCA_049997815.1). Classification (GTDB taxonomy): domain Bacteria; phylum Patescibacteriota; class Minisyncoccia; order UBA6257; family GWB1-50-10; genus JBBTQX01. The sequence continues at coordinate 7,369 of JBEKVQ010000012.1, forward strand.
TCACATCCTTGATGCCGTAGTAATTGTCCTTCACCATCTTCACGGCCTCCCAGAGAATATTGGTGTTCGCATTAAGGTCCGTGCTCGTCGCTTCCGGTGCGGAAAGAACGGCGGAGCCCCGGTCAGAACCGACTCGAAAACCAATGTAAAATATCGCGCCAACTAAAAAGAGAACCGTCAGCAAAAAGGCCGGTATGCGTTTTTTATCCCAAAATGACATATCTATTTATACTAATGAATACCCGTTAAAAGGCAATCTTCCCGCAAGTTCCGTAATATCATGCCCGATACTGCAACTTTCCCATAATAAGATGGATAGAACTTGTAAGAGTTGTAGTACCGGGCATAGAATAATTGAGATGCCGCCCGAAAAGGACTACATGGATATATTGAGGGAGCGCTCCAAGAAAAGCCACATTTATCAGAAACACCAGATGGTCGGACTAATGCTCTCGGAAATGCTCAAGGACGAGGGGCATAAGGCGCTCTACATCAAACTGGCCAAGGAACACGACCAGGAAAAACTCTTGGGGGTCGCCCGAAGGGTGGCGGACAAAATAAACGTTAAAAACAAAGGTGCTTACTTCATGAGAGTGTTTTTCGGCAAAAAAGCGAGAAGGACGAAGGGAAAGAAGAATAACAATGGATGAAATCCTAAAAATTGAAAATAAGAAGAACGAGAAGTTTCTCCGCCAGAAGACGGAGAAATTCAACTTCAAAGAACACTCCCCGAAAGAAATAAGAGCGCTCGTGAAGTCAATGCGGGAAACGATGAAAAAAGCCGACGGCGTCGGATTATCCGCAAACCAAATCGGCTTGCCCCTCCGGCTCTTCGTGGCGCAGGTGCCGGACGCGCAGGGCAAACCGAAGTTCTATGCCGTTTTCAATCCCGAGATAACGAAGATCTCAAAAGAGATGGAGATATTGGAAGAGGGATGCTTGAGCGTGCCCGAGATCTGGGGTCCGGTGGAACGGCATTACCGCCTGACGCTCACCGGAGAAGACATGAATGGCAAGAAGCTCAAGATAAAGGCTTGGGGCCTCTTGGCGCGGGTTTTTCAGCACGAACTGGATCACTTAAATGGCGGGCTCTTCACCGACAAGGCCCGCGAGCTTCGGAAAAGACCCACTTCGGAACGGCTGATCGCCCGCGAGGAAAGATTGAAAAACAAAGATTAAACCATGAAATATATCTTCTTCGGAACCCCCGAGTTTGCCACAATCATTTTGGAAAAACTGATAGGTGCCGGTTTCGCGCCCGCGGGCGTCGTCTGCAATCCCGACCGGCCAGTGGGACGCAAGAAGATAACCACTCCCCCGCCGACGAAACTCTTGGCCCAAAAGCACGGCATTCCCGTCCTTCAGCCGGAGAAATTGAACGAGCCACTCGATACGCTTGGAGCGGCCTTCGCGATTGTCGCCGCCTACGCGAAGATAATACCCGAAAGCGTTCTTAAAATGTTCCCCAAGGGAATCATCGGGATCCATCCGTCGCTCCTGCCGAGATACCGTGGCGCAACCCCAATCCAATCGGCCATGCTCGCCGGCGAGGAAGAAACCGGCGTCACGCTTTATCTAATGGACGAGAAAGTGGACCACGGAGCGATACTCCTGAGCGACAAACTGCGAATAACCGATAACGACACATACGAAACTTTGGGGAGGAAACTCGCGGAACTGAGCGCAGTTCTGACATTAGAATTGTTGCCGAAATTCTTGAGAGGAGAGCTAAAGCCGATGCCGCAGAACGAAAGCCAAGCGACATTCACGAAAAAATTTAATACCGATTATGCCCGCGTTGACCCGGAGAAAGACGACCCTGTTACCGTTGAAAGAAAAATCAGGGCATTGAATCCTGAGCCCGGAGTATGGACGATAGAGAACGGTAAGCGCGTGAAATTACTCAAAGCGGAACTATCCGGAGGAAAACTTATATTAAAAACTATTCAGGTTGAAGGAAAAAAGCCGAAAGATATCCAAAGAAATTAAAATCTCCGCCTCTTGGTGTGAAATCTCGTGAACGTCCGCGGAGTGCTTCTGCGCTTGAATTGGCGGTTCTGCGGCGGGCGTTCGGAGCGGAAAAATTCCTCCTGGGAAATCTGGCTTGGCAGCCCTTCCGGCAATTTTGAAACCGGCAAAACTAACTTCATCAGCCGTTCGATATCCCTTATCTCCTGCCACTGGTTCGGCAAAGCGAAAGAGATGGCCCGCCCCACCTGGCCGGCCCGGCCGGTTCTTCCGATACGATGGACGTAATCTTCGGACTGATTCGGCAAATCGTAGTTGATGACGACCTCGATTCCCTGCACGTCTATACCACGCGCGGCAATATCCGTCGCGACCAGTATCCGATACTGACCGCTCTTGAAACCGTCCAAGGCCTGCTTCCTCTGGAACTGCGAACGGTCAGAATGGATCTCTGAGGATTTGTGACCCAAGTCGCGGATAAATTTGTTTACCTTCCTCGCACCGTACTTGGTGCGGGTGAATATCAATATCGGGCCGTGATAATCGTATAGGATCCTTTCGAGCAGGCGATTCTTCAAGGCCGGCTGGACGAAGAACACCTCCTGCGCGACTTCTTTGGGCGTCGTGCCCGACGGCGCGATTTCGAGCCGAGTCGGCAACTTCATGAAATTCGCCGCGATCTTCGCGATCTCATCCGGCATTGTCGCCGAAAAGAGCATCGTCTGTCTTTCCTTCGGCACGGCCTGAAGGATCTTCTTCAATTGGGGCGCAAAACCCATATCCATCATCCGATCGGCTTCGTCCAAGACCAGAATCCTCACTTTATTTAGTTTCAAGTGGCTGTTCTCGATGTGGTCGATGATCCTTCCCGGTGTGGCGATGATGATGTGCGGATTCCTTTCCAACGCCTTTCTTTGGGAAAACATCGGGGCTCCGCCGATAACGACAGCCATTTTGAGCCCCAGCGCGTTTCCGAGCTTGCCCAGCATCTCTTCCACCTGTAAGGCGAGTTCTCTCGTGGGCAAAACCACCAGGCCCTGACCGCCGCCCTGCATCAGGTGCTGTATCATCGGCACCCCAAAAGCCAGGGTTTTCCCCGTGCCGGTTTGGGCAATACCGATAAGGTCGCTCCCCTGAATGGCGACCGGTATAGATTTGAGCTGAATCGGAGTCGGAACCCTGAAGTGAAGGCGCTCAATCGCCTCGAATATGGCCGGGGCAATACCCAAACCCAGGAATCCGGAAGGAGTATCTTTACTGTCCATTTTTACCATTTTAGCAGGGATATCCCGAAAAAGCGAGGGTTTAATAGAGAAACCGAAATAGTGTAGAATGGGAAAGAATGAAAAATAAATACGCTTTGATGGCCATTGCGGTTATCCTTTTGGGGATATTCTTCCTCCTACCAAAAAAACAAAACGAGCCGCCGGTTAATCCTCTCGCAGTCTACGTAAACGAAGAATACGGCTTTGAAATCCAATATCCGAAAAACATTACACCGACATCCGATTTCGGAACCTTCTATCACCTTCCCGCTCTCTGGCGCTCCGGTGCACTCACGGATGAAAACGGCCAATCCAACGGAAAGCCGATCATAAGCATCCCCGTCTTCTATGCAGAAAGCAATGATTCATATCCGCGTTATTTCTCGGCGCAATTGAGAATCGGCGCCAGCGCCGACCCGAAAGATGTTGCGACCTGCCTGGAGAACGACCAGGGTTATACCACAGAGCCAAAAAGCGACACAACCATTAATGGGGTCGATTTCAAAAAATTCGAATTTTCGGATGCCGCAATGATGCAATATTTAAAGGTTGCGAGCTATCGCATTATCCATAACGGGGTTTGTTTTGCGGTTGAACAGATTGAGACCGGTTCTCACTACCGCGACGACCCCCCCAGCGCGAAAGACATTCCGGATGCCCAATTGAATGCTTACTTCGAGAGTATAAACGATATAGTGAAAACCTTTCGTTTCACGAAATAAACGAACCCCGCTTTAAGCGGGGCCGTTTTTATTTGACCGAGGATATGAGCACGGGCACGTACTGTTCGCCGAAGACGCCCGGGGCTACCTGATATTTCGGGAAGTAAAAGGTAATAACGTTGTCGTTGAAAACGAAGTTCGAGAAATTTTCTTCCGTCGGCTCAGTGCCCTGATTCAAGATGTCAGTCGCAACGTGGCCATTTGAGGCCGCATCAAGCTGGGACGTGAGCGACGAACGGACGATATCGGATATCTTTTGAAGATAATCCGGCACGCCCGGGAAGACGTCGGCTAAGGCAACCTCGCGCTTATCCACAAAATCATAATTAAACGTTCTCAAATTCTGATTCTCGTTCGCTCCACCGATATACTCCGAAAAACGCACGATGGAACTGATGTAATTTTGATTCAATTGTTCCGGCTCCCAATTGGATTCGAAATAGAACGGCTGAGCGGGAAATTCCTGCTTCGGCTCTCCGGCTGGCCTGGTATCTTGTCTGGCCTGCCAGTTTTCCGCCGAGGCCTTTTTGAACTCGGTTATTCGATTATTCACGAAATCGGCAATCTCGGAATTGAATGATGCGGGCGCACCTCCAAACTGCGGATATTCGGCATCTATCGCGTAGAGTTTGCTGCTCGCGTCCTTCACCGAAACCACGGACATCTGAAGCGTTCCGGGATTTTGAGCCGCTTGCTTCGGACCAAAAAACCAAAAGACCAGGCCGATTGCCACTGCGAACACAATGGCTAAGACAATGACGATATTTTTATTCATAGATTAATTATAGGACAATGCTACGCATTCTTCTCATCGCGCTTGGCCCTCTTGCGTTCGTTCTCGGTCAAGAACATCTTGCGAATTCTGATATTCTTCGGGGTTATTTCCACAAGCTCATCGTCGCCAATGTAGTTCAAGGCGCCCTCCAGAGTCATTTCGACGGGCACCTCCATTTGCTCTCCGAGGCCCTCGTTTTTGGCCCTAAAGTTCGTGAGCTGGCGCGTCCGGCAAACGTGCACGCCGATGTCCCCCGCTTTGGCGTTCTGGCCCACCACCATCCCTTCGTAGACGGGCACGCCCGGCCCCAGGAAGAGCTTGCCGCGTTCCTGAGCGGTCACGAGACCGTAATTGTTCGTTATGCCCGCCTCGGTCGCGATGATGGAGCCGTGCGGCTCGTCCCGCAGATCGCCCTTATACTCCTCGTAACCCAAAAAGATGCTGTTCATTATTCCCATTCCTTTGGTATTGGTCAGAAATTCATTTCTGATGCCGATGAGTCCTCGGGTCGGAATCGCGAAATCCATGAAGACCTCGCCGTTATCCACCCGCATATCCTTCATCACGCCCAGGCGCTTGCCGAGCAATTCTATGACCACGCCGGAATAAGCTTCGGGGGCCTCGATGGAGACCAGTTCCACGGGCTCCGTCTTCTTGCCGTTCTTCTCGTGAAAGATCACCTGCGGTTTAGAAACCTCGAGTTCATAGCCCTCGCGCCTCATTTTTTCTATGAGAATGGCCAAGTGGAGTTCGCCCCGGCCCGCCACGGTCCATCTATCGGGATTAAGCTGGGTTACCGAAAGCGCCACGTCGGTTTCGAGTTCGTGCTCCAATCTTTCCTTTAGATTTCGCGAGGTCGTATATTCTCCCTCCTTGCCGGTAAAGGGAGAGGTGTTCACGCCGAAGGTCATTTTTATCGTGGGTTCGTCTATCTGGATAATGGGAAGCGCAACGGGATTTTCCGGATCGGCGATGGTCTCCCCTATCGAAATGTCCGGAATGCCGGCCACGCCAACGATGTCCCCCGCGAAGGCCTCATCCACATCTACGCGACTCAGGCCGTCAAAAAGCACGACCGAACTCAGCTGCCCGCTCTTTATTTCACCCGCCCGGTTGATGTGAGCCACCCTCATGCCCTTTTCCAAAACTCCTGAATAGAGGCGCCCCACGGCGATCTTCCCCTTGTAGTTGTCATAAACCAGATTCACGGTGAGCATCTGAAGCGGCTTATCGTGCTCCGCGACCGGCGCTGGAATGTAAGAGATTATTTTTTCGAAAAGCGGTTCAACGTTTTTCATTGCACCCAGCTCCGGCTTCAGGCCCGCTTTACCTTGGACCGCCGAAGCATAGATGACCGGAAACTCCATTTGCACTTCACTTGCGCCCAATTCTATGAAGAGTTCGTAAGTCGCATTCAAAACCCAATCCGGTCTGGCATTCGGCTTGTCTATCTTGTTCACGACGACGATTATTTTGTGGCCGGCCTGAATGGCTTTTCTTAAAACGAACTTCGTCTGCGGCATCGGACCCTCTTTCGCGTCAACCAAGAGCAGAACGCCGTCCACCATCCGCATGATTCTCTCCACTTCCCCGCCGAAATCCGCATGGCCGGGGGTGTCAACGATGTTTATTTTGAAGTCCTTATATTTTATCGAAGCGTTCTTCGAAAATATCGTGATGCCGCGCTCCCGCTCAAGCTCGTTTGAATCCATTATGAGGTCTTGAGCAGCATCGCTCTTCAGCTTGAAGTTCTCTGATTGCTTTAATAGCGAATCAACCAGGGTCGTTTTACCGTGGTCTACGTGCGCAATGATTGCTATATTACGAATCTCCATAATGTTATCTGATGTTCAGCTTTGAGAACCCACCACAAGAACTGGACGCACGTGGACGGGAAAGGGGTCGGGAAAACGGGAGTTTTCCCGTGGCGGAAATACTAAAACCGCTGGGTGTTAGGGAGCTCCGACGTAATGTCGGAGCGACGTCTACCTGTGCGATTATTGCTATGTTCCTTATTTCCATAAAAATTGCTCGCCCACGTTCGGCAAGCAGATTTTAATTTAAAACAAAAATGAAGAAATGTCAAAAAGTACACCCTCGGTCTCTTTGCGAAACCGAGGGGTAAAAATTACGGCGGGGATAATTCCTCAACCAAGTCAATCGAAAATACTGAACTTAGAACTTCCAATAAAGTGCTTAGCCCAAATTAAAAAATACAATCCCGTCCTTCCGATTTTCCCAAGGACATGTTCATCAAACGCGATGAACATCCCAATCGCCGCTTCTTTCTTCAGTATATACACTAAGAACTTCCTATTGAACATAATCCGTCCTCTCTGGCGCCTTTGGACGCCTACCATATTTTGTTTTTCGATTGTATCTGACTAAATTATAAGCAATTATAAATCCGGAGTCAATCAAAAATCGTGGCGTCTCAGGACTTTTCTGACTTCATCGGCATTCTTGGCCGACATTAATTCCGTCCGTAGTTCTTTCGCCCCGCGAAAACCGTTCACGTAGGCCTTATAGTGCTTTTTCATAACATCAAAATTCTTCCGCCCCTTGAATATTTTCTCAAATAGGCGCGTATGTTCCAACATCACTTTCAATTTCTCTTCACGGCTTATTTCTCCCTGTTTTTCTCGGTTAAAGAACCACGGGTTGCCGAATACGCCGCGCCCAACCATAATGCCGTCCAGACCATAATTTTTCGCCTTAGCTTCGGCATCCGCCAGATCCTTCACATCCCCGTTCCCCAATACCAGGGTATCTGACGAATACTTGCTCCGAATTTCTGCAGCTTCACCGATGGCTTCCCAATCCGCCGGCACGAGCGAGAGCTCTTTCGCCGTCCGACCGTGGACGGTTACCGCAGCCAAATCCATCTCCAAAAGATGCGGCAGCCAGCTTTTGAGAATATTTTTCTTCAAGCCGAGGCGGGTCTTCACGGAGACCGGAAGCGAACCGGCGCCTCGCTTCGTTTCGGAGATTATCTTCTTAGCCAGCTCCGGCTCTTCTATTAAAGCCGCTCCGGCTCCCTGCTTCAGGACCGCCCGGTCGGGACAGCCCATATTGACGTCTATGCCGTCGAATCCTAATTCCTGCGCGAGAAGTGCAACTCGATAAAAATGTTCAGGGGTTGCGCCGAAGAACTGTGCGACTACCGGACGCTCGGACTCGTCGAACTTCAGGTCCAATAGAAGCACCTCCCGACCGGCGGAAACCAAGCCATCTGCGGAAACGAATTCGGTGAACATGACATCCGGCTTTCCGTACCTGGCGATGACGAAACGAAAAGCGGCGTCCGTGACATTCGCCATCGGAGCAAGTGCCATAATCGGCTTCTTCAATTCTTTCCAAAAACCAGTGGCCATAAGATTTTAGATTATATCCTCTTCAGCACCGGATGTCGCGGTGCTCCAGCGGCACCGCGCATCACTACGCTCTCGGCGAAAAATCCCCGACAGTGTCGGGGAACCAAGCTTTTTCGCCTCCGAGAGTTGCTTCAGAGAACATAATCTAAAACCTTACTCAAATACTAAGATAACGGCGGGTGGCGATGACGCTCGAAATCACTCCGAGAGCGATCCCAAAGAGAAGTTGGTAAAACAACAGGGAGAGGAAATTCGCGTTGAAATAATCCTGTAAACCAACCTCCGGAACGAAACTGGCAATGTGGGGCGATAAGAAACCGATGATCGGGATGAATAAGAGGAATCCGACCACGGCCGAGATTACTCCATACATCAGCCCCTCCACCATGAATGGCCCCCTGACGAAAGCGTTAGAAGCGCCCACGAGCCGCATTATCCCTAATTGATCGCTCGACGAGAATATCGCGAGGCGGATGGTGTTGAAGGTGACGATGGCGGCCAAGAAAGCCAGAAAGACGGTGAGAGCGAAACCGCCGCGGCTGAAGTTATCCACGAGCGCGGTCAGCCGGTCTATCACCACTTGGTTCTGCGCATAAGTTATCTTTTCTATTTCGTCCTGAAAATCCGGCTTCTCGAGATAGGACGCAATGGACTCGTAGCGGTGCAGATCTTTGGCCTTGATGTTCAAAGAAGCCAAAAGCGGATTCGTATCAAGCTCGCTGAGTGTTTGGGTGATGGTATCCTCGCTTGCGTGGCGCGCCTTGAAATTCGCGAGTGCCTGTTCTTGGGAAACGTATTCTACATACTTCACTTCATCCAATCCCTCGAGCGAACGCTTCAGGCTCAATATCGTGTCTTCCGAAACGTTGCTCTTGAAATAAACACTGATGTCCACCTTGTCCTGAATGGCCCGGAGCGCTCCGTTACTGACCACGTTAAAGAGTATCAACCCCTCAAAGACGAGAAGCGCCAGGATCATGATGGCGATCGTGGAAACCGAAAGCCAGCCATTCCTCCAGAAATTTTGCCAGCCGTATTTAAAAACTCTGAATAGGGTAACCATATTTTTAATCTATTAAAAATCTACCGTGCGCTTCGTCCTTTATTACCTGCCCGTTTTCCAAAGTTATCACGCGTTCCCCAAGTGTGTTCACTATTTCCTTATCGTGGGTCGCAAGGATAACCGTGCTGCCGAGTTCGTTTATCTTCTTCAAAAGCTTGATGACCTCCCACGTGTTGAACGGGTCAAGATTACCCGTGGGCTCGTCGGCGATCAAGACATCCGGCTGGTTCACCATCGCCCGCGCGATGGCTACCCGCTGCTTTTCCCCGCCCGAGAGTTCGGCCGGAAAGTTGTTCGCCTTATCTTTCAATCCTACCATGTCCAGAACCTGCGGGACGAGCTCGTTTATCTCTTTCTCAAGGCGTCCTTCCACCTCGAGTGCAAAGGCCACGTTCTCGAACGCGGTTTTTCTGGCCAAAAGGCGGAAATCCTGGAAGATGACGCCGATGTGGCGACGGAACTCCGGCAACTCCGATGACTTCAATTTATTCACCTCGTAGGAACCGAAAAATATTTGGCCCTTAGTCGGTTTTTCCTCTCCTATCAAGAGCTTTACCACGGTGGATTTGCCGGCGCCGGAGCGGCCGACGAGCGTAACGAACTCATTGGGCTGGATCTTAAAACTGACCTTGTCCAGCGCCACCGCATTGTGGTTGTAGTTCTTGGAAACGTTTTGGAAGATAATCATCGCAAAAATAATAAGCCCGAGCTTCTTGGCCTACCCATCTATTTTAGCTTATTCTCCTTCGGAAGCAACAGATCCAAATTCCCTTCTAAGACATCATCCGCTCGCGAAATTTTCTCTCCCGTAACGTGATTTTTCACTTGTTTGTAAGGATGGAGCACATACGAGCGAATTTCGTGTCCCCACTCTGGCGCGACCCTAGTGCGCAAATTGGATATTTCCTTCTCGTGCTTTTCTTCCATTAATTTCAGAAGTTTCGCTTTCAAAAGATTCAGCGCTTTTTCTCGGTTCGCGGACTGCGAGCGCTCTGCGCGCGCCGAAGAAACCAGTCCCGTCGGCAAATGGATTACCCGAACGGCGGTTTCTACCTTGTTCACGTTCTGCCCGCCGGGGCCTCCGGCGCGCGAGAATTCCACCCTTAAATCCTTTTCCGGAATCCGAACGTGCGCTGCTTCCACCGCCGGCAATTCCGGCAGAACCTCGACGATTGCGAAAGAGGTGTGTCGCAGTTTTTTGGAATCAAAGGGAGAGATGCGCACCAAACGATGAACGCCGGATTCGTCTTTGAGGCGTTCATAAACCCCCTGCCCCATTATTTCCAAAATCGTATCGTCTATGAATTGCTTCTTCCAATTCTTCCGGTCGGAAAAACGACCGTACATCCGCAAAAGCATTTGTGCCCAGTCCTTGGCGTCATCACCGCCTGCGCCCGCTAAGACGGAGACCGTAACTACATTCCCATTAAAATTCATTTATTTAAAGTATAGATGAGTTCGTTGAATCCACTTTATCAAAAATCTCCGATCAAAGGAAGCCGTCCCGCCACCGCTAACGAAATCTTCCTGCCTATTCTTTATCAGCGAACACCACGAGTCGATTGGAGTAGGTCTTTTGAGTTTTATTCCAAACTCCCTCACAAGTTATGAGGTTGAGGTGAGCATTCCCGTCGCTTGAACCGAACACACTTGAGACATCATCGCTCTCACCGTACATCCGGGATTCACGCACCACGAAAGTAGAAATCATCCCTCTTTGGTCTTCGACATATAGTTTGTCTCCCCTCTCTAATTCATTTAAATTATCAAATACCGCCGGTATGCCGTCTTTCCAGCCGTAATGCCCGACAATAACGGAACTCCCTTTTTCCCCAGGCCGAGGGCTCTCGTCAAACCAGGCCGCATTAGCGGGACCATGCGGTACGTCCACTGCACCCTGAGGCGTAAGACCCACATGCTCGAGAGCGGCATCAACATTGATTTTTGGAATCTTGAGATGGATCGGAAGTTCTGGATCGACTTGTTTTATCAGAGCAGTGTTCTCTATGAATCCAACTGGCTTAACGTCAATCGGATTTTGCGAAGTTTGGCCGCTGGCAGGCAAGGCTAATTTCGCATAGGAGCCCTGAATAGGTAAATCAAAATTCAAGAAGAAAATAATCACTGAGGAGAGTACGATCGCTATGGTGCCGAAAATCAATAATGACCATTTTAATGAGATTTTTGATTTCATAAGTTTTTCAATGAATTTGCGACATCTTAAAGGCCCCGCCTAAGCGGGGCCTTTATTGCCTCTAGGCCAAGCACGTCTGTTAATCCCTTAGAACGCCTGAATTAAATCGTGCGTTTCCTTTTTAAGGCTACAATAATTGACGTCAAAGCTACCGCAAGAATGCCGGAGAGTATGACAATGTTCCATTGACCGCTTGTTTCCTTGGGAGGAAATCCGGTGTTCGGGAGACTAGGGGCAGACACAAGGACGGTAGCAAATGCATAGCCAAATGCGGTAAAACCGTTTGCCTGACCCTTAGCCGTAGCGACGTTCTTGGTTGAAATCGGGACATTTACACTACAGGTGTAGGTCCATGTCTCACCGGGGTCAAGTAGGTTGTTATTGTTGCTGTCGCCGGAGGTGCGGTAAACCGAAGCGCATTTGTCGTCGGCAACAGTCATATTATTCATCGCAACCACGCCTGGATTCTTTACGGTGTAGGTATAAGTGACATTACCGCCTCCATATGCGAGTGGGGTTAATTGGCTCGGCACTTTCACGACGCTAATCAGCGGGGCCGGCAATGGCGAACCAACGACAACGGTAGCGAATGCGGTAGCGATTGCTTTCTCGTTATAGGTGTCATAGCTGTAGCCGGTTGCAATTGCAGCATTCGTGGTGGTGGTTGAAACGGTTGTGGTACAGCTGTATTGCCAGTTTTCGCTCGGATCAAGGATACCATTGCCGTTCGCGTCGCCTGAAAGATAAACTGCCGGACTGCATTTGTTATCGGTTACCGCAACGCCGTTCAATGACTGATGCCCGATATCCCAGACCGTATAGTTGTAAGTAACCGAGCCGGATCCTCCGGGTAAAGCCAGAGGCGTAGGAACATTGGTTATTCCAATCAAGGGGACGTATCTAGGGCCGGCACCACCGCTACTCGCGGGCGTCACCGGAGGCACAAAAATAACCGGGATTGTATTGGCAATCAATGTAACATCTGTTTGTCCTAATGCTCTTCCGTGTAGTATGGCACCATTCTGGCCTGCAATCGTCGATGCACCCGGACCACCAAGAATATTTCCCTCGAAAGTGGATCCCGGTTCCAGCGTCGTTGTGCCGGCGACTGCCCAAAAGATATTTGAGGCCTGTGCGCCCCCGCTCAGGATAATTTTCTTGTTGACGCTGATATCGAGAGTTCCCGGTATCTGGAATATCCAGACATCACTTGCGCTACCCGAGAGGGTGAAATCGTTCGTTATAACCACATTGCCGGCCCCATCAAACGTGTAGACGCCAGCGACGAGATTTGTTCCAGCGAGATCCCTGCAGGTAGCTGCACAACCAACAGCCCCAGCATTAAGAACGGTGGTTGCTCGAGAAGTGGCGTCGGTGTACGCGGCTAGCATATTACTTACAGCCGTACCCACGTAAGTCGGGGTAGGAGCCGTATAGTTGGCGGCATATACCTTTCCGGTCACCAGAGCCGATGTCGAAAACGTACCAGAACCATCAAGTACCAAGGAGAATCCGGTAATGGTGCTCGCGGCGGCTGGACTTACTCCGATATCTCCGGTAATTAAGGTGACCCCGGTGGTTGTGATGGCTGTTTTTGCGAGGATTGCGAAGTTAGCCGCTGTTCCAAGATTTACCGCCGGCGGGCTGGCCGCGAATGCAGTGCTTGACCCAGCGAAACCGACTACAAGAGAAACGGCTAGGGCGCTTATTACTACTATTGAATTTTTATTGAACTTTTGCATATGTTTTTAATTAGTTAATGATTCAATTGAATTATTTATTAATTCAGATCTAATTGATAATTTGAGTTTTAGTTGTATTATTTTGCGACTTATGATCAATTTTTTATTTTTATTGCTCAGTCGACCTTTTATATATGGTTGATTTCAATATGAATGAAGGTGTTTTATTTTCCTCTAATGACCCGCATTAGAATCATAATAATGGCCACAATGAGAAGGATGTGGATAAACCATCCTATAACGGGGAAAACAATGAACCCGACAAGCCAGAGGGCGAGGAGCACAAATCCAATAGTTAACATATTATATTATTAGCAGTGTTAATTAATTATTTATTAATCCCCTTTACGACTACTAGTAACTAGAACAAACCCGCTTTAATTATAACACCTTTACTTCTGCTAACTGTGGATAACTTTCTTGCCAGTACAAGGGGGGAACTACGAAAAAGGTCTTAATTATATATGCATTTTTTAGGGTGCGCGGCTGCGCAATTAGCAAAGAGAATGTGTTTAATATCAATATGTTATAGTAGTAAAAATAGTAAAGGAAATATCGGGAGCATAATGATGTAACTTATGAACAAAAAAACTATTATTTCCGCATCCAAGGACACAATCCTTAAACTCAAAGTTTTGGCTAAGGAGAAGGAGGGTGTCAGGCGCAAGCTGATGGTGACGGCAGAGAAACTCCGCCTCAAAGCCAAACAACTCGCCGTGACTGCCAAGGAAAAGGAGGATGTTAGGAATAAGTTGGTGGTGACGGCTAAAAATCTCGCTACGATCGCTAAGGAAAAGGAAAGTGTTAG
>JBEKVQ010000013.1:0-31919 GCA_049997815.1 Minisyncoccia bacterium
TATGAGGTGGGGACAGACCTTTCCTTATTACCCATATCAAGAGACCCTTCCCTCGTGGGCTATTGGAAGTTCGATGAGGGGACGGGAGGGACGGCGTATGATGCGAGCGGGCACGGGAATACCGGAACCCTCACGAACAATCCTACCTGGCAGACGAGTGCATCTTGTGTGAAGGGGGGATGTTTGAGCTTCAGCTCATCATCCAACACTTATGTCTCTGTTAATTCATCCACGACCCTTAATCCTACGGATATTAGCGTATCGGCCTGGGTTTATTTTTTGATAAATAATGGTGGTTTGAACTCCTTGGTCGTTAAGGGAGGGGATGAACACCAAAATTTTAAGTTAGCAGTTGATTATAGGTCGGGATGGAACAGACTGTGGTGGGAGATTGGCGATGGCATATACAGTCATTACCATACTTTTGAACCAACTCTAAATCTCGTTACCGGCTCCTGGTACCATATCGTTGGGGTATTTGATGGTTCGACAAAAACCCTGAGAGCTTATCTTAATGGCAATGCTTTGCCAAGTTCTTATACCATAGATTCGGGGATATCGAATGACACCACTAATCTCTATATCGGTCGCTGGGCAAACTCTAGTTATCTTCTTGATGGCCTTATCGACAACGTCCGTATCTACAACCGCGTCCTCTCCGCCGCGGAAGTCCAGGCGATTTATACTGCGGGGCAATAAATTTACTTGAGCGTTTTTCCGAACTCCATCCAGCTCGGGTCGCCGTTAATCTCGCGATAGTACCACCACTCGGGGCCCCAGAGATAGGCCTCTTTGAGGCCGGTTTTTTTCACGAAGCTGATTATGTCTCTCATGTCGTCCAGGCTTAGGTTTTCCATTTGTTTGTCAAAGGCGATGTTCGACAGACTTGCGTTGTTTACTGCCCACGGTTCGGCCTGAAGTTCGGCGACAATAACATCCTTTGTACCGAGAAGATTTTCCATAATCCAAGCGCGCCACGTGTAGAAGGCGGGCGGAAGGAAATGCCGGAATTTGCCCAAAAGCGAAGACCAAACAACTCTGTATAGGGTTGTACCCAAAACGTCGCCGTATCCGGCCGTTCTCAGCCAGAAACTCAATTCGCCCGTGTCGGTCACCATTACCGGCCGGCTTGAATCGATTGATTTAACTAACCCGATTTCTTCTTTGAGCAGATTCGGGTCCAAAGGTGGGCATTCGCCGAAAGTCGAAAGGAACGGTTCGTTTTCCACTTGCCACATTTTTATCGAGCTCTCATCTTTGTAGCGATTTACAACTCCGCTCATGTAATCAAAAAGCGATTTTTTGAAATCGGATGCGCTAAGTTTCTTAGCCCAATCGGGTTCGTGGCACTCGGGCCACCGGGGAAGGCGATATCCCACGTCGAGCACGATGTCCTTGCCGAATTTTTTGGCTTCCTGAATTTGCCAATCCAGGTCCTTGAAGTCCAGAGTGCCCTGCGCCGGTTCTAGATATTCCCAGTAGGCGGCCAGCCGCAGTTCTTTAAAGTTCAGCTCGCTTAATATTGCCTCGTAGGCCTTTTGCCAATCTATTTTCAATAGGTCCTTCGCGTAGTACTCACTGAAGGTTGCGCCCCAGACTGGTCCCGATGCAGTGCTGTAATCGAATTGCCAGGCGATGATGAAAATTGCAATAATCGCCAAGATCACATAACCGATGATTTTTAATGCTTTCTTGAACATTTAAGCGAATAGCATGAATATTCCGGCGCCGATGACCAGCAGGCTCACGATTTTCTGCCAGATTATCTTAGGAGTTATCGTTTCTTCTAGGAGATGTCGGTATTTTTTTGAAATTGGCCAGATCATGAAAAAGAGAAATAGATACTGGGTGCCGGATAAAGCGTTTACGAGCGAGACGGAGCCCAAAGAAAGAGCGTAGTTTATGGAAATGAAACTGACGGCTGAAAACACCTGACCAATGACGAATAACGTTTCCGTTTTTACCTTCGGGTGTTTGAACGAGTTCAGGATTTCCCGCCGGTAGACGGGGATAAGAAGCAGAAGCACGCAGCCGGCTAAGGCGCCGATACAGCGCCAAATGAAACCGCTTACGAAAGTATCGTGCAGATATATCCATTTAGTGAGGACGTTCGAAAGGGCGAATAGAAAGGCGGACGCGATGCTCGCGGCAATGACTTTATTGTTCAGGAACAAGCCGGGCTTGCCGATCTTTTCCGAGAGGATATACCCGCCGACCAGAATCACGAAAAAGGCGGTGACTTGAATTACCGATAATTTTTCCTGAAGCAAGAGCCAGGCGGATATGAGGACGAAAATGGGGGTTATTCCGCCGATCAAGGCACTCACCCTTGTCGCCTCGCTTTTTTGGAGAGCGGAATACAGGAGGAGCATGGCAAACGTAAAAAGGGCGCCGGCCGCCATACTTACCGCCAAAATGGACAGATTAGGGAGGGAGAAACCGAAGGGCACGAAGATGAGGGCGACCAAGCTGAAAATGCTTACCCAGAAGGCGTAAACCGCCGGGTGGGAAATGAGTTTCCGGAGCAGGAATTTGCTGGTCAGCGTTGAAACGGCGTTTGCGAAATACCCGGCTATGCTGAAGAAGAGCCAGTTCATTCAGATTGGGAGATTATTTTTTCTATCTCAAATGTGCCCGTTTTCTTGGTTTCGATGAAACCCTCAACGGCTGCTTCGGCGAAGCGTCCCTCCTTGATGAAATCGGAGAGCCACTCGGATGTGTAAGCGGGGTCGTTTTGCAGGATGCCCGAATTTTTAGCCAGCAGCCAGTCGCGATTGAAGTTTTCCTGCGAACCCAAGGGGGGCGCGATAATGATGGGAATGCCCAGAGAGGAGTAGAATGAAAGTTCGGAGGGTTTCGTCCAAAGAATGTCGGTCGAATGGAGCGTCTCGTTGAATTTGCGGAAATAATCGTTGATGTTCGCTTCATAAAGAATTTCCACGTTCCCGTCCAAGTTCTCGTTGAAATATTTCCTTACATCGGATTTAATCCCGGCTGAAATTATGAATTTAACCTCCCCACTCCTTATCTTGGGCATCAGACTATTCGCGGCCTTCAAGGCAATATCCTTCTGCGCTCCGGCTCCGCCCACCGAGAACATCACCGTGATCGGTCCATCGGGGCGGTAGAACGATTTTCCGAAGTAATCCTTAACTAGCGCCGCGTGGGTCTTATAAAATTTCTTTTCCGGATCCAGGCTCATTAATCTCTTTCCCAAATCTTGTTTGGCAATCTCGAGTTTTGCCGAACCAACGTTTTCTTTTGGGAGAGGATAGCCCGTCAAAAATATATTCTCTTTTTTAACGCCGTAGTATTCCAGGCGCTCCGCTGCTCTTTCCGTGGGAGCGAGATATTTTATCCGGCTTTTCTGCGGTTCGAGAGGCGCCCAGGAGCGAGAAACGTCGGCATCGCACACGACGCAGTAGATCTCACCCGGGTAGCCGTGAATGTCCGCCATGAAGGCTGGCGTGAAAAAAGTAGAAATTAGCGGGATGGGGTCGGCGGATAATTTTTTTATCAGATGCTTGCCCCAGCCCTTAAGAATGAGTTTGTGAATTTGTTCAAGTGCCAAGGTCGGCTCCGACATGTCCCGGCGGGGATAGAAATTCATTATTCTTTGGAAACGGTCGAATACCCTGAAAACGGCGTTCCCTATAATGGGGAACCTCTGAAATCTTGACATTAATTCGTAGAAACCCCGGCTCTCCTGCCAGATAAAGCGGTCATGCTCCGGCATGCCCTCATAGTCGTTCGCAGAGATTATTTTCCCGTCGGGCGCGAGTTCGCGGAGCGGATAGGCGGTACGTTGATGGCCGTAGCCCATGCTTACGGCGACAACCCAGGCCCTTGTGTTGTTCTTTTTCTTCGGCATTTTCCGGAAGTATTGTCTTATCTTTCATTTTAAGATTAAATTGTTCTTATGGAAAGTGGGATTATAAACAAAATAATTCTTGAGGTCCGGGCTGGCACGGGGGGGGATGAGGCCTCGCTTTTTGCAGGCGACCTGGTTCGGATGTATCAGAAATACGCCTTAAGGCGCGATTGGACCTTTTCCATTCTTGATGCCTCGGAGTCCGGTGCCAAAGGATATAAGACGCTTGTGGCGGAAGTTTCCGGCCAAGGCGTCTACGATGCCCTAAAACACGAATCGGGCGTGCATCGCGTTCAAAGGGTGCCGGTGACCGAACGGCAGGGAAGAATCCACACTTCGACTGCCTCGGTTGCGGTCTTGCCGGTTGTTGAGGCCAAAGCCGTTGATATAAAGGACAGCGACTTGGAGGTAACCTTTTCCCGTGCCGGCGGACCCGGTGGCCAGAACGTAAACAAGGTGGAGACCGCCGTCCGGATTCTCCACAAACCGACCGGTATCGTCGTCTCGTGCCGGATGGAACGTTCCCAGCACGCCAATCGGGAGAAGGCGATGGAAATGCTCCGCTCCGTGCTCTATGACGAAGCGCAGAGGCAGTCGGTGGGCTCGATATCGGAATTGAGAAATAATCAGATCGGTTCGGGAGACCGCTCCGAAAAGATACGCACGTACAACTTCCCCGACGATAGGATTACCGACCACCGCATAGGCAAAAAGTGGCACAACATAGAGAAAATATTAGAAGGAGATTTTGACCCCATAGTAAAAGCCTTCGCAAAGTAGCGAAGGTTTTTATTTTTACCGATTAAAAAGGATTCGGTAAGTTGAAAAAGTGGGTAAGACTTGGCCTAGCGGCCCGGAGCGCACACTTTTTCGGCTTACCGAATCCGTGGCCCACCCTTACTTCCCGTTCAGGGTATCGATGTCATCCTGGAAGCTATTTGCTTGGTCTACGACGGGCTGGCCGTACCAGAAGCGGTAGGTATACCAACTCGCCCCGGCATAATACTTCGCTGCAGCGCATCTCTCGGAAAGAGTTTGATACGATGCGACATTTTTATTTGCATTGGCATAATCCTTGCAGCTTTGGGAATTAAGCAGGTCCTCTATATAGAGGCCGGTGGCGGCGAAAGCATCGGAGTTGTTCCAGGGATTAGCCGGATTGTCGCCGGTCACTTTTGAGATGGCGTCGGAGTAAAGTTTCCAAGTGGATGGGATAAATTGGGCCGGACCCATCGCGCCGCCATAAGCGCCGTGCTGGTTTGCGCAGGAGACATACGCGGATTGAGAATTCGGATCCAGCCCCAACTTATTCATAAGATCCAGGAATATCGGGATGTCGCGCGCGGGATTCATCGCGGTTTTGTAAGAGCAGCGACCCACGTTTTTTCCGAGCAGAGATTCCCTGTCCAAAATGGCGAGAATTAAAGCGGAGCGAACGCCGGTCGCCCCCTCGGCGAGCCTGGCATAGTCATAGGCCTTGGCGAAGGTCAGTTCGCCGCCGCCCAGAAGTTCGAAGATCCGGCTTCGGATTTGGGCCGCCGTGGCCTTTTGTTGAGAGACGATCTTCTGGTAGGCCGACTCCTTTCCTTTGGTCTCAGTGAGTAGAGTGGTTTTTTGGGTCTGGGTGCTCTTCAGACTCTTTTGTTGGGCCTGTTGGATTGCTTGGAGGTTCTCTGTGTTGGTTTTCTCGTCGGAGAGTTGTTGTTTCTGGTCCAGGAGCTGCTGGCGGAGTTTGGTTATCTCCTCGAGCGAGGTTCGGAGTCCGCTCTGAACTAACGTGATATCGTTCAGGCTGCCGAAGAAATCTGAAAAATTATTGTTTGAAAGCAGGATAGCGACCAGGGTTTCACGGTCGGATTCGTAGATAATCCTCAAGGATTGTGAGATGGCGTCTTTGTGCTGGTTGATTTGGTTTTCCGTTTGATTGATTTGGGTTTGAGTGTCGGTAATCTGGCCGTTCAATTGGGATATCTGAAGATTGATCGCTTTAATCTTGAGATTTATCTGACTGATTTGGGTGGTCAGTGATTTTATCTGGGTGCTCAGGGTATTACCCTGTTTTTGGTATGCGTCGATCTGTTTTTGGTTGTCTTCTATTTGCGCCTCAAGGTCAGTCAATTGTTGTTCCAAGGCAGCCCGCTCCAATTGGGCGGCTGTCGGGGCGGTACTGGATGCGGACGACTGGGTAGAAGAACTCATGGTGCTCGATGAACTCTGGGCGCGGATAAAAACTGGCTGTGCGAGCCAGATGACGGTCAAAACAATGAGCGAGATTTGGAGAAATCGCTTCATGCATATCTATGATAACACATCCCTCACCCTTCGAGGATTTTAACAGCCAGCTAATTTTTGTATGACATCGATTGAAATAAAAGAAAGAAGCTTTTTGAGGGCTTCTTTTCAGAAACAAGTGCTGATCCTCGAAGGGTGAGGGGTTATTTCTTCGTTACCGGTTTTTCTTCAGCGGAGGCTTCAGCCACAGCTTCTGTGGGAGCGCCCGCTTCAGCGGCAGGAGTGGCCGGTGCCGGCGTTTCCTCCTTTTCTTTGGCGGTTTCGGCGACCGTGATTATGACGGAGTCGCCGTGAGTAATAAGCTTCACGTCCGCGTCTATCTTCATATCCTTAACGAAGATATCCTGCCCGGCTTCGGCCAGTCCGGAGATGTCCGCTTCGAAGCGATGGGGGATCTTGCCCGGAAGGGCTTCCACCTCTATTTCATCCAGAACCCTCACGAGGATAAGGCCCTTCTTCGTCGCGGGAGCCTCGCCCACGAACTCTATCGGGACTTTCGCTTGGATCTTTTCGTCCATTCGGATGTGGTGAAAATCTACGGAAAGAATGGTGCCTTTCATGTAATCAGTGGCTACGTCGCTTACGATAACGGAAGTTTTCCCGCCCTTCTCATCCACGAGAGTGATGACGGTATTTTCGCCGGCTTCTTTGAAGACCTTCGAAAACTCCTTGGCCGAAACGCTCACGTGCTCGTTCCTGAGTCCGCGGCCGAAAACTTCGGCGGGCAAGAGTCCGCTTTCCCTCAATTGCTTTACTTTCTTTCCGAAGACAGTTCGGTTTTGAACCTTGAGTTCCATGGTTTATTTCTTGTTCTTCGCAGTCCGGGTTTTCTTGGCCGTCTTGGGTTTGGTCTTCGCTTTCTCGCGGCGCGCCCTGAATTTCTCGACGCGTCCGGCGGTATCGATGAGCTGCTCGCGGCCGGTGTAGAACGGATGGCACTTGCTGCAGATTTCAACTTTGATTTCGGGCACGGTGGAGCCGACGGTAAATGTGTTGCCGCAGGCACAGGTAACTTTGGCTTTGGGGTAATATTGGGGATGAATGTTCTTTTTCATAGGTTTTTGCTCATGAATCCTAGCATTGTTCGCATCGCTTGACAAGCGTCCCATTCTTCCTATACTTAATCGTAATGACGAGTTAATCTTTACAACTTTTATAGAAAGTTCGTGATGGAAAGTACATCCACTTTTGCTTCTGGAACAACCGGAAATAAAAGTGGGTGTATTCTTTTGTCTGAGATTGGACGGAACGTAATTTGAAAAATCAATAACAACCATACGCAAAAGTTGAGAATTTTTTTAGTTGTCCTGTTTATTCAGAAACTTTGTACGAGGAACTCGATCGAGGGTTTTTCGTACGGAGTTTCTTTTTAGAGGATTTGATCCTGGTCCAGGATGAACGCTGGCGGCGTGGATAAGGCATGCAAGTCGAACGATGCAGTTGAGATTACATCAAGACTGCATAGTGGCGAACGAGTTAGTAACGCCTTGGTACGTACCTCGAAGTCGGGCATAACGAGCCGAAAGGTTCGCTAATTCCCGATAGTCCCGCAAGGGTAAAGCAGCAATGCGCTTTGAGAGCGGCCTAGGTCCCATCAGCTAGTTGGCAAGGTAAAAGCTTACCAAGGCTACGACGGGTAGGGGGGCTGAGAGGCTGATCCCCAACGACGAGACTGAGACACGGCTCGTACACCTACGGGTGGCAGCAGTCGAGAATATTCGACAATGGGCGAAAGCCTGATCGAGCGACGCCGCGTGCAGGATGAAGGTCTTCGGATCGTAAACTGCTTTTATGTTTTAGAAAGTAATTGATCGAAACATGAATAAGGAGCTGCAAACTTCGTGCCAGCAGCCGCGGTAATACGAAGGCTCCAAGCGTTATCCGGATTTATTGGGCGTAAAGGGCGCGTAGGGGGTTTCATGTGTTTCCGGTTAAAGACCAGGGCTTAACTCTGGTATCGCCGGGAAAACTGTGAAACTTGAGGGTGTTAGAGGTCTGTGGAACGCACGGTGTAGGGGTGAAATCCGTTGATATCGTGCGGAACACCAAAGGCGAAGGCAGCAGACTGGGACATTCCTGACCCTGAGGCGCGAAAGCGTGGGGAGCAAAAAGGATTAGATACCCTTGTAGTCCACGCCCTAAACGATGCAGATTAGTCGTCTCGAGTATCGACCCTCGGGGTGGCGTAGCTAACGCGTTAAATCTGCCGCCTGGGAAGTACGAGCGCAAGCTTAAAACTCAAAGGAATAGACGGGGACTCGCACAAGCGGTGGAACATGTGGTTTAATTCGACAACAAACGAGGAACCTCACCAGGGCTTGAAATGTTTTCGAAAGGCGTCCGAAAGGACGTCTGTCTCACAAGGACGGAAACACAGGTGCTGCATGGTTGCCGTCAGCATGTGCCGTGAGGCGCTCCCTTCAATGGGGTAACATGCGCAACCCTTATCTCGTGTTATAAGTGTCACGAGAGACTGCCGTCTCATAGACGGAGGAAGGTAAGGATGACGTCAAATCAGCATGGCCCTCTGATGCCCTGGGCTACACACATGTTACAATGGCCGGTACAACGGGTTGCCAAGCCGCAAGGCGGAGCTAATCCCAAAAAATCGGCCTCAGTTCAGATTGGGGGCTGAAACTCGCCCCCATGAAGTTGGAATCGCTAGTAATCGCGGATCAGAACGCCGCGGTGAATACGTTCTCGAGTCCTGTACTCACCGCCCGTCACACCAAGGGAGCCGGGAGTGCCTAATATCTCTCTTCGGAGGGACTAGGGTAAGCTCGGTGACACGGGTGAAGTCGTAACAAGGCACGCGTAGCGGAAGCTGTGCGTGGATTAATTAAATTTATTCGATACACCTTCGGGTGTAGTTTTGGAAGGTGTTGGCCGATAAACCTAATGTCTCGGCTACAGGACGACTAAAAAAGTTTTCAACGTAAGAACCCAAATATATTTCGCTCATAAAACCTCCGAGCGTTAAAATTCGAGCTCGCTCTCGCTCTGCTCGCCACCCTACTCGCCTTACGGCGGGGGTCCTGGCTCGCAACGAGGTTCGCTCGCTAATTTTTAACGCTTTCCGGTGATATTTGCTCAATGTATTTGGGTTCTTACTTTTGGGGTAGGGGTGGTATTACCCTTCCGAGAGTTGTCGCCAAATGCAAAGAAGAGCTGTTTTACTGGGGAAGGAGAACAGAGGACGTTTTTTGGTTTTTGTTATATAATGCAAACATATGGATAATCCGAAGAAAATTCTCCTGGTTGAAGACGAGCCGATGCTCTCAAACCTTTTAAAACAGAGATTGGAACAGGAAGGCATCGTAGTTACCGCGGTTCCCGATGGGATTGAGGCGGTCAAGGTTTTAAAACAGGAAAAACCGGACCTTATACTCCTGGACATCATTTTGCCGAAGATGTCCGGCTTTGAGGTGATGGAGGAGATGAAGGGGGACCCGACCATCCAGTCGGCGCCGGTTGTAATCGTTTCGAACTTGGGCCAGGTGGGCGACGTTGAGAGAGCCCAGAAGTTCGGAGCGGTGGGTTACTTCGTGAAAGCCCAGCTCTCGATTGAAGATCTGGTCTCTAAGGTCAAGGGGTTTCTCGCTTAATTTTTGTGCACAGGCAAGAGGAAGACGAAGAGAGTACAATAAAAATAAAGTTGCCATGAGAGGATTCACTTTGATTGAATTACTCGTCGTCATCGCCATTCTCGCGGTCCTTGCGACCGCGGTTGTCCTTGTTCTTAACCCCGCGGAGCTTCTGAAGCAGGGAAGGGATTCCACCAGGATTTCGGATTTGTCCGCCCTGAATAATGCCATTTCGATATGGACCGCAGACGTCTTAAACGGCGGTTGGCCGAATACTAAGGTTTGTACCTCAACCTCAACCGCGCCGGGCGCCATAGGTACTTGCACTTCCGTTTCCGCCTCAACCACTGCCGCGAGCAATTGGACGGGGATTGATTTCACTAGGATCGCATCTGGCTCTCCGCTCCCCAGGGTGCCGATAGACCCGAATAACGGCGGAACTTGCAAGGGAGTTACGACGACCATATGCCAATATGCCATCAATGAATCCACCACCACGGTCGGCGTTTTCGAATTAAGCGCCCAAATGGAAAGCGCGAAGTTCTATAACGGCGGAAGCGGGGACGTGACCTCCAAAGACGGCGGGAGCAATCCCTATGTTTACGAAATCGGGAGCAATCTTACCCTTTGGTAGGCTTCAATTCGGTTATAGCTCCCTCGATTCATCGTCATTGTGATATAATTTATACATTACATGAAAAAAGGATTCACTCTCATAGAACTTCTAGTAGTCATCGCTATTCTCGCAGTCCTCGCCACGGCCGTTGTTCTGGTCCTGAATCCGGCGGAACTTTTGAAACAGGGTAGGGGCTGCTGCCACCTATGATTGCACTTATAGCGCCACGCGTCCGACGAGCGGAGGAGTATGCGTTATCAATTCAAACACCACGGTGAATGACGTCTTGGGCTGGGTTCCCCTGAATTTCACGTTAATGAGCTTCGGTTCTCCGCTCTCAAGATTGCCGATGGATCCGGCCAACGGCTCCGCGACCTGTTCCAGGGGAACGCCAGCGGCTTGCCAGTACACTTTTGCGGCCTCAACCACAGTCGGAATTTATGAGATAGATGTGCAATTGGAGAGCGCCAAATTCAACACGGGTGGCGGGAGCCATCTTACCGACATGGATGGGGGGAACGATAATAATTGGTATGAAATGGGCAGTAATTTAAGCCTATTCTAGTCCGGATTTTCAGCCCCCCCCTGTGTATAACTTTGGCTTAGTTTCTGAATCAAATGTGCTATCATAAAAAAGTAAAATTTACATGAAAAAAGGATTCACTCTCATAGAACTTCTAGTAGTCATCGCTATTCTCGCAGTCCTCGCCACGGCCGTTGTTCTGGTCCTGAATCCGGCGGAACTTTTGAAACAGGGTAGGGACGAGAATCTCCGATTTGTCTGCCCTAAATAGCGCCGTTTCTTTGTGGACAGCCGATGTTCTGAACTCGGGCGCTAACTGGTCTGCGGTCACCAACTGCACGGCTACCACCAGCAAGCCCGGTGCTACGTCGGGCTGCACTATAAATGCCAATACCACAAGTACCGGGGGCTGGGTCAATCTTAATTTTAGTCTCATCGCTTCCGGCGCGCCGTTTTCGAGATTGCCGATAGACCCCAACAATACTTCCACGAATTGCAACAAAGCGACGCCGGCTGTCTGCCAGTATGCTTGGAATTCATCGAGCACGGTGGGTATTTACGAAATTGACGCGGCTATGGAGAGTGCCAAATTCAATAATGCCGGAAGCGGAGACGTGGTTTCGAAAGACGGCGGTGACAATGCCAATATGTACGAAATCGGTTCGAATCTGACACTCTTCTAGGTTCTGGTTTATTTAGATGAAATATCGCCGCTCCTCGTGAGCGGCGGATTAGTTTAAAGAACCTCCTTGGATTATAATTAATAGCGTGATTAATCTGCCCGTCACAAAACTGAAGCAGATTCTCGTGGGAGCCGGCACGCTCAGCGCCGATACCTTCGACAAGTTTCAAGAAGAGGCAAGCCACAAGCGCCAGAACGTGGCCGAGATCATAATCTCGCAGGGGTTGATAAACAAGGACCATCTCTATCTTCTGATATCGAAATCGCTGGGGGTGGAGCGGGTGAACCTGGGAGCGGTCGGCATTGATAAGCAAATCCTCCACAAGCTCCCGGAGGACGTGGCGAAACAAAGGAACGTGATAGTTTTCGGCCGCGACCAGGGGGGACACTTTGAGGTTGCGATGGAGGACCCGACCGATCTGGAGACGATAGATTTTTTGAGTTTGCGTCTGGGCGGTCCGGTCAAGCCGTTTCTCGCCTCTGAGGAAGATTTGAGCCGCGGTTTTCTCCTGTATCAGCAACAGTTGACCCAGGATTTCAAGAAGATAATAGAGAACAGCATAAGCGAATCCCTGCGCTCCAAGACGAAGGGGGAAGTCGACTTGAAGGAGGCCGCTTCCGACATCCCCATAGTAGCCATTGTGGACAATCTTATCTCTTATGCCGATTCTTCCAGGGCTTCCGACATACATTTTGAGGTTCTTGATGACGGCATCCTCGTGCGTTTCCGGATAGACGGCATTCTTCATGAGATAATCAGGATGCCGAAGGAGATTCATTCGGCGATCGTCGCCCGGATAAAGATTTTATCCAGTTTGAGGGTGGACGAGCACACCCATCCCCAGGACGGGCGATTCCGCTACGAGGTTGGCGGCAACGTTATCGACATCCGCGTTTCCATCATCCCGACCTTTTACGGGGAAAAGGTTGAAATGCGTTTGCTCTCGGCGGCGCAGAAACCGTTGTCGTTTTCGGAGCTGGGGATGTTTGAGGATACCGTGAGGCTGATCAGCGAAGCGATTTCGAAAAGCTACGGGATGGTCGTGGTCTGCGGCCCGACCGGCGCCGGTAAAACCACCACTCTTTACTCGATAATGGACATTCTGAACCAGTCGGAGGTGAATATTGTCACGATTGAGGATCCGATCGAGTACGATATGAGATATCTGAACCAGATGCAGGTGAATGCGGCGGCAGGCATAACCTTCGCTTCCGGGCTTCGTTCAATCCTGCGGCAGGACCCGAACGTCATAATGGTCGGTGAAATCCGGGATGCGGAAACGGCCAACATTTCCGTCCAGGCGGCGCTAACCGGTCATATGGTCTTGTCCAGTTTGCACACGAACGATGCGGCTACCGCCGTGCCGCGGCTCATGGATATGGATGTACCGCCGTTTTTGGTGGCTGCTGTCGTGAACGCGATAAGTTCCCAAAGATTGGCTCGCCGAATCCATTTGGATTGCATTGAATCATACTCGCCGTCCAAGGACGTTTTGGAAAGCATGGGTCGCCAGGTGGATGAACTGAATGTGGATAGAGCCAGCATCCAGTTGCCCAAGACGTTTTACCGGGGCCGCGGCTGCGACGGGTGCAATCACACGGGTTATCGCGGCCGAATCGGCATCTTTGAGGTCCTGAACGTTACGGAAGACATCCGAAAAATCATCATCAGTCCGCAGTTTGGATTGGACATTTTAAGGTCCATGGCCAAAAAAGGGGGGATGAGGACGATGTTGGAGGATGGGCTCCGAAAGGTTGAATTGGGCATGACGACGATTGAAGAAATATTCAGGGTCATAGGGGAATAAGCTAGAATTAAAACAAGATGCAATTTCATTACATCGCTTCGCAGCCTGACGGCAGGGTGGTGGAAAGCCAGATAGAAAGCAAGGATGTACCGGAGGTTCTCCAGTTCCTCACGTCGCGTGGGCTGAAGCCCATAAGCGTGAAGCCGGTCGAGAAGAATTTGGGCGAAAAGCTCAGAATATTCGGCGGCAAGATCACCATTACCGACCAGGTGTTCATTTCGAAATACTTGGCTCTGATGTTGAAGATTGGCACCGGACTTTTGCAGGCGGTGACCATTTTAATAGACGATTTTGATAAGTCATCCGTGAGAAAATTCCTTTTGGAAGTAAGAGCCAACCTCGAAGCCGGTCAGCCGTTCTTCGCCGTTTTCGCGCGCTATCCCAAGGTGTTCAGCCAGGTTTATATTAATCTCATAAAAGCCGGCGAATCGTCCGGAAATCTGGATACTGTCTTTGAAAATCTAAGCGCCTCTCTCATCAAAGAAAAGGAGATGAGAGACCAGATAAAAAGCGCTTTGGTATATCCGATCCTTCTCTTGTCCACTTCGGTTTTGATACTCGCTTTCCTCGTAATGTTCGCCCTGCCGAAGATCGCGAACGTCTTTTTGGAATCCGGATTCCAGCCGCCGCTTTTCTCCAGGGTCGTGTTCGCGGTCGGGTTGTTTTTCGGAAGTTATGGCCTGTATTTCGTAATCGTCTTCGTATTGGCGCTTATTCTTTTCATAATCGGTTACAGAAACTCGATGGTTTTCAAAAAACTTCTTTTGAGCTTGACGAACGAAATACCCGTGATAAGGGATTTGGTGAAAAAAATAGCGCTTCAGCGATTTGCTTCAACTATTTCTTCTCTGATTAAAGCTGGCATTCCCTTGACCGACGCTCTCGAGATAACGTCCCAAGTCGTAGGCAACGCAGACCTGAAAGGCGCGCTTATCAGGATTGCCCGGGAGGGGTTGGAGAAGGGGTTGACCGTCGGCGAGGCGTTCCGCCGTGAGCCGTTCTTCCCGAAGACGGTGGTAACACTGGTCGCGATTTCCGAGCGGGCCGGCCACATTGACGAAGTTTTGGCGACGCTCGCGAATTTCTACGCCAGCGAGATAGATAACTCCCTAAAGACGCTCGTTGCCTTCCTGGAACCGGTCATGCTTCTAATTATCGGTTTTATTATCGGCCTTATCGCCCTCTCCATTATCATCCCAATATACCAGCTTACTACTCAGTTCTAAGGACGCTGATTTATGCCGATAAAAAAGCAGATCTTCGCTGATAAAAATGACGCCGGGTTCACTTTAATCGAGCTTCTGGTTGTGGTCGCCATCTCCGCAGTGCTGATGACGGCGGGTTTTTTGTATCTTGGCGGGTATCGCTCGGAGCAGAATCTGAAGCTTTCCGCGAGCGAACTTCTGGCTACCGTGAAAAATACCCAAGCCTTGTCCAAGAGCCAGCAGAGCGGGATGAGGTGGGGGATGCGCTTTAGGAATACCACATCATCCGCCGGCCAATCCTACACGGTTTTTAGCGGGACGAGTTATGCCGCGGGGACGCCGGGCCAAACCTATCCGGTGCGGCGGAACATTTCTTTCAGTAATCCGTGGGCCTCAAGCACGATTGATACTATTTTTAACGCGGTCTCAGGTTATCCTTCCCAGCCCCAGGTGATCTCTATGACGGACGGCCGGCAGGACGGTTTGGTGAACGACATCATCGTGAATTCTTTGGGTCAAATCACGTCAAAATTTGATACGGGACTCGTGGGGTATTGGCATCTTGATGAAGGAACATCCACCAAAGCTTATGATGCTTCAGGCTTCAGTAATACGGGTACTCTCAATACCCCCTATTCTACATGGTATTCTGGTTCCGATTGTAAAATAGGCGGTTGTCTCCATCTCAGTGATGCCACGAATTATGTATCTATACCCAATAGTTCCGGTTTGAACATTGGAGGAACAGCCATCACCGTTATGGCTTGGGCGAATTTTGATAATTTTACCAATCCCAGCCAAACGTTGGTTACTAAAGAAAGTTATGCGAGCAGTACCAGTAACTCGGGTTATCTCTTGCGATTTTCGAGTGCTAGGCCCGGGTTCGTCATTGAGAATAACCAAGTATATTCCGTGTATTCCCCAACATCTATATTGCCGGGTATTTGGTATCATGTCGCCGGAGTCTATGATGGTACAGTGATAAGGGTATATGTGAATGGTACACAGACCGCCATCACATCTTATACGGGGGTAATAGGCCAAAATAGCCAGTCGGTTTATATAGGTCAACAGGGTTGGGCCCCAGGAAAAGTGAATGGATATCTCGATGAGATTAGAGTATACAATCGCGCTCTTTCGGCGACGGAGATTTCCGATATTTACAATTCCACGAGATAATTGCTATTTTTAGGACAGTGCCACCTTAGCTCAGCGGTAGAGCAACTGTTTTGTAAACAGTAGGTCCACAGTTCGAATCTGTGAGGTGGCTCAATGACAGTTAAAAACAGGACTCGCGGGGTTATTCTTTGTGAAGGCGTCCTAGTCGCCAAAACCTTCAATGATAAGGCGAACGGCCTTTCGGGTAAGGATGCGCCCGCGGCGATTTTCTTTAAAACCCGGTGGGGTATTCATACCTTCGGCGTGAAGTTTCCGATAGATTGCGTCATTACGGACAATAATTTTGAGATTAAAGGATTGGAGGAAAACCTGAAGCCGAACCGATTCTTCTTTTGGCAGCCGAAATACAAGAACGTTCTGGAATTGCCCGCGGGAACGATTTCAAAGACCGGAACCCGGGTTGGGGATATTCTGGAGATGAGCTAAATAGAAATATGATATTATTTACCTATGACAAAATTGAACAAAACCAGTGTAATTTTAACAGTCGTAATTTTAGTAATAGTCGTAGTGGTCGGTTATATGATTTTCAACAATAACGGAGGGAACCAGCCGTCGAATTCAACGGGTCAAAATCCGAGCCAGCCGATTACGTCTCAAAGCGGACTCCAGATACAGGATGAGGTGGTCGGGACGGGCACGGTAGCAATAGCAGGACAAATGGTGACGGTAAATTACACCGGAACGCTTACGGACGGTAAGAAGTTCGACAGTTCTTACGACCACGGCCAGCCGTTCTCGTTCGTTCTTGGAGCGGGACAGGTGATCCAAGGTTGGGACGAGGGCGTCGCAGGAATGAAGGTGGGCGGCAAGCGCAAACTCACGATTCCGCCGGAATTGGGTTACGGGGGCCAAGACGTCAAAGATCAGAGTGGCGCTACTGTTATTCCGGCGAATTCGACGCTCATATTTGAAGTGGAGCTTCTAAAGGTGGAGAGCGTGAATTAGGTATTTAGATGGCCCCAAAATTATTCGTAGCGACTAAGGCCCTCATTGTTAATAATGAGGGCAAGGTTCTTTTGATTCGGGAGTCGTCACAATACAAAGATGGTTCTAAGATTGGGGGTCTCGATACTCCCGGAGGGAGAGTACAGGCGGGACAGCACTTTGACGAGAGCCTGAAAAGGGAGGTAAGAGAAGAAACCGGGCTTGAAATAAGAATTGGGGAATCATTTTTCGTAAACGAGTCCTGGCCAATGGTAAGGGGAGAGTCTTGGCAGATCATTAGGATTTTCTTTGAATGTTATCCCGAGTCTTCGGATGTGAGGTTAAGCGATGATCACGACGCTTTCGAATGGATTGACCCGGAGGAATACGCACGCTATCCTATCATAGAAAACCTCAAGCCGATGTTTGAGGTGTATCTAAAGAAAAACGACGAAGCGCCGAAGTAGCTCAGCGGTAGAGCAACTCCATGGTAAGGAGTAGGTCGTGGGTTCAATTCCCACCTTCGGCTCAAGCTTTACATTAACGGTCGGTTGTTATAAGTTATAAGTTACAAGTTTCAGTTCAAATTCGTATGGCTCAAAGCAAAGTAAATTCACTCAGCGATTACCTGATAAGATTGCGCTGTTCCGTGTGCAAGCATTCCAATTACACGACCCATAAAAACAAGAAGCAGGTCCAGCGGAAGATCGAGTATAAGCGTTACTGCAATTGGTGCCGTAAGCACACCCTTCACAAGGAAGCCAAAAAATAGCTTTTGAGAGCCGCTTCCTGCGGCTCTTTTGTTTCCGGAATAGCTTGGTATACTTTTAAAAGTAGGGGGCATATTTCAATGGTAGAATCGCGGTCTCCAAAACCGCTAATGTGGGTTCGATTCCTACTGCCCCCGCAAATAATACAAAGGCACACCGTAAAACGGTGTGCCTTTGTATTATCTTTCGGTAGGGAATCGAACGAGCGGAAGGGGTCGGGGAACCACGATTGGTTCCCCGTATAGGAAATCATTCAAAACCGAGGGTTTTGAAAAGCGAACGCAGTGAGTGCGTGAGATTCCCTTGAACCGTAGGTTTACTGCCCCCGCCGACAACATTTCTCATCGAGGAGCGACTCGCTTAAGGCGGTAGTGCGACCGAGACATATTTTCCCTTAAAGAGGTTCAGTGTGGGTAAATAAATAGTGATATAATTCTTGAAAGGTCGTGTGCTTAATTAACCTCATTATAAAAATATGGTAAGAGGAAACTTTATTGGCGCGGCGATTGTTGCGATAATCTACACGGTCTATATTTTATGGAATCCCCTTCCACGGACCCAAGAAATAGTATTATTAGTGGTTCTTAATGCTTTAACTATCGTGTTGATGGCTTTTGCATTCAAGGCTTAAAAAGAGAAATAAGAATTTACCGCCAAAGGAAATAATAGCCGTGCAGTTCGAGTCGCAGTGCCCCCGCAAGTAAACCCAAGACCCAGCATTTACTGGGCTTTAGGCGTATTGACCGCCGCCCCAGCCTTCCCTAGAATTGGAATAGTAAGTAATCCACCGTTTTTGGATAATTCCAAAACTTAAAATCCTGAGAGGAGGTAGATAACCGTGAGTACCAACAAGAAGACTATTGGAAAAATTTCCGGCCTCAAACGGAAGATAATCAACGGTGAGGTGATCCCAAGATTCAGAATCGTCGCCAAGAGAGGGGTCGAAGAGCTCGTTTTCTCCGTTCATAGATTAAGGCGAGCTGTTTCCGGGAAAAGAGGAAAACCAAGAGTGGAGTTTGCCCTTGAGGCGCCTCACGATTGGGTCCTTACCTGCGAGCGGTTACCAGACGAAGAATAATAAGGGGGGTTCAATGAAACCACAATTCTCAAAAGGCCCGCTCCGTATTAGGTCAGGATTATCCTGACTCATACCAAAAACGGAGGCCGGGCTTTTTTTTTCTGAAATAAAAACTAAAATATAGATATGCCAAGGCAAGCCCTGATTCAATCTTTAATAAGCGAAGGTTATCTGAAAGCGCCGCCAATCATTGATGCGTTCGAAAAGACTGACCGCGCCGATTTCGTTCCCGAGAACCAGAAGAAAGAGACCTACGGAAATTATCCGCTTCCCATTGGTTTCGGCCAAACGATTTCCCAGCCGCTCACGGTTGCTTTCATGCTGGAACTTTTGGAGCCGAAAGCCGGCGAGAAAATTCTGGATATCGGCACCGGTTCTGGTTGGCAGGCTGCGCTCCTTGCGTATCTCGTGGGCCCGGGGGGGAAGGTGGTCACGATAGAAAGGATTCCGGAGCTCAAGAGTTTTGCGGAGGAGAATTTCGTGAGGTCCGGCATTGCCGAGAAGAATATAATCGAAGTGGAATTGGGTGATGGCGCGAAGGGGGATTCCGTAAACGCCCCATTCGACAAGATCATCGCGGCCGCGGCGGCCAAGAAGATTCCGGATGCATGGAAAGAACAGTTGAGGATCGGCGGACGGATAGTGGCCCCGGTCAAGGATAGCATCATCGTCCTGGACAAGAAGGGGCCGAACGAATTTGAAGAAAAGCGCCATTTTGGCTTCAGTTTTGTACCCCTCATAGCTGGGGATAAGGGTTAGGCCCCGGGGTTGACACCGATATACGTTTTGCTATACTTTTCCCTGCGAATGAAATTCCAGTACACATACCACGGCGGGAGCCACAAACGTAGGTTTTAAAGCCTGCGAAGGCCTGTGGTCTGTCTCCGCCGACTCGGCGGATTTTTTGTTCTGAACGGACCTTCAAAATCGAATATCTGATTAAAGTAACAAAAGAATCAAAAAACAAGTCAGTTTTTTGAGGTAGAAATTAAAAGTGCTTCACGTAGCGATTCGTGAAGTGACTCGCATCTTCGGATGCGAGGTAAATTAAGGGTAGATGGTGGATGCCTTGGCACTAAACGGCGATGAAGGACGTAGCGTAGCTGCGATAAGCTTCGGGAAGGTGCGTAGCAACCTGTGATCCGAAGATTTCCGAATGGGGAAACCCGTTGCGGCAAACCCGCATCATCTTATGCGTTAACGATGCATAAGGAGCAGACCCGGTGAAGTGAAACATCTCAGTAGCCGGTGGAACAGAGAATAAATATTATTCCCCAAGTAGCGGCGAGCGAAAAGGGAAGAGCCCAAACCGTTCAGTGTTTCGCAAGAAGCATTGAGCGGGGTTGCAAGGTAAGGACATCTTTGAGCTTGAAAAGCTTTGAGTTCAAGGTGAAAGTTACAAATTCGTTGGTTAGCCGAAGCCGCTGGAAAGCGGCGTCATAGCGGGTGATAGCCCCGTAGGCGAAAATTAACGAACTTTCGTTCTTATTCTTAAGTACTTCGAGGCAAACTAACCTCGAAGGAATCCGGGAGTACTATCTCCCAAGGCTAAATACGTTTAGTGACCGATAGTGAACTAGTACCGTGAGGGAAAGGTGAAAAGCAGCCCGGTTAGGGCGATGAAATAGTACCTGAAACCATCTACTTACAAGGAACCGGAGGCTTAAGTATTACCCGCAAGGGTGATGCGGGCTGACGGTGTGCCTATTGAAGAATGAGCCAACGAGTTTATATATGCTGCAAAGTCTAAGAACCCTGAGGTTTGAAGGCGGAGCGAAAGCGAGTCTTAATAGGGCGTTATAATTCTACACACGAGACGCGGAAGTCTCCGCGATTCGTGTGTTGGATTATTAGCAGCATGTGTAGGACCCGAAACCAGACGAGCTTGTCCTGACCAGGGT
Organism: Minisyncoccia bacterium; assembly: GCA_049997815.1. Taxonomy (GTDB): domain Bacteria; phylum Patescibacteriota; class Minisyncoccia; order UBA6257; family GWB1-50-10; genus JBBTQX01. The sequence goes on from JBEKVQ010000013.1 coordinate 20,437, forward strand.
GAACCCCGACGAAAGTCGGGGGGAGGCCCGCACCGGTTGACCGTGCAAAATCATCGGATGAGTTGGGATAAGGAGTGAAAAGCTAATCGAGTTTGGTAATAGCTGGTTCTCTCCGAAATAGTTTTAGGACTAGCCTCATGTGTTTCCTTTTGGGGGTAGAGCACTGGATGAGAGTCAAAGGGCGAAAGCTCGGGCACTCAATCAAACTCCGAATACCAGAAGGTAAAAGCATGAGAGTCAGACTACGGGGGCTAAGCTCCGTGGTCGCGAGGGGAAGAGCCCAGATCGCCGTCTAAGGCCCCTAAATCATTGCTAAGTGTGAAAGGAAGTCATTATCCTATGACAGGTAGGAGGTTGGCTCAGAGGTAGCCATCCTTTAAAGAGTGTGTAACAACTCACTATTCGAGGATAGTGGCGCTTAAAATTTATCGGGGCTAAGCAATGTGCCGAAGACGCGAATTCATCTGCTCACATTTTTGGACTTGAAAAAAGAAACCCCACTCCTTTCGAAGTGGGTACATAGAAATACAGAAAGAGGGAAAGTGAAACCTTTTAACGGATACGCACCACCGTCCCTTCCTTTCTTACTAGGGTAAGACCCGGACTCTTACCAAGGCAAGGAAACAAAGGCGTGCTCGTATATACACCATCAAAGTTTCACTAGTCCCTCCACAAGTTTCTGGTTGCAGTATGACAAGTCTACAAAAATTGTCAAGAGTCTAAAAATGTGAGCAGATGAGTGGTAGGAGAGCATTTCCAGGGCGTTGAAGCAGGACCCGTGAGGGCCTGTGGAGCGCTGGGAAGAGAGAATGTTGGCATGAGTAATCGCAAAGCGCGTGAAAACCGCGCTCCCCGCAAATCCAAGGTTTCCTCCGCAACGAAAATCGGCGGAGGGTTAGGCGACCCTAAGGCGATGGCGAAAGCCGCAGCTAAAGGAACGCTGGTTAATATTCCAGCCCTTCCATTTATTTCGATGGGGTGACGAAGCGCAGTAGATTCAGCATCTTAATGGTTTGGTGTTCTTGACCGAAAGTGGAGTTCAGGTAAATCCGGGCTCCTGCCTTCAATGGCGGACTTCAGGGTAGAGATGAAAAGCGGTTTTTACCGTTTTAAATGAACCGAGCTCGCTTCCGAGAAAACCCTCTAAGGTTAGATAAGTGGAATTCGTACCGTAAACCGCCACAGGTGGATGAGGCGAGTAGCCTCAGGGGAACGGGTGATTCTTCGTTAAGGAACTCGGCAAAAAAGCTAGGCGTAACTTCGGGATAAGCCTCGCCAGTGCGTAGCACTGGCTCACGAATAGCCGCGAATAGAGCGCTTCGCGCTGCACGAATTGCCACGAACACGGTACAGGTTCTGTACTTTATTCGTGTTAATTAGTGTTGCGAACGAAGTGAGCTATATTCGTGTAGATTAGTGGGCCAATGCTACGCATTGGCCGCAGCGAAAGTTTCTCTGGCGACTGTTTACCAAAAACACAGCTCCCTGCGAACTCGTAAGAGGATGTATAGGGGGTGAAGCCTGACCGATGCGAGAAGGTTAACGATGGGGGTGGCGGGCCGCAAGGTTCGTTACTCACCGTCCGAAGCCCTCGTCAATGTCGGCCGTAACTATAACGGTCCAAAGGTAGCGCAATTCCTTTCCGGGTAAGTTCCGGAGCGCATGAATGGCGCAACGACTGGAGAACTGTCTCAACGAAGAGCCCGATGAAAATGCGATTCCCGTGAAGACGCGGGATACTGGCAGCAAGACGAAAAGACCCCGGAAGCTTTACTGTAGCTTGATATTGTTATTAATTTTTTGGTGCGTAGCGTAGTGGGGAGGATTTGAAGTGCCGCTTTCGGGTGGCATGGATCCGCCAATGAAACACCCATCTCTAAAAAATTAATATCTAACCTTAGTGGCAAAAACATTAGGGGACAGTGTCTGGTGGGCAGTTTTTCTGGGGCGGAACCCTCCTAAAGTGTAACGGAGGGGCCTATCAAGGTCGGCTTAGCGCGGATGGAAATCGCGCTCAAAGTGTAAAGGCACAAGCCGGCTTAACTGCAAGACCTACAAGTCGCGCAGGTGCGAAAGCAGAGCTTAGCGACCCGACGATTCTTTATAGAAAGGTCGGAGATAACGGATAAAAGTTACTCCGGGGATAACAGGCTGGTTCCGTCCGAGCGTCCCTAGCGACGACGGAGCTCGGCACCTCGATGTCGGCTCACCACATCCCGGGGGTGGAGAAGCTCCCAAGGGTATGGCTGTTCGCCATTTAAAGTGGTACGTGAGCTGGGTTCAAACCGTCGTGAGACAGGTTGGTCTCTATCTGCTGTCAGCGTGGGTATTTGAGGGAAGTCGTCTCTAGTAAGAGATTGCTACTTCACAGAGTAATCTGTGATGAAAATGCGGCTAATAACGGTGAAATCTTTAATATATTTGGTCTGTTGATAACCACATTTCGCACGGTCCCGTGGAAAGTGGTACAATTTACTTGAGGACCAGAAACATTTAAAGACAATACCGTGGGAAGTCGATCTAAAACTAATTTAGCTTATATCGCCGGCTTTTTAGACGGTGATGGAAGTTTGATGCTTCAAATCAAGAAGCGGAAAGAGGGTCGGATGAAATACCGGTTTATGTGTACGATTTGTTTTTATCAAGACAGTCGCCACGAAAAACCCCTGCGTTTTATCCGAAACGTCTTAGGAATAGGGTATTTTTCTCGGAGAAATGATGGAATGAGTGAATTGCGTATAAACGGATTTGCTCAAATTCATAAAATTCTTCAAGATTTAATGCCTTTCATCCGCTTCAAGAAAAAACAAGCAAGCGCTCTTTGTGAATCTGCCGGACTTCTTTCTAAAAAGAAAATTCGGGAGTTATCACAAAACGACCTTGTAAAACTTGTGAAATATATTTCGATTATCCAATCGGAAAATTATTCCACGAAAAGCAAAAAGACGAATGAGGAGCTAAATAGAATTTTGGGTTTGACCCCGTAACGACTGGATCTCCGACGTACGTCGGAGTGAAGATGGCACTGAATTTTAGTACCATAATACGCCGCCTCCTCCTGGCCAAAGGTTATGGAGGACGAAGATATAGTCTGCGCACATAGTGATATGTGATAACGTGACGAGAGGACCGAGATGAACGAACCTCTGGTGTACCGGCTTTGGTACCAACTGAAGCGCCGGGTAGCTATGTTCGGACGGGATAAGCACTGAAAGCATCTAAGTGCGAAGCCTCTCCCAAGATTAGATACCATGAACTCCTGGAAGACTACCAGGTTGATAGGCTCTAGGTGTAAGGCCCGCAAGGGTTTTAGCCGAGGAGTACTAATATGTTCACCATAACACTTCGCTCGCGAAGCACATTAATTTCTATCTCAAAAAGCTGATTTGTAAAAAAGGAGTTTTTGTTTGCCGGTGTTCAACCGGAACGTGTCCCACCTCTTCCCATTCCGAACAGAGAAGTGAAAGCGTTTCGGCCTTATGATACTAGTCCTTGTGGCTGGGAAAGTAGGGTATGCCGGCATACAAAAGCTCCTTTTTTGTTGCTACATTTTTGGATTTGTGATATTATTTAAATCTGCTCTTTGTTGTTGTATCAGTAAATAACCCACTACCTACCACCCACCATACCCATCAAGAAGGAGGGGTATATGCTAGGTGTTAACCAGGGCGTACCGCAGGATGATGTTGATATCGCCCAAAGAGAGACGGCCGGAATTATAATGATGTCGTCCCAGCACGTTTTAGAACGTGAGGATGAAGATGGTCTATTCGTCTCCGTTAGGGGCAGACACGAAGGATTTGGTTGGGAAATCGGCTACGGAGGTAAAACACCCCGCAAATCTGCAGGGTAAGATAAGACGGGTTTAAGTTCATTGAGAGGGCGCCATTCGCGAAGGTGTCCTCTTTTTATTTGGAATTATGCCGTCCTACTGGTTCTTATTCCTGAAGAAAAACTTGCGTATGACGATGTTCACCGCTATCGCGAGCACTATCACGCAGAGCGATAGAAGTATTATCTTATCTATCCAAGAAACCGCCGCTTGCCAGCCCTCTCCGAATAAGAATCCCACCATCACGAAGATGGTTGCCCACACCGGCGCGCTTGCGACGTTGAATACCCAAAAGCGTTTCTGGTCCATTTTTCCGATTCCCGCCGCGAAGCCGATGAAGGGCCGGATGGGACTTATGAACCGTCCCCAAAACACGCTCTTTCCGCCGTGGCGCTCGAAGAACGATTCCGCCTTGTCTATGTACTTCGTTTTGAAAAACCGGGCGGTTTCCGAGAACATTCTCTGTCCGCCGAATTTTCCAATATAAAAGCTTAAAGCATCGCCGATAATCGCTCCGATAGTTGCTACCCAAATCAGGTCTTTTGCATCCAAGAAACCGAGCGATGCGAAAAAGCCGGCGACCGCAAGCACGACAGTAGCGGGGAGTATGACGCCAGCAAACGGTATCGTCTCCAGGATGCATATGACGAATATTATCAAATAGGTCGTGTCGCCGAGGTCGCGTATCGTGGGGATGAGATTGTTAACGAAATCCTGCATATTGCCTTTTATATTATTCCAATTTGGAGGAGAGTAAAGGCCAACTATGCCGGGGCGCGCCGTTCGTTTATAATGGGTAAGATGCATTATTTAAGCGCCCAAAATTTGAAGAAAATGTCCGGCAGGACATGTCTTTTGCGCATTGACCTGAACATCGAGCCGGGGGCTCCATTGGATTCATACCGGCTCCAGGCGGTGGTTCCAACCATAAAATTGCTTTTGAAAAACAGGATAAGAGTAATCATTTTAAGCCACCGTGGGCGTCCGAAGGGTACCGATAAAAAATTATCGCTTCGGCCGTTCGCGCCGATTATTGCGAAAAAAATATCCCATCACGTCGATTTCTGTGAGCCGGGAGAGGTTGTGCTTTTCGAGAACCTGCGCTTTTTGCCGGGAGAAGAAAAAAACGACGCAAAACTGGCGAAGAAGCTGGCCTCGCTCGGCGACTTCTACGTGAACGATGCTTTTGCCGTTTCCCACCGCGCCAATGCATCGGTTGCCGCTATTACGAGATTCCTGCCGTCTTATGGCGGTTTGCTTCTGGAAAAAGAAATAAAGAATCTGGATAGAGCGATGAAAAAGCCCGTGCGTCCGTTCGTCATCATATTGGGTGGGGCCAAACTTAAGGAGAAGATCGTGGGGTTAAGTAAATTGATTGAGAAATCGGACGCTACTCTCCTGGGCTCAAATGTTTTTAACGAATCGGGCATTCCGAAATCACCCAAATTTATCTGGCCGAAAGATGCGATGAACTATGGTAAATTCATTTGGGATATTGGCCCATTCACGCTCGAGCGTTATGCGTCCATTATAGGCAAAGCCAGAACAATAGTTTGGAACGGCCCGCCCGGATTTTTTGAGAAGAAAGATTTTCGGAAGGGGACAATTGGGATTTGGAAGGCCGTTTTGAAGAATAAAAAAGCGTACATCGTTATCGGGGGCGGGGAGACAAGCGCCTCGCTTGAACTGCTTGGCAAACCGAAGATTCCGAAGAATATTTTTATCTCCACCGGGGGCGGGGCGATGCTGGAATATCTCTCCGGCAAGAGATTACCGGGGATAGAGGCATTAAAATAAATATATGAAATCCATCGTCATTTTCTATCACACCGACTGTCCAGATGGGTTCGGGGCGGCCTGGGCGGCTTGGAAAAAATTCGGGAAGAAGGCGGATTATATTTCGATAGGTCCCGGCCAAACGTCGAAACAATTAGGAAAAGCGAAAATCAAGAAGAAGGACATTTACTTCCTTGATGTTTGTTCATCACCTGAAAAACTTGAGCAATTAGTCAGAGATAATCTTTCTGTGACTGTAATAGATCATCATGAGACGAACAGGGGATTCGTTAAGAACGCGACCCAATGGTACTTCGACATTAACCACTCCGCCGCCGTGCTCACTTGGCTTTATTTCTTCCCAAAGAACCCGGTTCCGTGGCTTTTGAGATGCATTGAGGACAATGACATCTGGAAATTCAGTTTACCTCATTCCGTCCCCATATCCCTACGGCTTGGGCTTTTTAAGGCCGATTTCAAGATTTGGGATAAACTTGCCAGCGATTTGGAAAGGACCCCACTAAGAAAGAAGTATGTCAAAGAAGGCGAGCTACTCTTGAAGTATGAGGACAGAATTATCCACGGGCTCTTAAAGGGCGCCTACGAAGTGAAGTTCAAGGGCCATCTTGCGAGAGCGGTAAATACCTCCGTCTCGCATTCCCAAGTTGGCAATCTTCTAATTGATGAAAAGCATCCGATAGGAATCGTTTGGTATGAGAATGGAAAGGTACGCAGATATTCTTTGCGTTCCAAAGGCGCGACCGACGTTTCAAGGCTGGCGCGGCAATTCTCCGGCGGTGGGGGACATAAGCACGCGGCGGGATTCACTCTGCCGGCCAATAAGCCTTTCCCATGGAAGGTGATCAAAAAAAAGAATGAAGAATAGGTTAGTTATTTACACCGACGGAGGAGCGCGTGGAAACCCAGGACCGGCAGCTATAGGAGTAGTAATACAAGAGATAAGCGACAAGAGACGGGGGATAAATAAGTATTACGGCGAGGCGATAGGGAATACAACGAATAATATCGCTGAATACAAAGCGCTCATATTTGGTTTGAAGAAAGCAAAGTCACTCTTGGGCGGTAAGAAAGCGGAGGAAACGGAAGTCGAGGTGCGTTCGGACAGCGAACTCATCGTGAGCCAGTTAAAAGGCGAATATAAGATAAAAGAAGAGGGTTTGAAACCACTTTTTATCGATGTTTGGAACCTAAAGCAGGACTTTAAGAGTGTCTCGTTCGTCCATATCCCGCGCGAAAAGAACCGCGAGGCGGATAAGTTGGTGAATCAAGCGCTGGATACGCTACTTTAACTTCTCTTCCAGTATCTTTTTGGCGATATTCGGGTCGGCTTTGCCTTTGGTTTTGGCCATTACTTGGCCCAAGAGGAATTGGAGGGCGTTTAGCTTGCCTTTTTTGAAGTCCGCCACGGATTTTCCGTTCATCTGAAGCACTCCATCGATTGCTTTCCCAAGTTCACCTTCGTCGCTTACGAGTTCCAGTCCCTGGCTTTTCATCAGGGTTTCGGGGTCTTCGCCGGTCTCGAACATCTTGGCGAGCAGGTCCTTGGCCAAACGACTGGAAAGCTTGCCTCCGCCTATCAAGGCAATCAGGTGAGCCAAGTGCTCCGGACCGAATTTCATCTCCAGGACGGAAGTGTTTTTATCTTTTATCAAGCTCTTTAGGTCGCTCGTGAAGTAATTGGCGAGTAGTTGATAATCCGGCTTTTCGGTTTGCGACTCCAATTCCGAGGCCGCTTGCTCGAAGTAATCGGCCCAGGGTTTTTCCGTGATGATGGTTTCCACCAATTTTTTATCCAATCCGAACTCGGAGCCGAAGCGTTCACGCTTCTTTTCCGGCAGTTCCGGTATCTCGTCTTTCAGTTTTTCCAAGTCGAACGCTTCTTTTATCTTCAAGGGCGGTAAGTCCGGTTCGGGGAAGTAGCGGTAATCGTTTGCCTCCTCTTTGGAGCGCTGGCTTTCCGTTATGAATTTCTTATCATTCCAGCCTCGCGTTTCCTGAGCGATTTTTTTACCATCGGACAAGAATTCCTCCTGCCGTTTCAGTTCGTATTCTATTGCGTCGTGGACGGCCTTGAACGAATTGATATTCTTTACTTCAACCTTGGTGCCGTATTTTTTCGCGTCCTTCGGGGCGATTGAAATATTCGCTTCTATCCGCATCTGACCGTTTTCCATGTCAGCGTCCGATATGTCCAAATAACGGAGAATTAACTGGAGTTCCTGCGCGAAGGCCACGGTCTCCTCGGCATTTTTGATATCCGGTTCGGTCACGAGTTCCATGAGCGGTACGCCCGCGCGATTGAAATCCACGAGCGTGGAGTTGTCATCGGCGTGATTCAAACGTCCGGCATCTTCTTCAAGGTGAATTCTCGTAATCCTCACGCCGTTCATAAGCCCCTGCTCCACGAGCGGGTGCTCATACTGGGATATCTGATAACCTTTTGGAAGATCGGGATAAAAGTAGCTCTTGCGGTCGAAGTGCGATTCGTCGGGAATCTTCCCGCCCAGTGCCAGGCCGAGCTTTAGAACGTTTTCGACCGCCTGTTTATTGATGGTCGGAAGCGTGCCGGGGTGTCCCAGGCAGATGGGGCAGACGTTCACGTTCGGTCGCCGCTCCGCACCGTCGTTCTTGCAGCCGCAGAACATCTTGGTTTTCGTCTTCAATTCGGCGTGTATTTCCAGGCCGATAGTGGGAATATACATTGAGATTTACATCATTTTATCCTAAAATCAGGGAAGATTAAAGATTTAAAAGCGTGACAGACCTATCCAAACTGGAGAGTGTTTTAGGGGTTACATTCAAGAAAGAGGAACTTTTGAAGGAAGCCCTAACGCACCGCTCCTATCTAAATGAACATCCGTCCTGGCCCGTGCCCAACAATGAGCGCCTCGAGTATCTCGGGGACGCCGTTTTGGAGTTGGCGGTTACGGAGTATCTCTACGCCAAATACCCCAATTTTCAGGAGGGGAAGATGACGAGCTTGCGGGCGGCGCTCGTAAATCACATCATCCTTTCGGAGATCTCGAAAGAGCTCTCGCTTCAGAAGTTCGTTCTGCTCTCGCGCGGCGAGGCCAAGGATATGGGCCGCGCGCGGGACGTGATACTCGCGAACGCGATAGAGGCGGTCATCGGCGCCATTTACTTGGATCAGGGCTATGATGTGGCGCGCGATTTTGTGGATAGAGCGGTTCTTACGAAACTGGCAGGAGTGATGGAGAAGGGATTGGAGCGTGACCCGAAGAGCATGCTTCAGGAGATAGTTCAGGAAAAGCTCAAATTAACGCCGAGTTATCGGGTTTTGGAAGAGAATGGACCGGACCACAACAAGGAATTTCTGGTCGGAGTGTTCTTCGGCACCGAGATGGTAGAAAAGGGGAGGGGTAAATCGAAACAGGAGGGCGAGTACAGCGCGGCCGAGAATGCTCTCACTCACGTAAAAGAAAAATTCGGATGGACAACTTCCTAACGCGCCTAGAGCTCCAGGGTTTTAAGTCATTCGCCGGGAAAACCATTCTGGAATTTCCGTCGCAGGTGACGGCTATCGTCGGCCCGAACGGTTCGGGCAAGTCCAACGTCATCGATGCGGTGCGCTGGGTTTTGGGCGAACGCGAGGCGAAACAACTGCGCGGCGAGACGCTGGACAACCTCATCTTCGCGGGCACGCCCAAAAAGCCGGCGATGAGCTTGGCGCGCGTCGGGCTTTATTTCAATAACAATAAGAAAAATCTTTCGGTGGACGCTCCCGAAGTAACGCTTGCCCGGCGGATAGACCGCTCGGGCAATTCGGAATTTTCACTGAACGACGGTGAGATAAAACTCAAGGACTTGCTGCCGATGCTCGCGAAGGCCCGCTTGGGAACGAGGGGGCTCATGATAATTGGGCAGGGGCAGAGCGATATCTTCGTTCGGAGTTCGCCCGAAGACCGGCGCCTGATGATAGAAGAGGTTTTGGGCTTGCGGGAGTATCGCATAAAGAAGAATCAGGCCGAAAGGCGCCTGGAATCAAGCGAGATTAATATGGAGAAAGTGAAGGCGATGCTCGAGGAGCTCGCCCCGCACGTGCGGATATTGCGCCGCCAGCGCTCACGGTTCTTAAGGAGAACGGAGATAGAAGAGGAGTTGAAAACCCTAGAGGATGCTTACTTTTATGTCCGCTATCGAGATTTGGAGAAGGGGTTGAAGGATGTGGAAGAGCCGGTCTCTAAGCTCCGGCACGAACTGGAGGTAGCCGATAATGGCATAGCAATCAAGGAAAAAGAGCTTAAGGAAATCGGCGGCGGGGAGAACGAGTACGAAAAAGCCAAGGAGATACGCGAGAAAATAAACTCGATTTTAAACCGGAAGAATGTTCTGGGGATAGAGCTTGCGAAACTGGAAGCGAGGCTGGAGTTCCAGAAAAAAGTTCCGCAGGATGAATTCTCGGCGGCGGAGGTGCGCTCACTGCTTTCGGACTTTTCTAAGGAAGGGGAGCGATTGCTCGGAGTGGATGACATTTCCGAGATCAAGGCATCTTTGAAAGGATGGCTTTCGAAGTTCAGGAAAGTATTCCAGGCAGATAAGGGGAATTTTGACGAGAAAATTCTCTCGGAGCAGAAACGGATGGAAAAGGAAATGGCGGAATTGGAAGCGGCGGTAAAGAATTTTCGGGAAGAAGACGAAGCGCTGGCCCAAAAGCAACAGAAGGCGAACCAGCTCTTCCGCGACAAGGTGGAGGAGCTGAATCAGGAAAAGAATCGGGCGCACGCGCTGGAGCAAAGGATTCAGTCGCACGTTTTGGAAAAAGAGAGGCTCCACATGAAGTTGGAAGAGTTGGAGCGGGAGTGGCAGGCGCTGGGACGGGATATCCATGACCTAAGGAGATTGAGCGAGCCGGAAGGTGTTTCGGTCGTGAAGGAATCGGATTGGGCGGAAGCGGAGAGAAAGATGATGCGCCTGCGGGGAGAACTCGCGGCCATCGGAGAGATAGACCCGAATTTGATGAAAGAAGCGGAGGAGAGCGAACAGAGATTCGATTTCTTGACGAAGCAGCTGTCCGACCTAGAGAAGGCCTCGGTAGACCTGAAGATGCTTATCAAGGATTTGGACCAGCGCATCCATGAAGATTTCAAGAAAGCATTCCATACGATAAGCGAGGAGTTCAATAACTACTTCCGGCTGATGTTCGGGGGCGGGAAGGCGAAGCTTTCGCTTGAGGTGAAGAAACCACCGGCTTTGGTGGAGGGGGAGAATAATGAGAGCGTTCCTACCGAGGAAAAGCCCGCCTCCGCTGAAGCTTCGGCGGGTAAAAAGCCGGACGATTTGGATATTGGAGTAGAGGTGGATGTGAACCTTCCCCGGAAGAGAATTACGAGTTTGGAAATGCTCTCGGGCGGGGAAAAGACGCTCGTATCCTTGGCAGCGCTCTTCGCGCTCATCGCCGTCTCGCCGCCGCCGTTCCTTATATTGGACGAGATAGATGCGGCTCTGGATGAGGAAAACGCAAGACGGTTTGCAGAGCTCATCCAGCAGTTCCGCAACAAGACGCAGTTCGTCATCGTTACCCACAACCGGGCGACGATGGAGGCGGCGGACGTGCTTTACGGAGTGACGATGGGAGAGGACGGGGTCTCCAAGGTGCTTTCGTTGAAATTGGAGGGGTAGGTATTTCTCCGCATATCCTTCGGCACCGGCTGTCGGTTTGCTCCAGCGGCAAACCGCAGCGCTACACTCTCGCGCCGTCGCGCCTGCGGCGACCAAGCCGACGGCGCTCCGAGAGTTGCCTCAGGATACATGGAGAAATGCCCCAGATATATTCAACTCAAGCATCCTCTCACTTTTATTAAGAAAAAAGGAAGGTGGTTTAATTAATTAAACC
>JBEKVQ010000014.1:0-13262 GCA_049997815.1 Minisyncoccia bacterium
GAGAGACGGGTGGAGTCTCTGGCTTGGGCGAGGAGCTGGGCCGGGTTCAATACCAGGACGACGGCTGTCGCGAGGGTGCCGAGGATACCTATGACGACGAGGAGCTCTATGAGGGTGAATCCCGTTAGAGGCCGCCCCGCCGGAGGCGGTGCTACGAGCACCTTGGGGCGCTCTGCCTCTAACGGGATGAAGGAAAATTTATCCGAGAAGGAATTCATGAAAGTTGCCGTTTGTTCTATTATAGATGATGTTGGACCCTATTATTAATATAATGAAGAATCAAATCAGGAATTTTATATTTTTGGCGCTGTTCCTCGGGATTTTGTCGGCCGGTAGGGTGTCTGCATCCGCGCCGCAGGTGATTTTTTCAAACCCGCTTTTATTCCAGGGAGATACGCTTATGGGAACCATCTCGTACGATAACGCGGTGCCCATAAGCGCTTCTTTCGATAATCGGGACATTCCGGTTCTGAAGTACCAGGGTTCTTATCGAATCGTTGCCGGGATAAAAGATATTGAACAGATCGGCTACCATACTATCTCCGTTAAATTCGCCGACGGCGCCACTTTCACCAAAAAGATTTATCTTCGGGCGAGAAAATTTCCGGTGGTGGACTTGGGCGTGCCGGAAAAATTGGGTTTGACGCCGACTCAACTGACTCAAAATCTGGAAGTGGAACAATCGAACCTAAGTTCCATTGTTGGCGTGAAGACCTCTAATATATTTTTTTCCCGGGGTTTTGGTTTAGCGTTAGCGAAGAATGATAAGATAATCGGGCCATACGGAGAAATTCGGAAGACCGGCAACCAAACAACCCGCCACCTCGGAATAGATTTTGGTTCGCCTAAGGGGAGCGCGGTCGCGGCGATAAACGGCGGCATCGTGCGGGAAGCGGAGAACGACCCGATATACGGGAACACGGTCATCGTGGACCACGGTGAGGGAATTTTCTCACTCTATATGCACTTGGATACCATTCTCGCGAAAGTCGGGCAGGCGGTGAAGTATGGGCAAGTCATCGGCACGGTGGGGGAGACCGGCTATGCAACCGGGCCCCATCTCCATCTCTCGGTAAAGATAAACGGCATATCCGTGGACCCGATAAGGTTCACCAAAATCTTCAATTAATTAGACGTTGACGAATCATCTTCGATAGTATTAAGCTTAATTAAGCTGTTCTAAATCACTGGTGTTCCTTCCTTCGCACCATTCATCGTTGAGGTTTCTATGGATTCAGGATGACACTCCATCTTCTCTCGCTGACTCTCTAAACTCACCCACTTACAGAAGGAGAGAGACATGAGAAGAAGCTTTAGATCCCACAACTCCGCCATAGGTTTAAACGGCGAGAGCACGACGTGGGGAAGTTGGTTCTACGAGGTAAAAGGTGTCGGATTTGGCAGCCCGGGACAAAAAGGTTTAGTTTCCAAACCACCGCCGGATTCCCCGCCTTTGGAGAAATCCTCGTTTATTAGACATTTTGATCCAAGTAGGGGGAAAAGGGTAATAATGCTAACGCGAAAGCGCTAGCACGAGCGGAAAGCGGCTCTATCGTATTGTGCAGGCCGGATTCTCACGAAGAATCCGGCTTTTCCTATTTCGCGATCAATATAAATTCCAGAATTATTAGAATCAGCCATCCGGTCAGGATGAGCCACTCCGCCCAGTCCTTTCTTGAAATCGTGAAATTCTCGATGAAAGTGGATTGGATATCCTCGATGGAATCCATTTTTTCCTTGATGGAGCTTCGCCACTCGCTGATCTTGAATTTTTTGGTGGCCAGGTCGTAAAAACGCGCGGAGTACCAGTCGCCGATGAGCTTGATGTCGCGCTCGAGCGATTGGAACGCGGAGATCAACGTGATTCGATTTTTAATGACGCTTCTCACTTCTTCGACAAGCGCCTTGTTTCTGAATATCCGATGGCTGCTCTCCGGTTCGCGGACCAGGTTCAGCATACTCTCCAGCCGTTCGTCCAATTTTCGGTCCAGTATCCGGTGGCGAAGGAGCTGGAGATTGGCGAGCGAGAGCAATTCCACCGCCAGGCCGAAATTGCCCTCAACGTCGAAGAGAAAAGCCCCGTCCCAATCGATAATGGAGAGGTCGTGCTTGGCGTACTTGATCTGGGTGGACAGGGTATAATCCACTTCTTTGGGGTCAAGCGTAAGTTTTTCGGATTTCAGGAGCGCGGCAATCGAGGAAGCATGAGTCAGAAACTGCTCCGGGTCGCCCTTATAGTCCGAGACCTGAAAAATGGAGTAGTTTTCGCTGTAGACGTCGCTCCCGCCGCGGCGCTTCAATATCTTGTAACTTTGCTCATAAATTTTCTTTTCCAAAGCCGAGATCTTTTCCTCGTCGAATATGTCCGGAACAGCCGAACTGGTCTCTATAACCAGAATGTCCGGTTGATACCCCTGAATGGAAAATATCACATCTCGCCCGTCGACCTTCGCCTTTTCCTCGGTGATGGTGACCTGATGGGGGACGGAACTCGGGAAGTAGTGCGGCCCGCTTTTCATGGTCGGCGACTGAAAGATGGCGCCGCGTACCGCTTTCGAAACTTCGCCCAGGACTAATGTTGTGAGTTGATTTCGCATTTGCCTTATTATACACTAGTGAAAAATGGTTTCCAAAAAGCGACTGGTCGCGATTCTAATATTTTTAGTTGCGCTTTCGGCAATCGCCGCGGTTTTTGATTACGAACCGCTCTGGCATAAGATCAATTCCGGCGGAAGTTGGAATCTCGGGTTGGATCTGGCCGGCGGAAGTTTGCTTACCTATCAGGTTGACTTGTCCAAGGTGAATTCGGCTGACCAGGATTCGGTCGTGACGGGCCTTAGGGATGTCATAGAAAGAAGAGTTAACCTCTTCGGCGTGAGTGAGCCCAGGGTTTATACGGAAAACGCCGCGGGGACGACTAGGTTGGTAGTAGAATTAGCCGGAATCAGGGATGTGAACCAGGCCATCAAAGAAATAGGAGCGACACCTTTCTTGGATTTTCGCGAAGTGGTGCCGACAGCCAGTACGACGACCGCCGGAAACGCGGGCATTAAAAATTCTGCAAGCAGCACGATCGAATTTATCCCGACAACCCTGAACGGCCGCTACATCATCGGCGCACAGCTTAATTTAAACTCCGTTACCCGCGAACCGGAGGTGGCCATCCAATTCAATGACGAAGGCGGGAAGATTTTCGCCGACCTGACGACGAACAATATCGGGAAGCCGCTAGCGATATTTTTAGACAACGAATTGATAGAGATGCCGACCGTGAAGGAAGCAATTACCGGCGGAAAGGCCCAGATTTCCGGAAACTTCACCATTGATTCGGCGAGGCAGTTGGTGGAGAGGTTTAATGCAGGAGCCTTGCCGGCCCCGGTCACGCTCGTGAACCAGGAGACAATAAGCCCCGATTTCGGCAAGGAAGCCCTGGATAGGGCGATCTTTGCGGGATTTTTGGGTCTCGCCATCGTCATTCTTTTCATGATTTTTTATTACCGCCAGCTGGGGATTTTTGCCGCTTTCGCCCTTTTGATGTATACGGCTCTCACGCTCGCGATATTCAAGATATTGCCGGTTACGATGACCCTTTCGGGCATCGCCGGGTTCATTCTTTCAATAGGCATGGCGGTGGACGCCAATATTCTGGTGTTTGAACGGACTAAGGAAGAGCTCAAAAAGGGCTTAAGCCATTATTCGGCAATAGAGGAAGGTTTCCGGCGCGCCTGGACCTCCATCCGCGATTCCAACATCTCGACCCTGATAACGGCCGCGGTACTTTATTACTTTACTTCCAGTTTCGTCCGCGGGTTCGCGCTCACCCTCTTCATCGGCGTACTGGTGAGCATGTTCTCGGCCATCACGATAACGAGGACGATGCTTCGCATATTCATCGGACAGGATAAAGAAATGAAAAAATAAAATGTTGGATGTAATAAAAAACAGGAATTATTATTTGGGGTTCTCGGGTCTCATGGTATTGCTCTGTTGGGTTTTGGTCGGGATATGGGGTTTGCGGCCGGGGATAGATTTGAACGGCGGTACGGAGTGGCAAATGACCTTCGCGAAAAGCGATGTAACGGAGGCGGCAGTTCAGCAAACGCTTCAAAGCGCTGCGGTGGTTTCGGGTGAGGTAAGCGTGAAACAATCGAACGACGGGAGTTTTATCGTGCGCTTGCCGAATTTGACGAATGACGAACATCAGAAATATTTTGACGTCCTGAAACAGAAATTCGGCGACATTACCGAAAAGAATTATTCCTCGATCGGGCCGGCCATCGGTTCGGAGTTGAAAACGAAAGCGATGTGGGCGATCGTGCTCGTCTTGATAGGCATCTCTCTTTTTATCGCCTGGGCTTTCCGGAAGGTTTCGGAGCCGGTGAAATCTTGGAAATACGGTATAGTCACCCTTATCACTCTAGTTCATGACGTTTCGATTCCGGCCGGACTTTTGGCTCTCCTCGGCTACTGGAAGGGTATAGAGATAGACACGAATTTCATCGTGGCACTTCTCGTCGTTATGGGTTTTTCTGTTCATGATACCATCGTCGTATTCGACCGCATCCGGGAGAACCTGACCCTGAATCGGGGGAGAAAGTTCGACCTGGGCGATATCATCAGATTCAGCGTCAAGGAGACCTTTACCCGCTCGGTCAACACCTCGCTCACGCTTATATTGGTGCTGGTCGTGCTTCTGGCCTTCGGTCCGCCGTCGCTTTTTTACTTCATTCTCACGATACTCGTGGGAACCATTTTCGGAACCTACTCATCCATCTTCGTAGCCAGCCCCCTGCTTTACTTGTGGCAGAGAAGGTAGTATTATACGCCTATTGACATCGAAAGGTCACAGTGCTATCATTAAATCAATAAGAATATGAAGCAGAATCTCGATCAGATAGTTGAAGGTCTTCTAGTCGATTTTTCGCCCAAACAGCGCCGGGTCGTTGTGGGCCGTTTCGGTCTGAAGAACGGCGAACGAGCGACGCTTCAATCCATCGGTGACGAGTTGAAGATAACCCGTGAGCGGGTGCGCCAGATAGAAGAGCAGGCAATCAAGAAATTGGCCAAGAAGGTCAAAGAAGACGGGGCTGCGATAGTTGAATATGCCAAGAAGCATTTGGCGAGCGTAGGCGGCGTAAAGCGCGACGACGGTTTCGTTTCCGACCTCATTCAGGGTCTGGAGATCGGCTCGGACGTGAAGCATGCCGGAGAAAAGCTCCGTTTCATTCTTCTCGTGGCTGGAGCGCCGGCTTATTCCAAGAACGACGACGATATGTACGGCTTTTGGTACTCCGACGAAAAGGCCAAGGAAAAGTTTTTGGATTTCGTTAAAACCGTCACGAATTTCCTTAAAACCGGCAAGAAAGAAGAAATTTTGAACAAGAAACTTTATTTGAATCATTGCAAGGACCTGGTCTCGTGCCATCTTTTGTCCATCCCCAAGCATTTCGGAATAAATATTTTCGGCGACTTCGGATTGAAGAGCTGGCCGGAAATAGAACCCAAAACCATCCGTGATAAGGTCTATCTCGTCCTGAAGAAACACGATCGGCCACTTCACTTTGCGGATATCGCGAAAAATATCGGAAAGTTCGGCTTGGATAAGAAAGCAGCCCATGTGCAGACGGTCCATAACGAGTTGATCAAGGACAATCGCTTTGTTCTCGTCGGCCGGGGGATCTATGCTCTTAAGGAAAAGGGATATGAATCAGGCACGGTTCGGGAGGTGATCGCGCGCCTCTTGAAGAAACACGGCGCTTTGGAATCGGCGACGGTGGTGAGGCTCGTGAACGAACAGCGATTGCTCAAGGAAAATACGATTCTCTTGAATCTTCAGAACCGCCGGCATTTTAAACGGCTCGATAACGGAAAATACCAGGTCCGGGAAGCTTAGGCACTTAATTTTCCCAATTTTTACGGAGTGACCCCCGCATCTTTGTGGGAGTTTCCGTTTCTGTTTTTATGGGGACATTTCTGCCTATCTTTGGCCTTATGGATATAGATTTCTTTAAGATGTGGAGGTAAAATAAGAGGAAGCTATGCTCGGTAATCTCTTTAAGGAAATAACCGCCTTTCTTGACGAAGTTTTTCGTAAGGAAGAAACTTGGATAATCATTTTTATAACGGGCGTGGTGGGGGTATTTCTGATACCGCTCCTGGGCATCGTTAACATCCTTCAGGCATTATTGTACTTTTTGGAGTTCACCTGGTGGCTGTGGGCGTTTCTCATATTATTCTTCCTGTTCGAGGATACCTGGGTCCATTGGCGGCAGGAGATGTTCAAGGAAGACATCAACTGGGTGATTTTGGAATTGAAGATTCCCCGGCAGATAGAAAAGAGTTCCAAGGCGATGGAACAGGTTTTAGCGGCCATTCACTCTCTAAAGAATTCCGCGGGGGACATCCGCGAGACGTACTGGGACGGCGAGGTGACCCGTTGGGTGGCGCTTGAGATGGTCAGTTTCGGCGGAGAGATACATTTCTACGTTCGCTGTTACAGAAAGCTGAAGAATTTGGTGGAGGCGGCTTTCTTTTCTTACTATCCCGGCCTGGATATCGTGGAAATAACGGATTACATTGATCGCTTTCCCGAAAAAATTTACGAGATGTATGAAAGGGGTTTGGAATTATGGGGGATTGAGATGACGCTGACCAAAGAGAGTATGTTCCCGATAAAGACCTATACCGATTTTGAAGACGAAGCCGAGGAGAAGAACTTCGACCCTATCTCCACCTTTTTGGAAGTATTGGGAAAACTGAAAAAGGGCGAAATGGTTGGCATTCAAATCTTAGCTGCAGGAGCCGGTTCCGATGAATGGGACAAGAAGTACGAAGAGGACCTTAAGAAATTGAGAGAACCGACGACGAAGAAAATGAAAGGACGTAAGAGCCCCGAGGGAGAAAACGAAGAATACGAGATGACGGTTATGCGTTCGCCCGGGCAGGTAGACATACTGAAAGCGGTTGAAGAAAATCTCTCGAAGGCCGCTTTCGATACGCTCGTCCGCTTTATTTATCTTTCCGAGAAAGCCACCTTCTCCGATAGTTTTCCCCGGCGTGGTATTACGGGCGCGTTTGCCCAATATGCGGCGCTCAATCTTAATTCATTCAGCAAGAATAGAGGGACGGAAACCCGCTGCCGCATTTGGAACAAGCCGTTCATTTTCCCGAAAACCCGCGTTGAGTACCGCAAGGCGCGCCTGCTTCTGAATTATCGGAAGAGAGAAGTGCCTCCCGAAAGGACGATGGGTAGGGTGATTACTTCATTCCTATTTAACTGGAACAAGGCATCCCGGCGCTTCAAAATGAACACGAAGTGCCTCGCAACCCTTTATCACATACCCACGGCGGTGGTCTTGACCGAACCGCACCTGAGGCACTTGGAAAGCAAGCGAGCCGGTCCGCCTTCCGGTTTGGCCATTTTCGGCGAAGAGGAAGAATTGGATAAATACAAATAACAAATGACCTTTTTTACCAGCATATATCAATGGCTCGCAAGTTTGCCATGGGAAGGTTTTTACTCAACTGTCCGGGTGATTCTCATAGCCCTGGATGCGATCCTCTTCGTCGGGTTCATCTGGGTCCTTAAGAAGGCCTGGGAATATCGTCCGGACCTCATCGGTTCTTTCAGACGCAAAGAAGGGAGGGTTGTTGCCGGGGCCGAGTTGAAATTTGACGTTTCAAGATATGCCGGCCATTGGAAGGCGATAAGAGAGAAATCCGCCACCAACCCTCCGGAATCTTTAACGCTCGCGATTGTCGCGGCGGATAATCTGGTGGGGGACGCCTTGGATGAAATGGGCCTCGAGGGCGAACATATTGCGGATAAGCTCGAGAAGTTGAATCCGCGCGAACTCAAAACTCTGGATAATTTATGGCGGGCCCATCGCATCCGGAACGACCTGGTTCATACCACCGGTTTTGAAATAAAGGAAGACGAAGCCAAAGAGATTCTGAATATTTATGAGTCGTTCCTGAAAGAACTCGGAGCGTTGAAATAAAGAATCATTTAAATGCCCAAAGCCGGAAAAATACAAATAATCAAATATGCGCCGCCGCCGCCGGAGCTTCCGATTTACGGCAAGGTGGACCCGAGAGATATCTCTTTCATCGGCCGGACGAACTACATCGCGGCCCTCGAGGAGAAGAGGTTCGTTTTCGGCATCAAGCGCATTGACCGCCGCCGCCACCTTTACATCGTGGGCAAAAGCGGCGTGGGGAAGTCCAAACTCTTGGAACTTTTAGTGCGCCAGGATATTGCTTACGGGCACGGCCTTTGCCTTATGGACCCGCACGGCGACGTTATCGATGCCGTACTCGATTTTGTCCCCGAGGAGCGGATAGATGACGTTTGCATCATCGATCCGGCGGATGCGGGTTTCCCGGTCTCGTTCAATCCGCTCGCGAACGTCGACCCCGCTTTCAAGCACCAGCTGACCCAGGGCCTCATTGAGGTTATGGAAAAGCAGTTCGGCGCAAACTGGACGCCTCGGCTGGAGCACGTCTTCCGCTTTACCTGCCTTGCGCTTCTGGATTATCCCCATGCCACGATGCGCGGAATGATTATGCTCCTGAACGACCGCAACTATCGCCAGAAGGTGGTGGAGTACATCGAGGACGACATGGTTAAGCGCTTCTGGGCCATTGAATTTGCCGACTGGTCGGAGAAATTCGACACGGACGCCATTATTCCTTTGGTGAACAAACTCGGCCAGTTCCTATCGAACCCGATGCTTAGGAACGTTTTCGGCCAAAAGGAGAACCGCATCGACTTGGAGAAAATGATGGAAGAAAAGAAAATAATCTTCATCAATCTCTCGAAGGGCAAGCTGGGAGAAGAAAATTCCAGCTTTTTCGGCTCGATGTTCGTGACGAAGATAAAACAAGCGGGCATGGCCCGGGCGGCGATGGCGGAAAGCAAACGGAAAGATTTTTATCTTTATGTCGATGAGTTCCATAATCTCGTGACCGAGACCTTCGAGAATCTTCTCTCCGAGGCGCGGAAATACGGGCTTTGTCTTACGATGGCGCACCAATATATGCAGCAACTTATTCCCGCAGTGCAGGCGGCGGTTCTGGGTAACACGGGGAGCATCGTTGTTTTTCGCGTCGGCGGCGAGGATGCGGAACGGCTGGAAGCCGAAATGACGCCGGTCTTCAAATCCAAAGACATGATAAACCTAGGCATGCAGGAGTTTTACATCAAAATGACGATCGATGGCGAGACCTACGACCCGTTCTCGGCGGAGACACTCAAGGTGTTGCCGTCGCCCCACGGCTCATTCCGGGAGCGCATCATTGATGCTTCACGGAAGAAATATTCGATTCCCGCCGATGCGGCCAAAAAACTCATTGCCGAAGAAGAAGCGGGCATATTCCGGAGCGCTCAGGAAAAGGCGGCCATCACGGGAAAGTCCGTCGGTGAGGCGGCAAAACAGGGGAGCGATACGCCGGAACCTCTGATTTAATGGAAGGAGTATAATTAACATGGATAACCCCATTTTGGGAAAGGCCGATATAAATTAAAGTTTTATGGTTCTTATTTATTCCACCTGCCGGGACATTGAGGAAGCGCGCAAACTTTCCAAGCTGTTCGTGGAAAAGAAAGTTGTCGCGTGCGTTGACATGTGGCCGGTTGAATCCTGCTACATATGGGAAGGAGCGCTTAAGTGCGAGAATGAATATGCTCTTCTTATCAAGACGAACGAGTCCAAGGTTCAGGATGTAGAGGACATTATTCATCAAAATCACAGTTATTCTGTCCCCGTTGTAGCGACGGTGGATGTTCGTCGAGTGAACAGAGATTATAAAGAATGGATGTCGGGTATCGTCGGTTAGGTCTCGATCAGGTTTGGGGGTTGATTTTTTCTGGGAGTATGGTATAATACAAAAACATGATTCCGTGGTGGGCCATAATAATCGGAATCGTCGTCATCGTCATAGTTATCTCAACTATGAGGGGATGGGTGATTGCCCGTCGTTGCCGGAGGATGACGAAGAGGGAAAATAATGAATTGCCCACGAATCAGGATGAGGATACCGAATCCGGCGATGCAGGTTCCTGATGAAATAAGAAACTAAGAAGAGCCCATTAAGGGCTATTTTTATTCGTAAAGCCAAAAATTGGGCTATAATTATTCAAATGGATAGAGAGGTAAAAAACTGTCAAAACTGCAAGCAACCGTTTGTGATCGAACCGGAGGATTTTACTTTTTACGAACGTATCCAGGTTCCGCCGCCGACCTTTTGCCCGGAGTGCCGGGAGCAGAGGAGGATAGCTATCCGGAACGAGCGGGCGCTCTACAAGAGGAAGTGCGACCTGTGCGGAAAAGAGGTGGTGTCCCGAGTTTCTCCGGATAAACCGTATCCGATGTATTGCCGGGACTGCTGGTGGTCGGACAAGTGGGATTCGCTCACATACGGCCGGGATTACGATTTTTCAAAACAGTTTTTCACGCAGTTCAAAGAACTGCTTTTTTCCGTTCCCCAGCTGTCGCTCTTCAACGGAAATATGGTGAACAGCGACTGGGTGAATCAGGAGACGGACGATAAGAACTGCTATTTGAACGTCGGCGGACACTATAACGAGAATTCCGGCTACAATACCTACGAACTTTACGGCAAGGATTCTTTCGACAATTTCTGGCTCCTGAACAGCGAATTTTGCTACGAGGACATCAATTGCATGCGCTGTTACCGGGTTTTCTTCTCGCGCAACTGCTTTGATTCCCAGAATGTTTATTTTTCTTTCGATTGCCGCAATTGCACCGATATCATCGGTTGCGCGGGTTTGCGGAACAAGAAGTTCTGTATTTTCAATAAGCAGGTTTCAAAGGAGGATTACGATAAATTCCTCAAAGAGAATCCATTGTCTTCTTCCGAAGCAGTCACTAAATTGACCAAAGAATCATTGCCCATTTGGAATTCCATTCCGCACCGCTACAGTTCCGTCATCAAATCGGTTAATTCAACGGGCAACAACATAAGCGAATCGAAGAATGCCCATAATGTTTGGGAGGCCGAGAGGGTGGAGGATTCCAAGTATTTGTTCATCTCGGGCTGGGTGAAGGACAGCTATGATGAAACTTCCCACGGCGCATCGGAACTGAGCTACGAGTGTTCGAGCGGCGGCGGCGTTTACGGTTCCAGTTTCCTCGCTTATTGCATGGGAACGGACCCGCTGAAACAGATGCACTCTTTTTATCTGGAGTACTGCTTCAATTGCGTTGAATGCGAACATTGTTTCGGCTGTGTGGGCCTGCGGAACAAAAAATATTGCATCTTCAATAAGGTGTATAAGGAAGAAGAGTACAAAGAAATCGTTCCGAAGATAAAGAACCAGATGAATAAGCTTCCTTATACCGATGGCAAGGGGAGAATATACCGATACGGCGAGTTTTTCCCGGCAGAGTTGGCCCTTTTCGGGTATAACGAGAGCGCGGGGATGGATTATTATCCGCTCTCGCGCGAAGAAGCGCTCGCCAAGGGTTTCTTGTGGTCCGATTACGAGGTGGAAACTAAGCATGAATTTTCCGATTACCGAATTCCCGATGACATAAAAGGCGTGAAAGACGATATTCTGGAAAAGGTTTTGAAATGCGAAGTGAGCGGCAAGCCCTATCGGCTCATTCCGATGGAGCTTCAGTTCTATCGCCGGCTCGGCTTGCCCGTTCCGCGCCTCGCGCCGCTCCAGAGGCATAAAGACAGAATGGAGAAGCTCCTGCCGAGGAGATTGTTTGAACGGACCTGTGAGTGCCAGGGAGGCGAAACCGCCCAAAACGGATACAAGAATACCGCCACCCATCAGCACGGAGCGGGGAAGTGCGGAACCGGCGTCTCCACGCCTTACGCCCCGAGCCGGCCGGAACTGATATATTGCGAGCAGTGCTATCAGGCGGAAATATCATGAACTCCGAAAATCGCCAGTGCCAAAACTGTAAGCAGAACTTCACGATTGAGCCGGACGATTTTTCGTTTTACGAACGCATTAAAGTGCCGGCGCCAACCTTTTGCCCGGACTGTCGTAGTCGACGGAGAATGGTTTGGAGGAACGAAAGAAACCTTTATAGAACGAAATGTGCCCTAAGTGGTAGAGAAATAATCTCATGTTTTTCTCCCGATTCGCACATTGTTGTTTACGAGCGCGATATTTGGTGGTCGGACAAGCGGGATCCTCTCTCATACGGCGTTGATTACGATTTTTCAAAACCGTTTTTCACGCAGTTTCGAGAACTGTTGGGACGTGAGCCAATGCCATCGCTATTCAACAGTCGATGTATAAACAGTGATTATAGCAACCATAGTGGAGAAGCAAAGAACGCTTATCTCGTTTTCGCGTCCTGGAATGTGGAGAATCTTTCATATTGCGCGAAAATCATGAATTCGAAAGATTCAATGGATGTGCTCACTGGCGGCGACCTTGAATTGTGTTATGAGGTAGTGAATTCCAACGGTTGTTACCGGTCGGCGTTCATCGAGAATTGCGAGAGTTGCGTTGATTCCCTTTTCCTTTACTCCTGCAAGGGTTGTACGAATTGCTTTAGTTGTACGAATCTGCGGAATAAAACATACAATTTTTTTAACCAACCCTGCAGCAAGGACGAATACTTTAAAAAACTGGAGCAGCTCGGTCTTGGAAGCCATGACAATTTATCGCGCTCCAAGGAGGAATTCAACCATTTCAAGCAGATGGCATTACGCAAGTATGCGAATATTCAGAACTGTCAGAACGTAACCGGTGAAAATCTATCGCATGTTGCAGACAGTAAAGAGTGTTTTGATGTAGCGGATAAGGTGCGGGATTGTGCCTTTCTTAACAATGGCGGTGTCACGCTTGATGATTCGTACGACGGCTACGGTCTTGGAGCAAATGCCAGACAGATTTATGAGGCGGTTGATACCGGCGCCGATGGATCACGGTTTTTATTCGACATATTCGTGTGGGGAGGAATGGATGTGCAATACTCGTATGCCTGCCATGGATCACAAAACCTCTTCGGTTGCATCGGTGCCAACAAAAAATCTTACTGCATCTTGAACAAGCAATATACCAAGGATGAGTACGAATCCCTGGTCCCCAAGATCATAAAGCACATGAACGCTCAGCCCTACGTAGACCAGAAAGGTAGGGTATACAAATACGGTGAGTTCTTCCCCCCGGAGCTCTCTCCCTTCGCCTACAACGAAACCATCGCCCAGGAGTACTTCCCCCTGACCAAAGGAGAAGCAGAGAAACAGGGCTATAGATGGAAAGACCCCGATAC
>JBEKVQ010000015.1:0-12654 GCA_049997815.1 Minisyncoccia bacterium
CCCACCCTCCCCGGAGGGTGGTCCTACGGTTGCGCTCCCGCCTCCACTCTCCAGAAGGTGGATGGCACAGGCTGGATACCCGTCCCCTTGAACCTCATATCCAGTGGCTCTCCTCTCTCCAAGCTTCCCATAGACCCAGTGAATGCCACCTCCTCAGGCAACTACTATACCTATACCCCTGGGGGAAGCTGGGAGCTCACAACTATATTGGAGTCCCAGAAGCAGAAGATGGGCGGAGGGAGCGACAAGACCTCCACCGATGGCGGTTCCTACCCAGAGCTCTATGAGGTGGGGACCAACCTTACCCTCCTCCCCGTGGACTACGGCGACCCTTCCCTCGTGGGCTATTGGAAGTTCGATGAGGGGACGGGAGGGACGGCCTATGATGCCTCCGGACATAATGCGACGGGAACGTGGAGCGGGACTGGAGGACATTGGACGGCGGGGAGAGTAGGAGCATATGCCGGGAATTTTAACGGGACGGACGATAAAGTAAGCGTTCCCCATAATAATAATCTGAATGCAAACACCGGAGATCTTACGGTTTCTTTTTGGGAGAAGTCGACAAAGTCGGTCGTCGGGTATTCCCCTTACCTTTATAAAAACAGTGGCTTTGGGGGGACCTTGAACAATTGGGCGATTCGACAATGGGTCACCTCTGGTCGCTTGGAAACCCTTTTTGCCGACAACGCTTCATACGCTAACTCCGCAAACACTACGGACATTGCCGACGGTTCTTGGAAACACCTGGTGGTTGTTTTCAGCAGAGGAGCGGGTATGCTCACGTATGTCAATGGGTCGCTCAATTATACGGGAGCCGCGATTCCTTCCGGTAATCAAGGTGGAACGAGCCTGCTTATTATAGGTGGTCAGATCGGCACAAGTTATGATTTCCTTAATGGTTCTCTCGACGACGTCCGCATCTACAACCGCGCCCTCTCTGCCGCCGAAATCCAGGCAATATATAGAGCAGCAAATTGAACAAAGTAATATATAATTACGACATGGCGGGAACAAAAAGAATTTTACTCACGGGCGGCGTTACGGGCGGACACATTGCTCCGCTTTTGGCCGTGGCCGACGAGTTCAAAAAAATGGATTTCGTGGATATGGAACTTTTCTACATCGGGCCCAAAACCCCGCTCAGCCAGGAATTCCTGAACCGCGACATTCCGGTTTATCGCATCGCCTCAAGCAAACTCAGAAGATATTTTTCCTTCGCTAATTTCATCGACGTCCCGAAATTCATCTGGAGCGTTTTCCAGTCGCTCTTCCGACTTTACTTCCTGATGCCCAGCGTGGTTTTTTCGAAGGGCGGCCCGGGAGCTTTCGCGGTCGTGCTGGCGGCGAAGTTCTACATGATTCCCGTCATCATCCACGAGTCGGACACGATACCGGGAATGACCAACCGTCTCTCCGCGAAGTTCGCGAAACGCATCGGCGTGGCCTTCGAATCCGCCGCCAAATATTTCAGCAGTAAAAAGGTTTTCGTATGCGGAAACCCCATTCGGGCAGGCCTCTTAATTCAGGAAGCCGTGGAGGAAGCGGCCAAATCCAATTTGAAGTTCAAGAAAGAATTGGGGCTCATATTCATTTACAGCGGTTCGCAGGGCGCGGTCCGCATCAACCGGTTCATTTTTGATAATCTGGAAATCCTTCTGGGACGCTATCAAATATTCCATCAGGCCGGAGAAAAAAATTTGGAAGAGGCGAAAACCGTTTCCCAGCAAGTCCTTGGAGGCCTGTCCAGCGAGATTCGGGAACGGTACCAGGCCGAGGGATTTCTGGGCTTCGAAAAATTGAGGGTGGTCTTTCAGGCGGCCGATATCGTGATTTCCCGGGCCGGTTCCAGTTCAATTTTTGAAATTGCCGCTTTCGGCAAACCATCAATTCTGGTTCCAATCCCCACCGAGGTGGTGGGGGACCACCAGCTTATGAACGCCTACGAATACGCGAAGACCGGCGCCGCCGTCGTTGTTGAAGAGGGAAATCTGACGCCAAATCTGGTTCTATCCCAAATCGACAATATTCTCGGAGATAAAAACAAGTACATGGCGATGTCCACCGCCGCCAAAAAGTTCTCCCGGCCCGATTCCGCTTCAATAATCGCCCAGGAAATTCTTAAAATCAGGTAGGGGAAACCGCAGTCAGAACCTAGAAAAACGGCCCAAAATAGGCGTATAATTGAATTATGCCTGTAAGGGTAAGGTTTGCGCCGTCTCCAACGGGTCCGATAAGCTTGGGAAACGTGAGAACGGCCCTATTTAACTGGCTTTTTGCCCGCCACGAGGGGGGCCTGTTTCTCTTGCGGATAGAGGATACCGACAAAGAACGCTCCAAAAAGGAGTATGAGGAAGATCTTCTTCTGGCCCTAAAATGGCTCGGCTTGGACTGGGATGAGGACCCTTTGAGACAAAGCGAACGGCTCCTAATCTACGAGAAAAACCTTAAGAAACTTCTTACGGAAAAGAAGGCCTATTATTGTTTCTGCTCGACCGAAGAATTGGAGAGCGAACGGCAGGCACAGCTGACGCAGGGACTCCAGCCGAAATATAGCGGCAAGTGCCGGACCATTCCTTATGACGAAGCTGGGGAACGGGCAAAGAAAGAACCGTCAGTCATCCGCTTCCGGATGCCCGAAGGCGAAATTGCCTTCGTCGACCTCATCCGCGGACGGGTTTCTTTCGACACGGGACTTATCGGCGATACCATCATCGCGAAAAACCTTAGGACGCCGCTCTATAACTTCGCCGTCGTCATAGACGACAGCGATATGGGCATCACCCACGTCATACGCGGCGAAGACCACATATCCAATACGCCGAAACAGATCGCCATTGCGGAAGCGCTGGGGATAGCCCAGCCGCATTACGCTCACCTTCCTCTCATTCTGGGCCCCGACCACAAAAAACTTTCCAAGCGCTATTTGGATGCGTCGTTCAACGAGTACCAACAAAAAGGATATCTCGCCCCGGCAATGGTAAACTTTCTTGCGCTTCTCGGATGGCACCCGGCAAAAGACCGGGAAGTATTGAGCCGCGAGGAGATCATCGCGGAATTCGGCTTCAAGCGAGTGCAGAAATCCGGCGCAATCTTCAATCCCGAAAAATTGGACTGGCTGAACTCCCACTATATCAAGAACTCTCCGCCCGAAGAGCTTGTGGAAGGGCTGGCGGACTTCGTTCCGAAGGAATGGCTGAAGAAAAAGAAAATCCTGGAGAAGGCCGTTTCGGTGGAACGCGAGCGGATGAAAAAACTCTCCGACTTCAAAAATCTGGCGGATTTTTTCTTCGAACTACCCGACTACAAAAAGGAACTCCTTATTTGGAAGGGAACGCCGGATGCGGCGATACTGGATAACCTGCGCTTCGTCCTGGACGTAATAAAGAAAATCCCGCCGGGAGAATTCGAAAAGGAGACCATCGAGAAATACGTTACGACCGTGGCCGAAAAGAGAGGCCGAGGCGAGGTTTTTTGGCCTCTCCGGGCAGCGCTCTCGGGACGGGAGGCTTCGCCGGGTCCCTCCGAAATAATGGAGATAATCGGCCCCGAGGAATCCGAAAACAGGATAAAAACCGCCATCGGCAAACTGGAAAGCTGAATCCCATGAACAAATCGGCAAAAATCTTCGCATTAATATTCATTCCGGTCATCGCTCTGTCCGTCTCGAGCGGCGTCCTGGCGCAGACGAGCGCCGCTCCGAACGCTTCCCAGCCGAACGCCGCAGGCCAACTCCAAACCCTCATTGACCAAAAGAACGCGGAGATGCAGCAAATTCAGAATCAACGGGACGCCCTTCAGGCCCAACTGAATGCCATCTCCCAATCCAAAAAGAGCTTGAGCAACGAGGTTAAGAGCATCAACTACAAGATCAGCCAGTTGGACCTCCAGCAGAAAGCCAACCAAATCACGGTGGAGAAGCTTAACCTGGAAATAAATTCAATGAACCAAAATATCAGCCAGGCCCAAATCGACATCCAAAAAAGAAAAACCGTCATCGCCAAACTTTTTCAGGAGATGCAAAGCCAGGACCATCAAACGCTCCTCGCCACCATTCTCGAGAGCGGGGGATTGGCCGAAAGCGTGGATAAGACAAATGAGATATCGAACCTTCAAAGCGCCCTTTTGAAGAACATCAGCGACCTCCGGAACATGCAGGACGACCTCGGGAAGAAGATAGAAACGGAGAGCCAGAAGAAAGCGCAACGCCAGATGGAACAGGTGAACTTGGCGAGTAGCCAATACATCCTTCAGGACCAAAAGAACGAGCGGCAGGACCTGCTTTCCCAAACCCAGGACCAGGAAAAAGTGTATCAGGACCAGATAGCCAAGCTGGACGAGCAGCAATCGGCTATCAGCAAATATATCGAGGACATTGAAGACCAGCTTCGCGCTTCGTTCAATCCGAATCTCTTGCCGATCAAACGGCCGGGCGTGCTGGATTTTCCGGTCTCGGACGCGGTCATTACCCAGTACTACGGCCCCACTAAGTTCGCAGAACGTGCTTATCGGACGGGGTTCCACACCGGCGTGGACTTCAGCGCCGTCATTGGCACTCCGGTATTCGCAACGGCGGACGGCACGATCACGAGGGTGGATAATAACGACCGCGGCACTTCCCGCTGGAACCGCTACCAATATGGCCGCTATATCTTAATCGCCCACACCAATAATCTCAGTTCTCTTTATGCACACCTTTCGCGTGCGATGGTGAAGACGGGTGATATAGTTAAGAAAGGGGATTTGATAGGATATTCGGGAAATTCCGGCTACGCGACCGGTCCGCACCTTCACTTCGGCGTTTACTGGACTCCCAGCATCCAGCTGAAGCCCGTACCGCCGGCGGCGGGACTCGTTCCCATCGGCGTCACAATTGACCCGATGAGCTATCTTCCGAACGGCGACGTGATTTCAAAGGCCGGCAGTTATTAAAATTTTATGAACAAAAAAATATTATCACTGGCGATCTTTTCCATAACCCTGCTCGCACCCATCCTAAGTTCTGCTCAGAGCCAAAATCCGGCTAACGTTTCAGGCATCAATAATCTGAACCTGAATGACATACAACAGAACTTGCCGGCGCCAGTCTCCGATTTCGTTAACAAACTGAAGGGGGTATTTGAAAATGGACCGGGAATGTCCGGACCGACCAACGGTCCTCAGATAAACCTCTCGGACGTGGGAGGCACTTGGGCAAGCATCAACAGCTGGTTTTCTTCCAAAATCGGCGTCAGTCTGACCGATATCATCAAAGCCGTCGTGAACCTCATCATCTGGATTTGGGAACTCATCATCAAACTCATCCAAACCGGTTTGTCTTATTTGTAATCTGTGACGGAGAATAGAATCGGAGCGCGTCCCACAAGGACGCACTTCGTTTTTTCTAAGGCCATTTCGCGATGAATGCCTCTATCGGGTATGCGTTGCGAAACGGCCGCTACCTTTCACAGACTGATGTATCTGTCGTGAAAGGTATAATGTGCGACAGTACTAACCGGAGAAAAACTGGCTTTTCTATCCCTTCCCTGCCTACCGGCAGGCAGGCCCACTGCATCCAAGTATGAAAAAACCGGCGGAGACAAATTGCGTCTCTCGCCGGTTCGATATCAAATGCGACATTTCATCACGGCGCCTGGGTCAGCGGTTCGAAGAACTCAATGAACCCAAACAATTTCGCATCTCCGATGAATTCCTCCAGCCACGGGAGCCACTCCTTCGCTTTCTCCAGCTTCCGGGCTATCCACCTTATCGCCATCTCTCTCCTGACTACCCTACTCAATCGGATTCTCCTGTTATCAATGAGAGATTGGGGTAAATGAGGATTCGTGGCGACCAGTTCTATCTCTAGACCGCTGGCGTTGCCGATCTCTCGGAATCTTACCATTTCAAGAACGTATACTTTCTTGCTGTCTTTCTCCGCGGCGTGCACGAACTCGATGAACCCATCCCACGCGGCGGCATCACTGTGTTTCCTGATATTGCACGATTGGAAGTCAGTCGGACTGCAGCCGAACTGCTGAAATACGATCTTGTACACGGGCATTTTCATGTCCTCCTTAATTGGTCTATAGTGAGAGGAGCCAGATGAGAACTGGAATTAAAATACAATATGAAAAGCACTAGGTCAATCTTTGAAAACATAGAGCCGAAATCGGTCCATTTCATCGGCATCGGGGGCATCGGCGTGAGCTCCCTCGCCTACTGGTTTAGGAGCCAAAAATGGGCTATTTCGGGCTCGGATTCAGCTATAGGTAAAATTACCCTCGGGCTCAAAAAGGACGGTTTTAAGGTCAAAATAGGGCATAAAATGGGCCTTTTAGGGCCTAAAACGGGCCTGGTCATATATAGTAATGCCGTTAAACCCGACAATCCGGAGCTCATGGAAGCCCGGCGTTTTGGCATCCCAACTCTTTCATATCCAGAGGCCGTGGGTGTCCTTACCCGCCATTATAAAACCTTCGGGGTCGCGGGCGCGCACGGCAAGAGCACAACCACTTCCCTATTGTCTTTGGTCTTGATAAAAGCCGGCTGGGATCCGACGGTCATTGTGGGAACGAAGTTAAAAGAATTTAGGGATAAAAATTTCCGCCTCGGCAAGAGCGATTATCTGGTTTTGGAATCCGACGAATGGAGCGGCGCTTTTTGGAACTACTCCCCTTTCGGAACGATCATTACGAACATCGACCGCGAGCATCTGGATTTCTACAAAAACTTTGGGAACGTCAAAAAAAGCTTTTTGAAATATATCGGGAATATTCTGATTGGCGGAATCCTCGTCGCGAACCGCGACGATAAAAAACTCTTTTCGCTGAAGCGCGATATTGAAAAACTTACGAGGCGAAATGGCGTGGGACTTATTTGGTATTCCGTTGATAAAAACTCAAAGCTCGCCATCAAAATCAAAAAAGAACTTTCCATCCCGGGCAGGCATAATCTCCAGAACGCCATGGCGGTTTATGTTTTAGCGAGAAACTTAGGCATTTCCGAGAAGAAAATCCTTAGGGCTTTGAAAAGTTATCGCGGCGCCTGGCGGAGGATGGAATTCCGCGGGCACTTTATGGGTGCGAAGGTCTATGATGACTACGGCCATCATCCGACGGAGATAAAAGCGACACTAGAGGCCTTTCGGGAGAAATATCCCGATTCGAAGCTCATCTGCGTCTTCCAGCCCCATCAGGCGCACCGCTTGAAAGCGCTCTTCAACGACTTTGCGCACGCCTTCAAAGACGCCGACCTACTCATCCTTCTCCCCTCCTACAAGGTGGCCGGGCGGGATGTCCAAAATAAAAAATACACGTCGGAGGCGCTCTCCAAAAAAATCAAAGGTGCCGTCTATATGAAAAACCCGAAAAACTTGAAGAAGTTTCTTCCTAAGCACATCGCGAAAAACTCCGTCATCGTGATGATGGGCGCCGGCACGGTCGTCGAATACACCGATGAACTTCTTCGAAAAATGAAGTAAGATTAGGCAGATGTACTACAAGGATATTGACCAATTCAAGGAGCTGGCCGGCTACGAGATAGACGGCTTCTGGTATCCGCGCGTCACGAAGATAATGGAGATAAAATCCAAGCCGGAGCTCTACCGTTTCTATGCGAACCTGCCGAGCTTCGACGCGGGCGAGAAGATAAAGAACCAATCCGCGAGCGAGGGCACGATGGTGCACGAGGCCGTGGAGGGAATCCTTTTAGGAAAGAATCCGGAGATCCCGCCGGAGATACTCCCCTCCGTTCAGGCCTTCATTGAATTTACGGAGCGGAACAAGATCCAGGTGGACAAAGATTATGTCGAGAAGCGCCTCGTAAATTATGAAGAGCGCTATGCTGGCACCTTGGATGCCATCGCCCTTATCGGCGGAAAGCTCGGTATTTTGGATATCAAGACATCAATGTCCATCTATCGCGATTACAACCTCCAGACCTCGGCCTATATTGCCGCGATGAAGGACCAGGTGAAGGGATTGGAGACGCGGTGGATTCTCCGGATAGACCAGGTGAGGACGTGCAAGAAGTGCAAGGCGACGATGCGAAGCAAGGGCGGGCGGGATAAGGTTCGCTACGATAAGAACGGCCGGACGGCCGCCGAGAAGTGCGAGCACGATTGGGGGCCGATGACGGGCTTGATTGAAATTCAGGAGTTCCCCTACTGGCACGAGGACTTCCACGCCTTCCTGGGCGCCAAGCGCTTGTGGGAATGGGAAAATGATTATTGGCTGAAGAGGGTTGGATACAACTAGGGGTGGCATCTCCAACAATTTCCCCCTTCGTTCATAACGTCTCCGAGTGCTAAAATTCTCTTCGCTCGCGCTCTGCTCGCCACCCTACTCGCCTATCGGCGGGGGTCCTGTCTCGCAACGAGGCTCGCTCGCGAATTTTGTAGCGCTCTCCGATATATTCACTCAAAGGGAAATTGTCAGAGATTAGAGATATAATGAAAACATGAAATCCGGAAAGCATCTGAAGATTGCTAGGAACATATCGAAAAAAGAAGATAAGACCAAGGGATATGGCAGCACAAAAGAAAAATACGAAGATTTCTTTCTGCCGCGATTCAAGGTGATTGTTTACAGAAAAGGACATTATTTGGTGGTAGATAGATACACCGGCGATGAACAGTATATCGGCGAATCAATAACTCTTTATCGTCGGCGACCTATATTTGGATTAAATTATTACGGCAAGATACTGGATAGTAAATTCAAACCGAGAGATGTTTTTGATTTTCTGAAAAAAGCGCTGGTAGCCGGTGCTGGGAGAACTCCTTATAGGGGCTTGGATAAATTTAAAGAAAACGGTTTTTTGTACAGGAATTCCTTTACGGAAAAACGGAGGATTGTTAAGGGTGAAGAAAAAATCTTCTACAAAAATAAGCTGATATATATACAGGCATATCATGGGGGGCTAATCAAAGACGGCCGTCCTTATGGGAAATGGAAAACAAAACTCCTCTCGCCAAAAGAACTCAGGAAGAGGATGAATTCAGAACTTAACTCAAAAGGTTAGGAATAATGACGAAAATATGGGGTTCATAGAAAACCTGAATTGGAGATACGCCACCAAAAAATTCGACGGCAGAAAATTGCCGCCGGACATCGTCGAAAAAATCTTGGCCGCAATCCAAATGGCGCCGAGTTCTTTCGGCCTTCAGCCGTTCCACGTAACCGTAATCGAGGATAAGAAATTGAGAGAGTCCTTGAAGCCTCATGCCTGGGGCCAAGAGAAAATCGTTTCCTGTTCGCATCTCCTGGTCTTTAGCGCCGATTCGAAAACCACGAAAAGGACCGAGGACTATTTGAAATTGGCCGCCGAGGCCGGGAGAACGGATATTACCGAAGACCCGGAGTACGACTATCTGAAGGAGGTAAAGAAATACATTGAAGGCATCGGGCCGGAGTGGCCGGCCAAGCAGGCGTATATTGCTCTGGGATTCGCTATGGCCGCTTGCGCTGACCTTAAAATCGATTCCTGCCCGATAGAAGGATTCAAGCCGGCCGCTTTCAAAGAGATTCTGAAATTGCCGTCCAACTTGGACCCGAAAGCCCTTTTGGCGATCGGCTACAGAAGCTCCGATGACACTCACGTTAAATTGACCAAGCTTCGTTTTAGCAAAAAGGATTTATTTGATTTTAGATAACTTTTCGGGGCTAATTCTGTTAGAATCTTCGAATGAGAGAAATCGAAATAAAACTTAGAGTTGCCGACCCGAAAGCTCTTGAAGAAAAACTCAAAGAGCGGGGCTGCGTTTTATCCGAACCCATCCATCAGCACGATACGAACTATGCCCTTCGCGGAAGCTCGAACGAATTCGAGAGCGCCAAGGAAGGAGATATCATCATTCGCATACGGCGCCAGGATGGCGGAACGGAATTGAATCTTAAACAACAGCGTTCAAGCGAATCGGACAATACGGAGTACGAAAGCGAGATAGAGAACCCAGACGCCGTCCATCAGATGCTGCTTCTTTTGAATTGGTATCCGGCCATTGAGGTCAGGAAGATTCGCCGCAAGGGCAAGCTCGGAGATTATGAGATTTGCCTAGACCAGGTTGAAGAGCTCGGGAATTTCATGGAATTGGAAAAACTCGCGCCGGACGATGCGGACCCCGAAAAGGTCCGCGAGGAATTGTTCGGAGTTTTGGACAGTTTGGGTCTCTCCCGGAAAGATGAGGAAATAAGAGGCTACGACACTCAAATTTACCAACTGCACAAGAAAGGAAAATGAAAAAAGTTTTCATCATCCACGGATTTGAAGGGAGCCCGAATGGGGGCTGGCGGCCGTGGCTTATGGGTGAACTTGAAAAACGAGGTATATATGCCTGTGCCCTCTCTATGCCGAATCCTGCAAATCCCCTACTTGGTGAATGGATAAATGAAATTGCAAGGCACATCAGTAAGAACGATGAAGTATATCTGGTCGGGCACAGCTTAGGCGCGCCGGCCATTCTGCACTACCTGGAATCCGCGCCCGGGCCGGTAGCTGGAGTGATTTTGATCTCCGGCCCAATCGAGAGAAATGATAACCGGAAGATAGACGGCTTTTTGGATAAACCTTTTGATTGGAAGAACATCAAAACCAAAGCGAAGAAGTTTGCGGTAATTCACGGCGACAATGACCCCTGGGTACCGCTCAATAATGCCGAGATAGCGGCCAAAGAACTGGACGGCGAACTTATCATCGTCAAAAATGGCGGGCACCTGAACGGCTCCGCCGGCTGGTTCACACTCCCCCAGTGCTTGGAGGCATTAGTGAAAATGATGAGTTAGCTCGAATCCCTCATGAGAGCGGTTTTTGGCCCAAACGGCGGGAAATAAAAAAGGCGTCCAACAGATAACATTGGAACGCCTTTCATACTTTTCTATCCCCTTGATCGTCATCGGACTTAAATCATCGGTATTCGACCGGTAATTACGCTCCAGTTACCCAGCTCAAAATCTCTCTTGGGCTCCGCTTTAACCCATTTCTTCCCGGGCCCGACCCATTTTACCTTTTTCGACTTGCTGTTGTATCCGAAGGACTTTCCGGTCAAGACCCCCTTGCACTTAGGACACTTCCATTCGGCATTCATAGCTTCAGGCGGGAAATCCTCGATGGTGAACAGTGTCCGGCAATGTTCGCACATTCCTAGTCCACCGATTCGTACAACTTTCTTAGGATTAAGCATTCAGTTCTCCTTTCCTCCAAGGTTTTATTTCGGTCTTTTTGGACAATTCTGCTCGTGGGTGTAAATCGGCCAATTCCCTGAAATGACCATCCCGCACCACCGGCATTCCCGGCAAGAACCTTCTTCTCCGTGCTCATGGGATTCCTTGCACGCCTCCGGCGGAAGGTTCGCCCTATCTGACATAATCGCAGTCATGACATTCACTCCTCTAAAGTTAAAGGTTTCTAGCCATACCCTACCACCGCCAGCGCATTCGCGTCAAACCAATCCCCCACCCGGCGATAAGATTAAAGAAGGCACTTCGATTGAAGTGCCTTTCTATCTTCCTACGATGAAATATTTCCTACGGTCTCAATCCCCGAAAACCGGGCCGCGACCGAAGAGCGACCTTCGCCGCCATTCTTTTACACATCACATCCGCGCAGCACAGAACTCGTGCCTCGACTAACACCGCCTCGAATACGGGAATGTTCGGACAGTGATAAGCGTCCGTACTATTTACGCAACAACCTGAGGAGATGACGGGTCGGAATTTGACCCCATCCAATTCGAACTCCTCTCTCGCCTCTATCCCCTTTGTTTTCAGTAGGGCGGCAAGAGAAGTGAAAGCGAAGATGAGACCGCTCACCAGGGCCCAATTCATTATAGAGCTCAATGTTTTGTCGTTTGCTCCCTTCCATCCGTAGGCCGCTCCCGCTATCAGTATCAGGATGCAGGTGTAGCCCAGTACCAAAGACAAACTCCCGAGAAAGCGGATGGTCTCCGGATCGCCCGACAAAGAGAAGTAGAGAACGAACACCCACGCTACAACCAGAGAAAACAACACATAGACGAAGAAGGCGGGGAGCCAATGGATGTGGACGTAAGGGACCGATAATGTATAGATAAACAGACCGAGGACCAGCCAAGGTAGGAATATAAAAGGATTGAGCAAAGGAAAGAAGATTTGGAGCGATTTCGACAAGTTCATTCTCGTCTCCCAATATTGAAAAGTGATGTGATTACGTAAAGCTTCTAGTTACATAACATCATATTCTGGTCATGTTTGTCAACATAGGATAGCGGAAATGAAGAAGGCACTCCCGATCAATTGGGGTGCCTTCGTTTCTACATTTCCATTGCGAATCGCGGGTGAGCTATTCATCCCTTTCCGCAAGAGGATCCTGCATTTCCCGCAGAGCGGATTGAAAGATCTCACTAAAGGTCTCCGCAAACGCCGTTCCGCTCCCGGTCTTCCTCCACGTCTTTTCTGCTTCCCTTAACGCAATGTCTTGCGCTCTGGTTCCGGGGTCATTCGTGTAGTGTTTCATGTCAGATTCCTTTTTTTAACCGATACGAAGCTATCTTTACAGACCTTACTTCACTCGCCGGAGGACCACAACGGATAGCGTACTATTGTAAGCAAAACTTCCCACCGCCAATGCCAGACCGGTCACAGACCAATCGGACCCGATTGCGGTGCAGACGCAGGCAAATGCCGTGAGGAACCACAT
>JBEKVQ010000016.1:0-10170 GCA_049997815.1 Minisyncoccia bacterium
ACAATAAGAACCCAACTCATCGGTCGTGAGTTAAAACTATGGGCGGGGTGCTCAATGTTATGGCTAAATTCGTTTCGCCATAACGATTTGAGCTCACGAATTTAGATAACATTGGCATGTTGATTAACGCGGAAAAAGCGCATAAGGAGGCGGGCCGACATTGGTACGCCATTCACACCTACTCCGGTTATGAAGACGCGGTCGCCCGCTATTTGAAACAGCGGGTAGAATCCCTGAGTATGGGCGATAAGATATTCAATGTCGTCGTGCCGAAGGAAACGAAGATTCGCATCAAGAATGGCAAGCGCCAGAAGACGGAAGAAAAAATCTACCCGGGCTACGTGCTCGTGGATATGGTTTTGGATAACGACAGTTGGTATGTGGTTCGGAATACACCTAGAGTGACCGGTTTCGTGGGCGCCGACAGCGCCACGCCGACGCCGCTCTCGAAAGAAGAAGTGGAAGACCTCGTGGTGCGGATGGGCGGCAACGAACCGAAGTTCAAGGTTGACTTGAAACTTGGGGAGGTGGTAAAAATAACGGACGGTCCGTTCAAGGACCAAGAGGGAAAAATAGCCGAGATGGACGAGGAACGCGGTAAGGTCAAGGTGCTCGTGCCCATTTTCGGAAGAGACACGGTTGTGGAGCTGGATTCGCTCCAAGTCAGGAAATTATAAAAACATGGCAAAACCCATAAAAACAGTGTTGAAATTACAGATCAAGGCGGGAGCGGCCAATCCAGCGCCGCCCATCGGTCCGGCTTTGGGGCAGCACGGCGTGAACATCCAGCAGTTCTGCCAGCAGTTCAACGAAGCCACCAAAGAAATGGTTGGAGACGTGATACCGGCGGAAATCACGATATACGAGGACCGCACCTTCGATTTCAAATTAAAAACCCCG
Source organism: Minisyncoccia bacterium (assembly GCA_049997815.1). Classification (GTDB taxonomy): domain Bacteria; phylum Patescibacteriota; class Minisyncoccia; order UBA6257; family GWB1-50-10; genus JBBTQX01. Next base: position 901 of record JBEKVQ010000016.1, read on the forward strand.
CCCGCTTCGGCATTATTGAAGAAAGCGGCCGGTTTGGAAAAGGGTTCGGCCGAGTCCGGGCGGAAGTTCGTGGGCAAGATAACCAAGGAGGACCTTCGGAACATCGCCGAGAAAAAGATGGTGGACCTGAACGCGAACGACGTGGAAGCCGCTATGAAGGTCATCGCCGGCACCGCGAAGAACATGGGCATAGAGATTGTGGATTAGAGTCCTAACCTTACCGTTTCGAAAACACGCATTAACCCGCCCCAGCCGGCGGGTTCTGCTTGCTCTCGGCCTCGCTCTGCCCTACGGGCAACCCTGCCCGCTCGACCTGCGAGACAGTTTTCTTGACGATAAGGTTAGGACTCTTTTTGTATGGAAATTACGAATACTTCTGCAGCAGTGATGATTGGAGAGGATCCCGCTGAAAACGTTAGATGATTAGTTTTTTTAACCTCAATTGTTTTCATTTCAGTATTATTGGCAGTGCGAAGTTCATATCCACCGCTGTAAAATTGTGGCTCAGACATGGATAAAGGGATTTTATACTCCGATATTTCCTGCTTTGCCGAATCAGAGAGAAATGGGAAAAACTCATGAAAGGCCGAATTGGTAAAAATGAGAAGTGAAATAATAGATACAAATACAGCGGCAATCCGATTCTTAAATATTTTCGCTCTGTTTATTATTCGCATTTATGAAACTATTCCTTAACTTCGGGCTCTTTCTTGGCTTCCAGTTCCCGGAAGACCGTTCCCAGGACGCCGTTTATGAACTTGGGGGAGTTCTGGCCGCCGTAGTTTTTGGCAATCTCGATGGCTTCGTTGATGGCCACCTTGGGCGGCACTTCGTTCCGGTCGGCGTACATCAGTTCGTAAAGGCCGATCCGAAGGACGTTCCGGTCCACGATGGCTATCTGATTTATGGGCCAATCCGGCGCCACGCGCTTGATGATATCATCTATCTCTTTTATGTGTTCTATCACGCCCTTGGCAATCCGCCAGACGAAATCCGGTTCATCGATACCGGGTCCGAATTCTTTCATGTTCCGTTCCAAGATATTGGCCAAATCGGCCTGATGCTCATAAAAATCCCATTCGTAGAGGGATTGAAGTACAATGGTTCGCGCTAAATGACGAGTGGCCATTTATGTTAAAAGAACTAACTTTTAGTCTCTGTTTTCTTCTTGGTTACTTTCACGTATTCGCCGCAGTTCGGGCACGCCCGATGGGGGAGCGCCGGTGCCTTGCATTTCGGGCAAACGACGATTCTCATCTTCTTCAGGGCTAGTTGGGAACGCCGACGGCCTACTTTCGACTTTGAATGATGTTTTGTTGGTACGCCACCCATAATGAGCTAATGATAAATGAATTTTTTGGCTAAATCAAGCGCCTCGCCAAGATTTTTTATCCAGTGAATCCTCCGGTCTTTTTTGAACCACGTCATCTGCCTTTTTACGTATCTCAGAGTGTCTTTCACGATTTTTCTCTGAAGTTCCGATTTTGAGCCCATCTCACTATGTATGAAACCGAGCGTGTCGGAATATTCAAATCCGAGTTCTCTTATCTTGTTCTCGCCGACGCCCGAATCTACGAGTTCTTTAGTTTCTTTGATGAGGCCCCCGCGAATCATGTTCCGTACCCGTTTCCGAACATTCGCTTCAAGTCGCTCTCTTCCCATGGTCGTGCCCATGAATAATATGTCTGCTTTTAATGGGTCTAACTCCGGTTTTGGCACTTTACCGAGCGCTTTTGCTACCTCTATCGCTCTTATTAGGCGTCGGGGATTTCTCTTGTCTATTTCCTCCCAGCGCCGCCGGTCCATTCTCTTGAGCATCCGGGAAAGTTCGGCAACGCCCTTCCTCTCAAGTTCGTTTCTTAACTTCTGGTTCGGTCTCACTTCCGGTATGGCCAATCCATCCAAGGCCGCGCGAATGTAGAGGCCGGTTCCGCCGACCATAATCGGCAATTTTTTCTTCTTCCAGATGCCTTTTATTTCTCTCCTGGCCAGTTTTTTGAATTCGGCCGCCGAAAAGGTTTTCTTCGGGTTTACGAACCCGATAAGATGATGGGGAATACCTCCGGCCTCTTTTTTTGAAATTGCCCCGGAACCAATCGCAAGGCCCCCGTAAACTTGCCTTGAGTCGGCGGAAATGATCTCACCGCTGAATTTTTTGGCTAACCTAAGCGCGAGCGCGCTTTTTCCGGAAGCGGTCGGACCGACGATGGCAATGAGCTTTCTTTTTTGTGTTGACATTATTTTATGAAAGGGTTATTTTGTTATTGGTTGTGCCCTAAATTGTGGGGCTTGAAAAGAGGGGACGGATTTTCTCAAATTCTCAATTCGGACACGGGGATAGCTATGAAAACCGAAAGGGTTATATTTGGGATTAGCGCCGTTTTGATATTGGCGGCCGCGCTGGCTGTTTTAGCAGAAGCCAAAAAGGAGGCGGCGATAGAGAGAACATATCCTCCTGGGGATGTGACGTTCGCCTGAATTTTTGCCGGCCCGAGTGGGTGGCCGGTGACCCGTGTGAGACACTCCGTCCATATTTTCGGACGAAAAGACTCCACGGGCCTATTTTTTTTCCGATATCTTACGCCCTATCTCTTCCACAAATTTATCGGTCGATATGTCTCGGGTCTCTTTCGTATGCCGTTCCCGGATGTTTACCGAATTCTTTTCCATTTCTCTGTCGCCGATTATAAGGAGATAGGGAATCTTTTCCAGTTCTCCCTGCCGAATGTTTTTGCCCAAGGTTTCTCCTTCGTTCGCCATATCCGCCCGAATATCGGCGTTTTTCATTTTTTCGAGAACCTTTTCCCCGTAAGCGCGGTGCCGGTCGGATACCGGGACGACTCTCGCTTGGACCGGCGCGAGCCAGACTGGGAAGTCGCCCGCATAGAATTCTATGAGCAGGGCCATCGTGCGTTCGAATGCCCCAATCGAGGAGCGGTGAATTACGATGGGTTGTTTTTCTTTTCCGCCTTCGTCGATATAGGTTAATTCGAAGCGCTTGGGCATCACGAAATCGTATTGCACGGTAAAGGCGGTCTCTTCCTGACCGTTCACTTTCTTCATTTGGACGTCTATCTTTGGGCCGTAGAATGCCGCTTCGTTCTCCGCTTCGGAAAAGGGCGCTTTTACCTCCTTAAGCACGCTCCGCAGAATGTCTTCCGCCTTGTCCCAGGCCTTATCATCTTTGTAGTATTTTTTGGGGTCTTTCCTGTCGCCGAGTGAAAGACGGTAGCGATAATCCACTCCTTTCTTTAGCCCAAGGGTTTCGTTCATATAATCTATCAGGTCCAATACTTTCTTGATCTCTTCTTTGGCTTTCTCGGGTGGGGTGATGATGTGGGCGTCCGCCAGACAAAACATGCGCACGCGCATAAGCCCAGTAAGCTCGCCGCTCTTTTCGTAGCGGAATTGAGAGGCAAGCTCCGCGATACGCATCGGCAGTTCGCGATAGCTGTGCGGCCGGCTCTTGTAGAGCATGAAGTGGTGCGGGCAGGTCATGGGCCGGAGTATCAGCTTGTCTTCATCCACCTGCATTACCGGGTACATCGTGTTCTTGTAGTAGGGATAGTGGCCGGATTTTTCGTAGAGCTCCACTTTGGCCAGCGGGGGAGTGATTACATGCTGGTATCCCCACTTGGTCTCCGTTTCGTAGACGAACTTTTCGAGCTCTTTCCGGATGATGGTTCCTTTGGGCGTAAGAAGCGGCAGCCCCTTGCCGATTATGTCGGAGAATACGAAGAGATCCAGGTCCGCGCCGAGCTTACGATGGTCCCGTTTTTTTGCCTCTTCCTGCAATTTTTCGTAATCTTCCAATTCCTTTTTAGAATTGAAGGCCAGTCCATAAATACGGGTAAGCATTGGATTTTTTTCGTCGCCTTTCCAGTAGGCGCCCGCAACGTGCGAGAGCTTGAAGCCGTCCGCGGGAATTTCCGACGTATTCTTTACGTGGCCGCCCCGGCAGAGGTCCAGGAAAACGTCGCCGGTCTTATAAACGGAGAGCGGAGCTTTTTCTTTCGCGAAGTCTTTGATTAATTCCAATTTGAAGGGCTGTTCTTTGAAAATCTTCTTCGCTTCGGCGAGCGTAACTTTCCTGCCGGAGAAGGGAATCCTCTGGTTCACGAAGTGCCGCATCTCTTTCTCGAACTCTTTCAAATCCTCGGGCGTAAGCGGGCGGGGGAGTTTGAAATCGTAATAGAAGCCGTTCTCGATGACGGGTCCGATGGCCATCTTCGCTTTCGGGAACTTCTTCAAAACCGCCGCCGCCAAGAGGTGAGCGAGCGAGTGCCTAATGCCGTCCAATTTATCGGCTTTTTCCATAACCAATTCATTATATGTAAAATCTCTTTTTTTTCCAATAAAACCCACAGGTAGAACTTCGCCCGCATATTGAGCGGAAAACAATAAAATCACCAAGTAAGGGATAATTTCCCTTTCAAGAGTATTTACTGGAGAGCGTTTAAAAATAAGTGAGCGAACCTCGTTGCGAGCTAGGTCCCCGACTGAAAGGAGTAGGGTGGCGAGCAGAGCGAGAGCGAGCTTTATTTTAACGCTCGGAGGCCGTTACGAATGAAAGGGAAATTATCCCTTACAGCACCCGAACCTCGTCGCAGATAAACTTCGTGTCCCCGTTCTTCCACGAAAGGAAGCCGTCCACGAGGATCGCCTGGTTTTCCTGCCAGACGTCGGTAGATTTCTTGAGAAGGTCGTTAAAAACTAATAACTCCATATTGTCGTTTAGGTCCTCCAAAGTGACGAAGAGCATCGGGTCCCCGCGCTTCGTAATGATTTTCTGAATGGCGCTCACGACGCCCGCGAGCCGGAATTTAAGAGAGCGTTCGCCATTCTTGGGCAAGTTCAGGGCGAATTTTATCGTCTTTGCGACCCCGTTTATCTTATCTTGATGCCCGTTCATCGGATGGTCCGTGAGATACAATCCCAGAAGCTCTTTTTCCCAAGCGAGCGTGTCTTTTTTAGTGGCGACCGGAGCGGGCTTGAGCCGGAGCGATGCGAACGAAGAAGTTGAGCCGAAAAGGGAACTTTGATTCGAGAGGGAGCTTTTTCTGGTCGCCTGATTGTATTTAATCAGATCCTCAATGTTCGCGAGGAGCTGACCGCGTTCCGTCCCGAACGAGTCGAAGGCGCCGGCCTTAACCAGGCTCTCGAGCGATTTTTTGTTCAGGTCGCGGTGCTGAACGCGGGTCAGGAAGTTCGAGAGGTCCGAGAATGGCCCGCCCTTTGCGCGCTCGGTTATAATGACGTTCACGATATTCGCTCCCACGTTCTTCACGGCCGCGAGTCCGAACCGGATATTGGAGCCGTCCGGAGTAAAGTCCTGAAAACTTTGATTGATGTCCGGCGGTAGCACCCTTATGTTCAAATGCCTGGCTTCGTTCACCAGGAAGTTTATGCGTTCTATCTCCGTACCCGAAATATTCAGCAAGCTGGCCATGAATTCCACCGGATAGTGGGCCTTAAGATAGGCCGTCTCGTAACTTATCATCGCGTAGCAGGCGGCGTGCGAACGGTTAAAGCCGTAGCGGGCGAAGGGCGGGAATAGATCCCAGATGGCATTCGCGGTTCTGGAATCGATGCCGTTCTTTATCATTCCTTTCACAAGCCTCTCTTGCTGTTCGTCGAGGAGCGATTTTATTTTTTTGCCGATGGCTTTCCGGAGCGTGTCGGCTTCGGCGAGCGTGAAGCCGCCCAAGTCCCGGGCAATCCTCATCATCTGTTCCTGATAAACGCCCACCCCGTATGTTTGGGAAAGAATGGGTTCAAGCTTTGGATGGAGATACTTTACTTTCTCGCGTCCGAACTTGCGGTTTATATATTGCGGAATAAGTTCTATCGGGCCCGGTCGGTAGAGCGCGATCATCACGATGATGTCTTCAAGCGAAGTTGGTTTCAGGTCTTTCAGGTAGTGACGCATGCCGGAAGATTCCAATTGGAATATTCCGGTCGTGTCGGCTTCCTGGAGCAGTTTAAAAACAGCGGGGTCTTCAAGCGGAATCTTGTCGATATCGATGTCCACGCCGTGGATTTCTTTGACGAGGCGGAGCGTTTTTTCGATTATGGTGAGGTTTTTGAGTCCCAGAAAGTCCATCTTCAAAAGTCCCATGTCCTCGACGCTGTGCATCTCGAACTGCGTGAGAATGGTGTCCTCGCCTTGGGGTGCGCGCTGGAGCGGCATCAGTTCCGTGAGCGGCTCGTCGGAGATGACGACGCCGCAGGCGTGGACCGAAGCATGTCGGGCCGTGCCCTCCAATTTTATGGCCGCGTCCAGAAGTTTTTTCGCATCGGCGTTCTTCCTGTATATTTCCTTGAGTTCGGGAACTTTTTCGAGCGCCGTTTTCAGGTCCGTCATCTTGGAATTGACGTTCAAGGGCAGGAGTTTCGCGATCTGGTCGCAGAAGGAATAGGGAAGGCCCATGGCGCGCCCGGCGTCCCGCACGGCGGCCTTGGCCATCATGGTTCCGAAGGTGATTATCTGGGCGACGCGGTCGGCGCCGTATTTCTCCCGCACATAAGCCAGCACCTCGTCCCGGCGGGTGTCCGTAAAATCCAGGTCGATATCGGGCGCCTGGATGCGGTCGGGGTTCAGGAATCTCTCGAAGAGCAGGTCATATTTGAGGGGGTCGATGTTCGTGATGCCTAAGATGTAAGAGACGATACTCCCGGCAGCCGAACCGCGGCCCGGTCCCACGACGATGCCGTGCTCCTTGGCCCAGTTTACGAAGTCCTGAACGATTAGGAAGTAGTCCGCAAACCCGGTCTTTTTAATGACGCCGAGTTCCATTTCCATTCTTTCTTTTACGATCTTCGAGATCTCCGGATAGCGGTTATAGACCCTTTCTTTCACAAGCGACTCCATATACTCGTATGATGTTTTCTCATTGGGAACGGGGAATTTCGGAATGCGTGTTTTGCCGAGCTCCAATTCCCAGTGGCACTTCTGGGCGATCTCGATCGTGTTCGAGAGCGCTTCGGGAATGTCTTTAAAAATCTCCGCCATTTCTTCGGGAGAAGTAACAGAGATGTCGTATTTCTTCAAACTCATCCGGTCCTCGTCATCCAGTTTGCTGTTCGTTTGTACCGCGAGCAAAATTTCGTGAGCGGTCCGGTCGTCTTTGTTTACGTAGTGAATGTCTTGCGTTGCAACGACTGGGATTCCCAATTTTTTCGAAATTTTCAAAATCGGCTCATGAAGCTCCGGCACGTGCGGTTGGATTTCCAAATAATAATCTTCGCCGAAAATATTTTTATACCAGGTTGCCACCCTCTCGGCTTCTTCGAAATTTTTCGCGGCGATGAGTTTCGCGATTTCGCCGGAGTAACAGCCAGAAAGGCAAATAAGACCCTCGTGATGTTTTTCCAAAAGTTCCTTGTCGATACGTGGCTTGTAATAGAATCCTTCGAGGTTCGCGAGCGTAACGAGCTTCACGAGATTTTTCCAGCCAACGTCGTTTTTGACGAGAAGGATGAGGTGAAATCTTTTTTCGTCGAGCTTCGGACGCTTGTTTAGGCGCCCGTTGGGCGCGACGTAGGCCTCTACGCCGATTATCGGCTTTATGCCCGCCTTTTTTGCCTTCTTGTAAAATTCCACGGCGCCGTAAAGGTTGCCGTGGTCGGTTAAGGCCATCGCTTCCATGCCGAATTCTTTTGCCTTGGCGATGAGTTGGTCGATTTTTGCCAGTCCGTCCAAAAGGGAATAGTGGGAGTGGACGTGTAAGTGAACGAATTTCATGGTGAAGATTTTGGGAATCGCGCCGTCCGTCTTTTCCCGGTTTCCCGGAGGATGGAGTGCGGTCATCCCGGTATACCCATTTATTATAGAAACTCGGGTTTCAAAAACAATTGCCCCATTGGTGCTTTTGTTTTATAACTTCCCCGATTTGGGATACTATAGACAATGATTTAAAGGATATGGAGCCAAGATACGTAATCGGCATTGACGAAGTCGGGCGGGGCGCGCTGGCCGGACCGCTTTCGGTCGGGGCGGTAGCTCTCCGGCTTGGAAGGGGCTTTGACCCCGCCGTCCTGAGGGCTTTGAAGTTGAATCTCCGGGATTCCAAAAAACTGACGCCCAAACAGAGAGTCGCTTGGGTCAAATACTTGAGAAAAAGGGATGATATCAAGTTCAGGGTGGCGAGCGTTTCATCGAAAGTAGTGGACAAGCTGAACGTTTCGCGGGCGGCGAACCTTGCGGCAACGCGCGCTTTCGAAAAACTGGTAGATGAGCTGATATTGAAGACCAAGCCGCTGGTTTTCTTGGACGGCGGGTTATACCTAAGAGGTGATTGGGGAAAGAGATTGAGAGTGCGGACGGTTGTGAAAGGAGACGAGAAGATAAACGCAATCAAATTAGCGTCCATCGTCGCCAAGGTCCATCGCGACCGGCTAATGGTCCGCCGCCACGAAAAATATCCGCGCTACGGTTTTCCGAAGCATAAGGGTTACGGCACCGCCCGCCACATTCGGTCGCTCCGGCGCCACGGCCTTTCCGACATCCATCGGAAAAGTTTCTGCAAGTTTTTGGAAGCGTAGAGAACCCTAATATACGTTCAGGATTTTTAGGTTTCTGTCCCCGGTTTTGTTCCGGAGAGTTACGGTATCGCCGCTCTTTTTGCCAGTGAGCGCGGAGCCAAGCGGAGTTCTTGCCGTCAGAGATGTCACTGAAACATCGCCGACTTTAACGATAACCCCCGCTCCGCCGTCGGGCACCAAGAGATAAAATTTCTTTGCGTTATTCTCGTCCTGAATTTCAATGAGCGCACCTTCCTTGACCGTTTTATTTTTATTCGAGGAACTGTTCAAAAAATCGTTCAGATATTTTATCGCAATATCCTTTTCCCTTATCATTTTTTCTATGTTCGCGGCAAGCGCATGCATCTGGGATTTGGTCGTATCGCTGTGCGACTGCATTGCTCCCGGCGCTTCAAGGGCGGTTTGTTTCGCCGAAGCAAGGCCGGACTCGAGTTCTGATCTCTGGCGTTTTAGTTCGTCCAATACGGCTTTAATAATCTCACCTTTATTCATTTCCAAATAATATCACCCGCTATTGAAATTTTCCATAAGTTGATGTACAATATGGACGGTAAATCAAGCGATAGCTCTTTTATTCGTTTAGGAGAGAGGAAAGTCCGGACACTCCGTCAGTGCTTCGCACTGACCCACGAATTAACACTAATATCAGCGCTTCGCGCCGCACCAATGGCCACGAATACAGAACATTCGTGAAGATTGGTGTAGCGAACAGAGTGAGCTTATATT
>JBEKVQ010000017.1:0-8845 GCA_049997815.1 Minisyncoccia bacterium
GAGAGACGGGTGGAGTCTCTGGCTTGGGCGAGGAGCTGGGCCGGGTTCAATACCAGGACGACGGCTGTCGCGAGGGTGCCGAGGATACCTATGACGACGAGGAGCTCTATGAGGGTGAAGCCTTTCGGAGGGTCTCGTTTCATGGTGAACTTATTTTAGCGCCGCATCGATATATTGACCACGAGTCCGCTCATGGTCAAAAGGACTGCGAGAGCCGTTCCGCCGTAGCTGATGAACGGCAGCGGCACGCCGGTGAGTGGTATGAGCCCGGTATTGGCGCCGATATGAACGAAGGCCTGAAGTCCGACGAGCGCCATAAAGCCGGTTCCGAGAAGGCGGCCGAATGGGTCCGGGGCGGCCCTTGCGATAGCGAGCCCGCGCCAGATGAAGAGCAAAAAGAAGATTATGAGCGCCAGGGAACCCACGAAGCCGAGCTCTTCGCCGATAACGGCGAATATGGAGTCCCCTATCGGCTCCGGCAAATAATTCAGTTTGGTGGTGGAACGTCCGTAGCCGACGCCCCAGATGCCGCCCGAGCCGATGGCGGTGAGCGTCTGGTTTATTTGGTAAGTTTTGCCGAGCGGGTCGGAGTCCGGGTTTAAAAAACCGAGGATTCTCTGCATCCGGTAAGGCGTTACCAGTATTAGGGATATGACTGCGAGCGCGCCCAAAAGAACCACCAGAACGATGAATTTTATCTTCGCCCCGGCCGCAAAGTACATTGCGAGCGCCGCGAGAAGTATGAGAACAGCCGTCGTGGTGGCCGGCTGGAGAACGAGCGGCACGAGCACGCATGCGATGAGGATAAGAAAAGGCAAAAGCCCCTGCGTGAAGCTCTTGCTTCGGTTCTGTCCCTTACTCATCCAAGCCGCCATATACAGCAGAAATGTGGCTTTCAGAAATTCTCCGGGTTGGAATCCGAAGCCGCCGATATTAAGCCATCGCTCCGAGCCGAAGGCCTTGAATCCCAGCGGCGTGAAAACCAAAAGCAGGAGAACGATGCTTATGACAAGTAGAAGCAGTCCCCATTTTTTCCAGATCTGATAATTGAAAAAGAACGCGACGAAGAAACCAATAAGTCCCGGCAAGAGGCCGAAGAGTATCTGATGCTTCAGATAGTAATAGCTGTCGCCGAATTTTGATTGGGAAAGGTCGGAGGAGGCGCTGGCGAGCATAACAAGTCCGAAGACCACGAGGACCGTGAGGAATATTATGAAGGCGTAATCGGGCGAAGAACTTCGGGTGAATTTCGAAAACATCGAGGTTACCTCGCTTTAAGAATTGAACCGGCCATTTTCTTTTTACAGATGCCGTCCATCATCGCCGGAGAGCCGTTCACTATTACGGCCTTGGGCTTCCATCCCTCCCAGACGACCATGTCTGCCCAAAAGCCCTCTTTCACGAATCCCCTCTTCGGGATGCCGTACTTCACGGCGGCGAGGCCAGTCATTTTGGCAACGGCTTTTTCGAGCGGTAACTTGCCGCTCTTTTCGGCCCAAGCGAAAAAGTCTCCGCCGTTTCCCAACTTGCCGGCTCTATGATCCGAACTTGCGGATACGATGGAACGCTGATTGGCCAGGAATTCCTCGAAGATTTTTTTGTCCACGCGAGTGGAGAGTACTTTGGCTCTTAGGTTCGTGAGCGTCATCAGTTTGAAAAGGGCTCGCGCTTTGGACATGCCGTGGTTTTTGGCGAAATCCTCGAGAGTTTTGCCCTCCAAAAATTTCAGGCCTTGCGGAGCTTCCGCTATCACGAGGTCATCCATCTTCATTTTTTGAAAATGTTTCAACACTCTTTCCTTTATCCCTTTCTCGTTCAAGGTTCTCGCCATCTCAGCCATGTCTCCAGTCGTGAGCCACGGCGGCAAGAGCGAATAGATGGGAAGGATCTTTACCGCTTCCGGCAGGACGTCGAAACCGACGTAACTTTGGGCGGTTTCTTTCTCAATGATATTGAGCGCTTCTTCATAAAGGGCCGCGAGGTCGCGCAGGGGCTGGAGACGGTTTATCTCGATGCTCGCGCCGGTGGCTTTCCCGACTTCAAGAATTTCTTGGAGTGCCGCAATCAATCCCTCGTCTTCATGGCGGAGAGAAATGGATACCACTCGTTTTGCCGCTGCCGCTTCCCGGGTTATCTCCACGATTTCCCTCGTCGGAATTCTTTGAGCGTTAGGGGCGGAGAGATCCACTGACACTCCGAAGGCGCCGTCCTTGAGTGCTTGGCCGACGGCGTGTTTGACGCTTTCCATCTCCCTTAGAGTGAGGTCTCTCGGTACTCCTCCCGTGAAAAAATTCCGGATGACGAGATATCCGACAAGCGTTCCGAAGTTAACTCCCACCCCCCTTTTTCCGAGAACTTCCAAGAATTCGCCGACCGAGCGCCAGTGGAGGTTAGTGCTTATCGCGCTCCCCCATTCCTTGATGAAGGTGAGTGAATTTCCCAAAATGGGAGCGAGCGATGTTCCTCCGCCGCCCCCGATAACGGTGGTAATGCCGCTTAGTATCGAATTCTCCTGACTGGGGTTTGCGAGTATGCCCGCTCTACCCTTGGCATTGAAATTGATGTCCACGAGGCCCGGTGTTACGGTTGCTCCCGCCGCATCGATCGTCAGGTCGGCAGCCTTTTTATTATGGGTTCCCAATTGAACTACCCTCTTGTTTTGGATAAGGACGTCGCTTTTGACCGGCGCATTGCCGGTACCGTCGTAGACCAAACCGTTTTTTATCAATATCGTCATGGACTATACGAAACGGGAGAGAAAGAAAATAACCAAACCGAAGACGGAGAACATTGCGCTCATTATCCAAAATCTCATTGTTATCTGGCTCTCGGGCCAGCCGAGCGCCTCGAAGTGGTGATGAATAGGGGTGGAAAGGAATATTTTTTTCCCGCGGAACCTCTTGCTCAGTTGCTGGATAATGACAGAGAGCGATTCTACGACCAGAATGAATCCGAAGAACGGCAAGAGGAGCGGCGTGTTCGTAAGCATTGCCATCACGCCCAAGGTGATGCCCAGAGACATCGAACCGGTGTCGCCCATAAAAAATTTTGCCGGGTAGATATTGAACCAAAGGAACGCCAGAAGCGCTCCCAAAATGGACGCGCTCATTACCGCGAGGTCATAGCGATGAAGGACGAAGCCCACGACGACGATGGCCATGAAAGCGAAGAACATCAGTCCTCCCAAAAGCCCGTCTAAGCCGTCTGCTTCGTTCGCCGAAAAAGCCGTCGCCACGATGGTAAAAATGAAGAACGGTATGTACCACCAGCCCAGTTCCACGGTGCCGATGAAAGGGATGAAAAGCGTGTGCCAGTCCAATCGGAAATAGAACCACCAGGCGCCCAAAACAGCGACGCCGGTATAAAGCAGGAGCTTATGTTTCATTCTTAATCCCCCGCCATGAGGGCCGATCTTCAGAGTTCCCATCACGTCGTCCACGAGGCCCACAACGGCGGCAAGAAAGAGTGCGGCGATGGGCAGATAGGTTTCCGAACGGTTCACGAAGTTAAAATAACCCGAGAAACCGTCGAAGATATTGCCTAAAGCGAAGAATATGACGGCAAGCCCGAGCACGGTCGCCCAGATGATGATGCCGCCCATCGTGGGCGTATTGGATTTGTTCTTGTGGAATTGGTAGAAAACGGGCGCGCTTTTTTCGTCGCGGATGTTCGTCTTCCTTAGATTGAATTTCAGAAGGAACCGGTAGACGATCGGCGTTATGAGGAGTGCCACCACGAAAGAGAGTGCGAAGATAATGAGGATGCGAACCGCTGCAAAAACTTCCATTGTAATTATTATATCATCAATCCCGGCTTAGAAACCGTAAGCTTTTCCGATCCAATTTAGCAGGTTGTCCGTTTCTTTGAACCGGTCCGGGCTGCCCAGAATGACTACCGCCAAGCGGCGATTTCGAAACGATAGTATTGCGGCCAGATTTTGTTTGGCTACGTCCGATGTGCCCGTTTTCCCGCCCAAAAAGTCCGTCCGGGATGAAAGGGGGTCGATGTTCGTAATAGTATGGCTGCGGTCCGAATTCACCGGCTGGACCGTGAGGGATGAAAGCCGGGTATCGTTCAATATCTCCGGGTCATGCTCCAGGATGTATTTCAAGAGGGTGAAAACGTCGCTCGCAGTACTAACGTTTCCGTCGTTCAGGCCGGAAGCGTCATAGACGGTGGTTTGGGTCATATTGAGTGATCGCGCCTTGTCCATCATCATCTTCACGAACTGGTCGTGGCCGACGGAGTATTCCAGGGCGGCGGCTGCGCGGTTCGACGACATCATAAGCATTATCTTCAAAAGGTCCCGGGCGGTATAGATTTCCCCTTCGCGAAGATCACCCGCTTCTCCCTCTGTCGCCATCGCATCCGGCGTTACGGCTATCTTCTTATCCAAGCCGACATTCTCGAGCGTGATAACGGCCGTAAGCAGTTTCGTCAAAGACGCCATCGGCCAAGATTTGCTCGTGCCGAAGCGGTAGAAAGGAAAATTATCGTCCAGCGACTGGACGATAATCGCTTGGGAAGAAACAGTCGGGTCCAGGATCTTCCAATCCCTTTCCGGCGTTTTATTGAGTTCGCTTTCCAAATCAGAGACGGCGGTTTTCACCTGGCTTCTTGGCTCGACGTTTGCCGGTTCTCCGGGCTGGCCGAAAGAAAACTTCAGCGCCACGAGTGCCGCCGAAGCCAAGACCAAAAAGACCAAGAGTATGACTTGCCACTTCATTTTTTGTTTCGGGGATTACTGCGTTTCGGGCATCTCCGTGCTTGCCCCCGCTTCTGGATTCTCCGACGATTGGGTTGCTTCAAAGCTCGTCAAGATGTTCTTGTATTTTTCGTATTCCGGAAGGTCTTCTATCTTCTCTAACCCCAAGTGTTTCAGGAAATCGAAGCTGACCCTATATTCGAACGTGTTCTTTCTCGTTGCCTGTACTTCGCGATTCACGAGGCCGCGTACGAGCAGACTTCTCAATATGAAACTGGAGTTCACTCCGCGGACGTAGTCCACCGTTGAGCGCGGCACCGGGCCAAGGTAAGCGATTATCGAAAGCGTTTCGAGAGCTGCGGGCGTAAGCTCTTCTTTGAATTCTTCCTGAATGAGCTTTTGGCCGAGCCAGGCCAGTTCCGGCCTCGTCGCCAGCTGAAAAAAGTTTCCGTGCTTTACGAGCGTAAGCCCGCTTTTTTCGTCGGAACGCAGTTTTAGCGAAAGCTCCTCTATTAACGCGTCACAATCGCTTTCTTTTATCCCGAGCAGTTTGGATATCTTTTTAACATCCAGTGGTTCGCCGTAATAAAAAAACAAGGCCTCAAGGGCAGACACGGTATTATTGTTCTTTTCTTCCATCTCCATTGAATTTTAAGCGTTCTGCTCTCTTCTTGCAATTGTGATTTCGTCGAATTGCCCGGCTTGGTCCGCGGAAATAAGCCGATCTTTTATGAGATGGAGCACCGCGAGAAAAAGGACCACCAGTTCTCCCCGACTCCGGCCGGCGTGCATCTTTTTGAATCCCACGGGCGCTTCGGTAAGCCGTTTCAAGATTTCCTCAATCTTCTCTTTCAGGTGAATTATCTCATTTCTGACGGCCACGACGGGCTTCAGGAATTTCTCCAGTTCCCCCGCCACTTTGGCTGCGGCTTTGGCCAAGATGCCCGGCGTTACCGATTTCGGCGGATAGAACGTCGCCTCCTTCGTCATTAGGTATTCGCGCGAGAACATCACGGGTGAGACGTTCCAGAGGCCTTTTACGTGCAATTGGGCCTTTTTGAATTCCTGATAGAGCTTAAGCCGGCCTTCCAAACCCCGGATATCGAGCTCCTCTTCTTCCGTGAGCGGGAGCGAGGGCAGGAGCACCTTGGATTTGATGAGCAAGAGCTTCGAGGCGATAACCAGAAAATCGGCCACGAGCGAATGATCCGCTCCCTCCGCTTCCAGCTTCTTCAGGTAATCGAAGAAACCGCCGGTAACATCGGCCAGGTTTACAACGGTTATCTCGAGCTGCTTTTCTTCTATGAGCTCCAGAAGTTTTTGGAGCGGTCCTTGGAAGTTTTCCAGATTCAATTCGTAGGGCACGTCTATATGATATAATCAAAATAAATTAACTCCAAATGCTTTCTTTTTTGAAAGAAAACCCAAAACTGTCGCCCGTTCTGATATTGAGATTCGGCCTCGGTTTGACCTTTCTTTATGCCTCGCTCCACATGCTATTCGACCCGGCGAGCTGGGTCGGCTTCATCCCTCAGTGGGTAGGAGGCATAATCGCTCCGAACGTTTTTCTATTGATTCACTCCATCTTTGAACTGCTCGTGAGTGTTCTTCTGCTTTTGGGGATATTCTTGCCGGCAGTGTCGTTCCTCGCTTTTTTGGATTTCGTGGCTATACTGCTCCTTTACGGCGTGGATGATCTGACTTTCCGAGATTTCGGTCTTGCCTTGGCCGCCTTGGCGCTTTTCGCCCTCTCCTTGAAGGGAAGAGAGACAAGTTAAATCGCGATGGAGAAAAAAGACAGGCCCTATTCAGTCGTTCCCTATAACCCCAATTGGGTGGCCAGATTCGAAGAAGAAAAGAGAATTCTCGCCGACGTTTTTAAGACCAAGGCTATCAGCATAGAGCATATCGGCTCGACATCTATACCGGGTATTTGGGCGAAGCCGCAGATTGACATTCTCATTACCGTGAAAAACCTAAACGACGTGGACGATGCGATTGTTCGCGAAATGGAATCTAAAGGATATAACTACCAACCGGATTTTTTCACGGAGTTTAATGAAAAATACTTCACGCGGGATTTACCATCGAGAGAGCGTACTGTCAGCATCCACATACTCGAAAAAAATGATCCGAAGACGCTGGCTCATATTTATTTTCGGGATTATTTAAGAACTCATCCAAAAGAGCGGGATTTGTACTCGGAGGCGAAAAAGGGAGCCTATCAGGATAAGGTCAATCGTGTGGAATATTCCGGAAGAAAGAAAAAGATTCTTAGAGAACTCATTGAAAAATCTAGAGAGTGGGCCGAACGCCGCAGATCTTAACCGTGTCTTAAAATAAATAAATTGGGTCTAGCTGCCATGGACAACTAGACCCACTCTTAACGTTCCTTCCCTGATATGTATCTTTTC
Source organism: Minisyncoccia bacterium (assembly GCA_049997815.1). Taxonomy (GTDB): domain Bacteria; phylum Patescibacteriota; class Minisyncoccia; order UBA6257; family GWB1-50-10; genus JBBTQX01. The sequence goes on from JBEKVQ010000017.1 coordinate 7,120, forward strand.
TGTGAGTGTCTATGATTCACGATGTGCTACGGGAAGACGTTACTTTTATAGTAATTGATATTTAAAATGGAAACAAATAGTTATTTAACCATGTCTTATGACCATAACGTCTCCGTCTTGGACGATATAATCTTTCCCTTCTAATCTTAGCCAGCCCTTCTGTTTGGCCTGATTCCATCCGCCAGCTTCCAATAATTTTTGCCAGTTCACGACCTCCGCTCGAATGAACTTGTTCTCGAAATCCGTGTGGATTACGCCCGCCGCCTGCGGGGCCTTACTCCCCCTCTCTATCGTCCAAGCCCGCGTCTCGTCCTCACCCGTCGTGAAAAAACTCATCAGGTTCAGGATCTTGTAGGCCTCAAGTATCAATTCGGGAATGAGAGTGGTTGAATTCAGATCGGAGATGATGAAATCAAAGCCCATCGCGCTTATTTTTTTCTTCAATTCCTCGCTCACCTCTTCGGGTTTGCCATTCAGCAGGAATAGTTGCGGTTTGGCGGTCAGGAGCTGAAGTTCACGCACTATTGCTTCATTTTTAAATTCCAGCGCCAGATTTCCGCTTTCCAATTTCTTTTTCACCTCGTTCAAAGCGATGAGGTTCTTGGTTGCCGTCTTATCTCCGCTCCGCGCCTCGGTTTCAAGCGAGTGCAGGCGCTTCGTGATCGTTTCCAAATCCTTGAAAACCAACTCCATTTCGATAGTGTCTATATCGCGAACGGGGCTCACGCTTCCCTCCACGTGAATAATGTCACTTTGGCCGAAACAACGAACGAGATGAAGTATCGCCTGAACATTTCGGATGTTCGCCAAGAATTGATTGCCTAGTCCCTCGCCTTGGTGGGCGTCCTTCACGAGCCCAGCGATGTCGTAGAACTCCACGACTGCCGGAACCGTTTTCTTTGAGTTGGAGAGTTTCGTGAGTTTATCCACGCGTTCGTCGGGCACGACGACCACGCCCACGTTAGGGTCGATGGTCGCGAAGGGATAGTTCGCGATATTTATCTCCTGCTTGGTGAGGATCTTAAAGAGTGTGGATTTCCCCACGTTTGGAAGTCCCACGATACCGATGGATAGAACAGAACGAGCCATTGTTATTTATTTCTACGGGTATAAATCCGTAAACTTGCAATTCTTTTTGAGTACCTACGACTTTTTCTATGACGTTCCTAACTATCGCCTGTCTAGCCCCAAAATTCAAGTTTTGGAGGCCTTTTACCGCTTTCTTGGCAAATATCCCTATCTCATTAAGTTGAGGCAATGTAGCCCCGTCTAACCGTCCTCTCTCTGACTGTGCTTTTGATATTTGGTTTCCAAGTGAAGATAGCTCGTCTCTTATTGGGCTTACGTGTTCTTTTAATTTTTCTATCGAAAACAAGCCTGCGCCATAGGCCTTTTCATATCGATCCTCTTTTTCTTTTAGTTTTATGATCTGGTTTCTTATACCCTCAATAGCCACCGCTGAATCCTGTCCACCATTTTGCTGGTGGCTCAACCAGCGTTTAATCTGTTTGGCTAATAACTCCGGCGAACTCATAAGCTTTGCGATTTTCTCCCAAACTAATTTATCGGCAATTCTGGCATTAATTCCTTTTTCCGCGCATGTAGACGGCAAGGGGAAGTTATGGATCCTATTAGTGCAGCGATAATATAAATATTTTCCGTGTTGCGGCCCCTCACCTGTTCTCCTCCTGCCGCAAACGCACCACGTTTTACCAGCGAGCAAATA
>JBEKVQ010000018.1:0-4601 GCA_049997815.1 Minisyncoccia bacterium
AACGGCGCCGTCTATACCCAGGAATACGAAAGGGGGAAACCGAAATTCAAGGTCAAGAAAGTCGGCGCTTCGAAACGCACCGGCACGAAGGTGATTTTTGACGCCGACCCGGAAATCTTCCAAAAAATAGAATACGACCGGAAGAAAATCTTGGACCATCTGCGCCAGCAGGCCTATCTCACGAAAGGAGTCCGCATCAATTTCGTGGATGCCCGAGAAGAGCACGTCTTCTACTACGGTTTCTACTTCGACGGCGGACTGAAATCATTCATTTCTTATCTCATCGGCGAGGAGCCAGTCCTTCAGGATGAGCCGTTCTATGTTCATAAGACATATGAGAACATAGACGTTGAAGCGGTCTTCACTTACGTGAATGACAGCGAGGCCAAAGAGCTTAGCTTCGCGAATAACATTCATACGCCCGATGGCGGAATGCATCTTACCGGCCTGCGCTCGGCGATGACGCGCAGCTTGAACGACTATGCCCGAAAAGAAGGGTATTTGAAGGAGAGCGAAGAAAACCTGACCGGCGATGATATCCGGGAGGGCCTTGTCTCCATAATCTCCGTAAAGCTTCGCGAGCCCCAATTCGAGGGCCAAACCAAAGCCCGTTTGGGTAACCCGGAGGCGAGAACGTCGGTTGAAATGGTGGTGAACGAGGCGCTCAAAGAATTTTTGGAAAGGCACGGAAGCGACGGAAGAAAAATCATCGAGAAGAACCTCTTGGCCGCGAAGGCCAGGAAAGCCGCCAAGGCCGCCAAGGACACGGTTTTGCGGAAAGGAGCTCTGGAGGGTCTGACCCTGCCGGGCAAGCTCGCCGATTGTTCCTCGAGAAATGCCGAAGAATCGGAACTTTTCATTGTTGAGGGTGATTCTGCCGGCGGAAGCGCCAAACAGGGCCGCGACCGGCATACCCAAGCCATCCTGCCCCTAAAAGGCAAGATAATGAACGTGGAAAAATCCCGCATCGACAAGATGCTTTTGAATAAGGAGATCCGCTCGCTCGTTATCGCTCTGGGAACGGCTATATCGGAGAACTTCGATATTGGGAAGCTCCGTTACCACAAGATAGTCCTGATGACCGATGCGGACGTGGATGGCGCGCACATTCGCACCCTTCTTTTAACGCTTTTCTACCGCTACTTCCCGAAGATAATCGAGAACGGCCATCTTTATATCGCCCAGCCGCCTCTTTTCCATCTTCAGAAGGGGAAGGAGATGCACTATGCCTACAGTGACGCCGAGCGGGACAAGCTCCACAAACAAATGGGCGGAGAGGGCATTAATGTCCAGCGTTATAAGGGCTTGGGCGAAATGAACGCACCCCAGCTTTGGGAGACCACCATGGACCCGGAAAAAAGAATCTTGAAGCGAATCGACATCGATGATGCGGTCGAGGCCGACAAGCTCTTCGACATCCTGATGGGCGAGCTCGTGGAACCGCGCAAGAACTTCATCCAAGCGCACGCTTTAACCGTAAAGAACTTGGATATTTAATCCTACTCACACGTTAATGGATTGACTGATAGCACTCTAATGTGCTATTTTATTTTCAGCTCTGTAGAACAAATCAAAATACCAAGAACGCCGCTAAGACCCACGAAAGGGGGGAATATGGCCTCTTCAAAACTTCCGGTATATTTCATCCCCGTACCGGAGAAGATCCTGAATTTTGCGAAGCAGCACACTGAAGTGCTTTGCAATCTCCGCCCCGGACAGCGGGAAGAAGTTCCGGCTGTAACGGAGATGGAGATACGGAGAAAAAAGCTCGAACAGTTAAAAGCCTCTTTCGGAGACGATTATTGGGTCGACAAACCGGTACAGGATTTTCTCCGAACCGTTTCGACAAAGATTCGGCAGGGTGCGAGAAGCGTGAGAGTCGTACTGCATTTCCAGGGATACGGGGAAGAAGCTGTGGGGACCGCAGTAGTGGACATAACCAACATCCTCTGGGCCGAAGACGATTACCCGCGGCTGGATTTTGTCCACCCTGCTCCAATGCAGGAAATCCACGGCTGCCCGAATTTCTGGGGAGCTTTCATCCTGGCCATCGCTCCGGTCAATTCCGAAGTGCTCTTCGCTAAACCCGACCGGACCGGCGAAGAATTCATGAACGCTTTCACTCATGGAGGGGGAATACAATGATCAGCTGGAACGTGATCTGGGAACTTCTGCCGCAACTTCTGTTTACATGGTTTATCTCCTTCGTTATCGCTATCGTCGTAACATCGGCGAGATTTCGGAGGAATGAGCCGACATTTCCGGGGTGGTCCTTCTTAAAGATAGCCGGAGTATCGATGGTTGGCGGAATATTGGGGACACTTATCGGCAATTCCATAAGGATCTCGATGAGGACTCCGACCGACCCAATAGAGCTGGTCACCGATTCCACTTCCGTCGTACTCACCCTAACCGGATGCTTCGTATTTTCCTTTTTAGCCACCGCTTTGGCATTGGATAGATTCGCCAAGATACCGCCAAAGAAATCTAAGGGGAAGTTCGTTTGTCAGCCGTAGTTGAGATCATCGTGAACATAGAACCGTCAGACACTCATCGTCTGACGGTTCGCTGTTGACAAAATCGCCCGGGTTTTGCTAACATACCCTTAATCCACAGACAATAGGCAGCCGCAGAAAGGCATAGGTCCTATCGAGGAAGACGGCATAAGGTTGTGCTAAGGTGTCTGCGGAAAACGCGGATTTTTTGTTTTTATGAGAACGAAAACGCAGAAAAAAGAAGACATAAAGAAAGGGGAAGAAGCCCTCGCCAAAAGCGAGACGGTCGTCGTTACCGACTTCACGGGCCTTTCCGCGAACGAGCTGAACGCTTTCCGGCGGGCAATCCGCCAACTGGGAGGAGTAGTGGTGGTAATGAAGAAACGCCTGTTGAAGCTGGCTTTCTCCGCGAAAGGCATCGAGTTCGACCCGAAGAAATTCGAAGGCCAGGCCGGCGTGGTGTTTTCCCCGAAAGACATCGTGGAAACCTCCGGCGCGGTCTACAACTTCGGAAAACCCTTCACGAAGAAGAATATCTTCAAGATATTGGGCGGATTCGAGGTGAAGGCGAAGAAATTCTTCGAAGGGAGCGAGATAAAACAGCTCGGCCAGTTACCCACGAGAGAAGTGCTCTTGGGCCAACTCGCGTTCATGCTCACCGTTCCTATCAAGAAATTATTGTTCGTAATGAACGAAAAGGCGAAGAAGCAATAAAAAGGTCGTCAGATCAAATCCAAAATAAACAAAAACATGAGTGAAAAATTCGATAAAATAATCTCCGAGGTTGAAAAGCTTTCGGTCCTGGAACTTTCGGAGCTCGTCAAAGCTCTTGAAGAAAAGTTCGGCGTCTCGGCGGCCGCGATGGCCATGGCGGGTCCGGCGGCCGACGGCGGAGCCGCGGGCGGAGAGGAAAAGACCGCCTGGAACGTCGTCCTCAAGTCCGGCGGCGAACAGAAGATAAACGTCATCAAGATAGTGAAGGAGGTTACCGGATTGGGCCTCAAGGAAGCTAAAGACATAGTGGATAGCGCCCCGAAGGCGATCAAGGAAGGCCTCAAGAAAGAAGATGCCGAGGAGCTGAAGAAAAAACTGGAACTCGTCGGCGCAGTGGTTGAACTTCAGTAATAAAAAGGTTAGAATACATTCAAATGTACCAATCGAACCTGTCCATTTTGCTCGTCCTTATTTCCCTTATCGGAAGGAGGGTTGGTTTGGCGTCAATAGTTTAGAATTTAACGAACGCTAAAAACAACCCTCCGCAACCGGAGGGTTGTTTTTTCTCCAGACGCAAGGGCCCCGAAAAGATCTTTGCGCGTGGAGATAAAATCTTCACAAAAGTTCATTCCCAACTAAATATCATCCAACCACCACCTTGAAGGAGGCTTTATGCTATTGGACCCTAGGCTCGACAGGCTCAAACTCGGTAAGTGGGAAGTTCACACCACCTCCGAAACAATGATTTTCCCCAAGGGATTGATGGGGAGAGCTCTTGGTTATATCGATGTGTGGAAAAATTCCTTTCCGGCGGAAGAAACTCTCGCCCAAAGAGAATTTGGAGTGCCTTCTCTTATAATCGGCTTAGACTGTGCTCCGAAAGACGATAATCTCGGTCTCTATGAAATAGAGGAGAGGCCGGACGGCATTGGTCTTTCGGCGATAATGGATTCCGGATTCAGGAACCGATTAATCCAGGCAATGTTCAGTTGGGGTGAAAGAGGCAGGTCACCTAACGTCTACGCCGTGATTTCGCCACGCAAAGGCGTCAGCGACGATTTCATCTGGACCAATACAGCTCTCGATTCCAAGGAACTCGATTCCGGGTTCGTCATCGTTCGAGCGGAGCCGAACGAAGACGATTTCTTTCGTTTCGAAAGGTCGTCTATAAGTTCAGTTAGGCAGAAAGGTTCGAGAAGTTATGGTGTGGCGCTCGGTTTATGGAAAGAGATATCGCTCGAGAATCTGGACAGTGCATCTTGGCCGAAAAGATTCGTTCTCAAGCCGAAACAAGGCGGGGAAACTCATGACATCCTCATTTGGGTGGACAACACTCCGAATGAGTCGAACCGTAAGATGAAGAAGATGGGAACATCGACGGAACACAAGATC
>JBEKVQ010000019.1:0-4470 GCA_049997815.1 Minisyncoccia bacterium
TTACGTAACCCCACAATGTGGGGTTATTGTTTTGCATTCTCAACGAGGGCTACCTCCAAGGGAATGATCGGGAACTGGCTGTAACGCATCTGCCCGAAAGCGTTGATGAGCGCCTTTAAAAGCTCCAGGTGTTTTTTATCGCTCCAAAGCTCAGCGTGCGATTTCAGCATCTCCAGATGGTCTTCCATAAGCTCGTTTCTGAAAGCACTCTCCATATCCGGACTGGTCTTCAAGACCACCACGCGCCTCAGATACTGTATAAGATCTTTCGTGAACTGAACCAAATTGAAGCCCCCATCTTCGATCTCCGAAAGCGTTTTGAGCGCCTTATCCGTTTCGCCCCTCAACACCAACCCAGCGAAGGCGGATAATTTATCGAATCCGACTTTTCCTATCATGCTTTCCACTTCGGCAAGCGTGATGTTCTTGTTGTTTCCGAAAGAAATGAGCTGGTCCAAAAGCGATTCGGCATCCCGGAAGCTGCCTTCGGCGGACGAAGCTACCAAATCGAGCGCTTCGCGGTCGATGTTTATCTTTTCTTCCTTAACTATTTTATTCAACTTCTGAACTATCTGTTCGCGCGTGGCGCGCTTGAAATGGAACTTCTGGGTTCTGGAACTGATGGTCGCCGGAACTTTTTCTATCTCGGTCGTGGCGAGAATGATGATGACGTAGGCCGGCGGTTCCTCAAGAGTTTTCAAAAGCGCGTTCCAGGCATCTTTCGTGAGCATATGCGCCTCGTCGACGATGAAGACCTTGAATCGGCTTGAAGTGGGGGAGACGCGAACACTCTCTTTCAGGTTCCTTATCTCATCGATGCCGCGGTTCGAGGCCGCATCTATCTCGATAACGTCCAAACTTTGGCCGTCGTCGATTGCCCGGCAGGTCGCGCAATCGTTACATGGTTCGCCCTTGGCTTTGAACTTTTCGTCCTTGTTCCGTTTTTCGCAGTTCGCGATTTTGGCGATGAGGCGCGCAGTCGTGGTCTTTCCCGTACCGCGGGGACCCGCGAAGAGATACGCATGGGCAAGCTTGTCTTGGCGGGCCGCCTCCCGGAGAATTTGAACGATGATCTCCTGCCCGACGACATCCTCAAAACTGGCCGGCCTATACTTGCGATAGATAGCTAGATTAGTCATGGCCTTTCCCTAAGTTTATATCATTATAACGATTATAATAAATAGTAATGAATTATAGGCCCTGGCTGGTCATATTGGCAATTTCAGCTATTATATTATCAGTCGTTTTTCTTAATCAAAAAACACCGGATAAAACAATGGGCAATTTAATCTTAAAAAGTTCGGCCTTTAAGGAGGGGGAGACCATCCCAGCCAAAAATACATGCGACGGAGATAACGTCAATCCGCTTTTGGAGATCCGGAACATTCCGGAAAACGCGAAAAGCCTGGCGCTCATAGTGGACGACCCGGACGCCACGGGCGGCGTCGTTTGGGTTCATTGGCTCGTTTGGAACATTGAACCGAAAACGCAGTATGTATCCGAAGACAATATTCCATTCGGCGCAGTGCAGGGTACGACAAGTTTCAATAAGCAAAAATACAGCGGTCCGTGCCCGCCGCGGGGGAACGCGCCACATCGGTATATGTTCAAGGCCTACGCATTGGATATCGTTCTGGATCTGCCGGCCGGCTCTTCCAAATCCGATTTGGAGAAAGCGATGGGGGGGCATATCTTGGACGAAACCGTCCTTATGGGTCGCTACGGCAGAAAGCAATAGATGTTCTATAGAAAATTCGGAGCGGGCGACGAAAAATATCTCTGGACCGCCCATGCTCGATTGAAGATGCGCCAATACGGCCTTTCCGAAGGGCGGGTCAAGCGCATTATCCGCTTTCCCACGCGTTACGAAGAGGGAATAGCGCCGAAGACGGTGGCGGTGATGCAACCCGCCGGCACGAAACGCTATCAGGAAATCTGGGCGATGTATAAACTCGCGAAGCGGGGAGACGCCAAAAGCATAAAAATAATCACCGCCTGGCGCTATCCTGGCAAATCACCGTTGCGCGACCCGATTCCTCAGGAAATACTCCGGGAGATAAAACAACTTTTGTGAAAGGGGTTCTGAAACAAAATTTTTTTGAGCGGCCGACGCTTACGGTGGCAAAAGAACTGCTCGGAAAATATCTGGTAAGAAAGCATTCGGGTAAGACCATCGCGGCGATGATAACCGAAGTAGAGGCCTACGACGGACCAAAAGACAGGGCATCGCATGCTTCGCGCGGACTTACGCCCCGGACAAAGATAATGTTCGGTCCAGCCGGACATTGGTACGTTTATTTCACTTACGGAATGCACTGGCTCGTGAATATCGTAACGGGAAAAGAAGGATATCCAGCGGCAATTCTTATCCGCGGTGTGGAGGAGATAAACGGTCCCGCCAGAGTCGCGAAACTATTTCATATAGACAAAAAACTGAACGGGAAATCGGCGGACAAAAAGAGCGGCCTTTGGCTCGAGGATAGGGGAATAAAAATCGAGGGTTCTAGAATAAAAAAATCCCCGCGCATAGGTGTTAGCTACGCGGGTCCGATTTGGTCAAAAAGGCCCTACAGGTTTAGTATAAAAACATGAAATTATCCATCGGCACGGTTGGAACACAACCGGATACGATTCAGCGGGTCCTAAGGTCATTCCATTTGAATTCAGGATAACACTCAGTGAAGCAGGTACGAACCGGAAGGACTTATAGGCAGCAAAACAACTTCTCCATCTGAGTCAAGAAAGGATTCCCGCCCTGCTGCGGAGCAAGATGAGTATCTTCATCTCCCTTTGTTCAAGCACCACCAGCCGATTGAACCGGACGTGATAGATCAGCACTTCTCTGCCGTAAGCCGAATCTTACCGTGGTCCTCCGTCATCCTGACAACCTTCACAACATCTTTTTCGACATCGCTCAGCCTGGAGGCCGGAATGCCTCGGTTATAGGCACTCCTCATCGCTTCTTCCTTGGTTTCGGCAGGAATGTCCACCGTATATCTGGCATGGACTTCGATTGTAATCAAGAAACAATCAAGGGTTTTCTGCATACCTGCAAGATAATGCAGGCGATCAAACCGAGCAAGACAAACTGATTGGCAGTTTAGGGCACTGCCAATCAGTTGAAGATTGACGGGTTTTCCAGAGCTTGCTATCTCAGCAACGTCAACTTCTTCGCCTCCGTTAGATTGCTTGCCTGCAACCGATAAAAATATACCCCACTCGGCAAACCACCGGCGTTCCATCCGATCCTGTAGGTCCCCGCAGGGCGCACTTCATTTACGAGCGTTGCTACTTCTTCACCAAGGAGATTGAACACCTTTACGGTCACAGGCCCAGAGTGGGAAAGGGAGAATTCGATTGTCGTCGAAGGGTTGAATGGGTTCGGATAATTCTGTTCGAGCGAGAATGCGAGCGGCATCTCAGATCCGGTCCGCTCAATCGCTGTGGTAGGCTGGCTGCTGCGATACACCAAACCGCCGCGAGTCCCGACAAAAATGTACCCACCGGGACTGACCGCCATCGATTGCACGTGAACATCCGTCAATCCGCCGTTGACGGCTCTCCAGTTCAAGCCATTGTCTGCCGAGCGATACACACCCGAAGAATCGTTCCCAGCGAAAACATCTCCGGCTGAATTGGACGTCAGTATGTATTTGCCGGTGAAAGTGGAGTTGGGAAGGCCATTGTTGACCGGCCAGAAAAACACGCTATCCTCAGTCGAACGCAGGATGCTGGCTGTTGAACTTGTGAGGTTGCCATAGACGTCATACCAATAGGAGATGCTCGAAGCGAACACGTAACCTCTTCGCGTTGTTGCAAGCGAGATAATATCGCCAAAGTTAGGTTGTGATCCCCATCCCCACACATGCCCATTGAAATTGTCGCGGTAAACCCGACTGTCGGTTCCCACGAACACAAACCCCTTCGCGCTGGTCGCAAGGGCGTGGACTAAATTGTCTCCCACGTCGGAGCCGCCATACCATGAGTACCCGAGGTTGTCCGAAAAGTAGAGCCCGTCTCCCTGCGTGCCCGCGTAAACAAGACTGTCTGGTGTAAGAGTGAAGGAAGTGACGCTGTAAAAATTGTAACCGTGATAAACATCCTTCCGTTTCAGCCATGTGCCGCCGTTATCGGTGGACAAATAGATAGCCCCGTATGAGCCGCCGACGAGGTAGTCGTTTGTGATGACGGCAAGCGTGTAGAACCCGCCTGAAGGGACACCGGTGAGTTTGGTCCACGTGTTCCCGTTGTCGGTAGACCGGTAGAGAGAGTTGCACATCGCGAAGAGATGACCCTTCGAGTTAATGACAAGCGAGGTGACGGCTCTGTCGTTCGGCCCGTTGGTGGCCTGCCAGAAATTGCTTTGAGCAAGTGTAATCGTTGGAACCAAGAAAAGCAGGATTAGGAAGGGCCGAATTGCAAGTGAAGGATAGGATTTCATAGGATACCCCTTGATTGAACTGGTTGCTC
>JBEKVQ010000020.1:0-4162 GCA_049997815.1 Minisyncoccia bacterium
GGGAACTACTATACCTACACCCCTGGGGGAAGCTGGGAGCTCACCACCCTCATGGAATCATCAAAGCAGAAGATGGGTGGAGGAAGCGACAAGACCTCCACCGATGGCGGTTCCTACCCTGAACTCTACGAGGTGGGGACCAACCTTACCCTCCTCCCCGTGGACTACGGCGACCCATCTCTCGTGGGCTATTGGAAGTTCGATGAGGGGACGGGAGGGACGGCCTATGATGCCTCGGGACATAATGCGACGGGAACGTGGAGCGGGACTGGAGGACATTGGACGGCGAGCAGTAAGACGGGTGCCTATGCCGCAATTTTTAACGGGAGTGATGATCAGGTAGTTATTAACGTTTCTAGTCCCACAGAATTTACTAAAATGGCGTGGATAAAACCTGATGCAAGCCAAGCATGTAGCGGTGGCGTCCTTTGTGATATCATAGGCCCCTATTTCCACATACGACGAGATCAGTTGAATCTTCAACTCTACAGCGATTCACTCGTTCCGCCAGGATGGCATTCCACTGACAATGGCACCATTACAAGTAACCAGTGGCAACACGTAGCAGCAACTTATAGTAATGGTACGTTACGACTTTATATCAATGGTGTGATTGGAAAGGAGGTTTCAGCGACGAGGACGTCGTCTTTTCCCAATTATGATATAGGGGCAGATGGCCCTTCCTCCCGTACTTTTTACGGTTCTATCGACAACGTCCGCATTTACAACCGCGCCCTCTCCGCTGCCGAAATCCAAGCCATATATAACGCCGGGAATTAAAAATCCGCGCATCTCGGATAAAAACAGGACTCCTTGGGGCAATTGTTATATAATTTGATAGATGTTTGACGTTATTACCATAGGTTCGGTAACACGGGATGCGTTCTTTGAGGTTCCTAAATTCAAGACGATTCCGTGGAAAAAAACACTTTCAAAGAAAGGGTTTATCCTTCCGCTCGGCGAAAAACTGGAGGTGGATAAGATTTTCTTCACATTAGGCGGAAACTCGGCGAATGCTTCAGTAACTTTCAGCCAGCTCGGTTTCAGGACCGCCTGCGTGGGGAGAGTCGGAAACGATGCCGGCGGGCGGGAGATCCGCCGTCGTTTGGACGAAGAGGGCGTGGACACGAGCATGCTCACAAAGACCAACAAACTGGCCACGGCCTATTCCGTTCTGCTTTTGAAGGGGGGAGAAAGGACTATCTTGGGTTATCACGGTGCGTCCAATCTTTTCAACTTGGAGGACATAGAGATGAGCCAATTTAAATCCAAGTGGTGGTATTTGTCGCTTTCGGGAGAATCAACGAAGTATTTTGGAGAATTCATGGCTCTTGCGAGAAAGAATAGAGTTGCGGTGGCTTTTAATCCAAGTGGCTATCATCTGAAGCATCATCGCAAGGAGATTTTGAAGCATCTTAAAGACATTTCATTTTTGGTTCTGAACGAGGAAGAAGCGGCGATTCTGTCCGGCGTGTCATTCTCCAAAGAACGGCAGGTTTTCAAGAAACTTGATGCGCTCATGCCCGGAATACTCGCGGTCACGAACGGAAACAAGGGCGCGACCGTTTCCGATGGGAAGTTCGTCTATAAAGCAGGCACATTCAAGGAGAAGAAGCTGGTAGATAGGACGGGAGCAGGCGACGCTTTCGGCTCCGGTTTTACAGCGGGGCTTCTGATGTCCGGAATCAGTTCCTCGAATATCGGTGGGGTCACCCAAAAACAAGTGGTTCACGCGTTGCGGCTCGCGAGCGCGAACGCCACCGCCACGATTGAGAAATTGGGAGCGACCGAGGGTGTTTTAACGAGAATCGGATTCGAAAATCCCCGCTGGAAAAACTTGAAAATAAAGACGGAAAGGATATGAATGGCGGTTTGGAAGACATAACCAAGATACTGGGCGTGGACGGGATGATGTTGGAACGCCTCGAGGCGGAGATGGCGAGGCGAACCGGCCATGCCGGCATCCTTAAAAAAGTGGCTGAGCGGAATGCGGGCATCATCGGCCGGACATTGGACGTTTTGGACAGTAAGAACCGCTCCGCTTCCCACGTAAGAAGCGTTTTAAGGAACACGATTTTGAGGCACGAAAAGCATTTGATGAGCTTCGTGGAGAAGGGGACGGGTCGGGATGAATTCGAAAGGGCGGCCCATTTGGCGAAGAAGATTGCGAAGAGTGGCCGGGGATTTTTTCTCAAGAAAGAGCTCGCAGGCGAAATATTGAAGGAAAGAAGGCCGGACAACCTTCTCGCTTATCTGGGCGCAAAGAGCGTCGATGAGGCGCTTAAAAAACACGATGTCACAGAGCTTTTCAGCGCCCTCCGGTTCATCGAGACCGATGAATGGATGCACGAGACTTTTGACGTTGCTTACGGGAATTTCACGGCCAAAGATTTCGAAGAGCGGGATATCGAAATTAGGGTTCTGGGACCGGAGTGGAAAACCGTCTCGGAGCAGTTTGTCGCCAAGAAGCACCATAATGTGAGCCACCTGAAGGAATTCGGGGTGATTTTCCTGAATCCCATCCGCGAGAATATTCCGGGGAAATTTTTGAGGGATTTCGCCTTGCTCCTGCATTACTTCCATGAGATAGAATTCTATTCTAAGCTTTTTAGGAAATACTCCCGGGAAGATAACTTCGCGGAGAAATTCAAGATGCTCCTGCGGGGCGATGTGCCCGAGATTTACAAAGCGGAGAAATGCGAATGGCTCATCGTGCCGCGCTATCTGGCCAAAATCGACCCGAAGGACCCGCGCCTTTTCCTTCCGCGCGTGAATCCCGAGTCGCTGCACTGGGCGCGGGGCGAACGCGACCTTACCTCCTTCCGCGCTCCCGAGGCCAATCTGGACCTGAGCATCTGGCATAATTTGGATTGGGTGGGCGGGATATTCGAGGATGGCGGCGACGAGGTGGTCAGTTTCGATCTGGAAGACAACGCGATGTCTCTCGTCTCGTTCATGGAGGGTAAGGATGAGAGCTTCAATTACCACCAGCGCGAGAGCATGTGGACGAAGCTCTTCGAAGAATGTGCCGGCGGAGAGGAAAAAATGGAGGAACTGCTCATGGAGAATTTCGACAAGGGAATAATTAAATTCTAAGTATGAGAAATTTAAAACAAGTTATAGAAGAAGCTGAAAAATCCAGGACCGCCATCGGGCATTTTAACATCTCCAATTTGGAGCAACTCAAAGCCATTGCTCGGGCGGCGCAGAAACTGGATTTGCCGGTCATAATCGGCGTTTCCGAGGGGGAGCGGGAATATATCGGAATCCATCATGTTCGGGATCTGATAGACAGTTATAACAAAGAACACGGCAGCCCTTCGCCTGACGGCGACGAAGGTTTTTTGCTTTTTTTGAACGCAGACCATACCCATTCCTTGGACAAAGTGAAAGATGCGGCGAGTTCCGGATTTGACGAGATTTTATTCGATGGGGGCAAATTTTCAATTGAAGAAAATATTTTGGAAACCAAGCGGGCCGTTAAAATAGCGAAACCGGGATTGAGATTCTGGAAGAAGAATATTCTTGTCGAGGGTGAACTGGGCTATATCGGAAGCGCTTCGGAAGTGAGAAAAGGAATTCCCGAGGGAGTGGCTATCAGGCCGGAGGATCTGACGAAACCGGAGGATGCCGCGCGGTTCGTAAAAGCGACCGGCGTGGACTTATTGGCACCTGCAGTGGGTAATATCCACGGGATGTTCGCGAACGCGCCGGACCCGGCGTTGGATATAGAAAGAATTCGGGCCATAAAAAAAGCGGTCGGCATTCCGCTCGTGCTCCACGGCGCTTCGGGAAACACCGATAAGGATATTCGCGCCGCAATTGATGCCGGCGTTTCCGTCGTTCACATCTCGACTGAACTTCGCGCTGCCTGGCGGAAGAATTTGGAAAAAGATTTTAAGAAACAGCCGGATGAAGTGGCACCCTACAAGCTGATGCCCGAAGTCATTGAGGCGATGGAAAAATTGGTTGAGGAGAAATTGAGATTATTCAGTAAAATTTAATATTCAGTCACGAGATGAGAATGGGTATAAGAATGCATAATGAAGCAAGCTTCACCCTCATAGAGCTCCTGGTCGTCATAGGCATCCTGGGAGTCCTCGCGACAGCCGTCGTCCTGGTATTGAACCCGGCCCAGCTCCTCGCCCAAGCCAGAGACAGT